>DASRMP010000047.1:0-29233 GCA_035647855.1 Actinomycetaceae bacterium | reverse complement strand
CCCCCGCATCCGCCGGCTCCTCGCCGCGCTCGGCGAGCCGACCACGGCGGCCGGTCTCGCCACTCCCCACAACTCCGCCACGATTCCGGAGCCTCCCGGTGTGCGAGGCGGCGCCCCGCCATCCTCCAGGCAGCCGTCACGGCAGGCGGCGGTGCTGGTCCTGTTCTCGGACGCGAACCGGCCCGACCTGACATTCGTGGAGCGGGCCGCCAACCTGCGGCATCACCCGGGCCAGATCGCCTTCCCCGGGGGGAAGCTCGAGGCCGGCGAGACCGAGATCGACGCGGCGCTGCGCGAGGCGCAGGAGGAGATCCTTCTCGATCCGGCGGAGGTCGTGGCGCACGCCGCGGTTCCGGTATCGCGGGTGGCGGTCTCCTACTTCGACGTCTCCGCCGTCGTCGGGACGTGGGATGGGACGGCCCCCATAGGGGTCGGAGATCCGGGGGAGGTGGCTGCGGTGCATCGCTTCGCCGTCGAAGACATGGCGGACCCCGCGAACCGACTGCTCGCGGCGCTGCCCGGTGGCTACCGCGGGCCTGCGTTCACGATGGGGGACATCTTCGTCTGGGGATTCACGGCGAACATGGTCTCGCACATCCTCGACCTCGGCGGCTGGACCCGTCCCTGGAGCCCGGGCCGGATTGCCGCCGTCCCGCAGCGCTTCCTCCGTGACGCACAGCGCGGCACCGGAACCGCTGCGAGTTGGGCAGACTCCGCCGAGGACACAGGGGAGTAGCGGGAACCGCATGGGGCGCGGGAACCGCACGGAGCCCGGGAACCGCACGGAGCCCGGGAACCGCATAACACGGGACCCTCAGTCGCGGCGGAGCAGTACCATCACCTCGTGGTGCGCTGTCTGGGGGAACATGTCGAATAGTTGCGCGCGCACGGGCCGCAGCGAGGGCATGTGCGCGAGGTCGCGGGCGAGCGATTCCACGTTGCAGGAGGAGTAGAGCACCGTTGGTACGTCCGAGCGCTCCAGGTGTGTGGCCAGGCCGGCACCGATACCGCGCCGCGGCGGGTTCACGACGACGGCGCCCATCTCGCCCAGCGTCGGGACCACTCCGGCGGCCCGCCCGAGATCGGCCGCGTCACCGGCGATGAAATCGACGCGCCCGACGGGTTCGCCCGCGGAAGCGGCGCGCTCGCGCAGTTCCCCGGCCGAGCGCCGCGCCGCAGCGACCGCCTCCGGCGATACCTCGATGCCGAGCACGTCTCTGCCGGGCGCTGCGAGGTGCATCGCGAATCCGCCGACCCCGCAGTAGAGGTCAACGATCCGGCCGCTGACGCCATCGAGCCATCCGCGGGCGGTCAGGTAGAGCGCCGCCGCGATCTCCGTGTTGGTCTGGAAGAAGGCGCGCGGCCCGAGATGAAGCGTGACGCTGCCCAGGCGGAAGGGCACGGTGGTCCGCTCGGTGAGGGGCACCTCGTCGTCGCCCTCGATGATCGCCTTGTGCTCCGGCTGAAGGTTGGCGGAGACCACTTCAATTCCGGGCACTTCTGCGAGAAGTTGGGGCAGTTCCGCGCGGGCCGCCGGGAGCTGGTCCTGGGAGCGGAGGATGAGGCGGAGGAGGAATTCGCCGTCGGGGGTCTCCGTCAGCAGAAGGTGCTTGAGTTCCCCTCGGCGTGCGGGGACGTCGTAGGGGATGAGACCCGCGCGCGAGACGAACGCGGCCAGGCGGGGGATCGTGGCGGTGATTCCCGGGAGGTAGAGGCCGCAGCGCGAGAGGTCGACGCCGCGGTCGGCGGCATTGAGGATGCCGAGCGTCGGGGACGTGGACGTGCCGCCGACCACCAGTTTCGCCTTGTTGCGGAATCCCGACTCCGGCGAGGCCACCGGTTCGTCCCACGGAATCGCGCCCAAGGGCGAGAGGACCCCGCGGACGCGGGCGTCCTTCATGGCGAGTTGCTGCGCGTACGGCTCACCCATGCGTGAGCACGAGTGGCAGAGGCCCGCGTCGAAGTACTCGCATTGCATGGGACGAGCCTACGTGTCGCAATGTTTTCCGCCTGGGGCGGCGTACTGTTTCGTCTCATGTGGGAAGTCGCGGCGTATGTGATTGCGGCGCTGATCGTCGGCATCTCGAAGACCTCGGTCTCCGGCTTCGGGGTGCTCGCGGTCATGCTCTTCGCGCTCGTCATGCCGGCCAAGGAATCGACGGCGGCAGTGCTGTTGCTGCTGATCGTCGGCGACGTCGTCGCCGTATGGCGCTATCGCGAACACGGTGACTGGGTGCTGCTGCGACGCCTGCTGCCGTACGTCATTCCTGGGATTGCCCTGGGAGCGCTGTTTCTCCGGGTCGTCGACGACGACGTGCTGCGCCGCTCGATCGGCGCCATCCTCGCGTTCTTCGTGATCATGCAGATCGTGTTGCGGCTGCGTACCACCCGGCGAGTGACGCCGGAGCGTGCGCCGCGGCGGCATCACCTCGCCTCTGCCGGCTACGGCACGGCGGCGGGGTTCACCACCATGACCGCGAATGCCGCAGGGCCCGTCATGACGCTCTACCTTCTCGCCGCGGGGGTGGACAAGAAAGCGTTCGTGGGCACCGGCGCCTGGTACTTCCTCATCGTGAACGTCACGAAAGTGCCGTTCAGTGCCGCGCTCGGCCTGTTTCCGAAGAGTACGCTGCTTCTCGATCTCGCGCTCGTCCCGGTGGTGCTGCTCGGAGCCTTCATCGGCACCCGTCTGACAAACGTGCTGAGCCAGCGCGCGTTCGAACTCCTCGCGCTGGGCGCCTCAGTGGTCTCCGCGGTGGTGCTGCTGGTGAGGTGACGCGGCGATCGTTCCGCGAAGGCGCGTATTACAAGGTGACGGACGGCATTGGCGAAACCGCGAATTCGCAGGTGGCTCCGGATCGACAATAGCCATATGCCGGTACCTGAACGTGATGTCATTCGTGTCGAGGGAACTGACAGGGTGTTCGACCGTCGGAAGCTACTGGTAGCTCTCCTTGGGCCCCTCACCATGACGCTGATGGCGATCTCGGCCGTGAACGTCGCATTGCCCTCGATCCAGATCGGGCTCGGAGCGAGCGACACCGACATCCAGTGGGTTCTGGCCGGCTACGCCCTCGCGTTCGGCGTCGTGCTCGTTCCGGGCGGACGCATGGGTGACGTGCTGGGCCGGGGTACCTTGTTCGTCATCGGACTGGTGATCTTCACGCTCTCTTCAGTGCTGGCCGGGTTGGCGCCCGATGCGCTTTGGCTCAACATCGCACGCCTGTTCATGGGTCTCGGGGCGGGCCTCAACTCGCCGCAGGTGAACGGGATGATCCTGACCTACTTCCAGGGGGAGGAACGCGCGAAGGCGTTCGCGATGATGGGAGTCGTGGTCTCCGGGTCCGTGGCCCTGGGCCCGTTGCTCACCGGTGTCATCATCGAGATCTTCGGCGCTGCGACGGGCTGGCGGGCGGCCTTCCTTCTCAACGGAGTCCTCGGCATCTTCGCCGTGTGGGCTGCCTTCATCTGGATGCCGTTCAGTACGGAGCGCCGACGTCGAGCACAGCGTGCGGCGGGACCCACGGTCCGCCAACCGGTTGACCTCGACCCGGTCGGGGCACTGATGCTGGTCATCGCCATTCTCTGCATCATGATGCCGTTCATGCTGAAGACATGGTGGGGTTGGCTGCTGCTTCCGGCCGGCGTCGTCGTGCTCGTGTCCTGGGTGGCGTGGGAGCGACGCTATGCGAAGCGCGGTCGCGCCCCGATGGTGGACATGAAGTTGTTCGGTTACCGCAACTTCACGATCCAGACCGCCATCACGGGCACGATGTTCATCGGCACAACCTCGATTTTCGCGATCCTGGCTCTCTTCCTCCAGGGAGGACTCGGGGCCAGCGCTCTCGACACCTCACTCGTGTCACTGCCGGAGGCGATCCTTTCCGGAGTGTTCGCGATGTGGGCCGGAGGCAAAGTGATGCGGCACGGACGCTCGCTGATCGTCTCAGCGATCGCCGTCTTCATGGTCGCGATCGTTCTCACCGTCGGGACGGCGTGGCTGATCGAGATTTTCGGGATCTCCTACTGGTGGCTGATCCTGCCGCTCTCTGTCATGGGTTTCGGACACGGCGCCATGGGATCTCCGAACCAGACCATCGCCGTTCTCGACATCCCCGTCGAAGACGGTGGCGTGGCCGGCGGTGTCAAGCAGACGGCCGAGCGCATCGGGAACGCGCTCGGAAACGCGATGATGACCGCGATCTACTTCGCGTTCGTGACGGTAGGACCCACGATCGCACTGACGATTTCCTACGGGGTCATCACTGCCATCGTCGCGATCTCTCTGGTGATCTCAATCGTCGACCGCAAGCAGCAGGGCCCTGCCGCGATGGAGCCGATCAAGGGCCCCTTCGCCAAATAGGTCTCCACCGGGCCTCCCCTGGGGCTCCGTTGGGGCTCCGTCGGGGCTCCTCCGGGGACGCAAGATGCGTGCTTGAGCGTCCGATTCCCGCCGCACGCTGACATGTTGCGTCTCCGGAGTGGGTTTCGGAACCTCGTGCGCCCTCAGCACTCCGCGTGTGACGTTCGTGCGCCCTGATGTGACGTTCGTGCGCCCCCGGGTCCAGGGCATGGAAGCCTGTGTGAGGTTCGTGCGCCCCCGGGTCAGGCACGGCTGTGTCCGCCGTCGCGCAGGCGCCCGGAGCACGCGCTCAGGCGTCCGGAGCACGCGCTCAGGCGCCCGGCTGTACTCCGGCGGTGGCGCGATCGTCGGAAGCACGGATGTTCGGCAGCAGGATCGCCGCGGCCACGCTCGAGGTGAGCGACACCCCTGCCCCCAAGCGTAGGGCGACGGCGTAGCCCGCGGTGGCTGCGGCGTCGACGCCGGTGCCGTCGGCGGCCAGGCGAATCGTAACCGCCGTCGCAGTGGCTGCGAAGATGGCGAGACCCAGTGCCGAGCCGGCCTGCTGTGCCGCGGTCTGAATCGCTGAGGCCAGCGATGAGTTGGCAGGAGTGGTCCCGAAGAGCGCCCCGTTCGTGAGGACGGGCATGGCGAGTCCGATCGCAAGTCCGAAGAGGACCATCCCGGGCAGGATGTGGGGCACGTACTGGGAGTCGACTTGGACGAAGCTCGTCCACGTGAGCCCGGCCGCCGCGATCACACCGGTGCCAATCGCTATTTCCTTGATGGTTCGGGACTTCAGCAGCCGGGAGCCGAGGACGAGTCCCAGGCCCAGCGCAGCGATCAGCGGGAGAAGCATGAACCCGACCATGAGGGGCGTGTATCCCAGCACGTTCTGGGCGTAGAGCGTCATCGTGAACGGATAGGACGCGAAGACGGCGGCTCCGAGTGCGGCAAGCACATTGGACGCGCGGCGCACGGGTTCGGAGAAGAACCCCTTGGGGATGAGCGGCGCGGGGACACGGATCTCGATGAAGATGAAGGCGACGGCGCTCAGAATCCCGGCAACGATCGGCACGATCACGCGCGGCGAGCTGACGTCCACGTGGACCGCCTGGAGGACGCCCACCATGACCAGGCCGATCGCCGCCGTCGAGGTGATGGCGCCGCCGACGTCGAGGGGCTGCCGGGCGTCGCCGGGAATCCTCTTCACGAGCCTGAACACTCCGAGGAACGCGGCGACCGCGATCGGGATGTTGATGATGAAGAGCCAGTGCCACGAGGCGAAGGACGTGACGAACCCGCCGACCACCGACCCGGCCGCGCCGCCGGCGCCGGCGAGCCCCGCCCAGATCGACAGGGCGCGGATGCGTTCGAACGGGTCGGAGAAGAGCACGGCAATGATGCCGAGTGCGGCCGGCGCAGCGAAGGCCTCGCCGAAGCCCTGAACGAACCGGGCTCCGATGAGCACGGCGGGCTGCCAGGCGAGGGCCGCGAACAGCGAGCCGAGACCGAAGGCCACCATGCCCACGAGGAACATCCGCCGCCGCCCGAAGACATCAGCGAGGCGGCCGCCCAGCAGCAGGAAACCTCCGGCCGATAGAACGTAGGCGTTCAGCACCCAGGAAAGCCCCTCCTGCGTGAAGCCAAGATCGCGCTGAATCGGCGGCAGTGCCACAGAGACCACGGTGGCATCCAGCAACAGCATGAATTGGATGGAACCGAGCAGTGCGAGGATCCTCCAGCGGTTGGGGTCGAGATTCGCGGCGGTGCCGCCAGCGCCGCCAGCGCGGCCAGTGCCGCCGGTGTCGCCAGTGCCGCCGGTGGGCGGCGTGGGCCGAGCCGGAACGGGAGGTGGTTGCCCGGCGTCTGTCATGCGCCCAGACTAGGGCGGCCACCGCGTCCCGAGGGGGTCGATCCGTGTGCGGCGGATCACGGGACGCCAGCGGTTCGTCGCAGGGACGCGGGCGGTTCGTCGCAGGGCCGGCGCCTAGACTGCGATCCCAGGAATCGTGACGGAGGTGCCGAATGACGTGGCCAGTCGTGCCGGTGGTCGCTTTCGCGCTGCTCGGCTGGTTCGGCGCCCTCTTCCTGACGTTCCTCGTGTCCCAGGGTGTCTACGCGCGTCGCCCGGCCCGTGAATCGCCGCGCTTCATCATCGTGCTCGGAGCCGGACTCAAGCACGGTGAGGTTTCGCCGCTGCTCGCACGCCGCGTGGCGCTCGCGGTACGGCTCTGGAACTGTGAACGCGCGGCGGGGAATGAGATCCCGGTAGTGATGTCCGGTGGCCAAGGGTACGACGAGCCGCGTCCCGAGGCCGAGGCCATGGCAGAGCACGGGATTGGGCTCGGTCTCCCTGAGGAGTTCATCGCCATCGAGTCGCGATCGACGACGACGCGAGAGAACCTCCGTTTTTCCGCCGAGGTGCTCGCGGCGGACCCTGCCTGGGACTCCGGTATTCCGGGACTGGCGGTGACGTCGAACTTTCACGCGCTTCGGGCGGCGCTGATCGCGAGAGATCTCGGCCTCGACGTGCGGGTGGAAGGTTCATTCACCAGCCTCGACTACCTGCCATGGGCGGAATTCCGCGAGTTCGCCGCACTGGTGACGCGTTTCTGGCTGCTCGCGTTCGGGGGCGCGGCAGTCGTCGCCGTTCTTGCCGGGCTCTCCACCATCGCGGCCGGCGCGGCGGCCTAGGGCCAATACCGTCAACTTAAGGTTTTGCTTGAGGGTTCAAGGGTTGTTGTCGGCGGGCCGTGGGGTGGGGGCGCACGAGCGTCACATCGGGGCGCATGTTCGTCACACCCCTCCCGAACCCGTGCCGCCTGGGCGCACGAACGTCACATGAGGGCGCGCGATCGTCACACCATGGCGCACGTTCGTCACACCCCTCCCAAGCTCGCGCCGCCGTGGCGCACGATCGTCACACCATGGCGCACGTTCGTCACACCCCTCCCAAGCCCGCGCCGCCGTGGCGCACGAACGTCACAAGAGGGCGCACGATCGTCACGCCCCTCCCTAACCCGTGCCGCCTGGGCGCACGATCGTCACACCAGGGCGCATGTTCGTCACGGCATGGCGCACGAACGTCACACGCAGAATGCTGAGGGCGCACGATCGTCACCATGGCGCAGTGACGTCACTGCGCCATCGTGACGAACGCCAGCCATCGTGTGACGAACGTACGCCCCGATTTCGCCGATGTGACGTTCGTGCGCCCCGATGTGACGAACGTGCGCCCTCACGCTGCGAACCCGGCCGGACACCGCCGCCGCGGGGGAAACCTGGACCCCATTCAGGACGATCTGGCGGGAACTGGGGAACCTCAGACCCCGTCTGGGCGGCGCGCTGGGGAACCTGAGACCTGCTGGGGAACATCGCACTCCGAAGTCGAGGTCTGAAGTTCCCCAAGAAGCGGCCTCGGGGTAGCAGACGAGGTGCGAAGTTCCCCAGCGACACCACGCAAGCGGCAAGACGGGGTGCCAAGTTCCCCAGCGACACCACGCAAGCGGCAAGACGAGGTGCCGAGTTCCCCAGCCACCCTGTACCAGACCCCGGAGGCTGTCCCAAGTTCCCCAGCGACACCACGCAAGCGGCAAGACGAAGTGCGAAGTCCCCCAGCCGCCCGGTTCCAGACCCCTGGGCGACAAGGATCTCACGGACAACGCGCTCAATGGCACAACGATCAGACAACGGAGCTCCCGGGGAAGTGGAAGCATCTTGGTCGTTGCATCTCTTGCCGGAAGCTCCGTCGCCCCACCCCACCACACGCCGACAACAACCCCTGAACCCGAAAGCAAAACCCCAGGTTGACGGCATTGCTCCTAGCGGCCGGCGGAGACCCCCTGCATGGTCGCCTCCAGCACCTCGCTCACGGCCTCCGCGAGTGCACCCGGTTCCCGTTCCCGCAGGTCGTACGCGGTCTGCACGATCGGCTTGGACACGGTGAGTACCCGCGTGAGGTCGATGGGCGTCCCGGACACGACGACCTCGGCATCCGCCGCCTCGATGGTGGCAGCGAGGTCGGCGATCTGGGCGTCGCTGTAGCCCATCGCGGGAAGCACGCCCACGGCGTGCGGGTACTTCCGGTAGGTGTCGGCCAGCGAGCCCACTGCCGATGGGCTGGGGTCCACGATCTCGGCGGCTCCGGCCGCCCGCGCCGCCACGAGACCCGCGCCCCACGACATGGAGCCGTGTGTCAGGGTGGGCCCGTCCTCGACGACGACGACGCGGCGCCCGCGGACGGCGTCGGGGTCCGAGACGGTGACCGGGCTCTCGGTCAGCATGATTCTCGCCCCCGGGTTGGCCCTCCGTGCCGCATCCTCGACGGCCGCGATCTGCTCCGCGGTGGCGGAATCGCATTTGTTGATGATGACGATGTCCGCCATGCGGAGATTGGCCTCGCCCGGGTGGTAGCGCGTCTCGTCACCGGCGCGCAGCGGGTCGGCGACGGAGATGTGCAGATCGGGCTTGTAGAACGGCATGTCATTGTTGCCTCCGTCCCACAGGATGACATCCGCCTCCGTCTCCGCCTGGCGCAGGATGCGCTCGTAGTCCACGCCGGAGTAGATGACGAAGCCGTTCACGAGGTACGGCTCGTACTCCTCCCGTTCCTCTATGGTGCAGCGGTGCAGGTCGAGGTCCTCAACAGTGGCGAAGCGCTGCACGGCCTGGGCGGCGAGGTCGCCGTAGGGCATGGGGTGGCGCACGGCCACCACCCGGAGACCCATCTCCTGCAGAAGGCCCGCTATGTAACGTGTTGTCTGCGACTTTCCGGCGCCCGTGCGTACGGCCGTGACGGCGAGCACCGGCTTCGTGGAACTCAGCATCGTCTCGGACGCTCCGGGGATCACGAAGCGCGCCCCTGCAGCAAGGCTTTCCGAGGCAAGGTGCATGACGTTCTCGTGCGTGATGTCGGAGTAGGCGAACACCGCCTCATCCACGCGCTCCCGGGTGATGAGATCGGTCAGTTCTGTCTCATCGAGGATCGGGATGCCGTCAGGGTAATTGGGACCGGCGAGTTCGGCCGGGTAGGCCCGGCCGGCGATGTCCGGGATCTGGGTGGCGGTGAAGGCCACCACCCGCACGCTTGGATCGTTGCGGTAGAGGACGTTGAAGTCGTGGAAGTCCCGGCCCGCTGCCCCAATGATCACGATTCTGCGTGGCTCGTTCATGGTTCACCTCGACTGGTTGGCATACTCTTGACCGCCGTCGCGTCACCGCGCGGATTTTCGAAGGCTACCTGGTTTCCGGGGGCATCCGGCGCATCTGGCTCGGCTTCGGCTAGGTGCGGGCTGCGCCCGGGCCGGGCTGCGTCCGCGGCGTGGCTGGCGTGCCCGGAGCAGTCCTCATCTCGACGCCCACCCGCCCGCTGGCCGTCACGGTGAAGCACACCTCGTCCAGTCGGTCGACGACGCCGTCCGCGCGGTGGAGATGCTCGCGCGCCACCGTCGTGGTCACCGCGAGGACGGAGCATCCGGCCGCCTTCCCGGCCGTGATGCCGTGCGGCGCGTCCTCGACGACGAGGCAGTCCTCCGGTGGGAATCCCAGCCGCTCCGCCGCCAGAAGGAAGATGTCCGGATCGGGCTTCGCGCGCGCGACGTCGTCGACGGTCACGACGACGGACGGCAGTTCGATCCCCGCCGCAGCCAGACGGGCCGTCGCGACCGCGCGGGTTCCCGATGTCGCCACGGCGAGCCGATCTGCCGGGATCGCGGCCATCGCCTCGGCGACACCCGGGTGGATCCTCGTCCGGACTGCCTCGCGGACCTCGAGTTCGAGCGCCCGGGCGAGCGCGGCGTCGGCGGTTGCTGCCGGGATCATCTTCCTGACGATGTCTTCGGACGAGAGCCCGTCGTGGCCGAGCAGTCGCACGATTTCGATCTCATGCTCGAAAGCCCACGTCATCCACGCGCGGATGATGCCCTCCCGGGAGTCCACAAGTGTTCCGTCGTTGTCGAAGATCACGGCGGCGACGCTGGCTGGAAGGGGCATGGCTCCATCCTGCCGCACTGATCGAAAGCGTGCCGTAGCGCCGATCGCCTCGCCTCGAGCTCGGACTGCTGAGACCCTGGAACCATGGACGACAGACTCGCCGCCGCTTTCTCGGCCGTGCCTCGCGAGCGCTTCCTCCCGCCCGAACAGCGTCCGCACGCCCACTGGGACCAGCCGCTGCGGCTCTCTCACGGGCAGACCAGCTCACAGCCCACCACCGTGGCCAACATGCTGGAACTCCTCGACGTCCGGCCCGGGCAGCGCATTCTCGACGTCGGCGCCGGCTCCGGGTGGACAACCGCGCTCCTTGCCCATCTCGTCGGGGAGGAGGGGCGCGTGTTCGGCGTCGAGCGCATTGCGGAGTTGCGGGACCAGGCTGCGGCCGCCGTCGAGGATTGGCATTGGGCGGACGTCCTGCTGGCCACGCCCGGCGTGATCGGGCTGCCCGCGCTCGCCCCGTTCGACCGCATCCTCGTCTCCGCCGAGGCCCGCAGTATGCCCGAGTCCCTCGTGGAGCAACTGGAATCCGGCGGTGTCATGGTGATTCCGGTGCGTGGGGTGATGATGCGTGTGGTTCGCGGCGACGGCGACGGCGAGGACACCGTGACCCGTCACGGCTGGTACTCGTTCGTTCCCCTCATCGAGGATTGAGCGCATTCCTGCGAGACCGGACGGCAGAGTCAGATCCCGTGCAGGACTCGTGCCTTCTGCACCTCGAACTCCGCCTCCGAGAGGACCCCGGCGTCCCTGAGTTCGCCGAGCTGCCGGAGCTGTTCGAGCATGGTGGCGGTGTCCTTCGGGGGTGGCGGAGCGGCGGGCGCGGGCGTTGATGCTGCCGCCGCGGCGTTCTCCGCCGCCCAACGGCCCCGTTGCCGCTGGGCGGTTCGGTGGTGGGCACGCGTGGCGGCACTCGTGATGACGCTCGCCCGTGCGGCACTGCGTATCAGGCTCATTGTGTCCTCCTTCTGGTCGCGGCTGATTCGATCATTCCGAGTCCAGTGCCGCGAAGAGATCCTGGAGGTCGACCTGCCCCCAGGCCGCGATTCGCGCGCCGTTCGTCTCGATCGTGTCGGCCATCGGCACCATCCACACGTGCTCGAAGAGGAGCACGCCGGCGATGCTACCGGGCTCGATGATATCGCCGATATAGGCGAGATCGTCCTCATCCAGCAATCCGGACGAGGCGCCTTCGAGGTATCCGAAGTCCACACCCGGGCCGGCCGGGATCGACGTGACGTCGATCAGGGAGACGTCGCCGTCGTCGTGGCGGCGGACGAACTCCAGATCGAGGACGCGGATGACCTTCCGCTCGACAAGTTCCAGGAGCGGCACGAAGATGTCCGGCGTCACCTCCCCGTCCGGGATTTCGACCACGAGGACGTCTACCGGCGCGAACCGGTCGAGTGGCTGATTCGTCGTTTCGGTCATGTCCGTCATCACTCCTCCACGAGTGTCATACCGGTGGTGTCATCACCGAGAGTAAGGGTATCGCCGTCGAGCGCGAGAGCGGGCGTGGACATGAGGAACTCGGCGAGCCACTGGTCCTGCGCCATGAGTGCCTCATCACAGGCCATCATGGTAGAGGCCAGCACGCCATCGACCTCGAGCTTCTGCTCGTCCCACTTGACGGGCCCGAACTGCGTGTTGCAGCCGGCGTTGACCGAGACGTTTCCTTCTTCGAAGGTCACTACGATCGAACTCCCGTCCACGATTTTGTGGCCGCGGACCTCGGTCGCGGTGAAAGCGCGGCCTCCCAGATCGACGTCGTCCCCGGGGCCGGAGCATCCTGCGAGTGCCAGGCCGGCCGCTGTGAGCGTGCCGGCGAGTACGAGTACGGACATTGTCTTGAATCGGTTCGTCATGTCAGATCTCCATCGTTCCTGCGCCATCTACCGTTGCCTCGTTTAACGTAAGTGTCATTCGCCACCGGGAGATATGAGGCATGTATGGTCCAGGCAGTATTGACTCTTCTGCTGGGAATACTCGTGATGCTGGCGATCATTGCGGCCAACGGCTACTTCGTTGCGCAGGAGTTCGCGTACATGTCCGTGGACCGTCCGCGGCTCGCCGCAGGCGCGAAGGCCGGCGACCAATCGGCGCAGCGCGCCCTCGACGTCACGAAGCGGACCTCGTTCATGCTCTCCGGTGCCCAACTCGGAATCACGGTGACGGGTCTTCTGACGGGCTACGTGGCGGAACCGCTGGTTGGCGAATCGCTCGGCGTGATCCTCGGCGGCGCCGGCGTGCCCACGGCGGTCAGCGTGTCCGTGGGCACCGTGCTCGCCCTCGTCGGCGCGACCATCATCCAGATGATCTTCGGCGAGCTCTATCCGAAGAACCTGGCCATCGCGAATCCCGAGCCGATGGCCAAGAGACTCGCGCGCTCCACCACGATCTATCTGAAGGCATTCGGCTGGCTCATCGTCGTTTTCGACCGTGCCGCGAACGGGCTACTGCGCCTCTTCCGGGTCGAGGCGGCGACCGACGTCGACACGACCCTGACCGAGGACGACCTCGAGAGGGTCGTGGCGGACTCGCGCGACTCTGGTGACCTGCCCGACGATCTCGCGCTGCTCATCGATCGGATCCTCGATTTCCCGGAGCAGGACGTCGAGCACGCCATGATCCCGCGGTCTCAGGTCGATGTGATTCGGCCTGACATGACGATCGGCGAACTCCGCATCCTCATGGCCTCCGCACACACGCGCTACCCCGTCACCAACGCCCAGGACGAGCCGATCGGCGTCGCGGATCTGCGCGAGGTCCTCCGCAGGAACCCACCCGACGACGAGGTGGTCTCGAACATCATGCGCCCACCGATGGTGATGCCGACTTCGATGTTCCTGCCGACTGCGTTGAGGCAGATGGGCGATACGGGCAACAAGCTCGCCTGCGTCATCGACGAGTACGGCGGCTTCGCGGGCGTGCTGACCCTCGAAGACATGGCCGAGGAACTTGTCGGAGAGTTCACCGATGAGCATGACGTGGGACCGGACCCGCAACGGATCGAGGTTGAGGCCGAGGGATCCTGGCGCATGACGGGGGAGGTCCACATCGACGAGGTGGAGCGCGTGATCGGATACGACCTGCCCCAGGGCGACTACGAGACCCTCGCCGGCATTCTGATTGCCCAAGAGAGGGCCTTCCCTGAGGCCAACGAGATCGTGAAGATCGACCTGCCCGCGGATCCGCGCGATGCCATCCGCGAGGATCCGGTTCACCGCGTACTCGAGGTGGAGATTCTGACGCTGGACAACTTCGTCCCGGACAAGGTATTCGTCAGGTTGCTTGAACTGCCAGGGGAGATCGTCGAGGAGACTGGAGGCGAGCAGCGATGAACAACTGGATCGTCCTCGGAGTGACCGTTCTCCTGATCGCGGCGAGCGCGTTCTTCGTGATCATCGAGTTTTCTCTCCTGAGCGCGCGGCGCCACCGCCTCGAGGCGGAGGCGGCGACCAGCCGCGCCGCCCGCGCGGCCCTGCGGGGCATGAACGAACTCACCATCATGCTGGCCGGCGCCCAACTCGGAATCACGGTTTGCACGTTCGCCCTCGGCGCCGTCACTCAGCCGGCGATCGGCGCGGCTACCAGCGGTTTCCTCGAATCGTGGGGCGCGCCGGCAGCAGTCTCGCAATCCGCGTCGTTCATCGTCGCGTTGCTGGTTGTGACGTTCCTCCACCTCGTCGTCGGAGAAATGGCTCCCAAGTCCTGGGCAATCGCCCGTCCTGAAGCCGCAGCGAAGGCGATCGGTCCCCTGTCACGCGGGTACACCTTCCTGATCCGGCCGCTGGTGGTGGGAATCAACAAACTCGCGAACAGGCTCGTGGCCGCGAGCGGGGTCGAGCCGGTGGACCGCGCCGCGGTTGGCGGCTACGACGCCGATACGATCCGCCACCTCGTCGAGCACTCGACTGATCAGGGCGTCCTGGACGAGACCTTCCGGGAACCCCTCTCCGGAGTGCTCGAGCTCCAGTCGCTCACCGTGGGGGCGCTGGTGGACCCGAACCAGATGCCGACTGCCGTCCTCCCGGAGGCCCCGGTCGAAGACGTTCGCGAGGCGACGGCGCGCACCGGTCACATGAGGATTCTCGTGCAGGATTCCGCCGGCGGTATTCCTGACGTGATCCACGTCCGGAACACGCTCTCCGAGCCGCTCGATCGTCCGGTGGGCGAATTGGCTCGGAAGCCGCTCGTTCTCGACGCGACCACGCCCGTCTACGAGGGACTGGCGACCATGCGCGAGTCGAGCGAGCAGTTTGCCGTCGTCATCTCGGCCGGCCGCTACATCGGTGTGGTGACGCTCAACGACGTGCTGCGAAGAGTGCTACCGATCGCGTACTAGCGAGCGAAGTCCTGCTGTCAGCCCATTGCCGCGAGCGCGAAGGGCAGAACGGCGCCGGCGCCGGCGCGAAGCAACAACCTGCCGGCCACGGTGAGAGTCCAGCGGGAGTCCACGACGTCGTCGACGAGAAGCACCGGCCCGGCGAGCCGGGGGAGACGCCGAGCCATGTCTGCCGGCAGACCAAACCGCCCCCACACGTCGCGGACGCGGTAGGCGCTGTTGGTTGAGCCCTGCAGCGGCATCGAGTTGAGGAGATCCAGCGGCCCGAGAAGCTCGAGCCTCCCTGCCGTGGCAATCCCGATGGCCAGCGACTCCACCAACTGCGGGCGCAGCGCGCTGGGAACCCAGACCACCGCGACGGGCCGTTCAGTCCAGTCCCACTCCCTGAGGACACGCACCGTGGCGCGGGCCAGTTCGGCCGGCACCACCCGATCGACCACCTCACCATCCTCGTCGGTGGCGAAGAGTTCACGCAGAGGCCTGCCCCATCCGAGGTCGCTGAACCGGCCGACCACGCGACCTTCCGTCACCTGTTCCTCGACGGCGATCCGCCCTCGCACGGGCGCGCCATTGACGGTGACACCCAGACGGTCCAGCCCGGTGGGCCACAGCGATCGTGGCGGGATCGGAACGCCAACCCGGTCGATTGACGTTCGGGCCGCATCGCTCGCGGGAACCGCCACGCCGGTCGGGTACCACGGCCCGGCGCAGGCATCGCAGCGGCCGCACGGGGCGGAGTGCGGATCGTCGAGTTCGCTGGTGAGGAAGGCCATCCGGCAGTCGCCGTGACTCTCGCCGGCGAGTTTCTCATATGCCAGCATGGCCTCCTGCTCCGCGACCCGGGCGGCGGCGATCCGCTCGTAGCGCTCCGTGTCGTAGGTCCAAGCGCTCCCGGTCGAGATCCACCCGCCCTTGACGGATTCCACGGCGCCGTCCACCGCCAACACCTTCAGGAGCAACTCGAGGGGGCCACGCTTCACCTCGACCCGGGCCTCCAGCGCAGCCACCGAGAGTGGGCCGGCCGCCGCGGCCAACGCCCCGAGCACGGCGTCCGCCTTCGCCTGCGTGGGCATCGCGTTGGTGGCAAACCAGTGCCAGATGGCGCGGTCCTCCTCACCGGGAAGGAGGAGAGCATCCGCACTTTCGGTGGCGCGGCCCGCGCGGCCCACCTGCTGGTAGTAGGCCACGGGTGAACTGGGAGCCCCGACGTGGACCACGAAGCCCAGGTCCGGCTTGTCGAAACCCATGCCGAGGGCGGACGTTGCCACGAGCGCCTTCACCTCGTTGCGTTTCAGGGCATCTTCGGCGACGAGGCGCTCCGCGGCGTCCGTCCTCCCCGTGTAGGGCAGCACCTGGTAGCCCTCCTTGGCGAGAAGTGCCGCGATATCCTCCGCCGCGGACACGGTCAGGCAGTAGACGATTCCGGACCCGGGCAAGGACCCCAGGTGCTGCACCAGCCACGCCAACCTCCGCCAAGACGTGCCGAGGTCCAGGACGCCGAGCCGCAGCGACTCCCGCGCAAGGGCGCCGCGGAGAGTGAACACATCGTGCCCGCCGATCGCCATCTGCTCCTCGACGTCCGCGACCACCCGCGTGTTCGCCGTGGCCGTGGTGGCGAGCACGGGCACGCCGCCGGGCAACTCGGCGATGAGGTCCCGGATGCGGCGGTAATCCGGGCGGAAGTCATGACCCCAGTCGCTGATGCAGTGGGCCTCGTCGATCACGAGGAGGCCCATTGAACGGACGAGCCGGGGGAGTTGCTCCTCGCGAAAACGCGGATTCACGAGGCGTTCCGGAGAGACAAGGAGTACATCAACGGCGTCCTCGTCCAATTGCCGCTCGATGTCCCTCCACTCCGTGACGTTGGCGGAGTTGATCGCGGCGGCCCGCACCCCTGCTCGCTCCGCGGCGGTCACCTGATCCCGCATCAGCGAAAGCAGCGGTGAGACGATCAGGGCCGGGCCCGAGCCGGCGCGGCGCCGCAGCAGGGCAGCGATGAAATAGACCGCGGACTTTCCCCACCCGGTGCGCTGAACCACCAGCGCCCGGCGGCGGTGCGCCACCAGCGCCTCGATCGCCTCGAACTGGCCCGGGTGAAAACCCACTGCCGGGTTGCCGGTCAACGTGCGCAGGATGGCGAGAGCATCGGCGTGCAGAGAGCCTGTGTGCCGGGCTTCCGTGTTCGGTGCGGCCGGGTCTGGGGCGTTCATGCTGCCCACACTCTCATGCGGGTCTGACACAGGAACGTCCCGGCCGATCAGCAGGGAAGCCGGTGCCGGCACGCGCAGGTTCCTGAGCAGGCTCGCGACCGTGACCGCTCCGCCTGCGGTGTGTCGGCGTTACCTGAGAACACTGGTTTGCCGATAATTTGGAATCCCATCCTCCGGTGGAGGAGTCCCAGGAAGGATCACCGCATGCCCGTGGAAACCGAAGCCATCAGAAAAGGAGCGACAAGCACCATTCGCATCTCGCTTGGTCTCGTTGGACTGGTCAGCGCGATCATCGGGATCCTGATCCTCGTCTGGCCGGGTCGGACCGCCATGGTTGCCGTTGCTCTGATCAGCGTCTACACGATTATCGCGGGACTCCTGTACGCGGCGGTCGGCATCTTCTCGATGACCAAGGGTGGGTGGGCGCGTGCCGGGCATACGGCACTCGGCATCCTGTTTGTCGCGGCCGGAGTATTCATGCTTGTCAACCTGGGCGCGGCCACCGCAGGGCTGGCCGCAGTCCTCGGTGTTCTCGTCGGTATCCTGTGGATCGGCGAGGGTGTCGTTTCGCTGTCGAACCTGGGCCAAGCCTCTTCCAGGCTCTGGACCATCATCTTCGCTGCCCTGAACATCATTGCGGGCGTGGTGCTGCTCTTTTCGCCGTTGTACATCTCGGTGCTCTGGTGGCTGCTGGGGTTGTCGCTGCTCGTCATGGGCGTCATCCAGATTGTCTGGGCACTCTCGTTCGGCAGGGGCGGGATCAGGCAGGAAGAACGGCGCCTGGCCTGAGCCGGCACTCCAGGCTCGTCCGATGGGCACCACCGGACCGGCCTCATGACCGCCCAGGGCCATAGCCCATCGTCCCGTGGGCACCACCGGACCGGCCGCTTGGTTTGGGTGCCCACTTGGTCTGGGTGCCGGGTACCCAATTGCTTCGCCGCGCTACTCTCGCGTTGGCCGCGTTGGCCGCGTTGGCCGCGTTGGCCGCGTTGCCAACGCGCTGAATTGCCGTGTATTGGGACCCCGCTTGGGGCCAGTCTCCGAAATCCCTGCTCGCAGGCTTACATTCAGCTCAAACTCTTACAGAACGCGCCTGACAAAGACTGAAGGTAAGGTTCCGAGCTGATTGTTAGCGTTCTGACCCTAACCTTCAGCTCCGAGGCTTACAGACCCTGCCGTAAACCTCGCAGACCCTGCCGGAAGCCTTGCAGAGCCTGCCGGAACTCTTG
Organism: Actinomycetaceae bacterium; assembly: GCA_035647855.1. Classification (GTDB taxonomy): domain Bacteria; phylum Actinomycetota; class Actinomycetes; order Actinomycetales; family Actinomycetaceae; genus JAAZBW01. Next base: position 11,116 of record DASRMP010000047.1, on the reverse strand, counting down.
CATTCGGAGCCCAAACCCTCACATTCGGCCCGAACCTTCACGCGGCATTCCCCTGGAGCCAGCATTTTCCGGGTCCCAGCGACCAATCCGACCGAGACTCCGACGGTAGTCGCCAGAATTCGTGCCCACGCCAGGACCCGTGCCCAGGCCAGGGCGCGCGCCCACGCCAGGACCCGTGCCCAACCGAATCCGCCGGTTCGGCGCGGTGATCGCGGGCGCCGGGGCGGCAAGGAAGGTTACCCTTTCGCCTGTGCCCGTCCGGGGCCGAACGGCTACGTCGAGTCGATGGGTGGCAGCAACGAGCAGGCCGAGAACTGCGCCCGCCAGGGCCGGGACTCGCCGAGACTCGCGTGGGGTGAATCGCCGGGACTCGCCGAGACTCGCGTGAGGTGAATCGCCGGGACTCGCGTGAGGTGAATCGCCGAGACTCGCCGGGACTCGCGTGAGGTGAATCGCCGGGACCCGCCGAGACTCGCGTGACGTGAATCACGTGCGACGTGACACGTTGCTTCGGCTGCAGGGAATAGCCCCACGCACCCCAACGTTGAGCTAAGTAGACTCAAGTTTCAGCAAGGCGGTTTGCTTCCAAGCCCGCGATACCGCAAACTTGAGTGTATCTGACTCAACCCAAGTCGCACGAAGGAGCACACACATGGCACGAGCGGTCGGAATCGACCTCGGAACCACGAACTCGGTGGTCGCCGTCCTGGAGGGTGGCGAGCCCACCGTCATTGCCAACGCAGAAGGTTCACGGACCACTCCGTCCGTTGTCGCCTTCACCAAGTCCGGAGAGGTCCTGGTCGGCGAGATCGCCAAGCGCCAGGCCGTCACGAACCCGGACCACACCATCGCATCCGTGAAGCGTGAGATGGGATCCAACTGGAGCGTCGACATCGAGGGCAAGCACTACACCGCGCAGGAGATCAGCGCGCGTGTCCTCGGCAAGCTCAAGACGGACGCCGAGTCGTACCTCGGCGAGCCCGTGACCGACGCGGTCATCACCGTCCCCGCCTACTTCAACGATGCTCAGCGTCAGGCCACCAAGGACGCCGGAAAGATCGCGGGACTCAATGTTCTCCGCATCATCAACGAGCCCACCGCCGCGGCGCTCGCCTACGGACTGGAGAAGGGCAAGGAGGACGAGCTCATCCTGGTCTTCGACCTCGGCGGCGGTACGTTCGACGTCTCCCTGCTGGAAGTCGGCAAGGACGATGACGGATTCTCCACCATCCAGGTCAGGGCCACCAATGGCGAGAACCGGCTGGGTGGTGACGACTGGGACGCCCGCGTCGTCGAGTGGCTCGTGAGGCAGGTCCGGAACAAGGAAGGCGTGGACGTCTCCAAGGACAAGCGCGCGATGCAGCGACTCAAGGAGGCCGCGGAGCAGGCGAAGAAGGAGCTGTCCTCTGCGATGTCCACCCAGATCTCGCTGCAGTACCTCTCGATGTCCGAGAACGGCCCCGTCCACCTCGATGAGAAGCTCACCCGCGCCCAGTTCGAGGAGATGACCAAGGACCTCCTCGAGAAGGTCAAGGGCCCGTTCAGGCAGGTCATCAGTGACGCAGGTATCCAGCTGGGTGAGATCGACCACGTGGTGATGGTGGGCGGTTCGACCCGCATGCCCGCCGTGACCGAGGTCATCAAGGAACTCACGGGTGGCCGCGAGCCCAACAAGGGTGTGAACCCGGATGAGGTCGTGTCCGTGGGTGCCGCCATCCAGGCAGGCGTCCTGCAGGGCGACCGCAAGGACGTACTGCTGATCGACGTGACTCCCCTCAGCCTCGGTATCGAGACCAAGGGTGGCGTCATGACGCGCCTCATCGACCGCAACACCGCTATCCCGACCAAGCGTTCGGAGATCTTCTCCACCGCCGAGGACGGCCAGCCGTCCGTACTGATCCAGGTGTACCAGGGCGAGCGTCAGTTCGCCCGTGACAACAAACCGCTGGGCACGTTCGAGCTGACCGGCATCGCGCCGGCACCGCGCGGCATTCCGCAGATCGAGGTCACCTTCGACATCGACGCGAACGGCATCGTGCACGTCTCCGCCAAGGACCGGGGCACGAGCAAGGAGCAGTCGATGACGATCACCGGCGGCTCTGCGCTGCCGAAGGACGAGATCGACCGCATGGTGAAGGACGCCGAGTCCCACGCCGCCGCCGACAAGGAGCGCCGTGAGGAGGCCGAGACCCGCAACCAGGCCGAGAACCTCGCCTACCAGACCGAGAAGGTGCTGAAGGACAACGCCGACAAGGTCCCGGCCGATGTAGCCTCGGACGTCTCCTCCGCCGTCGAGGAGCTGAAGTCCGCCCTCAAGGGTGACAACTTCACCGCCGTGAAGACCGCGATGGAGACGCTGACCGAGAAGTCTCAGGCCATCGGCCAGGCGATCTACAACGCCGAGGCCATGCAGCAGCAGGCCCAGGCAGGCGGCGACGCCGGTCAGGGTGGCTTCGCCGGTGACGCAGGGGCGACCGCGTCCGACGATGAGGATGTGGTCGACGCCGAAATCGTCGACGACGAGGACAACAAGTGACAGAGAACCACGAAGAACCGATCATCCACGACAAGCGTCGGCTTGATCCCGAGACGGGCAGGCTGCGCAAGCCGCTGGGGGAGACCACGGCGGCCAGCGCGGCGGGCGCGGCAGGTGCGGCGCCCGCCGGCCAGCGCGGCGCCGGGGGCTCGGGTGGTGGCACCGGCACCGGTGGCGCCTCGGGTGACCCCGCTGCGGCAGAAGCCGGCACGCAGGGTGGCGACCAGCCGGGCGGTGAGGGCAACCTCGCCGGCCTGAAGGCCGAGAACGCCAAGCTCGCCGACGAACTCGCCCGCGCAAACGCCGCGTACTACAACCTGAGCCAGGAGTACACGAACTTCGTTCGCCGCTCCAAGGAGCTGGCGGTGGTCGCGCAGAAGCAGGGCGTCGAGAGGGTGGCGAACGCGCTGCTGGGCGTCCTCGACGACGTCGAGCTCGCGCGCCAGCACAATGAGCTCACCGGACCGCTCGGCTCAATGGCCGAGAGGTTCGAGTCGTTGCTCACCACGAACTTCGACCTCCAGCGCTATGGCGTCATCGGAGAGGAGTTCGATCCCGAGATCCACGACGCCCTGATGGACATGTCATCGGACGAGGTGACCACCCCGACCATCGCCCAGGTCATCCAGCCGGGCTATCGGATCGGTGACAAGGTGCTGCGCGCCGCCCGCGTGGCGGTCAACAGCCCCGCCTGATCGCCAGGGCACCGGGGGCTTCCAGAGTGGGAGCTCCCGGCGCCCGGACCCGGGAGGACAGGAACACAGTTGAACAGAATCGAGGAGGTGAGGCGCCCATGACCGGACAGGACTGGCTCGAGAAGGACTTCTACAAGGTGCTGGGCGTGTCCAAGGACGCCGACGCCGACGCGATCAAGAAGGCCTACCGCAAACTCGCCCGCAAGTGGCACCCGGACCAGAACCCGGGAAACGCGAGCGCCGAGGCGAAGTTCAAGGAGATCGGTGAGGCCTACGCGGTGCTCTCCGATGCCGAGCAGCGCTCGCAGTACGACTCGCTCCGCGCCATGGCAGGCGGCGGCCCGCGATTCAGGGCCGGGTCCGGTGGTCCCAGCGGAGCCGGCGGAGCCGGAGGTTTCGAGGATCTCTTCGGAGGCATGTTCGGTGGAGACACCCGAACGACGTCGTCGGGGAACGTCAACCCCGAAGACCTCCAGGAAATGCTGTCCCAGATGTTCGGTGGTGGCGGCGGAGGAAGTGGCCGCCGTGGTCGCGGCAGTCCCTTCGGGGGCGGGCGCTTCGGTGCGACCGTACCCACCAAGGGTGCCGACGTCGTCGCGCACGCGTCGCTGCCGTTCCGTTCGGCCGCGGCGGGCTCCACGGTGCGGCTCACCGTGAACGACAAATCGATGAACGTGCGCATCCCGGCCGGTGTCCACGACGGCCAGAAGATCCGCCTGCGCGGCAAGGGCGAGCCCTCACTCACCGGCGGCGACCCCGGCGACCTCGTGGTGACCGTGAACGTGGAACCGCACCCGGTCTTCTCCCTCGACGGCGCAAACCTGCGCCTCACCGTGCCCATCACTTTCGCCGAGGCGGCTCTCGGCGCCACCATCGAGGTTCCCACCCTCGACGGGTCCACGGTTCGTGTCCGCGTTCCGGAGGGGACGCCGTCGGGCCGGACACTGCGCGTGAAGGGCAGGGGAGTGACGACGTCGAAGACGACCGGCGATCTGCTTGTCACTGTCGAGGTCGCGGTGCCGCAGAAGGTGAACGCGAAGGCCAAGAGCGCCATCGAGGATTTTGCCGAGGCGACCCGCAACGAGAACCCCCGTGAGGGGCTGATCCACGAGGCGCGGAGGTGACGGCATGAACCAGAACGAGGCTCCACGTTTTCTCATCTCGGTGGCCGCCAAACTCGCCGGAATGCACCCGCAGACCCTGCGCGAGTACGACCGCCTGGGCATCGTGACACCGGCTCGCACCGCGGGACGCGGCCGCCGGTACTCGCTCGACGACATCGAGCAACTGCGCGAGGTCCAGCGGCTCTCCCAGGAGGAGGGTGTCAACCTCTCCGGCATCAAGCGCATCATGCGGCTCGAACGTCAGCTCGCTGCCGCCACCGCGGAGATCGAGCGGCTCCAGTTGATCGCCGAGCCGGGGCACCACCGAGTGTTTTCGGCGGATCGGCGTGGCGACGTGGTCGTGACGCGATCGGGGCACCGCGTGATGCTCGCGGACGACTCCTCTGCGCTAGTGGTGTGGCGGCCGCGCCTGCCCTCGACCGTTTAGGCGGGCGCCGAACACTCCAAGAGGACAGCGTTCACGCGGTGCTGTCACATCGGGGCGCACGATCGTCACACCGGCGGAACCATGACGCGCCTCGCACGCCTGGGCTCTGTCTTTCCGTGGTTCCGCGCCCCTACACTCGTCACGTACCGACGAGAGGGCAGGGTAGTGAGCGCGTCGAATCCATACACCAGCGGCGGCGGTTACGGGCAGCCGCAGCCGAGACAGTCTCGCGGCGGCCCGATCGCCGTGATCATCATCGGCGTCCTGCTGATGTTCGGGGCACCCGTCGTCGGATTGATCATGTCCGCAGTGAACGTCGCCAGCGGGATTGACGAGTCCGAGCTGTCGAACTTCCAGCAGGTCAGTGATCCGGGGGAGGCCTTCCTCCAGTCCGGCGAGTGGATCGTCTACCCGACCAACTTCACACCGCCATACGCCTGCGACGTCACCACCTCGGGCGGCACGGTGGTGCCCACCACGACCGAGAACTCGTTGGTCACGTTCACCGCCGGCTCTCCGGACACCTACACCTTCGACTGCTCCACCAGCGGCACGCTCTATGTCCTGCCGTCCGGCGCCATCGATTCGCTCCTCGGGAATCTTTCCGGTGTCGCGGCGCCCATGGTCGGAGGGTTCGTATTCGGGGGTCTGGGGTTCGTCGCGGTGATCGTGGGCATCATCTGGCTCGTCTCAATCGGGCGCAAGGAACGCGAAGCCGAGGCGCGCCGCTACGGCGGTGGAGGCTACGGCGGTGGCTACGGTGGCCAGGGCTACGGTGGCTACGGCGGTGGCGGGGGCTACGGTGGCCAGGGTTACGGCGGCTACGGCAGTGGCCAGGGCTACGGCAGCGGCCAGAGCTACGGCAGCGGCCAGAGCTACGGCAGCGGCCAGGGCGGTTACGGTCAGCCCGGGTACGGCGACGGCGGCTACGACCCGCGCGGCTTCCCGCCGCCGCAGGGACCGCAGGACGCGGGCCAACAACCGGACCAGGGCGGTGCGGCAGGCTCCGGCACCGACGGGCCCAACTACGGGCAGAGCCCCCAGGATCCGCCGCGCTACGGCGAGCGCATCGACCCGCAGTAGGCGGACCGCAGTAGGCGGACCGCGCGGCCCCTACCCGAGCCGCTGCCAGAGGAACTCGTACGCGAGCGCCGACATGCGTGCGCGCTGCGAGCTGGTCGCCGCACCGCCGTGGCCGCCCTCGATGTTCTCCCAGTAGGTCACGTCGTATCCCATGCCGGCGAGCTTCGCCGCCATCTTGCGCGCGTGACCCGGGTGAACGCGGTCGTCACGCGTCGAGGTGGTGAACAGAACCGGCGGGTAGTCGCGTCCCACCTCGGCGAGATGGTATGGCGAGAACGTGCGGATGTACTCCCACTGCTCGGGATCGTCCGGATCGCCGTATTCGGCCATCCAGGAGGCGCCCGCGAGCATGTGCGAGTAGCGCTTCATGTCGGTCAGCGGGACTTGGCAGACGATCGCGCCGAACAGTTCCGGGTACTGCGTGAGCATGTTCGTGACGAGCAGCCCGCCGTTGGAGGCACCCTGGGCGCCGAGACGATCGGGAGCCGTCACGCCGCGGTCGACGAGGTCCCGGGCCACGGCCGCGAAGTCCTCGTAGGCGCGGCGCCGGTTCTGCTTGAGCGCTGCCTGGTGCCACGCCGGGCCGTACTCGCCGCCTCCGCGAATGTTCGCGACCACGTACACGCCCCCGCGCGCGAGCCACGCGCGACCCATCGCCGGATTGTAGCCAGGCAGCAGAGAGACCTCGAAGCCGCCGTAGCCGTAGAGAATGGTCGGCGTGGTGCCGTCTGCCGTGAAGCCGGCCGGCGCCACCTGGAAGTACGGGATCCGCGTGCCGTCCTTCGACGTCGCGAAGTGCTGCGTGACCTCCATGCCTTCCGCGTCGAAGAACGCAGGCAGGGACTTCAGCGACTCGAGGCTCACGGCATTTCCGCCGTCGTCGAGAGTGAGAAGACTCAGCGTGGAGGGGGTGAGGAAGCCCTGAGTGGAGACCCACAGCTCATCCGACTCCTTCTGATCGACCGGGCTCACCGAGATCGTCGCGAACCGCTCGATCGCAGCACCGCCGTCGCCCACGTCGAGGTCGAGGGCACGACGGCGCCAGCCGCCGTCGTCGTCCGCTCCCGTGTCCGTGCGGGCGGGCGGAGTGAGAATCTCGAGACGGTTCACGACGTCCTCGAGCACGGTGACGACGACGTGGTGCCGCGTGACCGTCAGCGCCGCCAGCGAGACGTGCGGACCCGGAGTGAAGAGCATCGTGAAGTCCGCAGATCCGGCGAGGAAGTCCTCGTAGCCGATGGCGAGGAGCGCGTCCGCGGGATAGGTGGCCTCTCCGCTGACCCAGGGGTCACGGAGGTGAATGAGGAGCCATTCGCGCCAGACGCTCGCGTCCGCACTGCTAGGGACGGGAATATGCCGGAGTTCGCCCTCGCGCAGTTCGAAGACCTCGGTCTCGTAGAACGCGATGGCGCGCTGCACGAAGGAGCGTTCGAAACCGGGTGTGTGGTCGGCGGCCGCGCCGATGTACATGTCATCGGTCTCGCCCTCGTAGACCAGCTCCGACGATTCGAGGGGAGTTCCGCGCGTCCACTGCCGCACGGTGCGCGGATACCCCGACCTGGTGAGTGAGCCCTCACCGGTGTCGGTGAATACGAAGGTGGTGGCGCCGGTGGTGTCCGCCCAGGTGATGCCGCCCTTGGATTCCTCGCGGAAGAATCCGTCCTCGATGAACTCGCGGGTGGTGAGGTCGAACTCGCGCGTGACGTCCGCATCGGAGCCGCCGCGGGAGAGCGAGACGAGCGCGCGGTCGCGGCTCGGGTAGAGCACGTTCGCGCCCTTCCAGACCCATTTCACGCCCTCGGCGGCTCCGAGTGCGTCGACGTCGATGAGCATGTCCCACTCCGGGGTGTCCGAGCGGTAGGACTCCCACGTGGTCCGGCGCCAGATACCGCGTTCGTGCCCGGCATCGGTCCAGAAGTTGTACAGGTACTCTCCCCGTTGCACGACGGTGGGGATACGCTCCTGCGAGTCGAGGATCTCAAGGATGCCGCTCTCAATCTGCAGCCGGCGATCGGTGCGCAGCACCGCCTCGGTCTTGGCGTTGCGTTCCTTGACCAGCCGGAGTGCGTCATTGCCCTCGATGTCCTCGAGCCAGAGGAACGGGTCCTCGCCGGGCCGGCCCAGGTTTGCGGAGTGTTCTTCGAGTCTTGCGCGCTCAGGGGCGCCGTGGTGGCTGGCAGAACGTGTCATGGGACCATCCCACCACTTGGCGCGCCGGCGGGCCACAGCAGACCGGCGAGTCCAGTTCGGGCCCGAAGTCCCCACTGCGGTCCAAGCTCCGCGGTCAGAGCTCTGCAGTCCAAGCGCGGCCGGCCAAGCTCCGCGGTCCAAGCGCGGCCGGCCAAGCTCCGCGGTCCACACGCCGACGGGTCCAGCGCTGGCGGTGGGTTCAGCGCTGGACCCGTATCCGGAGATGAGTCCCGTCGTCAGTGTAACCGGCGGTTACCGCGAGGTTCGCCGGCTGATCCCAATGCCGTCAACTTGGGGTTTTGTTTGAGGGTTCAGGGGTTGTTGTCGGCGTTGTCGTGGTGTGGGGGCAACGGAACTTCCGGTAGGAGATGCAACGACCAAGATGCTTCCACTTCCCCGGGAGCTTAGTTGTCTGCTTGTTGTGCCATTGGACGTGTTGTCCGTGAGATCCGTGTCGCCCAGGGGTCTGGTGCCGGGTGGCTGGGGAACTTCGCACCTCGTCTTGTCGCTTGCGTGGTGTCGCTGGGGAACTTGGCACTTCGTCTTGTCGCTTGCGTGGTGTCGCTGGGGAACTTGGCACTTCGTCTTGTCGCTTGCGTCGTGTCGCTGGGGAACTTGGCAGCTCGTCTGCTACCCCGAGGCTGCTCCTTGGGGAACTCCGCACCTCGACTGCGGGGTGCGATGTTCCCCAGCAGGTCTGAAGTTCCCCAGCGCGCCGCCCAGACGAGGCCCAAAGTTCCCCAGCTCACGCCAGACGGGGTCTGAAGTTCCCCAGCTCACGTCAGATCGTCCTGAATGGGGTTCGAATTTCCCCAGTGGCGGTGTCCGGCCCGGCGCGTAGCGCGAGGGCGCACATTCGTCACATCGGGGCGCACGAACGTCACATCGGCGAAACCGGGGCGCACGTTCGTCACACGATGGCTGGCGTCCGTCACGATGGCGCAGTGACGTCACTGCGCCATCGTGACGATCGTGCGCCCTCAGCATTCTGCGTGTGACGATCGTGCGCCATGCCGTGACGATCGTGCGCCCTCCTGTGACGAACGTGCGCCACGGCGGCACGGGTTTGGGAGGGGCGTGACGATCGTGCGCCATGGTGTGACGAACGTGCGCCCTCAAGAATCCCGTGTGACGATCGTGCGCCACGGCGGCACGGGTTTGGGAGGGGCGTGACGATCGTGCGCCATGGTGTGACGTTCGTGCGCCACGGCGGCACGGGTTTGGGAGGGGCGTGACGATCGTGCGCCCTCCTGTGACGAACGTGCGCCCCCACCCCACGGCACGCCGACAACAACCCTTGAACTCCCGAGCAAAACCTCAAATTGAAGGTATCGCGGCTAGTCCTGCTGCGCCATCGACGTGAAGTACTCGCCTACGTGTGCATCGGCCCAGGTCCACGCGTCCTCGCCGCGCAGGGTGGCGTCGGCACCGCCGTCGACGTAGATGGTCTGGCCGGTGGTGTGCGAGTTCTCGGCCGAGGTCAACCAGATGAGCAGGTTCGCCACCGACTCGGGCTGCTGGTGGCCGTTGAGGGGCATGGGAACCATCCTGTCGACCATTGCCGCCGTCTCAGGGTCGGCAAGCAGCGGCGCCGTCATCGGCGTGACCACGATGCCGGGTCCGACGGCGTTCAGCGGAATTCCCGCCCCCGCCCAGTTCTCCTTGATCGACTCGCGGCGAACCCACCGCGAGACCGCCCTCTTGGTCGAGGCGTAGATCAGGTTCGCCGAGTCCGCGATTTCCTCCGCGATGGCGACCGCGGCGTCCTCATCGCCGTTGAGGAGCGCGTCCACGAGCGGCGGGTGGTTGGGCTGGAGCGAGGACATCGAGGAGACGACCGCGGCGCGAGGCGCCTCCGACTTGCCGAGTGCCGGAAGGAGTGCCTCGAGGAACTCGGTCACGCCGAAGTAGTTCACCTTCGCCGTGATCGCCTTGTCGAGCGAAAGGCCGGCGCATGCGATGACGCCGTCCACGGTCCCGCCCACCGCCTTGGTGGCTGCAGCGGCGCCGTCACGCCGGCCCTCGGGTGTGGAGAGGTCTGCGGTGACTTCGGCGTTCTTGAGGTCGACGCCTGCGACGGTATGCCCGGCGGCTCGGAGAAGCTCGGCCGTCTTGGCGCCAATTCCAGATCCTGCTCCGGTGATGACGTAGGTGCGTGTCATGGTCGATCTCCCTTGGTCGATGCGTGAAACTCTCAGTACTACATTTTGGCAGAACGTCGCGGTGCGCACCAGTGCCCATCGGACGCAGAACCGGCACCCTCATCTGTGATCGTGAGGATGCCGGTTCGCTCGCGCTCCAAGGGGCGCGTTGATCTGAGTTCGTTTACTCGGAGCTCAGCGCTTCCTTGTTTGCGAGTAGGTCAATTCCCACGTGGCATCACTCCTTTCGACGTTGGACCCGGCCTCGGCCGGCTGGTTCCAGCATGCCATTTTTTTGTGCCGAAGCCCACCCTTTTTCACGGACCGTGCGAGACTCGTTGGTGCCCGCCCTTCGCCGGCACCGAAGGAGATCCACCGTGACCGACATCCACCAACTCTCGGCGCTCGAACTCGCGGCGGAGCTCCGCAACGGGGAACTCTCCGCCGTCGAGGTGAACGAGACAACCCAACGACGCATCTCGACCGCAGGTGCCGCCGTCGGCGCGTTTGCGCACGTCACGGCAGAACTCGCGGATCAACAGGCCCGCGAGGCCGACGCCGCCTTCGCCGCGGCGCGACGTGACGGCGAGGACGCCGTCCGCGCGTTGCCGCCGTTCCTCGGAGTTCCGGTGCCCATCAAGGACTTGAACCAGGTGGCGGGACAGCCGTGGGAGGCAGGTTCCGCCACCATGCGGGGGAACGTCGCCGAGGTCGACGACGGCGTGGTCACCCTGCTGCACGCGGCAGGCACGGTCATGGTCGGCAAGACGACCACGCCGGAGTTCGGTTTCCCGCCCTACACGGAGTCGGCGATCGGACCGGCGGCACGCACGCCATGGGACCTGACCCGGACGGCGGGCGGCTCGTCGGGCGGGGCGGGGGCCGCCGTCGCCGCAGGAGTCGTGCCGGTCGCTCAGGGG
>DASRMP010000046.1:0-62968 GCA_035647855.1 Actinomycetaceae bacterium | reverse complement strand
GTCCGAAGTTCCGCAGCGGCGTGCCCGGCCGAGCCCGAAGCGCGAGGGCGCACGATCGTCACGATGGCGCAGTGACGTCACTGCGCCATCGTGACGAACGCCAGCCATCATGTGACGAACGTGCGCCCCGAAAGCCAGCGTGTGACGATCGCGCGCCCTGATGTGACGAACGCCAGCCATCATGTGACGAACATGCGCCGCGGCGTCAGGAGAGGGGAAGAGATGTGACCTTCGTGCGCCCCAGGCGCAGCAGGCGGCAGGCGGCAGGCGCAGCGAGCAAAGAAATGAGCTCGCGAGGTCACACCGCTACGCGAAGTCGACCTCGAGGTTGTCGATCAGCCGCGTCCGCCCCACCCAAGCTGCGATCGCGAAGAGACCCACCGGGGCCCTCGGGTCCGCCGGCTCGAACGTCTGTGGGTCCACCAATACGAGATAGTCGAGCAACACGGTCCCGCCGGACTCCCCCGACGCCCGATGCATCTCAGCCAGCGCCGCCGCCAGCGCCGCCTCCGGCCCTTCCCCCGAACGCGTCGCGCCGGCGCGCAGAGCCTCCGACAGCGAACGCGCCCAACGCCGTTCGTCCTCATTGAGATAGGCGTTCCGTGAGGATTGGGCAACGCCGTCGGGCTCCCGAGCGATCGGCACCGCGACGATCTCAATCCCCATGTCGAGGTCCGTCACCATCGTGCGGACGAGCGCAAGCTGCTGCGCGTCCTTCTGCCCGAACATCGACACATCCGGCCGCACGAGATTCATGACCTTGTGGACCACCTGGAGTACGCCGGCGAAGTGATCGGGCCGGGTCGCGCCCTCGAGCACGGTCGCAATCGGCCCCGGGTCGATCCGCACGAGCGGCCGGCGTGGGTACATCTCGGCGTCGTCGGGGGCGAAAACCACCTCGACGCCCAACGGCTCGAGAAGAGCGAGGTCTGCGTCGAGCTGGCGGGGATAGGAGTCGAAATCCTCGCCCGGACCGAACTGCAGGGGGTTCACGTAAATCGAGACGACCACGTGATCAGCCTGTTCGCGCGCAAGGCGCACCAGCGAGATGTGGCCCTCGTGCAGGGCGCCCATCGTCATCACGAGCGCGCGGCGCCCGGTCAGGTCCGCAAGCGCGGCCCTCAGTTCCTTTCGGGTTCGTGTCACTCTCATTCGGGCTCCTCAATTGCTCGCGTGCTCGGCCCCTCGTCGCCGACGACGCCGGAGCGCTCCGTAGTCTCGTCGCCGACGACGCCGGAGCGCCCCGCGGACTCGGCGGCATTGTCATCGCTCAGATTCCCGCTCCCGGACGCGCTGGTCAGTTCCACGATCTCGCCGGCGACGGCGTCCGGGATCCGGCCGTTGGCGGCAGCGCGGCGCGCGGTGGTCGCGGCGAGGTGCCGGTAGGTGGCCGCGATGTCGTCCTCGCCGAGTTCGTCGAGCGCGGCGAGGTGCGTGCGGACGGTTCCGAGATCTCCGCGGACCACGGGGCCGGTGAGGTGGGCCTCGCCGTCGCGGAGAGCGCCGTCGAGTGCGGCGGTGAGGAGGGGCCCGAGGACGCTGCCGGGTTCGCCGATCCCGGCGGCCGTGAGGATCCGCCTCGCCTGCGCTACCAGGGTGACCAGGTGATTGGCGCCGTGCGTGAGGGCTGCATGGTAGGCGGCGCGGTCTGCGGGCGGCACGATGAACGGTTCACCGCCGAGCTCGACCACCAGCGCCTGCGCGATGGGCAGGAACGGTCCCGGCGCCGTCACCGCGAAGGGACATCCCTGCAGCCGCGCGACATCGAGGGACGTGCCGGTGAAGGTCATCGCCGGGTGGATCGCGAGAGGTATGGCGCCGCCGCGGCGGGCGGGTTCGAGAGCCTCGAGACCATGAACGCCGGACGTGTGGATCACGATCTGCCCGGTCTGCCATGCGCCGAGCCGCGCGAGGCCCGCGACGACGGGCTCGATGTCGTCGTCAGGGACGGTGACGAGGACGACCTCGGAACGGCGGACGATCTCGTCCGCGGGCAGGACGGGAACGGCCGGGAGCATCGCCTCGATTCGTTCATCGGCGGCCGACGACGTGGAGGTCACCCCCACGACGGCGTGACCGACCGCTCTGAGCGCGTTCGCGATTACTGGGCCGACACGTCCGGCGCCGATGACGCCGACGCCGAGCCGGGCAGCGGGAGGATTCACTCGTCCATTATCGGGGTCGTGTCCGAGACTATCGGGGTCGTGTCCGAGACCCGACGCATCCACTCCTCCGGTCCCTCCTTCGCGCGCGCCTCGCGGGCGCGGGACGCCTGGTCGGCCAGGACGGACATGGCGAGATCCTCGGGCAGGTGCTGGACCTTGGGGAGGATCGGCCCGGGGACGCTGTGCGCCTCGAACGTGGCGACTCGCAGCCGCCGCTGCAAGGGCCCCTGTGCCGCCGCAAGGGATTGGGTGCGCTCATGCGGAACGAATACGAGCCGGCGAGTGATGCGGCCGCCACGCATGAGCATGACGGTCCTGGTGATAAGCAGGCCATTACGCTTCCAGGAGATCGGATCGACCCAGCGGGCCGAGCGCGGCGAGTGGAGGAAACCCGCATCGCCGAGCCGGCCGGTGAGGCCGGCGGAGAGGACGGCGTCCGGGTCGTCGACTCCGAGGTCCCGCTGCACGATCCACACCGCCTCGAGTGCGATCTCCCGCGGCGCGACCGGCAACAGCACGTTCTTCGAGATGTCGTTGCCGGAGTCGCCGGCATCCGGTCCGTACCCGGCAACGTCCATTTCGAGCCGCCACCACCCAAGGCGGCGCCAGAGGAGCGGCTGGCTGAGGCGGATCGCCTGGATGCGCCCCGGCGGGATCGTCTGCGAGGTGGTGGTGAGCAGTCCGTGGCGGAGCCGGATGCCGTCGGGCGAGATGGCCATCGTGTGACCGAAGTGGCCCGAGAACTGGGTCCACATTACGGCGCCGGCCGTGAACACCAGCGGCAGCAGGACGAGGGCTCCCCACCCCTCCGTGAAGAATGCCGCGAGTACCACGCCGATCACCCCGATCACGACCATCGAGATCAGGGAACCCGAGAAGAGCAGCGACTTCACGAGCTGGCCGGCAGGCAGCTCGTAGACCACCCGTTCGGGGGCCCGGGCGAACACCGGGGTCACGGGTCCGGCGCCGGTGCCCTCCTGCCACTGCGCGGGTGCGCCCTCCCCGTTCGCGCCCTCCGCGGCCGCGCCCTCCCCAGCCGCGCCCTCCGGGGCTCCGGCCTGTCCGACCGCCCGCCCCCTCTGAACGCTCGGCTGGACGATCGGCTGAACACTCGGCGCCGTGAGGGCGGAGAGACCTGCCGCACGCGCGAGAATCTCGGTGCGAAGCCGTTCGGCCTCCTCGTCCTTCAGGTATTCGATGACCACTTTCGAGTCGGCGCCGCCGGCCGCCTCGATGACCAGGCTGGAAAGGCCCACGAGCCGGCCGAGCAGCGGACGCGAGATGTCCACGCCCTGGATACGGTTGAGACGCGCGTGCCGCTGCGAGCGGAAGAAGATGCCCTTGTGGAAGTACACGGCGTCCTCGCCGATCGCGTAGGCGGTCCTGCGCCAGGCGAAGTAGGAGTACACCAACGAGACCGCGAGCACGACGACGATGGCTCCCAGGACGATCGCAATGATCACGAGGCCCGGGAACTGGAACTCCTGGAGGCCCATGATTATGTCGTCGATGGTGTAGAAGGCGAGCGCCACCGTCAGACCGACGAGCACCTGCCAGGACTTGATGAGCGGTGTCGCCCTGTGGACCTTCCGCCAGAGCGTCGAGCCCTCCTCGGGCGCTCCCGGTGGCCGCACCTGTTCGCTCACAGTCCCGCCAGCCTTGCCTCGCCGCGCTCGGTGAGCCGATCACGGAGCCGCGCGGCTTCCTCGGTGGGCAGCCCCGGCAGTTCCGCGTCGGTGGTCGCCGCAGCGGTGAAGAGTTTCACTCCAGACATTCCGAACGCGCGATCGAGCGGTCCCTGGTTGACGTCCACGAACTGCATCCGTCCGTACGGCACCACCCGGATCGATCGGAAGAGTATGCCCTTCCGGATCACGAGGTCATCCTCCGCTTCGGCATACCCGATGGCGCGCACCTGGCGAGGGATGAGCCAGCCGAGCCAGACCGCCAGGCCCGTCGCGATCGCGAGCGCGATTCCCCCCAGCACCCACTGACGGAACACGAGTGCGAGGATCCCCACAACGAGAACGGTCCCGATCGGAATCGCCGCGCCGATCAGCCGCGCCTTGATGAGATTCGGGGACACGGGCCGGAAATCCAGTCCTGCGTGATCGAACGGATTGCGCCGTCCGTGAGACGGAGTCGGGGCCGACATTTCGGTCTCCTCTTGTCGTTTCTTGCGATTGTGGCGGGTCGCGCCGAAAGGCGATCGGCACCATGGAGCAGATTACTTCCTCACCAGGATGGGCATTCAAACGAGGAGCGGCAACTACGCAGCCGACGGTGCGGCCGGATCCCTGCCGCCCGGGTCGTCTTCGCCGTCGGGCGGATCGATCCGGCACCAGCCCTCGACCATGACAGAGACACCCACCATTACGGCACCGACGCCAATCCCGATGACCGCGGACACCAGTGTCTCGGTCCGCACCGGCGCCGGCGGCAGGCCGGCGAGGAACAGCGCAACAGCCGCGAAGTAGCCGGTCAGCAGGGCCCCGACCAATGCGGCCGTCTTTGCTGCCATCGCCACTCGCGCCGCCTGCAACGGCGTCATGGACGTCTCCTCGCCATCAACGAGCCTCCGGACACCGCGCCCCTGGTAGTACAGAATCGCTGTGATCACGATCATGAAGCCGTGCGTGAGCCACGTGGCGGGCGGCGTCGGCGCGCCTACGCCATGCGCCGCTGCGAACAGGCCGTACGAGAACAGCAGCGCGCCGAGGAAGCCCAACAAGATGCTCATCCAAGAGGTCCGTTTCACGCCCAGGCCTCCTGCGACTCCTTGATCTCGCCCGCGAGGCGGCTCGCCCGCGCGGCGAGCGTCTCGCCGTCGAGAATGCGCTCGGGTTCGAGGGCGGCCCACGGCACGACGACGAACGGCCGACCGGCCGCGCCCGGGTGCGGCAGCGTCAACTCGGGATCGTCTGAGGTGACGCGCCCGTGGGCGAGGACGTCGACGTCGAGGGTCCGCGGACCCCAGCGCACGTCCCGCACCCTGCCCGCACCGCGTTCCAGCGCCTGGGCGAATCGCAGTACCTCGAGAGGGGCCAGCCGAGTTCGCCCGACCAGAACGGTGTTCAGGTAGTCGGCCTGCGGCGCCGACCCCGGCACGGTCATCGCCGCGGTGCGGACAAGCGGGCCCACCGCGGCATCCTCGAGCGTGGCGGACAGCTTCTCGACGGCGCCCCGGAGGTTCCCCACGACGTCGCCGACGTTTCCGCCCAGCCCGAGCACAACCGTCGCAGGTTCGAGCGGCACGGCAGTCAGCGGGGTGCGGTGGATGGTGAGGGTGACATCCTCGAACGGAACCGCGATCGGCGCCTCGGGCTTGTGGATGACGACCGTGGCGGCGCTCACGCCCGGGAACGACAGCGTCACGGCCGCGATCCGCTCCGCGAGCGTTTCCACGAGGTTCACAGGTTCGCCCGTGAGGATGCCGTGGACGGCGTCGGCCACTTCCGCGTACGAGACGGTGTCTGCGACGTCGTCCGATCGTGCGGCGGGCCGGGTGTCCACCTCGAAACCCACGTCGATCACGAATCGCTGCCCCTGATCGCGTTCGAAAGCGAAGACGCCGTGGTGCGCATGCGCGCTGATTCCTGTAAGCCAGATGGTGCCGGTCATCGCGCCGCCGCCTTCCAAGAGGCCGCCACTCGCACGGCGTCACGGGAGGACCGCGCCTCGTGCACGCGTACGGCCCAGGCGCCTGCGGCCGCCGCGAGCGCGGAGACCGCCGCGGTCGCATGGTCGCGTTCGACGGGGCTGTCGGTCAGTGCGGGCGGGAGGACTGCGGAGAGAAACCTCTTGCGGGACGCGCCCACGAGAACGGGGAAACCGAGCGCGACGAATCGGTCGAGTGCGGCGAGCACCTCCCAGTTCTGTTGCCCATCCTTCGCGAATCCGAGTCCTGGATCGAGCACGATCATGTCCTCGGCGATTCCGGCGTTCACCGCGCCCTGGACCCGGGCCTCGAGTTCGCGGATCACGTCGGTCACGACGTCGTCGTAGGTGGCGAGAGAGCCCATGGTGGCGGGCCCGCCGCGTGAGTGCTGGATGATGTAGGGCACGCGCAGGTCCGCGACGACGCCGTGCATGCCCGGATCAGCGGTTCCGCCGGAGACGTCGTTGACGATGCGCGCGCCGGCGCGCACGGCCGCTGCGGCCGTGGCCGCGTGGAAGGTGTCGACTGACACCACGTGGCCCTCCGCCGCAAGTGCGGAGACGGTGCCGAGGATGCGGTCGGTCTCGGTGCCGGCGTCCACCTGCATTGCTCCCGGCCGGGTCGATTCGCCTCCGACGTCGAGGATATCGGCGCCGTCCGCGACGAGTCTGTGGCCCCGTGCGAGGGCGTCCTCCGGAGCGAACCAGTGGCCGCCGTCGGAGAACGAGTCCGGGGTCATGTTGATGACACCCATCACAAGTGTGCGCCCGGCCCCGAACAGTTCCCGCATCGCCCGGCCCGTCACTTGCTCGACATCAGCAGGCTCATGGCCTCCGCTCGCGTGGCGGGATTTCGGAGGTGGCCGCGCACGGCGGAGGTGATGGTCATCGCGCCCGGTTTCCGGACTCCGCGAACCGACATGCACATGTGTTCCGCCTCGATCACGACGATCACGCCGGAAGCGCCCAGTCCGTCGACGAGGGCGTCGGCGACCTGCGACGTGAGCCTCTCCTGGACCTGCGGGCGGCGGGCGTAGCCGACCACGAGCCTTGCCAGCTTCGAGAGGCCCGTGACCTTGCCGTTCGGTCCGGGGATGTAACCGACGTGGGCGCGGCCGTGGAACGGCAGCAGGTGGTGCTCGCACATTGAGTACAACTCGATGTCCCGCACGATGATGAGTTCCTCGTGACCGATGTCGAACTGGGTCCGGAGCACGGCGGACGGATCCTGGTGGAGGCCCGAGAACACCTCACGAAGCGCGCGGGCCACGCGCCCCGGCGTCTCGACGAGACCCTCCCGCTCGGGATCCTCGCCTATCGCCATGAGCAGGTCCAGGACCGCCTTCTCGACGGCCGCCTCGTCGTACACGCCTTTCGTCACTGGACACCTCCCGCTGGATCGCCTACGAACTTGCCTTCCTGAGTCTCACCGATCCCGGAACCTTCCGCGTTCGCCCGGGCGGCCTGATCCTGGGGCGATTCGCCCGCCGTTCCCGCCACGATCTCGACCGGGCTGTCCACGGGCGGGATGTCCGAGACGTGCCGATCGGGCGCGGTGAGCCAGACGGGGCGCGGCTCGCGTTTCACGATGGGAGCGAAGACCTCCCGGAGTTCCTTCTCGTTGAGCGTCTCCCGCTCGAGAAGTTCCAGCACCAGACGGTCGAGAACGCTCCGGTACTCATGGAGGATTTCCCACGCCTCCTCGTGGGCGTGGTCCATGAGGTCCCGCACCTCGTTGTCTATCGCGGTGGCCATGCCCTCCGAGTAGTCGCGCTGGTGCCCGATGTCCCGCCCGAGGAACGGCTCCGAGTTGTCCGAACCGAGCTTCACGGAACCGACCCTGTTGCTCATGCCGTACTGCGTGACCATCTTGCGGGCGATGGAGGTGGCCTTCTCGATGTCGTTGGCGGCCCCTGTGGTCGGGTCGTGGAAGACGATCTCCTCTGCCACTCGCCCGCCCATGGCGTAGGCGAGTTGATCGAGCAACTCGTTCCGGCTCGTCGAGTACCGGTCCTCGGTCGGCATGACCATGGTGTAACCGAGCGCGCGGCCACGCGGCAGGATCGTCACCTTCGTGACCGGATCCGTGTACCGCAGGGCGGACGCCACGAGCGCGTGTCCGGCCTCGTGGTAGGCGGTGATCTTCTTTTCCTTCTCGTTCATGACCCGCGTGCGCTTCTGCGGGCCGGCAATGACGCGGTCGATCGCCTCGTCCAGGGCACGGTTGTCGATGAGTTGCGCGTGGGAGCGAGCGGTGAGGAGCGCGGCCTCGTTGAGAACGTTCGCCAGGTCCGCGCCCGTGAATCCCGGGGTGCGCTTGGCGACCATCCGCAGATCGACCGAATTGGACATCGGCTTGCCCTTGGCATGCACCTGGAGAATCTTGAACCTGCCCACGAGGTCCGGGGCGTCCACGGAGATCTGCCGGTCGAATCGGCCGGGGCGCAGCAGCGCGGGGTCGAGGACGTCCGGACGGTTCGTGGCGGCGATCAGGATGACATTGGTGTTCGAGTCGAAGCCGTCCATCTCGACCAGGAGTTGGTTCAGCGTCTGCTCGCGTTCGTCGTGGCCGCCGCCCATGCCGGCGCCGCGGTGGCGGCCGACGGCGTCGATCTCGTCGATGAAGATGATGGCCGGAGCGTTCGCTTTCGCCTGGTCGAACAGGTCGCGGACCCGGGAGGCGCCGACGCCCACGAACATCTCCACGAATTCGGACGCAGAGATCGAGAAGAACGGGACTCCGGCCTCGCCCGCCACTGCTCGGGCCAGAAGGGTCTTACCGGTTCCGGGCGGGCCGTAGAGGAGCACACCCTTGGGGATCTTCGCGCCGACAGCCTGGAACTTGCCGGGCTCGGAGAGGAACTCCTTGATTTCCTGCAGTTCCTCGACCGCCTCGTCGACTCCCGCAACGTCGGTGAACGTGACGTCCGGCGTCTCCTTGTTGACCATCTTGGCCTTCGACTTGCCGAATTTCATGACGCCACCGGCACCGCCCTGCATCCGGATGATCAGGAACCAGAAGATGGCGACGAAGATCAGCAGCGGGAGGACCAGAGAGAGCATCTGGACGAGGAAGCCCGGTTGCGGCATCACGGAGTTGAATCCCTCCGGCAACTCCGCCGCGTTGACGAGAGCGACAATCTCTTCGCCCTGCGGTTCCACGTAGAAGAAGGCCACGTTACGTCCGGCGTCACGCTCGTTGCCGTTCTGGACGGTCGTGTGGTCCGCGCTCAGTTCGAGAGTGACCCTTTGGTCCACGCCGTTGATCTCGACTTGGTTGACGGTCTCGCCCCGGAGCAACTCGAGTCCTTCGGACGTCGGGATCGTGCTCACCTGCGGCTGGGTGAGCAGACTGACCAGGAAAAAGAGGCCGATCGCGAGCGCCAGCAATCCCCAGGCCATGCGCGGGCTGCGGGCCTTCTTCTTTTCTTCCATAGTCGCGGCTGTTGTCCCTTCAGGCCGGTGAACGGCTCAACGTTACGTCCGTTCTCTGGACGTTAGCTGTGGAGCCTAGCGCGCCTCAGCCCCCGTAGACGTGCGGGGCCAGAGTTCCTACGAAGGGCAGCGCGCGGTATCGCTGGTCGTAGTCGAGGCCATAGCCCACGACGAACTCGTTCGGGATATCAAAGCCCACGTGGTCGACCACCACGTCCGCCTTCGCCGCTTCCGGCTTCCGCAGCATGGTCGCGATCCGCAGCGATCGCGGCTCCCGCGACTTCAGGTTCGCAACCAGCCACGAGAGGGTGAGCCCGGAGTCGATGATGTCCTCGACGATCAGAACGTCCTCGCCATGGATATCGGACGCAAGGTCCTTCAGGATGCGGACCACGCCCGAGGACTTGGTGCCGGAGCCGTAGGAAGAAACGGCCATCCAGTCCATGCGGGCCGGCGTGCGCAGTTTCCTGGACAGATCGGCCATCACCATGACGGCGCCGTTCAGCACCCCTACCAGGAGAATCTCCCGGCCTTGGTAGTACTCATCGATCTCGGCGGCGAGTTCGGTCAGCCGCTGGTCGATCTGCTCCTCCGTGAAGAGCACCTTCTCGAGATCGCCCGCAACGTCTTCGGCGTCCACGACTACTCCCTTTCGTCGGTCACGCGCGGCCTCCGCGCGATGGTCAATTGTTCGCCGCCACGACTGGCGACCACGAATCCCGGCAGATGTGCGGAACCCTGGCCCCGGTAGTCCGTGAGGAGTCGGTCGACCGCATCCACGTGGCGGCTGCCCACTGCCCCACGGGTGCCGGGGGTCGTCCGATCCATTATGGCGCGGTGGACCGCCCGGGTGCGCACGGCCTCGGGCAACTTCACCAGACTGTTCACCCGCAGGATCACCTCCTCCGGCGACGCCGTCCCCACCGTCGCGTCGTCCAGAGCGGCTGCCGCGAGCTCGTCGAGAAGGTCGGCGTCCGCTCGCAGCATCGCAGCCGTGCGTCCCAGCGCGGGCACCACACCCGGTCCGAGCGCTTCCTCGAGTGCAGGGATCACCGCGTGCCTCAGAGCGGAGCGGCGCAGTGGACCGCCGTCCGCGCGGCGCCACGGTCCGTCGATGGCATTGGTCGGGTCATCCAGCGGAGCGAGCCCGAGGTCCGCGCAGATCCCGACGGTGTCCGTGCGCCTCAGCCAGAGGAATGGCCGGCGGTAGCGCCCGATCGCCGGCGCCATCCCCGCGAGCGATCTCGCACCGGACCCGCGCGCGAGACCGAGCAGAACCGTCTCAGCCTGGTCGTCCAGTGTGTGACCGAGGAGGACAATTCCGTCCTCGCCCGCGGCATCCTCCAGCGCTGCATAGCGGGCGTCTCGTGCAGCGGCTTCGGGCCCGCCCGCGCCGGACCCGGTGCCGTCGGCGGCCACCGTCACGCGGTGCACGCGAGCGTCGAGTCCCAGCGAACGGCAGAGCCGCGCGACGTCGTCGGCCTCCGCAGCGGACCCCTCCCGCAGGCCGTGGTCGACGACGATCGCGCCCGCCACCCAGCCCTCGCGCGGCGCGACGTACGCAAGCGTGGCGGCAAGCGCGAGCGAGTCGGCCCCACCTGAGCACGCGACGAAGACGCGAGTGCCGGGCGCCGCGCCCACGTCCGCGACTGCGGAGCGGGCACGTGCGACACGCTCGGTGGGGCCCACGGTCAGCCGTGGATCCTCTTGACCCAACGTTCGGGGTGAGGAATCTCATCCGGAACTGGCAGGTTGTCAGAGCCGGCCCAGACCGCGTTCAGCCCCTGGTGGCCGACCTTGTCCACCACCGCACGCACGAACGCTGCGCCCTCGCGGTATTGGGCGAGTTTGTCGTCCATGCCCGTGAGGCGACGCAGGAGCAGGTCCGCCGGCCCGACGCCGTCGCGCCGCCGCTCGAAGCTGGCACGGATCCTCCTCACCGATGGGATGCGAGATGGGCCGACCGTGTCCATGACGACATCGGCGTGGCCCTCGAGCAGGCTCATGACGGCGATGATGTGGTCCAGGTGGTGGGACTCCTCGGGAGTGAGCAACGCCGAGAGGACTCCCACGGCGCCGTCCTTGCCTCGCACCAGATCGGTGATCGCGCGGACCGCGTTCTTGACACGGACCGGTCCGGCCTCCTGGTCCTCAAGCCCCGCGGCGACCGTGGCGATCCGGCCCCGCAGGTGCGCGGAAAGCCAGGGTGCAGCGGCGAACTGGACCGCATGGGTCTGCTCGTGGAGGCACACCCAGAGGCGGAAGTCCATGACGTCGAGATCGAGTTGACGCTCCACCTGCACGATGTTCGGCGCGACCAGCAAGAGGCGTCCCCGTGAGAGGTACGGATCGAACTGGCCGAGCACCCTGGTGGAGAGGACGGCCAGCAAGGCGCCCGTCTCCTCCGCGGCGAGTCGTGCCTGGAGCCACCCGTCGAGTCCGAGGGAGTTGCCCGCCAACGAGGCGAAGAGCTCTGCGTTCGCCTCGCTCCACCGCGCGCGGTCGACGACGTAGACGGGGAACTTCCTGGCGGTGCTCGCCGCATCGTGGAGTCCGGTGATTCCCGCTACCAGCTCCGGAGCCGTGCGGGCGGCGCGGCGCAGCGATGAGACGACTCCTCCGAGCGAGGCCTTGGTGCCGGAGGGCCCCGCAGGGGCGAGTTGACCGGCGCGGCGCGCCGCGACGTCCCAAGGAAGTTCCATGACTCAACGGTAGACCAGCCGCCGCGCGCCGCCAGGGGAAGAGAGTGCACGGAGTCAGGCGATCTCCCGGAGCCGCGTCACGAACCGGTCGATCTCGGTGCGGGCGGCCAAGACGTCTCCGGGATCGAGCCCTGCCGCCACGATCGAGAAGACGACGACGGCGCCGGAGTCCGCGTCCACCACGCCGGTCAGCGACACCACCTGTGAGAGTGTCCCGGTCTTGGCGCGCACCACGCCGGGGGCGGCCCTGATCCGGTCATCGAGGGTGCCATCGAGATAGGCGACCGGCAACCATGGCACCAACGGGTTCAGTCGTGGGTCCGTCCCGGAGAGCGCAAACTGGACTGTCTTCGCAAGCAATTCGGCGGTGACGAGGTTCTCGCCCGCGAGCCCGCAGGTGTCGTGGAGGACGAGCCCGGCGGTCGGGAGACCGAGTTCCGTCACCTCGGCAGTCACAGCGGCCGCGGCGGCCTGCGCCGTCGCCCCTTCATCCCGTGCGATCGCGACGAGGCGTGCGAGACCCTCGGCCACCGAATTGTTGGAGGTCTTCAGCATCCAGCCGGTGACTTCCTCGATCGGCGCCGACTCGATCACGCCTATCTGCTCGGTCCCTTCGGCGGCCGCCAGGCGCACCGGCTCCCCCGCAACCGTGATGCCGTGCGCGGCGAGTTCTGTCGCGAACACCTGGCCGGTGTAGATCGTGTAGTCGCGGTTCGAGGCGTAGGTCTCGCCGTTCATGCCGCCGTGCATCGCGAGCGGGGTCATCCGGATGACCCAGCGGTAGTCGAGCTCGGACCAGGAGGGCGATCCGGGACCTTCGAACAGCGTGCTGTCAACGCCCAGCGAGACCTCCGTGATTCCCCGCGCCTGCAGCGCCGCGGCGGTCTGGGAGGCGAGGTCCGTCAGAGATGCGCGGCCATCGGCATCCTCGCTCGGCTCACCGGTGCCGAGCAACAGATCGCCACCGCCCACGAGGACAACCGTCTCGCCGTCGAGTAGCGCCGTCGTCTTGATCGTGCTCGCCGGACCGAGGCGGGCGAGAGCAGCCGCCGCGGTGAGCACCTTCGTCGACGACGCAGGAGGGCCCAGCTGTGTCGGATTGTGTGCGGCGAGACGCGCGCCCGTGGCACCATCCCGGAGGTCGACGGCGGGACGCGGGCCCAGCACCGGCGAGGCAACGAACTCGGCGAGGGCGGCGGTTACATCCGACGCGGGTGCGGGATCCGGCGCATACGCGCCGGCGTTCGGGGAGCGGGGAGCAACCTCTGGGACGGGGTAGGCGACCGGTTCGGAGATCTTGGGACGGGTGGTGAGCAGACCTGGGACGACATCGGCTGAGTCGAGCACGATGTAGCCCACGAGGAGCACGACCGCGAGAAGTCCCGCAAGGATTTTCCCGATTCGCATGCCGCCCGCTCCTGACTGTTTCGGCCGATCACAGACTAGTGTGTGGTCAGGCGGCGGACGTCCGGAGCGCGCCGGGCGCGCCCGTAGCGCTCCTTGCGTTCCTTGCGTTCCAAGCACATCAGGCGCTCCTTGCGTTCCAAGCACATCAGGGAGGATCACTGTCGTGGAGTTCGACGTCACCATCGAGATTCCGAAGGGTAACCGGAACAAGTACGAGTTGGACCACACGACGGGGCGAATCCGCCTCGACCGTATGCTCTTCACCTCGACCCGCTATCCGGACGACTACGGCTTCATCGACGACACGCTCGGCGAGGACGGCGATCCCCTCGACGCCCTCGTACTGCTCGAGGAACCCACGTTCCCTGGCTGCGTGATTCGCTGCCGTGCGCTCGGGATGTTCCGGATGCAGGACGAAGCGGGCGGTGATGACAAGGTGCTGTGCGTCCCGGCCGGCGATCAGCGCGCGTCGTGGCGCACGGACATCGAGGACGTCTCTGAGTTCCACCGCCTCGAGATCCAGCACTTCTTCGAGGTCTACAAAGACCTGGAGCCGGGGAAGTCGGTCGAGGGCGCCCACTGGGTTGGCCGCGACGAGGCCGAGGAAGAAATCAATCGCTCGTACCAGCGCGCCAAGGACCAGGGGTACTACGACAAGTCTTGACCCGCGGCGAGCAGCGCCCCGCGGCGAACAGCGAACAGCGCCCCGCAGCGAGCGGCGACCTCCGGCCTGCGCTGCCCTCCCAGGTCGCCCGATCATGACGGCAGGGCGCATGTTCGTCACGGCGCGGCGCACGAACGTCACACCTCCTCCCATCGCCTGACGCCTTGGCGCACGTTCGTCACCTCAGGGCGCACGAACGTCACACCTCTTCCCACCTTCTGGCACCGTGGCGCACGAACGTCACCTCATGGCGCACGAACGTCACCTCAGGGCGCACGAACGTCACACCTCTTCCCATCGCCTGACGCCGCGGCGCACGAACGTCACATCAGGGCGCGCGATCGTCACCTCATGGCGCACGATCGTCACACGCAGAATGCTGAGGGCGCACGATCGTCACCATGGCGCAGTGACGTCACCGCGCCATCGTGACGAACGCCAGCCATCTTGTGACGAACGTGCACCCCGATTTTGCCAGCGTGACGATCGTGCGCCATCATGTGACGAACGTACGCCCCCACGCTACGAACCCGGCCGGACACCGCCACCGGCGAAACCTGGACCCCATCCGGGATGATCTGACATGAGCTGGGGAACTTCAGACCTCGTCTGGCGTGAGCTGGGAAACTTCAGACCCCGTCTGGGCGGCGCGCTGGGGAACCTGAGACCTACTGGGGAACAACGCACCCCGAAGTCGAGGTCCGAAGTTCCCCAAGAAGCAGCCTCGGGGTAGCAGACGAGGTGCCAAGTTCCCCAGCGACCCGGTTTGGAGCGTTGAAAGAGGTGCCAAGTTCCCCAGCGACCCGGTACCAGACCCCGAAGGCAGTCCGAGGCTCCCCAATTCGCTCCAGGGGTGCCACATATGCGTTTCGGACGAGTCTTGAGGCTGTTGCGCTTTCGCGGGAAGACGCTTCCGTGGGCGTTTCATCCAGTGAATGCAGCATTCTCGGCCAGGAACGGGCCCCCCGATGGGGCGAGCGGAGACTTCTGTAGGAGTCTTGGCAGTACGCACTGGTCTTGTGTGGTCCCGAGATGCTTTTCAGCCCGTTCAATCGGTAGCGGAGCCTCTTGAACCGGCGGCGGAGCGACAAGTGTAGGCGTTTAGCTTCTTCTGTAGGCGTTTAACACGTGTCAAACGCCTACAGTAGAAGTGATACGCCTACAGTAGACGAATTCGCTGGTCCGGAGAGCTGCGAACAGGCCGAAAGAGAGCCAAATCCACCCCTCGACGGCGGAGGCGCCGGCTCAAAGGGCCGAAACTCCTACAGCGGTGGCTGAAAACCGCGGCCAAGGGGCCCACAAGGGGCCCACTGCCGCCGTCGAACCGCCGGAACCCGCACAGCAGTGGCCAAGAACCGCACCCAAAGTGGCCACGAACCGCACCCGAGAAGCCCCGCGCGCCGCGAGCATTGCGAAACCCGGACGGAAGTGGCCGAACTTGCAGGGAAGTGCCCACCACAAAGCGCTGCAGGCCCACTTGGCCGCCGAATCATGCAAGGGCCACTCTCGAGCGCAGGGCGGGCCACTCCGGTGTGGCTCCGGGCAGGGGGCGGGGGAACTCGGCATCCGCAGTCGCCGTGCAGTAGGTCGAACTCCCCGCGGCTGACACGGCGCCCGCGGTGCGCGGCAAGCCCGGGATCAGCCCAATCGGACCACGTTCGGCATGATGTTCGCGTAGTAGACGGCGTCGTGCTGCACGCCCCAGCCCGGAGCGCGCGCGTGGACCTTCATGCCGCCACCTAGATAGATGGCGACGTGGTAGATCCCGGACTGTGCTCCGTTCGACGACCAGAACAACAGGTCGCCCCGCTGCATCTGCGCGAGCGGAACAAGCCTGCCCGATCCGTACTGCGCACTCGAGGACCGCGCGATGCTGACACCCGCATTCCGGTATGCAGCCTGTGTGAGCCCGGAACAGTCCCATGCGTCGGGGCCGGTCGCGCCGTACACGTATGCGTCACCGACCTGCGCCATCGCGAAGCTGATCGCCTTCTCGACGACGCCGGCCGCCGGCGCGGGAGCGGGGGCGGGAGCCGGTTTCGGCGCGGGCGGAGTGCCTGCCTTCAGATAAGTTCCGGAGGCCCAGCGCCCCTCGCCGAATCGGTACCAGCCATTGGCCGTCCCCGTGACCTGTACCGTCGCGTCCTTGGCCAGCGAGCCGATCACGGCGTACCCCGTGCCTGGCCCCGATCGCACGTTGAGTGCAGTCGTCGCGTAGTAGGTCCCACTCGCCGAAGACACGGTGTAGGCAGGAGCGGGCGCCGGATCGGGTGCCGGAGCCGGAGCGGGCGCCGGAGCGGGCGCCGGAGCCGGAGCCGGCGCAGGTGCCGGAGCCGGAGCCGGAGCCGGAGCGGCAGGCGGAGCCGGAGCCGGTGACGGCTCGGCCGGAGCGGCAGGCTGAGCCGGCGCAGCTGGCGGCGCGCTCTGCTGCGGGGCGGTGTTCTCCGTACGCCCGTTGGTTCGCGAGCTTCCCGGACCAGCTGCAACGACGGACGAGGGATCCCCCGCCGAGGTACCGGCGGAGGTCGTGTCAACGGCAAGCGCGAGGTGCATCGCGGCGGTGTTCGCGGCCTCCCGCGCCTGGGCCTCGAGAGACTCCTGCCGCTCCCGCTCGAGTTCGACAGTCGTCTCGCGTTCGTGGGCCAGCCGCGTGATCAGAGCTTCCCGGCGCTCCGCGGACTGCCACAACTGTTGATCGGATGCAGCGACGGCGAGGCGCGCTTCGTCCGCCGCGTGCGCGAGCGCCAGTTCCGCATCCTGCCGCGCTGCGACGGCGTCGGTCGCCTCACGCCGAATGACGTCGTCGACCGCCGAGAGGATCTCGAAATCCTTGACGTCGGCGTCCGTCCGCTCGCTCAGCTGGGCCAAGTAGATGGAGGCCCCGAGCGCGTCCGAGGGTTCCTCGGTGAGGAATGGCGTGAGCGTGCCGACCGACGTCGAGCCCCCCTGGTAGGTCTCGCGGGCAAGGGCGCTGAGCCTCACGCGCGACTCGTCCAACTCTGCGGCGGATTCGGCGGCCCGTTGCTGAGCCACCTCCGCGGCGGCAGTGGCGGACTCCAGAGCCTCCTGTGCCCGAAGGTGGGCCTCCGCGGCGATGGCGGCGCCCACCTCGGCCTCGGCGACCGCGGCAGCGAGGACCGCCAACTCACCTTCCAGTCCGGCGATTTGCGATTCGGTGGTCGCGACCGCCTCACGGGCCTGATCGATGTCGTCCTGCCCCGGCTTGTCCGCCATGGCTGAGACCGGGATGAGCAGACTGAGCGCCACAAGCGCGGCCATGCCACGCGCGCGACGTCCGAAGAGGTGCTCCACTTGCTTACCTCCGGGGGAGAAGAGGTGGTGATTTATCGGCGTGTCCACTTGACACGTAAGCTTCAGGTAGACGCTATCTCTTTCATTTCGGAATCCGCACCAAATTCGCAGTTTGCATTCCGCAACAGGCGGCGTGGCTCGTTGACTTCCATTGGAATTCCGCTAGAAGGCGCGGATCATGTCCTCGTGTGCTACAACACATTCGTTCCATCGCGCGTCTCAGTCTCCGGACGTCCCTTCCCAAGACGCGCCGAGTGCCGCATATGCTTCTGACATGTTCCCTTACCGTCGAATGTGCCGCTGACGCGGATGTTCGGCGTGCCCGCCCCAAGGGCCGCAGTCGGGAATCCTTTAAGTCCGAAGATGACTCGAAGACTGCGTGACCGGACGATCCGCGTCCTTCCGGTGAGCCATGCGCGCCTCCGGGAGCCTCGACCCAGAAGAACCCACCGTTCAGAATCTTCGAGGAGCAACCATGGAATCCAACTGGTCTTTCGACACACTTCAGATACACGCCGGCCAGAAGCCCGACTCCGAGACGGGATCGCGCGCGCTGCCGATCTATCAGACAACGTCTTTCGTCTTCCGGGACACGGAGCAGGCCGCCGGCCGCTTCAGCCTCGCCGAACTCGGCCCTATCTACACGCGGCTCAACAACCCCACCAACGAAGTGGTCGAGAACCGCATTGCCGCGCTCGAGGGCGGTGTTGGGGCCCTTCTGACCTCGTCCGGCCAGGCAGCTGAGACCCTCGCGATCCTCACCCTGGGCGGCGCCGGATCCCACGTGGTCTCGTCCCCCTCGCTCTACGGCGGGACGTACAACCTGCTGCACCACACCTTCGAAAAGATCGGCATCGAGACCACGTTTGTCGAGGATCCGGACGATCTGGAGCAGTGGCGCGCCGCCGCCCGGCCGAACACGATCGCATTCTTCGGCGAGACCATCTCGAACCCGAAGCAGGATGTGCTGGATATCGAGGGCGTCGCACGCGTTGCGCACGAGGTCGGCGTTCCGCTCATCGTGGACAACACGATCGCGAGTCCTTACCTCGTCCGCCCGATCGAGTGGGGCGCGGACATCGTGGTGCACTCGGCCACCAAGTACCTCGGAGGACACGGCACCTCCCTGGGAGGCGTGATCGTGGACGCGGGGAACTTCGACTACGGGCAGCACCCGGAACGATTCCCGCAGTTCACCGAACCGGACGCCTCCTACCACGGCCTCGTTTACGCCCGCGACCTCGGCAAGGACAGCCCATTCGGGGCGAACGTGTCCTACATCTTCAAGGCCCGCCTCCAGGGCCTGCGGGACATTGGCGCCGCGATCGCGCCGTTCAACAGTTTCCTGCTGAGCCTCGGCATCGAGACGCTATCGCTGCGCGTCCAGCGCCACTCCGATTCAGCCCTCGAGATCGCTCGCTGGCTCGAGGGTCAGGACGGCGTCACGGAGGTTGCGTACGCGGGCCTGGAATCCTCGCCCTGGTACGAGAGCGCGAAAAAGTACTCGCCGAAGGGAGCGAGCGGTGTCCTCGCGTTCAAGCTCGCCGGCGGCCTCGAGGCCGGGAAGGCCTTCGTGGACGCCCTCGAGCTCCACTCGCTGGTCGCCAACCTGGGTGACGTCCGCTCCCTCGTGATCCACCCCGCCTCCACCACCCACTCGCAGCTGACCGAGCAAGAGCAGCTCGCGACGGGTGTCCACCCGGGCCTGGTCCGGCTCTCGGTTGGACTCGAGGACCTCGCAGACATCAGGGCCGACCTCGAGAAGGGTTTCGCCGCCGTCGCTGCTCTCGGTGACTCCGACGGCGAGTCCTCCTCCGAACGAACGGTCGCGTGACCCATGCGCCGGCTGATTGACCCGCGGACCCTTCCCGCCACCGGCGCGTGGCGGGAAGGTGACCCGCCGGGAGCACGCAAGTTCGCAGACATCGGGACGCTCCCTCTCGATGCCGGAACCGATCTCTCGGTCACGATGGCCTACGAGACCTGGGGCACCCTCAACTCCGACGCGTCGAACGCCGTGCTCGTCCTGCACGCGCTCACGGGCGACTCCCACGTCGTCGGCGCCGCCGGCGAGGGACACCCGACCGGTGGATGGTGGGAGGACGTGGTCGGACCCGGTCGGGCCATTGACACCAATCGCTGGTTCGTGGTGGCACCGAACATCCTCGGCGGCTGCCAGGGCACGACCGGTCCCGCGTCGATCGCGCCCGACGGCGTTCCCTGGGGCTCGCGTTTCCCCTTTGTCACCGCGCGGGACCAGGCCTCTGCGGAGGCCCTTCTGGCGGACCAGCTCGGCATACGCCGCTTCGCGATGGTGATCGGCTCGTCGATGGGCGGACAGCGCGCGCTCGAGTGGGCGGTCATGTTCCCGGAGCGGGTTGCGCGCCTCGCGGTGATCGCGTCGAACGCCGCGACGACGGCCCACCAGCTCGCTCTCGCCCACACCCAGTTGCTCGCCATCGAGGGCGACCCGAACTTCAACTGCGGCGACTACTACGACGCGCCCCTCGGTCACGGACCCGCAGCCGGGCTCGCCCTCGCCCGCCAGATCGCGCACATCTCCTACCGCTCGACGGCGGAACTCGCCGGCCGCTTCTCACGCCTCCCCCAGCATGCGGAGGAGCCGCTGCTGGGCGGGCGATACGCCGTCGAGTCGTACCTGGACCATGCGGGCTGGAAGCTGGCGCGCCGCTTCGACGCGAACTCCTACCGCGTCATCACGCGCGCCATGATGACCCACGATCTCGGCCGGAACCGCGGGGGCGCGGACATCGCACTGTCGCAGATCACGGCGCGCGTCATGGTTGTTGGTGTCGATACGGACGAGCTCTTCCTGCCGGAGGAACTCGAGCGCATCGTCCGCCACGCACCGAAGGCCGTGCCCCTCCGCTGGATCTCCTCGCCGCACGGGCACGACGGTTTCCTCGTCCAGCACGATCAGGTCTCCGAGCATGTCGAGCGCTTCCTGCTGACGAGAGCGAGCTCCCGCGCCTGGAAGTGACCCCGCCCGCAGATACGGCTCGACTGGGCCGCACGCTCGCGGGAGAATCGAAGCGTGAGCGAGATCTATCTCGAACCTCTCCCAACCGGACCGCTGACAGACACCGGCTGGCACGATGACGTGCTCGGCGCCGGCTTCGAGGCGCGCACCCTGCCACTGCTGGACGACGACCAAGGTCCCGTCGTCGCCACGCTGGTCCGCTACGTCCCGGGCAACGACCCGCTCGCCCACGCCGGGACGCCCACCGCGACCAGATTCGTGGGCCTCTGGATTCACGGCTGGAACGACTACTTCCACCAGCGGGAACTTGCCCGCGTCATCGCCAGGCTCGGCGGCGCGTTCTACGCGCTCGATCTGCGCAAGTACGGCCGCAGCCTCCGCGCGGGACAGCTGCACGGCTACATCACCAACCTCAGCACCTATGACGAGGACTTCCACGCCGCCCTCGCCGTCATCCGCGACGAGGTGGGCATCGGCACCGACCTGGTGCTCATGGGCCACTCCACGGGCGGCCTCGTTGCCGCGCTCTGGGCGCACCGGCACCCCGGAGCCCTTCGTGCGCTCGTGCTCGACGCTCCCTGGCTCGAACTCCAGGGATCAGTCATCACGCGCACGCTGGGCACGCAACTGATAGACACTCTCTCCCGCGTCAATCCGACCGGGATTGTTCCGTTGGCGGACACTGGCTTCTACGCGCGCACCCTTGCAGGCTGGATCCCCGACGACGACGGCGAGCGCCCACCCGGCACCGCAGGCGATCCGTTCTACGACGGCTGGCAGCTCGATCCGAACTGGAAGTCCCGGACCTCGGCGCTCGTCCGGCCCGGCTGGCTCTCGGCCATCCGTGCCGGACAGTCGCAGGTCGCCCAGGGCCTCGAAATCACGTGCCCGATTCTGGTACTCACCTCGGCGAGAACCAACTACTCACCGAGATGGCTGCCCGAACTGCGGGAGGTGGACTCGGTGCTCGACGTCGAACAGATCGCCCAACGCTCGCTGGGGCTCGGCCCGCTCGTCACTCTGGCGCGCTTCGACGGCGCGGTCCATGACGTGTTCCTCTCCCGGCAGGCCGTGCGCACACGGGTTTACTGTGAGCTGGAGCGATGGCTCCGGGCGTACGCGATTCGCTGACGAACGAACTCCGCCGCTCACCTCAGAGGCGCGGCGCGGCGCAGGAAGGCCCGCCTCAGGTCCGGCGGCGGCGCCGGCCGCTCGAAGGCGGGCGCCCGCACTCCTCGTACGCCTCCGCGAGGGACGGTCCGCCCTCGGTCATACGCCAGACGCGCCACCCGTCCACGGACACGCGGTTAGATGCCTCGCGTGCCGCCTCCGACGCGTCGGCGAAGCGACGGCCGTCCGCGAGTTCGATGGTTCCGTCCGGAAGCAGGGTCGCATCGATCCGGATACCTTTGCGGAGCTGCATCCACACGAGGGGTGTCGGCTGCCCGACCTCGGCGGCGAGTCTCACCAGACGCGAATCCGCGACGAGGCCGCTGCGGTACCCGGCGGGCTCGACCGCGGGTGTCTCCGCTCCCTCGACCGCCCCTGGCGTCTCGACGAGGTCCACGGCGATACTCTCGCCGTCCGCGGCCGTGGCCGCCGCCCGTCGCAGGTCGGAGTCGCCTGCGCCGATGAGATCTGGCCGGTGTCCCGCGAAGAGGGTGGAGCTGGCTGCAAGGGTCGGCACGGTCACCCGGAAGGGCTCGTTGATCTCGACGACGACGCGTCCATCGCTCATCTCGCGCTGAGAGACCTCGTAGACCTCGACGCCGGAGTCCGCGAGCACCTCGAGAGCCGGCCGAACGTCGTCGCCGATCGAACCCGTCACCACGAAGAGGCGCGGTCCGGGAACCGGGCGCGGCGGGAGTGACTCGCGGAAGGAACTCCAGTCGCGGCGGAACGCCTGCGCTCCGCCGGGATACATCTCGGAGAGAGCCCCCCCAGCCGTAGTTGGCGGTTCTGCCGGACCGCGCGAGCGCGCCGACCAGC
This sequence comes from Actinomycetaceae bacterium, assembly GCA_035647855.1. GTDB lineage: Bacteria > Actinomycetota > Actinomycetes > Actinomycetales > Actinomycetaceae > JAAZBW01. Next base: position 40,636 of record DASRMP010000046.1, on the reverse strand, counting down.
CCCACGGAATCAAGAGCGGCGAGTACCTCGATGCTCACCACCTGCCCCGAGGAGTCCATGGCGATGAGTCTGTGCGGTCCGTCCGGCAACGCGTGACTCCCATCTGAGCCGATCCACCGAATCGGTAACAGAGGCCGGCCGATGATGTGGAGCACGGAATCCCGCACCGCCTCCATCACCTCCGGATCGACGTCCGCAGAGCGTGCCGCACCGACTCGCGTGGCATGGAGTTGCCCGGAGTCGTACTCAAAAAGGCGCATTTGGAGCCCGTAATCTTCAGCAGGGGAACTGATCCCATTCTTGCACGAGCATCAGGGCGGCCGGCGCCACCGCCCGTGCGGCGGGGGTCAGCGCTTGCCGCGCAGCAGCGTCGCGAGGTGGATTCCTCTGCGGTCAGCGAGTTGTGTGGCCTGCGTCCGGCAGGAGAAGCCATCCGCGAGATAGACCGCGTCCGGGTGCTCGTTGAGTCCGGGGAGCAGGTTGTTCTCCGCCACCTTGACGGACATCTCGTAGTGGCCCCGCTCCATGCCGAAGTTGCCGGCGAGACCGCAGCAGCCGGTCAGCGTGGTCACCTCGGCACCGGCCTCAGTGAGCAGCCGCTCATCGGCCTCCCATCCCATGACCGAGTAGTGGTGGCAGTGCGGCTGCGCCACGACCTCGACGCCGTCGAGGTCTGCAGGCCTCCACGCCTCCCCCGGCCCGTACTCCGGGTGGGTGAGCAACTCGGCGAGGGTGAACGTCTGGCGGCCGATCGCGTGAGCGCGCGGGTCGTCGGGCAGCAGATCGAGGAGGTCGTCGCGGAGGACGGCGGTGCAACTCGGCTCGACGCCGACGATCGGGATGCCGTTGACGGCGAGCGGGCCCAGGATTCCGGCGAGTTTGTCCAGGCGCTTCTTGGCGCCGTCGAGCTGACCCGTGGTAATCCAGGTGAGGCCGCAGCAGGCACCTTCGGGCGCGAGCACGACATCGTAGCCGGCCTCCTCCAGAAGCAGGACCACGTCCTTCGCGGGTCCGGAGTCGAGCGACTGCGAGAACGAGTCCGCCCAGACGACTACCCGCTGTCCGCGTGCGCCCGAAACCGGGGCGCCTTCGGTCTCTTCACCGGCCAGCTTGCCGCCGCGCTTCCGCATCCAGCGGCCCACCGGGTTCTTCTCGAACGTCACCATGTTGCGACGCACGTCCATGCCGCCCACGAAGAGAATCGCCTTCTCCACCGGCTTCAGGCCCGTCACTGCGTTCACGAGGGCCGCGACCCCGGGGATCGAGCGGACCATGCCCGCCCAGCGGGGAAGCTGACCGAGCAGGTAGTGCGTGATGGGCCGGACCTTGCCGTAGTAGGCGCGATACTGCGTCTCGGACCGGTATTTGGCGATATCGACACCTGTGGGGCAGTCGGTGGAGCAGGCCTTGCACGCGAGGCAGAGATCGAGGGCGTCGCGCACTTCCTCGCTGCCCCACTTCGTGATGAGGGTCCCGTTCGTGACCTCCTGCAGAATGCGGGCTCGCCCCCGGGTGCCGTCCTTCTCCTCGCGTGAGGCGAGGAAGCTCGGGCACATGAAGCCGCCGGCCGCGGAGTTGTCCTGCTGGCACTTGGCGACGCCGGTGCAGCGGTGCACGGCGTTCGTGAAGTCGCCGCCATCCTCACGGAACGCGAAGCCTCGAGCCTCGGTGATGCGGGCGGCCGGACGGCGCAGGTCCGCCGCGACCGGAACCGGCGCGGCAACGATGCCGGGGTTGAGGTTGTTGTCCGGGTCAAGGAGGTGTTTCACCTGACCGAACAGGTCCCGCGCCTCGGCCGGGTACATGCGCTCCAGCAGTGCGCCACGCGCGCGGCCGTCACCGTGCTCGCCCGAGATGGAGCCGCCATAGGAGACAACGAGGTCCGTGGCCTCCTCGAGGAAGGCCATCGTGGACGGAACTCCCTCGACGGACTCGATCGGAAAATCGATCCGGACGTGGATGCAGCCGTCACCGAAGTGCCCGTAGAGAAGTCCGTCAAGGTTGTGGTCCGCGAGGAGGGACTCGAAGTCGCGCAGGTAGGCCCCGAGCTTCTCCGGCGGCACTGCCGCATCCTCGAATCCGGGCCAGGCCGGCCGGCCGGCGGGGGTGCGGCCGCCCAGGCCGGCACCGTCCGCGCGGATCCGCCAGAGGGCGGCGGCCTCCGGCCCGGCCGGCAGGACAATGAAGGAGGAGGTCCCGCCGTCGGAGGCGAGCGCCCGCGCACGGGCGAGCGCCTCGGAGTCGTTCTCGCCGCCCACCTCGACGAGGAGCCAACCGGCGCCGTCGGGAAGGCTGGGGACGGGAGTCCGGGAGTGCGCGCGGACGACGTCGATGAGGCGGTGGTCTATGCCCTCGATGGCGAGAGGGGCGTGGGCGAGGAGTGCGGGGACGGCATCGGCGGCGTCGGCCATCGACGGGTAACCGAGCACGACGAGGGCGGGCGCGGGCGCCTGGGGTACGAGGTTGACGCGGGCGCGGGTGAAGAGCGCGAGGCTGCCCTCCGAACCGGAGAGGAATCGCGCCAAATCGGTCCCGTGCTCGGGCAGGAGGTGCTCGAGCGAGTAGCCGGAGACCTGCCGCTTGAACCTCCCGAAGTTCGGGCGAATGGTTCCCAGGTTGCCGTTCACGAGATCCGCGAGGCCCTGGACGGCCGCGAGGTCCTGCGCGGCGGTGAACAGCCGACCGGTGCCGTCGATGGCGTCGAGTTCGATGACGTTGTCCGCCGCCCGCCCGTATGCGAGGGCGCGGGGGCCGCATGCGTTGTTGCCGATGGTGCCGCCGATCGTGGCGCGCGGCCACGTGGAGGGATCGGGCCCGAAGCGGAGCCCGTGCGGGGCGGCGGCGCGCTGAATCGCACCGAGGATCGCGCCAGGCCCGACAATTGCCGACTGCGTGCCAGGATCGATCTCGACCTGGTTCATGTGCTTCGCGAAATCGAGAACGAGACCTGCGCCGACGGCGTTGCCGGCGATTGAGGTACCCGCTCCCCGGGCCGTGATCGGGACCTCGTGGGAGGAGGCCAACGCGAGAGCAACGGAGACATCTTCGGCGTTCTCCGGGAACGCGACCACCTGCGGGACGACTCGGTAGTTCGATGCGTCCGTGCTGTAGAGGCCGCGCGTCAGGTTGGAGGAATCGACCTCGCCGGCCATCTCGCGGCCGAGCGCTGCGGCGAGCTCGGCCGCACGCCCGGAGGAATCAGCTGCCTCACGGCGGGCGGCGGAGGATCGCGAGATGGGAAGGGTCGAACTCGTCATGCGGCCAGTCTTTCATCGCTGCCGCCGCGCTTCAGGCACATCCGGAGTGCGGTCAGTACGCGGATCCACGCTCACGCTCACGTCGCAGCCTGAAGTTCCCCAGCTCACGCCAGATCGTCCTGAATGGGGTTCGAGTTCCCCCAGCGGCGGTGTCCGGCCGGGTTCGCTCCGTGACGAACGCCAGCCATCTTGTGACGATCATGCGCCCCGATCTCACGGATGTGACTATCGCGCGCCCTCCTGTGACGGACGTGCGCCCCCATGTGACGGATGCGCGCCCTGATGTGACGATCGTGCGCCCTCAGAATCTGCGTGTGACGGACGTGCGCCCCCATGTGACGATCGTGCGCCCCGGGCGAATGGGTTGGGTTGGCGTGTGACGATCATGCGCCCAGATGTGACGGACGTGCGCCTTCGCGCCGGACGAGGGGCGTGGCTGGTAGGGGTACGTGGCGGCACCGGCGTGCGACTGTCGGGTGACATGACTGTGGCCCGCCTCCACAAGGGAAGCGGGCCACGGTTCGGTCACCGGGTGATCACCGGGCAATCACCGGGCAATCACCGGGTGATCACCCGGCGGAACGACAAGGACCTGGTCTAGGCCGAGGCGTCCATTCCGGCCTCGATCATGGCGCGGGCGGCCTCGAGCCGGGCGATCGGCACGCGGAACGGCGAGCAGGAGACGTAGTCCAGGCCGACCTCTTCGAAGAAGTGGATCGAGTCCGGGTCACCGCCGTGCTCACCACAGACACCGAGCTTCATGTCCGGCTTGGTGGAACGGGAGCCGTTCACGCCCTGACGGACCAGTTCGCCCACGCCCTGGACGTCGATCGACTCGAACGGCGAGACCTCGAAGATGCCCGCGTCCATGTATTCCGTGAAGAAGGCACCTTCCACGTCGTCGCGCGAGAAGCCCCACACGGTCTGCGTGAGGTCGTTGGTGCCGAAGGAGAAGAAGTCCGACTCCTCCGCGAGCACCGCCGAGGTCACAGCAGCGCGCGGCAGTTCCATCATGGCGCCGATCGGGATGCTCAGCTCCACGCCGGACTCCTCCGCGACCTTGTCGATCGTGGCTTGGGCGCGCTCGCGGACGATGGTGAGCTCCTTGACGTCTCCGACCAGCGGAACCATGATTTCGGGCTGCGGGTCGCCGCCGGCCTGGATGCGCTCGACGCATGCTTCCGCGATCGCGCGGACCTGCAGATCGAAGAGTCCCGGCATCTTGAGGCCGAGACGCACGCCTCGCAGACCGAGCATCGGGTTCGCCTCGTGCATGCGGTTGACCGCGGTGTAGAGGGTGTCGATCTCGGGGGCGGAGATGCCGTGGTCCTCGTTGATCGCGCGCTTCACGGCGAGCGAAGTGAGGTCCGGGAGGAACTCGTGGAGCGGCGGGTCGATGAGGCGGATGGTGACGGGTTGTCCGTCCATCGCCTCGAGGATCCCGGCGAAGTCGCCGCGCTGCAGCGGGGTGAGCTGGTTGAAGGCGGCGTCGCGCTCTTCTTGCGAATCGGCGAGGATGACGTGCTCCACCATCTCGCGCCGATCGCCCAGGAACATGTGCTCCGTGCGGGTCAGGCCGATGCCCTCGGCCCCGAAGGCGAGCGCACGCCTCGCGTCCTCGGGCGTGTCCGCGTTGGCGCGGACGCCCATGCGACGGACCTCGTCCGCGTGGGTCATGAAGCGGTGGACGGCGGTGACAAGCTCGCGCTCGCCCTCATCCGAGACTGCCTCGAGAGCCGCATCGAGGCCCTCCTCGAAGTATCGCGTGACGTTCGACGGGGCCACGGGGACGTCGCCCGCGAAGACCTCACCGGTGCCGCCGTCGATCGAGATGACGTCGCCCTTGCGGAGGACCTTGCCCTTCACGGTGACGGTGTTCGCCTCGGCGTTGATGAGCAGCGCCTCCGCACCCACCACGGCGGTGGTGCCCATGCCGCGGGCCACGACGGCCGCGTGGGACGTCTTGCCGCCACGGGAGGTCAGGATGCCCGCTGCGGCGATCATGCCCGCGAGGTCGTCCGGGGTGGTCTCGCGGCGGACCAGGATCACCTTCGCGCCCGCGCCCTTGCGCTCGACAGCCTGCTCGGAATCGAAAACGATCTCACCCACTGCTGCGCCCGGGGAGGCCGCCATGCCCTTGGCGAGCAGCTCGCGGTCGGCATCGGCGTCGAACTGGGGGAACATCAGCGAGGTGAGCTGGGCGCCGGTGACGCGCTCAAGTGCCTCGTCCTCCGAGATCAGACCGTCGTCAAGCATGTGGACCGCGATACGGAAGGCTGCGGCGGCGGTGCGCTTCCCGATCCGGGTCTGAAGCATGTAGAGCTTCCCGTTCTCCACGGTGAACTCGATGTCGCACATGTCGCGGTAGTGGTTCTCGAGTCTCTGGAGGTTCGCGAGCAGTTCGTCATAGGACTTCTTGTCCAATTCCTCGAGAGCCGCGAGCGGGAGCGTGTTGCGGATGCCGGCAACGACATCCTCGCCCTGAGCGTTCTCCAGGTAGTCGCCGTAGACGCCCCGTTGGCCGGTGGCGGGGTCGCGGGTGAAGCAGACGCCCGTACCCGACTTCTCGCCGAGGTTGCCGTACACCATGGTCTGGACGTTGACCGCCGTGCCGAGATCGTCGGCAATCCGCTCGCGCTTCCGGTAGATGATCGCGCGCTCGGTGTTCCAGGAGTTGAAGACGGCGACGACGGCCATGTCGAGCTGGGTGCGAGCGTCCTGGGGGAAGTCCTCACCGGTCTCTTCCTTGATGATCGCCTTGAACTCGTCGACGAGCTCCGAGAGGTCCTTCGCCGTGAGGTCCGGGTCATTCACGATGCCGCGTGCGGCCTTCTTGGCGTCCAGGGCGTCGGCGAACTTGTCACCATCGATCTCCAGCACGGTCTTGCCGAACATCTGGAGGAGCCTTCGGTAGGAGTCCCAGGCAAAGCGCTCGTTGCCACCCGACATCTCGATGATGCCGGCCAGGGTTTCGTCGTTGAGGCCGATGTTGAGAACGGTCTCCATCATGCCGGGCATCGAGAACTTGGCGCCGGAACGGACGGAAACGAGAAGCGGGTTCTTCGGGTCCCCGAAGGTGCGGCCCATCTGCTGCTCGACCTTCTGGACCGACTCGGTGACCTGCTCGGCGAGCTGCGCCGGCACGTCATCGTTCTTCATGTAGTAGCGGCAGGCGTCGGTGGTGATGATGAATCCGGGGGGCACCGGCAGGCCGATGTTCGTCATCTCGGCCAGGTTGGCACCCTTTCCACCGAGGAGATCCTTCTGATCCTTGTTGCCCTCGCTGAACATGTAGACGTACTTCGTCATATCGACTCTCGACCCTTTCGAGTGTGGGGAAACGTGCGACGTCGCTTTCGTTCGATCGTGCCAAGCCTATCTTCGAGTAGATGGGGCTTCGGTCCCCCGCATGCCCGCTGGCTGTCCGCCGCTAGAGAAAGAAGGGCCCGGAGGCGATGCCTCCGGGCCGGATGTGACGAACTTCTCGCTGCGATCAGTCGCGGCGGAGGTCCTCGATCTTGGCCTTGGCCGAGTCGACGAGGTCCTCGGCGCCTTCGCGCAACTCGTCGCCCTTCTTCTTCGCGTCGGCCTCGAGCTGCTCGGCCTTGCCCTCGCGCTCGGCCTCCTTGTTGCCCGTGAGGTCGCCTAGCCCTTCCTTGGCCTTGCCCATCGCCTTCTCGGCACCGCGCTTGATGTCGTCTCCCAAACTCATAACGAATCTCCAGTTTCTCGGGACTGACGTCCCGTCTTAAAGAAACTACCCGGGACCTTTTCTGGACGCGCGCCGAGAACCGCCCGATCCACCCTGGTTCGCGCTGAGCGAAGCGCTGGGCCGCTTGGCCCGGGCCCGCATGGTTCTGGGGGAAATCCCCCCTCTCGATCGGCCTGATGGCACCCTGTCAACGAGACCCGGGCACAATTAGCCTCGAACCATGACCACAGCACTCGACGGCTCCGGCAGCGCCGCGTCCTCGGCACCCCCGGGCCGGCCCACCACGGACGAGCGGCCCCGCCGACTCGTCACCGACTTCGTCCCCGGCCTCGCCAACCTCATGGTGTCCGCGCTGCTCTTCTTCGTGTGGGGCATTCCCATACTCGTGCTCCTCGCCGTCGGCGTGGGCCTCGTGCCCGCCTTCGGTATCGGACTCCTGCTCCTCTGGGCACTGCTCTACCTCATCCGAGCGGTGTTGAGCGGGGAGCGCAGCCGTTCCCGCGCCATCTACAACCTGCCTGTCCGCGATTTCGCCGCCCCGCAACATCCCCCGGACGCCGGCTGGCTCGGCCGCACGCTGGCGCCGTTCGCGACCCAGGAATTCTGGCGCTCGCTCATGCATCACGTCCTCAAGCTCCTGCTCGGCATCGTCGCCACTTCGATGGCGATCTGGCTACTCGGGACCGGCCTCGGGACCTTCGGCATGATCGGCTCGGAGGCGGTCGGCTACCGGTTCTTCCCCGGCCTCACGGTCTCCGACACCTGGGCTATACCGCTCGGCATCCTGTTCGTCCTGTTCGCGGCCGCAGTCCTCTGGGTGGGTGTCCTCGCAGACCGAATGCTCGACTCGACCCTGCTCGCAAGCTCCGAAGAGGAACTGCGCCAGGAGGTCCACGCGCTCACGGACGCCCGCGACTCCGCGGAGCGCGCGGCCGAGGCCGAGCGGCGCCGCATCGAGCGCGACCTTCACGACGGCGCCCAGCCCCGGCTCGTCAATCTCGCGATGACGCTCGGCATGGCGAAGTCCAAGATGGACTCCGATCCTGAATCCGCGCGCCAGATGATCGACGAGGCCCACGGCGAGGCCAAGGCCGCCGTCAACGACCTGCGGCAGCTCGCCCGGGGCATCCATCCGGCCGTCCTCACCGACCGAGGACTCGACGCCGCACTCTCGGCTCTCGCAGCCCGCTCGCCTGTTCCGGTGCGGGTCCGTGTGGAGCTGAACGAGCGTCCTGCGCGTGCGGCGGAGTCGGTCGCGTACTTCGTCGTCGCGGAAGCGCTGACCAACGTCGCGAAGCACTCGCGGGCAAACCGCGCCGACGTCGTCGTGACCCGTGACGGGGACGTCCTCCGAATAGTGGTGATGGACGACGGCGTCGGGGGCGCCCGGGTCGCGAACGGCACCCAGCACACCGGGCTCGCAGGCCTGGTGGAGCGGGTCCGGTCCGCCAGGGGAACCCTCAGCCTCATCAGCCCCTCCGGGGGACCAACCATCCTCACCGTGGAGATCCCATGCGTCTGATCATCGCCGAAGATTCCGTCCTGCTCCGCGCAGGTCTCGAGCGCCTCCTCACCGATGCCGGCCACGAGATCGTCGCATCGCTCGGCACCGCCGAGGAACTCGTCTCACTCGCCGCGAGCCTCAAGCCCGACCTCGCTCTCGTGGACGTCCGCATGCCGCCGACCTTCACGGACGAGGGCATTCGCGCCGCCACTCTCCTGCGCGCCCAGAACCCCGGGGTAGCGATCCTCGTACTCTCGCAGTACGTCGAGGAGCGCTACGCCTCCGAACTGATCGCGCACTCCACGAAAGGGCTCGGCTACCTGCTGAAGGAGCGCGTGGCCGACGTCGAGGAGTTCCTGGAAGCGGTCATCACCGTCGCGAACGGGGGGACCGCGCTGGACCCCGAGGTCGTCGCGCAACTCGTGGTCCGTTCACGACGGACCGATGACCTCGACCGGCTCACCGCACGGGAGAACGACGTGCTCCAGCTGATGGCCCAGGGCAAGTCGAACTCGGCGATCGCCTCCACGCTCTTCATATCGGAGGGCTCGGTGGAGAAGCACGTCTCATCCATCTTCGCGAAACTCGGCCTCCTGCCCGCCGATACTGAGAACCGCCGCGTCATGGCCGTTCTCCGGTACCTCGAATCCTGAAGGAACCAGACATGTCCAACACCCCGCGGCCATACCCGCCCACTTCCAATCCCCACGAACAGCCACGTGACCCCCACGGTCCCGTGCCCTGGGGTTCCGCCCCTGACGGCTCCGCCCCCTACGGCGCTGTCCCCTACGGCGCTGTCCCCTACGGCTCTGCCGCTTATGGGCAACCGCCGCGGCAGGCGCCCGTCGGCCGGACGCGCCGGCCGAATCCCGCAGTCCGTGTCTTCATCACGATCGTCGGAATCCTCGCCCTCGTTCTCGCGGTGGGCTGGACTGCCCGGACCGCCGCCGTCGGGGCACCCCTGTGGCCGCAGAACGAGCTCAGCGGAAACGAGAGCCTCGACGGCGTCCGCGGACTCGTCGTCTCCGCCGAAAGCGCCGACGTGACCATCGGAACGGGTTCCGGCTCGGACCTGACGTGGAGCGCCACGCTGACCGGCGACCCTGACCGCCTCAGTGAGAACGCCGTCGAGCGGCGCGGCGACAGTCTCAGAATCTCGCCCGAGCGCCGCAATGGTTGGAACTTCGGGGCCGACTCCGGCTGGTGGTCCTCGCCGCAGCAGCGGATCGACGTCCAAGTGCCGAAGCGCAGCGGCCTCGACCTGAGGATCTCCGCCGGCGTCGGCGAAGTCACCGCCGAGGGCGAGTGGAGCACGATCGTGGCCGACGCCGGGGTTGGGAACATCAACCTCGAGACCACATCCCGGTCGCTTGACGTGAATGGCGGGCTCGGCGACGTGTCCGGCACGGTCACGATCGACGGCGGAGCGGTGACGGTCGACGGCGGTGTCGGGAACATCGGGCTCACGTTCGCAGGCGCCACGGTACCGGAGTCCATCGAGGTGAACGCCGGCATCGGAAATGTGACGCTCAACCTCCCTCCGACCACCGCTGGATACGTGGTCACTGGCCAGGGCGGCATCGGCGCCACGAGCAACCGGACACCGCCGCCCAGCGAGTCCGGGATCCCCGTCGACGCCCCGGTGCGAATCAGCGTCGACGCCGGCATCGGAGACGTGGTGCTCCAAGGCACCCCCGTCGGCGACGTCTGACGCGAGGGGGCGCGGCGAGCGCCCCGAGGACGCCGCGTCACGAAATGACAAAGCGGGCTGCGACCTTGATTCGGTCGCAGCCCGCTTCTCGTCCTTCTGTGCGCGGCCTACCGTGCTCCGCCTTCTGTGCGCGGCCTAACCCATCTTCGCGCCGCCCATGCTGCCCGAGCTGTCCCGGCCGCCCTCGATGGGCCGGACCGGAGTGTGCGGGCTGCCGAACATGGCGTGGATGTCCGGGTTCTCCTCGATCTCATCAGGCAAGTCCGGGCCGCGCTCGCCGCGCGGAACACCCTTGAAGGTGAACTCCCCCAGGATGCCTTCACCACGGGCGTCGACGATGACCTTCTGGCCGCCCTTCAGATCACCGAAGAGGATGCGCTCGGAGAGGGCGTCCTCGATCTCGCGCTGAATGGCGCGGCGCAGCGGGCGAGCACCGAGCACCGGGTCGTAACCGCGCTCGGCCAGCAGGGCCTTCGCGGCAGGAGTCAGCTCGACCTCCATATCGCGGTCGTGCATGCGCTCGTTCACCTTGGCGATCATGAGATCGACGATCTGCAGGATCTCGTCAGGGCTGAGCTGCGGGAAGACGACGATCTCGTCAACACGGTTCAGGAACTCCGGCCGGAAGTGCTGCTTGAGCTCGTCGTGGACCTTGCCCTTCATGCGCTCGTAGTCCGTGGACAGCTCGCCACCGGCCTGGAATCCCGTCATCACGCCCTTGGCGATGTCCCGGGTCCCGAGGTTGGTGGTCATGATGATCACGGTGTTCTTGAAGTCGATCACCCGGCCCTGCGCATCGGTCAGGCGACCGTCCTCCAGGATCTGCAGGAGTGCGTTGAACACGTCCGGGTGGGCCTTCTCGACCTCGTCGAACAGCACCACGGAGAATGGACGCCGGCGCACCTTCTCGGTGAGCTGGCCGCCCTCGTCGTACCCGACGTAGCCGGGAGGCGAACCGAACAGGCGAGAGACGGTGTGCTTCTCGCCGTACTCGGACATGTCGAGTTGGATGAGCGCGTCCTCGTCCCCGAAGAGGAATTCGGCGAGCGCCTTGGCCAGCTCCGTCTTTCCGACGCCGGTGGGGCCGGCAAAGATGAACGAACCGCCGGGGCGCTTCGGGTCCTTCAGGCCCGCGCGCGTGCGGCGGATCGCCTGGGAAAGCACCTTGATGGCGTCATCCTGGCCGATAATCCGCTTGTGGAGCTCGTCCTCCATTTTGAGGAGCTTGCTCGACTCCGCCTCGGTGAGCTTGAAGACCGGGATACCCGTGGACTGGGCGAGCACTTCTGCGATGAGGTCCTCGTTCACCTCGGAGATCGCATCCATATCGCCCGACTTCCAGACCCGCTCCTTCTCGGCGCGCGTCTCGCCGAGACGCGCCTCCTCATCACGGAGCCGCGCGGCGCGCTCGAAGTCCTGATCGTCGATCGCGGACTCCTTCTCACGCTTGACCTCGGAAATCTTCTCGTCGAGTTCGCGGAGGTCCGGCGGTGCGGTCATCCGGCGGATACGCAACCGCGCGCCCGCCTCATCGATCAGGTCGATCGCCTTGTCCGGCAGGTGACGGTCCGAGACGTAGCGGTCCGCAAGGTTCGCGGCCGCCACGAGCGCGTCATCGGTGATGGTCACGCGGTGGTGCGCCTCGTAGCGGTCACGCAGGCCCTTGAGGATATCGATCGTGTGGGACACGGTCGGCTCCGAGACCTGGATCGGCTGGAAACGGCGCTCAAGCGCGGCATCCTTCTCGATGTACTTGCGGTACTCGTCAATCGTGGTCGCGCCGATGGTCTGGAGTTCGCCGCGCGCGAGCATCGGCTTCAGGATCGACGCCGCATCGATCGCGCCCTCTGCCGCGCCGGCGCCCACGAGCGTGTGGATCTCGTCGATGAACAGGACGATGTCCCCACGGGTCCGGATCTCCTTCAGGACCTTCTTCAGGCGCTCCTCGAAGTCACCGCGGTAGCGGGATCCCGCCACGAGCGAGCCAAGGTCAAGAGTGTAGAGCTGCTTGTCCTTCAGGGTCTCCGGCACGTCACCGCGCACGATGTCCTGCCCGAGCCCCTCGACGATCGCCGTCTTCCCGACGCCAGGCTCACCGATGAGGACCGGGTTGTTCTTGGTACGGCGCGACAGCACCTGCATGACGCGCTCGATCTCGCTCTCACGGCCGATCACCGGATCCAGCTTGCCCTCGCGGGCCGCCTGGGTGAGGTTGCGGCCGAACTGGTCAAGGATCGCCGACCCCGCGGGCTGCCCCTCGGAGGGCCCCCCGGAGGTCGCCGGCTCCTTGCTCTGGTATCCGGAGACGAGCTGGATCACCTGCTGACGCACGCGTCCGAGGTCAGCGCCGAGCTTGCCGAGCACCTGGGCGGCCACGCCCTCGCCCTCGCGGATCAGGCCGAGCAGTATGTGCTCGGTGCCGATGTAGTTGTGTCCGAGCTGCAGCGCTTCGCGCAGCGAGAGTTCGAGAACCTTCTTGGCGCGAGGCGTGAATGGGATGTGACCGGTCGGGGAGTTCTGTCCCTCGCCGATGATCTCGACCACTTGGGTACGCACTGCTTCCTGCGAGACACCCATCGATTCGAGTGCCTTCGCCGCGACGCCTTCACCCTCGTGAATCAGACCGAGGAGGATGTGCTCTGTGCCGATGTAGTTGTGGTTGAGCATGCGCGCCTCCTCCTGGGCGAGCACCACCACCCGACGAGCGCGGTCGGTGAACCGTTCGAACATTTTGAGCCTCCTCAGGCCGCTGGCTTCCAGCAATGCTAACGACCAGCAACGACAGGAACGTCCCTTGTTCACCCAAGGCGTTAATCAGGCCTCGACAAGCACTGTGAACGGGCCGTCGGCGTGGATTTCGATTTCCATCTGCGCGCCGAACTGCCCCGTCGCCACCTCGATGCCCCGTGCCCGCAATTCCCCGACGACGGCGTCCACCAGCGGCTCCGCCACGTGGCCCGGCGCCGCGTCCGACCAGCTCGGCCGCCGCCCCTTCTTCGCGACCCCGTACAGCGTGAACTGCGAGACCACGAGCACCGGCGCCGCCGCCGTCACGAGCGACTCCTCATCATTCAGGATGCGCAGCTCCGCGATCTTCCGGGCGATGGTCGCCACCTCGGAGGCGCCGTCGTCGTGGGTCACCCCCACGAGCGCGACGAGCCCGGGCCGGTCGATCTCACCCACCGTCTCGCCGTCGACGACGACGGCGGCGCGCTTGACTCGCTGCAGAACCGCTCTCACCGCAAACCCCTCTCGACCCCATCGGAATCCGACCTGCTCACGACCGCCCCGACATCTTTCTCCCTGACTTCTCCGGGCTCCGCCCGCCTCACTCCTCGCCTTTCTCGGCAACGCCCGGCATTTTGCGCCGCGACATCGGCGTCACCACTGGCGTCCCCGCAGGGCTGGGCGGACGTCCGCGAGGTAGATTCCGGCGGGAAGCACGGCCAGCACCGTTAGGAAGAGATTCGGAGGGAGCTGGAGGAAGGGCAGGGACGCGAGCCCGAAGAGCGCACCGATGGCGAGCAGGGCGATCCAGAAGGTCTTCGGACGCTTCATGTTCGCCTCGAAGAGAGCACCCGGACGGCCAGCGGCGTCAGCCAACGCGAACACCTCGATGGCGAACAGCGGTACGGACACCACCCATTGCAGGATGTCGATCAGCCAGAAGTAGAGCGCCACAGTGACAAGACTAGCCAGAGCTGCACAATAGATGTTGTGACGGATATCAAACGGCCCTCGCGGCGCAGTGTGCTCGCCGGAACAGTGCTCGGCGCAGCCGCGATCCCGGTGCTGGCAGCGTGCTCGGATGGTTCCGGAATCCCGGACCGGACAGCGGAAGCCGGCGAGGCGATCGCCTCGCTCGACGACTTCGAGGACGGCCAGACACTCGTGGTGATGACGGCGGCGGGGACGCCAGTCGTTCTGACTCGGTCCGGGGACGAGATTCTGGCGCACTCCGGAGTCTGTCCACACCAGGGCCGCGCTGTTCGGGTGGAAGTCTCAGGACTGGCGTGTCCCTGCCACAACTCGAGGTTCGAGTTCGATGGCACGTTCGTCTCCGGCCCGGCGAACGCCGATCTGCAGCCGGCGGAGGTGCACCTCGAGAACGGCGCGATCGTCACGGGTCCCGCAAGCCAGTGACCGCTGCGGGCGCCCGGCCTCGCGTCCGGCTGAGGTCCGTCCTCGCTTCCGGTCTCAGGTCCGTCCTCTGACGGGGCGCATGTTCGTCACATGATGGCTGGCGTTCGTCACATCAGGGCGCGCGATCGTCACACGCTGACTTTCGGGGCGCACGTTCGTCACGAGATGGCTGGCGTTCGTCACATCAGGGCGCGGGATCGTCACACGCTGGCTTTCGGGGCGCATGTTCGTCACGGGATGGCTGGCGTTCGTCACATCAGGGCGCGCGATCGTCACACGCTGACTTTCGGGGCGCACGTTCGTCACGGGATGGCTGGCGTTCGTCACGATGGCGCAGTGACGTCACTGCGCCATCGTGACGATCGTGCGCCCTCGCGCTTCGGGCTCGGCCGGGCACGCCGCTGCGGAACTTCGGACCGCTTTGGAACCCCGAAGCCGGGTGGCTGCGGGACTTCGGGAGGTGTTGCGAGTTGGGTGTATCGGTGTTCTTGGTCGGGTGGGTGCAGATTGAGGTTCGTCCGGGCGAGCGAGCATGAGTGTGCCGGGTCCGGGGTGCGTCTCGCCGCTTTCTTGGCGCTTTCTTGGCCGATTTGGGTCGAGGGGAGTCGGTTCTTCGGGTGTTCCGGCGCGGATGAATCGACGTGGGTGTCGGCTGTGCGGGTTCGGGCGAGTCGACGCCGCCTGCGGGTCTCTTCGGGCGGTTCGACGCCGCCTGCGGGCGTCTTCGGCCGCGGTTTTCAGCCGCGAGTCCGGTGAATGTGGCATTCTCAGTCCGGAATGGGCCTTCCGGCAGGGGAGTACGGGGACTACTGTAGGAGTTTCGGCCCTGTGGGCTGGCGCCTGCGCCGTCGAGGGGTGGATTTGGCCCTTTTTTGGCCTGTTCGCGGCCCTCCGGACCGCCGGATTCGTCTACCGTAGGCGGTTAGCTTCTTGTGTAGGTGTTAAACACGTGTCAAACGCCTACGGAAGAGGTCAAACGCCTACGGTTGTCGCTCTGCTGCCGGTTCAAGAGGGTCTGCTACCGGTTGAACAGGCCGAAAAGCACCCCCGGACCGCATGAAACGAGCGCGTGCCGCCGAAACTCCTACAGGAGTAGCAAGACGCCGGCGGAAGCGGCTCCCCGCCAAAGCGCAACACGCTCACGAAGCTCCCCAGGGGATCTGAAGTTTCCCAGAGCACCGTCAAGGCGGCGCCTGGAGTTTCCCAGAGCACCGTCAAGGCGGCGCCTGACGTTCCCCAGCCCGCGGTCGCTGGCGTAATGCAAAGCGACGGCGGACTGGTTCGCCCGGAGAACCAGCCTGACGTTCCCAAGGAGGACCTCCTCAAGGAGTTCGAGGCCGAGCGCGGTGAGTTTGAAGCGGAGCGCGGTGAGTTTGAAGCCCAGCGCCGAGCCAAACGGGGCCCGAGGTACCGCGGCGGGCGGGACTTGCGTGGACAGCGGGCGGGATTTGCGTGGACGGCGGGCGGGATTTGCGTGGGCGGCGGGCGGAGTCTGCGTGCGACGGATTTGGCCCGTTCGTGCGATGGGCCTCACGCCAATGCGGGATGCGGGTCCGCCAATGGCTGGGAGATACTGGGACCCGACGAACCACGGAGCACCTCAGGAGGTGAGATGACGAGTCTGATGCGTCAGATGATGATCTCGAAGATCCACCGCGCCACGATCACGGGCGCGGATCTGAACTACGTCGGCTCGATCACCGTCGATGAGGACCTCATGGTCGCCGCGGAATTGCTTCCGGGTCAGTCGGTCGATGTCGTCGACGTGACGAACGGCGCGCGCCTCACTACCTACGTCATCCCTGGTGTCGCGGGTTCTGGCGAGATCTGCATCAACGGCGCCGCCGCCCACCTGATCCACAAGGGTGACATCGTCATCCTGATTTCCTACGGCATGCTCGCGGATGCCGAGGCGCGCACCTACACGCCGCGAGTGGTATTCGTGGACGAGCACAATTCGCCCGTCGATGTCGGCGAGGACCCGGGCATGGTCCCGGACATCACCGCGGGTCAGGCGCCGCACATGGTGCCAAACGCGCGGCCCTTCCGTCACTGAGCCACACGCGTCCGTCACTGAGCCACACGCGTCCGTCACTGAGCTACACCCTCTGGGATGTCAGAACGGGCCGCTCGGTCCAGCCGCCGACCACGTTCTCCAGCGTCAGCGCGCCGCCCGAGAGGTTCCGGGCGTCGATCCCGTGACCACGCAGAATGCGCACCGCGAGGTACGAGCGCACGCCGGAGAGGCAGTGCACGAACACAGGCCGGTCTCCGGCAGCGGCGCGCACCTCGTCGAGCCGCCCGCGAAGCCGGTTGTGCGGCACGTTGAGTGCCTCCGGGAGGTGGCCGCTTCCGAACTCCGCCACCGACCTTACATCCAGGATCAGCCCGCTCCGGCGCGCCTCGTCGAGGTCCTCGGCGTACCAGACGGGCATCGTGCCGTCGAGGATGTTCTGGGCGGTGAATCCCAGCATGTTGACCGCGTCCTTCGCCGAGCCGAACGGCGGCGCGTACGTGAGGTCCAGGTCCGCGAGGTCGTCGGCACTCAGCCCGCCCTTGAGGGCGGTGGCGAGCACGTCGATCCGCTTGTCGACGCCCTCCGGTCCCACCGCCTGCGCGCCGAGCAGCCGGCCGTCCTGCGAGAACGACCCCACCAGGTGGATCTGCTGCGTGCCCGGATAGTAGCCGGCGTGCTGGTTCGGGTGCACGTGCACGGTGACGGAATCGACGCCGGACCGCGCGAGCGCCCGCCGCGAGGCCCCGGTCACCGCCGCGACCTGTCCAAACACGCGCACTATCGATGTCGCGAGCACGAGCGGAGGCCTCGGATCGTCGCTGGTGAGGCCGCGGATTATCGCATCCGCGGCGAGACGTCCGTGCCGGTTCGCAGGTGCGGCCAACGGCACCGGTCCCAGCACCTCCACCCCGCCCACATCCTGCCTCAACTGCACGGCGTCGCCCACGGCCCAGATGTGCCGGTCCGAGGTGCGCATCATCGAGTCGACGACGATCGCATCCCTCACTCCCAGCTCGAGTCCCGCGTCCTTCGCGAGGCCGGAGTTGGGCGCAACGCCGGTGGACAGCAGCACCAGGTCCGCGTCCAGGGACGTCCCGTCAGACAGCCCGACGACGACGCTCCCTTCCCGCCGCCCTGCTGCACCATTGCCGGCGGGCGTGATTGTCTTGACCGCAGTCGAGACCTTCACATCCACGCCGTTCGCCTCGAGTTCGCGCTGGATGATCGGCGCCAATTCGTCGTCGATGGGAGGAAGAACGTGCGGCGCGAACTCGACAACCGTGACCCGCAGGCCACGATGCACGAGAGCCTCCACCGACTCCAGCCCGATGAAACCGGCACCGACCACCACCGCGTGCGGCAACTGTTCCGCCACTGGCATGTCCGTGGATTCGCTGCCGGGCGAGGCGAGGAGCATGTCCACGTGCTCCATGATCCGGTCCAGGTGCGGCATCGTGTAGAGCTGGAAAACGCTGGAGTGCTCGACGCCGGTGATGGGCGGCACCAGCGGCTTCGCGCCGGGCGCGAGGATGAGTGCGTCGTAGGTGAGGGAGTACTCGCCGTCGGGACCGGCAACTGTCACCGTGCGCGAGGCCCGGTCGATGGCGATGGCCTCCGAGTTGGTGCGGACATCGAGGTTGAGGGATCGGCGCAGCGTATTCGGCGTGTGGAGGAGGAGCGACTGCCGCCGCTCGATCTCGCCGCCGAGATGGTACGGCAGGCCGCAGTTGGCGAACGAGACATACTCGCCCTTCTCGAGGACGACGATTTCCGCGGTCTCATCCAGCCGGCGGGCGCGTGCTGCCGCGCTCATCCCGCCGGCGACTCCACCGACGATCACGATTCTCATGGGATTCAGGCTCTTTCTTGCAGGGGATCTGGAGGGGTTCGGGGCGCGCGCCGGCCGAAGGACGGTCAGGTCAGCGTCAGGAAGAGTTTCTCGAGCCGCTGCGGGTCCATCGACTCGTCGGGGTTGGTGAGGCACTGCTGCAGGGCCCCAGCGATGATCGAGTACCCCGCCTTGTCGAGCGCCTTCGAGCAGGCCGCGAGCTGGGTGACGATCTTCTCGCAGTCATCGCCCTCGTCCAGCATGCGGATCACGCCATCCAGCTGACCCTTGGCGCGGGCGAGCCTGTTACGAACACCCGCGAAATCCGCACTCTGTAGCTGCATCCTGACCTGCCTCTCACACGTCTGTTCCGCAGTCTAGCAATACCCCGAGGGGTATCCAAGCGGCGCAGGAACGCGCCGATCACGCACCTGGGTAGGATTTGGGCGTGACCGAGCATCCCTCCACCACAGCAATGACCACCGCGGAGCACTCCGAGCAGTTCCGAGTACGCGCCGCCAAGCGCGCACGGCTGCTCGACTCCGGAATTGACCCGTACCCGGTGACGTTGCCGATCACGACCACGATCGCCGAGGTGCGCGAGCAGTGGGACGGAAAGCTCGAGGCGGGTGAGGAACGGCCCGAGGAACTCGTCGGCATCGCGGGACGCGTCATGTACCTGCGCAACACCGGCAAACTCTGCTTCGCCACCATCCAGCAGGGCAACGGCACCACCATCCAGTCGATGCTCTCGCTGGCAGCGGTCGGTGAGGAGTCGCTCAACTCGTTCAAGACCGATGTCGATCTCGGAGACCACCTCTTCGTGCACGGCCACGTGGGCTCGTCCCGCCGTGGGGAACTGTCCGTCTTCGCGCAGCCGGGTACGGACGAGCGGGGCGAGTCCGTCCCGCCCTGGCGGATCGCGTCCAAGGCGCTGCGCCCGCTGCCGAAGGTCTACCTCAACGAGGCCGGCGAGCCCGTGGCGCTCTCCGAGGAGGGACGCGTGCGGCGTCGCCACCTCGACCTCATCATGCGGCCTGCCGCGCGCGACATGGTCCGGACACGGTCTGCAGTACTGCGCTCGCTGCGCGCGAACCTCGACGCGCGCGGGTACCTCGAGGTGGACACCCCGATGCTGCAGACCCTCCACGGCGGTGCGGCGGCGCGGCCGTTCGTGACCCACATGAACGCCTACGACATCGATCTGTACCTCCGCATCGCCCCTGAGCTGTTCCTCAAGCGGGCGGTGGTCGGCGGTGTGGAGAAGGTCTACGAGATCAACCGGAACTTCCGCAACGAGGGCGCCGATTCCAGTCACTCGCCCGAGTTCAGCATGGTGGAGGTCTACGAGGCGTACGGCGATTACCACACGATGGCGGCCCTCACCCGCGACCTGGTGCAGCGTGCGGCCCGTGATGCGTTCGGCACCGAGATCGTGGAGCTTGCCGACGGCAGCACGTACGACCTCTCGGGGGAGTGGGAGTCGATCTCGCTGCTGGACTCGCTCTCGGCGGCGCTCGGACGGGAGATCAGCCCGGAGATGTCGCGCGCCGAGCTCGCGAGGATCTCCGAATCGATTCTTGTCCCCGTGGAGCGCCACTTCACGCCCGGCAAGATCATCGAGGAAATGTTCGAAGCGCGGGTGGCGGACGGGCTGTGGAAGCCCACGTTCGTGGTCGACTTCCCCGTTGACACCTCGCCGCTCACGCGGGCGCACCGCTCCAGGCCGGGACTCGTGGAGAAGTGGGACCTGTACGCGCGTGGTTTCGAGCTCGCGACCGCCTACTCCGAACTTGTGGACCCCGTGGTGCAGCGCGAGCGCCTCGAGTCGCAGGCGGGCGCGGCCGCCGGCGGCGACGACGAGGCGATGCCACTCGACGAGGACTTCCTCGAGGCCATGGAGCAGGGCATGCCGCCGTCGGGCGGGATGGGCATGGGCGTGGACCGGCTGCTGATGACCCTGACCGGGCTCGGCATCCGCGAGACGATCACCTTCCCGCTGGTCAAGCCTGTATAGCGACGACGACGGCGCGTGTGCCGGGCGACGTCGTCGGACCCCGCTGGTACCGTCGCAACCGTGAGTGACCCTCTCAATCCCTACCGTCCAGGAGCTGGAGTCTCGCCGCCGGTCCTTGCCGGTCGGGACGAGGTGCTCGCCTCCTTCGACGAGCTGGTTTCCGACGTCGGAGCCACCGGTGAGGGCACGCGTCCGTGGCTGGTGACCGGCACACGCGGCGTGGGAAAGACCGTGCTGCTGCTCGAGTTCGCGCAGCGGGCACGGGACGCCGGCTGGGAGGTCGCATCGATCGAGGCGGGGCCGCCGGAACACCTCGCGCGCGCATTCGTCCGCGAACTCTACGTGCCCATGCACCGGGCATGGGCACGGCATCAGGCGGCCCGTTCGGCGGACCAGCTGTCTCCGGTCCGCAGCGCACTACGGCGCCTGATCGGCGTGTTCTCCTCGTTCCGGGTGCAGTGGGACACCAAGGGCGTCGCGAGTTTCAGTCTGGACCTCAAACCGGACGAGCCCGAGGTGCACCTCTCCGGCGATCTGGGTTCGGACCTCTTCGAGTTGCTCAGGGCACTCGGCGAGTGGCTGCGGACCGAGAACCGGGCCGCCCTCATCACGATCGATGAACTTGACGCCGCCGTCACTCCCGATCTCCACGGCATCAACAAGGCCCTCCACCTGCTCGGTCAGGAGGACCTTCCCGTGCCGATCCACGTGGTCGCCGCCGGGCAGTCGCATCTCCCCACCGTGCTGGCGAAAGCCAACCCCTACGCGGAGCGCCTGTACCGGGTTGTCCCGCTCGGGCCGCTCTCCCGCGGGGCGGCGCTCACGGCGCTGACCGAGCCCGCCCGGCACGTCGGAGTTCAGTGGGAGGAGGGCGCGGCGGAAGATGTGGTCGAGGCGACCTGGGCCGTGCCCTACTTCCTCCAAGCTGTCGGGAGGTATGCCTTCGAGCTGCGCCGGGCCGGCACGATCCGGCGCGTCGATGCGCACGCCGCCGTCGGCCTCGCGTTCGAGGAGGCAGAGAGCATCTTCCGGGTGCGCTGGGACGGGCTCACCGAGGCTCAGCGGGGACTCGTGGTCGCGCTTTCGAAACGCGGCGGAGAGGCGTCGCTCGCGGAACTGGCAGCGGACCGCGGACGCACCACCGCGCAGCTCTCCCGGCCCCGGTCCCAGCTGATCGCGCGGGGAGTGGTGGAGGCGTCGTCGTCGGGGAGGCTCCGGATGACTCTGCCAGGGTTCGCCGAGTTCGCGGCCCGGCTGGCCGGCGAGGATGCATAGTCCGACCGGTCGGTGACCAACCTCACCGTCCATCGGCCGGAGGACTGGCCAGTGGCGGCTCCGCGACGCGTCAAAATTGTCCATGACGGATCCGACCGAAGGAGACACGGTGATCGACACTCCCAAAGGCTCGACAGTCCTGGAGCCCGGCGCCGGTGCGGCGGTTCTCCCGGCCGCAGCGATTGCCCGCGAAGTCACCGGAGCGCCCGAGGCCCTCGCGGCCGGCCGGCTGGAGGAGTTCGTCTCGGCGTACTTCGCGCAAGCTGAGCGCGACGTGATCCGGGAGCGATCCGCCCGGGATATCGCAGAGATCGCCTCCCACCATCTTTCGCTCGGCAGGGGTCGCACCAAGGGGGAGGACCTCCTCGGCGTCGTGCCCGCGGGGTCGGTCGAGGGATGGGACACCGGTGGATCGACCCTCGTCCAGATCGTCACCGACGATCGGCCCTTCCTCGTGGACACGGTCTCGATGGTCCTGCGGCACGGCGGCTGGAGCATCCGCAACCTCTACCACCCGCAGTTCGCCGCCACGCGTGACGAGGACGGCACTCTCGCCGACCTCACCGTGCTCGACGAGCGAGTGCCCGGTGACCTCCCGGAGTCATGGATGTGTTTCGAGGCGTATCCACCGCTCGGACGCTCCGCCGGGGAAGTGGTCCCGGGCCTGATCAGCGCCGTGCGCGAGGGTCTTGCGGCCGTGCGAATCGTCGTCGACGACCATAAGCCGATGCGGGCGCAGATCCAGGACGCGGTGCGCGAGCTGGAGGGCACGCCTCAGACTGCGCTCGCGGGCCCCGGACCGGAACGGGCCGGCGACTTCCTCCGGTGGCTGGACGATGATAACTTCGCCTTCTTCGGCTATGGCGAGTACGAGGTCCGCGGCACCGAGTTCACCCTTGTTCCGGGTACCGGCCTCGGCATCCTGAGAGGGGATCAGGCCGGCGGGCAGTTCCACGCGACCCCGCTCCCCGACGCCTCCAGGCGCCTCGCCCTGACGAAGGACTCGCGCCGGTCGCCGGTCGGCCGTGGGGCGTACCTCGATTACGTCGGGATCCGGTTCTTCGACGAGAGCGGCCGGCAGGTGCGCGAACGGCGGATCCTGGGTCTGTTCTCCATGAGGGCGCACACCATGGATGTGGGGCGGATCCCCGTCCTCGCGGAGAAGGCCGCGACGCTGATCGAGCGCTCCGGGTTCGAGCCCGAGAGCTACAACGCCAAGGCACTCGTGCACGTAATCAACACTTTCCCGCGCAGTGAGCTGTTCCACGCCTCGGTCGATGAGCTTCACCCGATCCTCGAGGCGGTCGTTAACCTGCGGGAGAGCCAGAAGGTGCGCCTGTTCGTCAGGCCCTGGCGGTACGGGCGTTTCGTGTCCTGCACTATCTACATGGCCCGTGACCACTTCAACACCGAGATGCGCCTGCGTATGCAGGAAGTGCTCATGCGGGCGTTCGGGACCGAATCGATCGAATACCAGGTGTCCGTCACCGAATCGTTGCTCGCGCGGGTCTTCCTGATGATGAAGCTCCCCGACGGCGCCGGCGTACCTGCCTACGACATCGACGCGCTGGAGCACGAGCTCACCGCAGTGACGAGGAGCTGGTATGACCAGTTCGCCGCCGTCGCGGACGAGGAATTCGCTCCCGAGGAGCGCGGCGTGGAGTTCGGCGAGACGTACCAGGCCAACTACACGGTCGAGCAGGCGGTCGCGGACCTGAGGCTCGCCAACCAACTCGCGGACGCGAGCGACCTCCGGTATGCCATGTTCGCCTCCGATGACCCGGAGGAGTCCGCCGAACTGCGGCTCAAGGTCATCTCCCGGCAGACCCTGTCCCTGACACGGTTGATGCCCCACCTCGTCTCCATGGGCGTCGACATCGTGGACGAGCGGCCCTCCCAATGGAACCTGCGGGGAGAGCCGGTCAACATCTACGACTTCGGTCTGAAGTTGCCGGCAGGTCAGGCGATCGAACAGTGGAACGAGGAGGACTACCGGCGCTTCTCGGAGGCGTTCGACGCCTCCCTGCGGGGCCTGAGTCACGCCGACCGGCTCAACGAACTGGTGATGAGTGCGGGACTCACCTGGCAGAGGGTGTCGTGGCTGCGCGGTATCGCCCGCTACCTGCAGCAGGCCGGCGTGCAGTACGGCCAGCCGTACATCGCGCAGGTTCTGGTGGACCATCCCGATATCGCGGCCGCACTCGTCAGTGTTTTCGAGACGCGCTTCGACCCGCGGCTCGCGGTGGACGCCGAGGCGCGGGGCGCCAGGTACCAGTCCGCCGTCGAGAGCATCCTTCGGATGCTCGACGGCGTGGCGAGCCTGGACGCGGACCGCATCCTGCGCATGTTCCTCGCGGTCATGGAGGCGACCGTGCGCACCAACGCATTCGCCGAGGACGCGCCCGCGCTCGCATTCAAGCTGCTTCCGGGTGAACTCGACCTCCTGCCCAAGCCGCGCCCGGCCTACGAGATCTTCGTCACGAGCCCGCGAGTGCAGGGTGTTCACCTCCGGTACAGCCAGGTCGCGCGCGGCGGGCTCCGCTGGTCGGACCGGCCGGAGGACTTCCGCACAGAGGTACTCGGGCTCGTGAAGGCCCAGATGGTCAAGAACACCGTCATCGTCCCGTCGGGAGCGAAGGGCGGCTTCGTTCCCCAGAATCTTCCGGACCCGGCGGCGGACCGTCAGGCGTGGCTGGCCGAGGGAGTGGCCTGCTACCAGCTGTTCATCAGTTCCTTGCTGAGCGTCACCGACAACATCGTCGACGGCGTGGTGGTGCCCCCGGCCGATGTGGTGCGTCACGACAGCGATGACCCGTACCTCGTGGTCGCGGCCGACAAGGGCACGGCCTCATTCAGCGATATCGCCAACAAGATCTCGGTCGACCGCGGCTTCTGGATGGGTGACGCGTTCGCTTCCGGTGGCTCGGCCGGGTACGACCACAAGGGCATGGGCATCACCGCGCGCGGCGCGTGGGAGGCCGTGAAGCGGCACTTCTTCGAGCGCGGGATCGACTGCCAGACCACCGATTTCACCTGTGTGGGCATCGGTGACATGGCAGGCGACGTGTTCGGCAACGGGATGCTGCTCTCGCGGCACATTAGGCTCATCGCCGCGTTCAACCACGTGCACATCTTCCTCGACCCCGATCCGGACGCGGAGACGTCCTATGCCGAACGTGAGCGGCTCTTCAACCTGCCACGATCGACGTGGAAGGACTACAACCCGGCGCTCATCTCGGCCGGCGGAGGGGTCTACGAGCGCTCGGCGAAGTCGGTGCCGGTTTCGGCGCAGGTGCGAGCGGCACTGAATATCGACGAGAACGCGACTGCGCTGACACCGAGCGAGCTGATCAGTGCGATTCTCCGCGCCCGCGTCGATTTGCTGTGGAATGGCGGCATCGGCACCTATGTCAAGGCCTCGGGTGAGACGCACGCCCAGGTCGGGGACAAGGCCAACGACGCCGTGCGCGTCAACGGCTCCTCGGTTCGGGCGGCCATCGTGGGCGAGGGCGGCAACCTGGGATTGACCCAGAAGGGCCGCGTCGAATACGCGTTGACCGGTGGCCGCATCAACACCGACTTCATCGACAACTCGGCAGGTGTCGACACCTCCGATCATGAAGTCAACATCAAGATCCTGCTGCAGCCTGAGGTGGCGTCCGAGCGTCTGGCCGAAGAGGACCGCAACGAGCTGCTGGCTTCGATGACGGACGAGGTCGGGAGCCTGGTGCTCTCCCACAACAAGGACCAGAACCTGGCGCTCGCCTCCGCCCTCTGCCGGTCGATGGAGATGGCGGGATCGAACGAGGAGTGGATCCAGATGCTGGAGGAGTGCGGACTCCTCGACCGCGAACTCGAGAGCCTGCCGAGTGCCGCCGAAGTCCAGGCCCGCATGGGGGACGGATACGCCCTGACCCGTCCCGAGTTGGCCACTCTGCTCGCCTACACGAAGATCCGGCTCGAACAACTCATCGCGGCATCGCCGCTGCCGGATGACCCGTATATGGCGGACCGTCTGATCGGCTACTTCCCGAAGGCGCTCCGCGAGCGATACGCCGATCGCATGCCCGATCACCGGCTGCACCGCGAGATCGTGACAACGATCACCGTGAACCGGTTCGTCAACTCGATGGGAATCACCGCCTATCACCGGCTGGCCGACGAGACCGGTGCAGACGTGGCCGAGATCGTGCGGGCGCAGCTCGCGATCCGGTCGATCTACCGGTTGGCCGGCCTCGAGACCGCCATCGAGCAGGCGACTGAACTCGGTGCGGACACCGAGACGGCCGCCCGAGTGCAGCTGGCACGCATGACCGAGCGGTCGGCGCGCTGGCTGCTGCACAATAGGCGGACCGGAATCGACGTTCCCGCCGAAGTGGCGCGCATGGGTGACGGGGTCGGACGCGTGATGGAGGCGTTGCGATCGCTGCTGTCCCGGGCGGACGAGACCCCGTTCGCCAGTGCCGCCGAGGCCCTCCGGTCCGACGGCGTAGAGCCAGAACTGGCCGAGCGGATAGCGGCGCTGCCGTGGCTCCACCTCGCGATGCCGGTGGTGGAGATCGCAGCCGAGTTCGACCGCGATGTCCTGGAAGTTGCCCGCATCCACTCGCGACTGGCCGAGCGGGCGAAGCTGGACATGGTGGCGTCACGGATCTCGGCGCTGCCCCGCCAGAGCCGCTGGGAGACGCTTGCACGGGCCGCCCTGCGCGACGACCTCCTCGCGCTGCAGTCCCAGCTCGTGTGCGCGGTGCTCCGCACCACCGACGCCACAGACCCGGACCGCGCCCTCGACGCCTGGTTGGAGCCCCTCACCGGCACGGACGCCACTCTCGCCATGCTGGACGAGGCGGTCGCCGGCGCGCCGGACCTGGCAAGCATGAGCGTGGCGCTGCGGGGTATCCGCTCACTGTTGCGGTGATTGCCGTTCGCCCGGTCCCGGCACTCCCGCAGGGTGGTTCACCGGACGTCGTCGTCGACCCAGTCCAGCGTGCGCGTGACGGCCTTCTGCCAGAGCCGCCAAGTGCGTTCCCGCCCGTCCTCGGCCATCGACGGCGCCCAGCGGCGGTCCTCCGCCCAGTGCTCCGCGACGTCGTCCGTTCCCTCCCAGAATCCGACGGCGATACCGGCGGCGTACGCGACGCCGAGCGCGGTCGTCTCGGTCACCATGGGGCGGACGACCTCGACGCCGAGGATGTCGGCCTGGAACTGCATGAGCAGGTCGTTGGTGGCCATTCCGCCGTCGACGCGCAGCTCTGTCAGCGGGACACCGGACTCGGCGTTCATCGCCTCCACCACCTCGCGCGTCTGGAATGCGGTGGACTCGAGAACCGCGCGGGCGAGGTGGCTGCGGTTGACGTAGCGCGTCAGGCCCACGACCACGCCACGCGCGTCAGGCCGCCAATGCGGAGCGAACAGGCCCGAGAATGCGGGCACGATGTAGGCACCGCCGTTGTCCGGCACCTTCCTCGCGAGGGCCTCGATCTCGGAGGCGGAGTCGATGACTTCGAGGTTGTCGCGCAGCCACTGGACGAGTGAGCCGGTGACGGCGATCGAGCCCTCGAGTGCGTAGACGGCCGGCGCGCCCGCGAGTTGGTAACACACGGTGGTGATCAGGCCGTGCTCGGACCGGACGGGCTCGGTCCCGGTGTTGAGCAACAGGAAGTTGCCGGTGCCGTAGGTGTTCTTGGCGGTGCCGGGCTCGAAGCAGGCCTGTCCGAACGTGGCCGCCTGCTGGTCGCCTAGGACCCCGCCGATCCGCACGCCCTCGATGCATTCGAGTCCGTCCAGGCGCGAGACTTGCGCCAAGACCTCGCTGGAAGAGCGGATCTCCGGGAGTATCGCGGCCGGGATGTCCAGCTGATCGAGGATGCCCTGGTCCCAGGCGAGGGAGCGGATGTTCATCAGCATGGTGCGCGATGCGTTGGTGACGTCGGTGGCATGCACCGCACCGCCGGTGAGCTGCCAGAGCAACCACGTGTCGACGGTGCCGAACGCGAGTTCCCCCGCGGTTGCGCGCTCCTGCGCCCCCTCCACGTTGTCCAGGATCCAGCGCAGCTTCGGGCCGGAGAAGTAGGTGGACAACGGAAGACCCGTGGTGTTGCGGAAACGGTCCCGGCCGCCGTCGGACTCCAGCTCACTGACGATGCGATCGGTGCGCGTGTCCTGCCAGACGATCGCCGGGTGAATGGGTTCACCGGTCTCGCGGTCCCACACGATCGTGGTCTCGCGTTGGTTGGTGATGCCGATCGCGGCGATCTCGCCGGGGCCCGCTCCCGCGGCCGCGCACGCCTCGGCGACGACGGCGCGCGTGTTCTCCCAGATCTCCAGCGCATCGTGCTCGACCCAGCCGGCGCGTGGGAATGACTGCGTGTGTTCCCGTTGCGCGCCGGCGACGGGCGTGCCGTCCTGGCCGAACAGCATCGCGCGGGTTGATGTGGTGCCCTGGTCGATGGCGAGGATGCGCCTCGTGCCAGGGCCGGCGGCCCCAGCACCAGGGGTCACACGCGCGCCCCGATCTCGCCGTCCCCCGCCTCCGCCCGGGCGGCTGAGGCTTCGGCGTCCGTGGCGGTGCGGAGTGCGGTCTCCTGGGCGGTGCACGTGGCGTGCCACTCGGACGCCTCGCGCTCCGCTCTCTCTTCTCCCCAGCCGAGCAGCGGAGTGATGATCTCGATGATCTCGTCAAGTGCGCCCAGGCCGCGGTCCTCGCTCTCGATCGCGAGCCGGACGCGGCGCATCAGGACATCGGCGACCGTGAGCGCGCCCTCGTGCGTGACGGCGTACGCCACCTCGGCCCGCAGGTACTGAGGCGCGGCAGCGAGGGGCCGGCCGAGCGAAGGGTCGTCATCGATGAGTTCGGCGACCTCGGTGATCGCGCTACCGTAACGGGCGAGCAGGTGCTCGACGCGCGCCAGGTCCCATCCACGTTTCGCTCCGAGCCGCGGCGCGATGCGGCGCATGGCATCGAGGCCTGTTGCTCCGAGGAGCGGAGTGTTCGCCGTCACCGAGGGGAGTACCTTGGCGCGGGCACCGATGGCGAAGTCGACGGCGTCCTCTGCCATCACCCGATAAGTAGTGAGCTTGCCCCCCGCGATGACGGAGAGCCCGTCCGTGACACGAGCCACCGTGTGCTCGCGGGAGATCTTCGCCGTGGACGCCTCATCGGTGAGGACCGGCTGGAGCAGCGGCCGGAGCCCCGCGTAGACGCCGATGATGTCACTGCGAGTGAGCTCTGACGTGAGCACGGCGTTGGCGTGTTCGAGGAGATAGTCGATGTCCGCCGTCGTGGCCACCGGGTGTGTCAGGTCCTCGTGCCACGAGGTGTCCGTGGTGCCGATGATCCAGTGCTCGGTCCACGGAATGATGAAGAGGACCGACTTCTCGGTACGCAGGAACATGCCCGTGGATCCCTTGATCCGGTCGCGAGGAATCACGAGGTGGATTCCCTTCGACGCGTGGACACGTAGCGGGCCCTCGGATCCGGCAAGCCGCTGCAAGTGCTCCGTCCACACCCCGACGGCGCCGATGACGTGGCCCGCCCTGATGCTCAGCCGCTCGCCTGTCTCACGATCATGCACGACGGCGCCCGTCACCCTGGTTCCTTCGCGCACCAGCTCCACGACTTCCGCGTGGGAGAGCGCGTGCGCGCCGTAACGCACGGCGGTGCGCACGAGAGTGTTGACGAGGCGGGCGTCGTCGACCTTGGCGTCGCAGAACCGGATCGATCCGACGAGGGCTTCCGCGCGAGCGTCAGGGAACACCTCCAGAGTCCGCTTGCGTGAGTAGTGGTGCTGCAGAGGCACCGTGCGGTGGCGTGCCCCGGCGATGGCGATGAGGTCGTACATGCCGACGCCGACGGCGGAGTACGCCCGCTCGATGACACGCTGCCGGAGCGGCCAGAGGAACGGCTGGGCCGTGACGAGGTGCGGCGCCGTCTTCGTGAGCAGTGTGCCGCGTTCGCGGAGCGACTCGGCGACAAGCTTGAAGTCGAGATTGTAGAGGTAGCGGAGCCCACCATGCACGAGCCGCGAGGATCTCGACGATGTTCCCGCGCCCCAGTCCTGAGCATCGACGATGCCGACGGACAGGCCACGAGTCGCGGCATCGAGAGCAATGCCGGCACCTGTGACTCCACCTCCGATCACCAGGATGTCGACGCCGTCTGGGGCCGTGAGGGCGGCGCGCGCTTCATTGCGTGATTCAAGACCGAGGCGAGCTGTGGGCACGATAGCTCCTTGGACGAGAGGTTCCCTTAGGATATCCCGCATGATTGTGCGGCCAGCGCTTCCTCGGGACGTGATCGCGATCCGTGACATTGTCGAGCCGTGGGCGCACCACGAGAAGCACGTCCTGCTCCCAAGGGATCTGGTTGGTTACTACGAGGCGATCCAGGAATTCGCCGTCGTAGAAATCCCCGGTGGGGGCGGTGCGGCGGAGATCATCGGGTGCGGCGCCCTGCACGTGATGTGGGAGGACCTCGCCGAGGTGCGCACGCTTGCCGTCTCGCGGGAGCATCTCGGACGTGGTGCCGGGCACGCACTGCTCGTGAATCTGCTGGAGCGGGCCCAGGACCTGGGCCTCAAGAGAGTGTTCTGCCTGACTTTCGAAGTGGAGTTCTTTATGCGCCACGGTTTCGAGGTGGTCGAGGGGCCGGTGGTGGAGCCGGAAGTGTTCGCCGAGATGCTTCGCTCCCACGACGTCGGAGTTGCCGAGTTCCTCGACCTCGCATGGGTGAAGCCCAACACGCTCGGAAACTCGAGGATGCTGTTGACGTTCTGACAGCGCCCTGCCGGGCGACGCGGCGCGCTTTCGTCACATTGGGGCGCGCTTTCGTCACGGCATGGCGCACGATCGTCACAAGATGGCGCACGTCCGTCACACCGACTCTCCAGCTCTGCACCCGTGGCGCACGATCGTCACACCGTGGCGCACGATCGTCACACGGGGTTCTTGAGGGCGCACGATCGTCACACCGGGGCGTGCGATCGTCACGGCATGGCGCACGATCGTCACGAGATGGCGCACGATCGTCACACGGGGTTCTTGAGGGCGCACGATCGTCACACCGGGGCGCATGTTCGTCACCTCATGGCGCACGAACGTCACACGCAGAATGCTGAGGGCGCACGATCGTCACCATGGCGCAGTGACGTCACTGCGCCATGGTGACGAACGCCAGCCATCTTGTGACGAACGTGCGCCCCGATTTCGCCAACGTGACGAACGTGCGCCCCCACGCCGCGAACCCGGCCGGACACCACCGCCGAGGAAAACCCGGACCCCATTCAGGACTGTCTGGCGGGACTTGGGGAACTTGGACCCCATTCAGGACTGTCTGGCGGGAACTGGGGAACTTCAGACCCCGTCTGGGCGGCGCGCTGGGGAACCTGAGACCTGCTGGGGAACATCGCACCCCGTAGTCGAGGTCTGAAGTTCCCCAAGAAGCGACCTCGAGGTAGCAGACGAGGTGCCAAGTTCCCCAGCGACACCGGGTAAGCGGCAAGACGAGGTGCCAAGTTCCCCAGCGACCGGATGCAGAGATCAAGACGAAGTGCGAAGTTCCCCAGCCGGACGGTTCCGGGCCTCGAAGCGCGCGCGAGGCAGAAGACCTTCACCCGCGCGGGGTCGGAGCGTCCGCCACTTCGGCGGCGCCGTCCAGAATTCGCCTGGCCGCGCGGAACGCGAACCATGCCTGCGCCCCGACGATCGAGAACACGAGAACCCCGACGCCGGCACCGGGCTCAAGGACGAACCACGTGATCGTCGTCGCCGCGAGCAGCACGAGCAGAACCCAGCCGAGCGGTCCGAGAGCGGCGGAGGTTGCAGTGAGGACGCGTTCCGGTTCGTGCCCCATGCCGATCCGCACAAGTGCCACCACGCAGCCGAGCGTGGCGATCAGCGCAACAACCTGTGCGACCATCATCGCGACGACGCCGGGCCAGACCCGTTCGGGGGAGGTTCCGGCCATCGCCGCGAGCGCCGCCTGAAGCACGGCGAGAAGCAGCGCCGGGGCAACGCAGATCAGCAGGGCCTTGCGCAGTGCGTTCACATGGCCGGTGCCGGAGGTCACCGGCCCAGGATATCCGGCGGCTGACGCGCGGCCCGGAAAGAGACGCGCTTCGGGCCCTTCGATGAGGACGAACACCGGAAAACCACGGCCATCACGATGGGCCGATCGACACCGGCTACCTCTCCTCGTGCCCCGAGCTCCCACAGAACTGACAGAACCCGCCCATCGTGTGGGCGGCGTGTTCAGCTGCTTCGCACCAAACGCACCCCTCGTCGAACGATTCATCATCCGCAGCGGTCCCGACTTGTTCCTCCTCGATCAGCAGACTGGCCATGTCACTCCTTCCGCTCGCGGTGGGAACCTCTCAACTCCATGGTGGGCCGTGCCACTGACAAGTACGGTGAGCGGCGCGCGGGTCATCCGCGGTCGCCGTCGATCGTGACGAGTCCATTCTGTGCCTGCTGGTGGCGGGGATTGATCGGCGTGCCGGAGGCTGCAGTGCTGCGGCGAACCCCTAGCGTTGGACGTCAGGAGGGAAAACCATGCCCACATCGCAGCCGGGTTCGGGTGGCTCACGGCAGAAGCCGAGCGGTGCCTCGGCGAGGTCTCACGGCGGAGGCGGCAATACCACGCCGCCGAAAGGACCGAACTACGCGGCGCGGCGCATCCTCTTCGTGGTGCTGGCGCTGGTGTTGCTCGCAGGCATCGTGTGGGGCCTCATCTCGATCGTGGGCTGGTTCGTCAATGCGCTCGGCGGCGACGACGGCGAAGAGACCCCCACCGATGCCGCGACCGAGATCTCGACCGCGCAGCCCGAAGCCTGCGACGCCGATGGCCTCAGCTGGGAAATCTCCCCAACCGCAGGCATCGCCGGAAACTCGGTCGATTTCAGGTGGTCTGTGGAGAACGGCACGGGCCGGAACTGCACGATCGATGCAGCTGCCACGAACGTGGCTCTGACGGTCACCTCCGGGAGTGACTTGATCTGGTCGTCTGCTCACTGCGGTTCCGCGGATCCCCGCCTGCTCCTCCTTGCCCCCGATGACGCGACCACTCGATGGGCCCGATGGGGAGGCGAACGATCCCGGGAAGGCTGCACCGAAGTGAGTGCGGGCGTCGAGCCGGGAAGCTATCAGGTGACGATCACATACGCCGGTGCCGCGGTACCGGGCGGCACCGCAGGGTTCGAACTCACCGCACCGCCGGCGGAAGAGCCGCCCGCAGAGGAACCGCCTGCGGAGGAAGAAGCGCCCGCAGAGGAGGCTCCTGCGCAGGAGGCACCTGCGCAGGAAGAAGAAGAGGCCCCGCCGGAGGGCGAGAATGAGCCCGCCGAAGGCTAGGCGCTCAGAACCGCTGCTCGATGATCAGGGTTTCGGCGAGTCTGGAGAGACTCTCGCGAACGGACCGAGCGCGTAGCGGCCCCACGCCCTCGACGTGCTGGAGTTCCTCCGTCGTCGACCCGAGTAGGCCTTGGAGACTGCCCATGTGCTTGACGATGGCGCTGGCAATCCAGCGGGGGAGCCGAGGCACCTGGGCGAGCATGCGGTGACCGCGTGGCGAGAGTGGAGTGTCGAGGCCCTGCTGGCCGACCGGTAGCCGGAGGGCGCGTGCGACCTCGGTCGGGTTGGCGAGGCGTTTTGGGTCGAGCGCCGCAAGGCGGGCAATGGTCTCCCCGGATTCCGACGACGTGTAATCCTCGAGCACCAGGTCACGGTTCTGAGCGATCCCCGTGACCAGTTCGACCAGCTGGAGCTGCACGAGCCGGCCCTCGGTGCCGAGCTGAATGACGTAGCTATCGATCTCATCCCAAATCCTGACGACCATCTCGATGCGCTGGATGACCTGGACCACGTCACGCATCGTCACCAAGTCCTCGATCTCGAGGGCGGTGAGGTTCGTGAGCATCTCGTTGACCCGTGTCTTGTACCGCTCGAGAGTTGAGATCGCCTGGTTCGCCTTGGCGAGCAGGATCTCGGCGGACTCGAGCACGTGCCGTTCGCCGTCGACGTAGAGCGCGATCGTGTGCATCGACTTCGAGACGGAGATGACCGGCACACCCACCTGCAGCGAAAGCCGCTGGGCCGTGCGGTGGCGCATCCCGGTCTCGGCCGTGACGACGGCCGGATCCGGCATGAGTTGCACATTGGCGCGCCGGATGCGGCCCAAATCCGGATCGACGATGACGGCGCCGTCCATCTTCGCCAGCTCGCGCAGCCGGGAGGGCGAGAACTCGACGTCGAGCTCGAAACCGCCCGAACACAGATCCTCGACCTCGGGCCCACGAGCGAGAACGACGATCGCACCTGTCCGCGCGCGAAGGATACGCTCGAGGCCATCGCGCAGCTCGGTGCCGGGTGCCACAGCGGCGAGCGTCGAGCGGATCTTCGGGGTGGGCATGATTCCTTCGGAATTAACTTGAGGATTTCAGCCTCATTCTAGGGTTGCCCGGCCGGCACAACCCGGAGCGTGGCCGTATTGTGACCCGCCGCGATCGCCGACACGATGCCGCCCACTCTCACTACCGTCATTCCTGACGGCACACGCACGTCATCCGAGCCCCGGCGCGGAATGATCGCACGGGTGAAACCCAGCCGCGCGGCCTCCGCGAGCCGCCGGTCCACGCCCGCAGTGGCACGCACCTCGCCAGAGAGCCCGACCTCACCGAAAGCAACAGTCCGCGCGTCCACGGCCCGCTGCTCCTTGGCGGACGCGATCGCGAGAGCGATCGGGAGGTCCATCGCCGGTTCGGTGGCTCTCGCGCCGCCGACAGTCGACACGTAGACGTCCTCGTTGGCGATCCACACGTTGGCGCGCGCCTGGAGGACCGCGATGGTCATGGCGATCCGCGCGGAGTCCAGGCCGGAGCTCGTGCGGCGCGGGCTGGGGAACACGGAGGGCGCCACCAGTGCCTGCACCTGGGCCGGCATGGGCCGGCGACCCTCAAGGCTGATTCCGACGCACGTGCCGGTAATGCTGTTGCCATCCCCCGCGCTCTCGAGGAAGAGCCCGGACGGATCAGGCAGTTCCACGATCCCGCGATCGTTGAGATCGAAACAGCCGACCTCATCGGTCGAACCGTAACGGTTCTTGACAGAGCGCAGCATCCGCAGCCGGGAGTGCCGGTCCCCCTCGAACTGGCAGACGACGTCCACAAGGTGTTCCAGCACCCGCGGGCCCGCGATCGATCCGTCCTTCGTGACGTGGCCGATCAGAAGCACGGGCAGCCCCCGGCTCTTCGCCAACTGAATGAGTGCGGACGCGACGGTACGCACCTGCGACACCCCACCGGCGGTGCCCTCGACGCTCTCGGCAGACAGCGTCTGCACCGAGTCCACGATCACCAGGCTCGGCGAGATCGCATCGATGTGGCCGATCACGCGGCTCAGCTCGCTCTCGGCGGCGAGCAATAGCTTCTCCTCGAGCGCGCCGATGCGTTCCGCCCGCAGCCGCACCTGAGAGGCCGACTCCTCCCCGGAGAGGTAGAGCACCGGCGCCCGCTCACTCGTGCGCGCGGCGCGCGCCGCGACCTCGAGCGCGAGGGTGGACTTGCCCACGCCCGGCTCACCGGCCAGCAGCACCACGGATCCCGGAACGATCCCGCCGCCCAGGACCCTGTCCAGCTCTCCGACGCCGGTGGGCCAGGCGCGCGAGGCCTCCGCCGGGACGTCCGCGATCGGTACAGCCGGAACTGCCGGCGCCCGCGGGGTGGCCGCCGCCACGGTTGCTGCGCCCTGCTCCGTAACCGTTCCCCACGCCTGGCATTCGCCGCACCGCCCGACCCACTTCGCCGTGGACCAGCCGCACTCGGTGCAGGAGAATCGATTCCGGAACTTGCTCATGGCTGGGAGCCTACGTGCCGGCACTGACAACATCGCTCAACCCGCCCCGCCCCGCGTGCACGCACGCCCGCGCCGAACGCACGCGCCGAACGCACGCGCCGAACGCACGCCAAGACCGGGTCGCAGATGCCCGCCGTCGCCGTCCCGCATAGTGTGATGCCCTGCACTTCTGCGAAAGGACCGACATGCTCGATGACGCTCTCCTCGCCCGAATCCACGAACGCGCGGCCGAAATCGATCGCACGAACGGCTTCCCGTGGGATGACCTCGATGAGTTGAGGACCGCGGGCTATTTCGCGGCAATGGTCCCTGCGGACCGCGGCGGTGGCGGTCTGACCCTCAGGGAGATGACCGAGGTGCAGATGCGACTCGCAGGCGCCGCCCCCGCAACCGCGCTCACCGTGAACATGCACCAGATCTGGGTGGGCGTCGCGAACACGATGGCGAAAATGGGCGACCACTCCGCCGACTTCCTCCTCGACGCCGCCGCGGACGGCGAGTTCCTCGCCTTCGGCATCTCCGAGGCAGGCAACGACATGGTCCTCTTCGGGTCAGCCATCGAGGCACGCCCCGACGGCGGCGGCTACTCCTTCTACGGCACCAAGATCTTCACCTCGGGCTCGCCCGCGTGGACGATGCTCGGAACGTACGGCGAGGACTCCACGGACCCGGAGAACCCTATGTCCGTTTACGCGTTCGTGCGCCGTGACGGCGGCGGCGTCGAGGTCAAGGACGACTGGGACGCCCTGGGTATGCGCGGCTCCCAGTCGTGCACCACCGTCCTGGACGGTGCCCACGCGCGCAAGGACCGCATCCTCGGGATTTTCCCGCCGGGACCGCGAATCGAGCCGGTGCTCTTCGGCATCTTCGCGAATTTCGAGATCCTGGTGGCGTCGGTTTACACGGGCATCGCGCGGCGCGCCCTCTCCCTCGCGGTCGAGGGAACGAAGAAGCGCACGTCACGCGCCAATGAGGGCGCGCCATATTCCAACGACCCCCTCATCCGGCGCCGCATCGCCCGCGCCGCGATCGCCTTGGACAGTGTCTATCCGCAACTCGCGTCGATCGCCGACGACGTCGACAACTTCTCGCTCGACCGGCACGGTGATCTCTGGTACCCGAGGCTGTCCGCCACTCTCGGCCGGGCGGTGGAGGTGGCGAAGGATGTGGTCGAGGAGGCGGTTCGTTCCGCGGGCGGGTCCTCGTACTACTCGAAGAATGAACTCTCGCGGCTCTACCGCGACGTCCTTGCGGGTATCTTCCACCCATCGGACAACGAGTCGCTCACGAACGCGTGGGCGAACGCCATGCTCGGACCGGTGGTGCCTTGGCCGCCCGAGGGAGAGGAAAGCTAGAGGAGTCGGCCGGACAAGCGGTCACCTCGGCCGGCTTCCCACCACCTGCCCGGGTCGGCCCTACGCGGGCTCACCATGCCACCGGCGAAACCCGCGACCAGGTTCCCGCTCGCGGCGCGAGGGCGCGCGATCAGGGGCGCTGCGCGAACCGGTCCAGCAGTTTGGTGTCCCCGGAGACGATGAGCGTGTCGAACGGATTGATGCGTGTCTCCGCCGTCGCGTACTCGAAGGGCTCGCCGGGCGACTTCACACCGATGATCGTGATCCCGTACTTCCGCTGGATCTGGGATTCGGCGATGGTGAAGCCGTGGGTCTCCTTCGGCGGCCGCATCTTGACGATCGTGAAGCCGTCCTCCATCTCGATGTAGTCGAGCATGCGGCCCGAGACCATGTGCGCCACGCGCTGACCGGCGTCCGCCTCCGGGTAGACAACGTGGTGCGCGCCGATGCGTCTCAGTATCCGGCCGTGCTCTCCGGAGATTGCCTTCGCCCAGATCTGTGGGGTTCCGAGGTCGACCAGATTCCCAGTGATGAGCACCGATGCCTCGATGGAACTCGCGACGCCGACGACGGCGGTCGGGAATTCGTCCGCCCCGATCTGGGCGAGCGCGTCCGGATTGGAGGCGTCGGCCTCGATGACGGGGATCCGGCCGGCCCACTGCTCGACCCTGCGCGGACTTGTATCGACGGCGAGGACGTCCTTGCCCATGCGGTCGAGAGTGATAGCGAGTGCGGCGCCGAATCTCCCGATGCCGATGACCAGAGTCGCCGACTCACGATTGGTGCGATCTGCCATTCCGCTCCGT
The DNA here is from genome assembly GCA_035647855.1 of Actinomycetaceae bacterium. Lineage (GTDB taxonomy): Bacteria > Actinomycetota > Actinomycetes > Actinomycetales > Actinomycetaceae > JAAZBW01. The sequence continues at coordinate 3,166 of DASRMP010000046.1, read as the reverse complement.
CCCTATCCTATCGAGGGCCGCTCTTCCGGCATTCGGATGACCCTCTTGCTGGAGCGTACCGCCAGCGCCGCGGCCACGGTGATGGTGCCCGTGCGTCCCGCGTACATGAGCGCCACAAGGATGTACCTCGCCTCCGTGGGCAGGTAGGGCGTGATGCCGGTGCTCAGCCCGCAGGTGGCGAACGCCGAGATGACCTCGAAGAGGATCCGGTCCAGGCTGAAGTTGGTGAAGTGGAGGAGAAGCAGCGCGGAAGTGCCCACCAGCGTCGCACCGAGGAACGCCACGGCAACCGCCAGCCGGACGGTCTGGTACGGGATACGACGCCGGAACGCCTCGACGTCGCGGTCACCGCGCGCCTCGGCGATGATGGCGAGCACGAGCACGGCGAGGGTCGTGACTTTGACGCCGCCCGCCGTCGAGGCGGACCCGCCACCCACGAACATGAGCGCGTCCTGGAGAAACCAGGTGGCCTCCCGCATGTCGCCGATGGGCAGCGCCGAGAGACCGGAGGATCGCACGTTCACGGACGAGACGATCCCCTGGAGGATCTTCTCGTGGAGGGCCAGAGAGCCGAAGGTCCTGGGATTGTGCCATTCGAAGAACGGAATGGCGATCCCGGCACCGACCGCCAGCGTCGCATAGGTGGCCAGCGTGAGTTTGGTGTGCAGGGTCCACCTGCGGGGAGTCCGCAGGTGCCGCGCCACGTTCAGCAGGACGGGGAAGCCGACGGCGCCGAGGAACGTGCCGAAGAAGATTGGCAGGTTCATCCACCAGTCGCCGATATGGGGTTCGAGCCCCTCCGGCATGATCACGAAACCTGCGTTGTTGAAGATCGACTCTGCCATGAAGAAGGCGTGCCAGAGCGATGTGGGCACCGATTCGCCAAGGGTCAGGAAGCGCGGGAAGAGCACCGCGGTGAGCACGCCGACGATCACGAGGGAGGCGACAACAACGGCCCGCACGAGCGACCCCACCTCGCCGAGTCGTTCCGTCTTGGTCTCGCCGGCGGTGAGCATTCGCTGCGTGAGTCCGATGTGCCTGGAGACTGTCAACGCCAGGATCGAGGAGAGCGTCATGACTCCGAGACCGCCCACCGCGATTCCGGCGATGATGACTGCTTGCCCGAACGCGGACCAGTAGGTGGCCGTCTCCACTGTCACCAGTCCTGTCACGCACACTGCGGAAGTCGCGGTGAAGAGTGCGTCCACGAACGGCGCGCGCTCGCCGGAGGCCGTGGCGATCGGGAGACTCAGCAGTGCGGTCACGATCGCGATGACGATCGCGAATACGAGCAGGGCCAGGCGGGCCGGCGACCGCTCGGCGATCTCGTCGAGGCTGTCCCGGATGCGCTCCCAGAGGCCTCCGTCGCGATTCATGCAGTTCACGTTAGTGGCTGAAATGGCAGGTGATCCGGTTGTGAACCGGGAAGCCTTCCGGCCGGCCGAATTGTGAGGTCTGCCGCTGCCGTCGGTGGCCAGGGTTCGGCGCGGTAGACTGGATCGCTGTGACTCCCGCGCCTCCGGGGGCGCGACCGATGAACGTCAGGAAGGCTCCGTATGGGTTCTGTGATCAAGAAGCGCCGCAAGCGCATGTCGAAGAAGAAGCACCGCAAACTGCTCCGCAAGACGCGGCACCAGCGCCGCAACAAGAAGTAGTCACCTTCTGCAGGTAGGCATTCGGGGCCCGGCAACTGCCGGGCCCGCTTCCCTGTGACCGCCTGGGTCAGAGGGAAGCGGCGACCCGGAAGATGTCCTCGACGAGGCCGAACGTCTCGCCCTGGTTCTCCGCCCCGGTGACGGTGTCGTCACTCGACGTCAGCACGATCACCCGCAGTTCCGCGCCGTCGGCCCTCTCCGCACGCCACGCGCCGGTGGTGACGCCGAGTGAGCCGCCTCCTTTGAACTCGATGTGCGGCCACGCGTCGCGGTCGAAGTCGAGGCCGATGCCCGGATTGGTGGACAGGATCTCCCGCACCGTGGGATCTCCGGTCGCCTCGAGCGCATCCAGGACCGCGTCGATGTCCGACGGCGAAGCGAACCAGTCCAGTCCGTCATCCCAGACGGGGTCGCCGGTGACGTCGGAGGTGGTCGCCGTGAGCGGCTGCCCCGAGATCTCATCGAGGATGGCGCGCCTCCCGGGCTCGTCGGAGTCCGCCCACCGCGGCGCGAGGTCTCCCTCGCCCCATGCGACCTCAAACAGTTCTCGAGTGGTGAGGAACGGGCGGAGCAGGGCGGGATCGTGGTGGCCTGCGGCAACAACCGCGTCCTCCACGGCCTCGCGCCCGAGACGGTTGATGAGGACGTCGGTCGCCGTGTTGTCGGAGGCCGAGATCATGACTCCGGCTGCGTCGCGGACGCTGACCTGCACGGCGTCTTCAGCGAGCTCTCCCGCGGGAATGCTGCGGATCTCGTCGGTGATGACGAGTTCCTCGTCCCACGTCAGCTCTCCTTCCTCGACGGCGTGGTGCACGGCGAGCAGGACGTAGAGCTTGAAGGCCGACGCGAGGGGAGCGGCCTCGCCGGGATCCTGTGAGATGAGCGTGGTGGGCTCCTCGCCCGGTTCGGTGAGGGTGACGAGCGCGCGCACCGCCACCGGCATCTCGGAGAGTCGCTCTGCGGCATCCTCGATCGAGGTCGCGGGCTCGTGGTCGGCGGGTGCGGGGGAGTAGTAGATGCCGGTGAGGCGGCCATCGTCGTCGACGGCGATCTGGAGGAGGAACGGCGAGCCGACCGTGCCGGCCATCGTGGCGACGGCAGTCGTCTCGTCGCCCTGGTAGTCCGTCACGACGAAGGGGCGGGCCGGCCGGATCATCGAGTTCATCACGTCCGCGATCTCCTGGGCGGAGGCCGCCGCGAGCAGGGTCTCGGAGAGGCGGTCCCCGAAATCTGCGGGGGTGACGTCCTCGTTCTGTTCGGTGAGCGCGATGAGGAAGGCGGTCATCTCACCGGCGGGAGTGTCCGGGATCTCGACGCTCGTCTCGGCGGCGGGTCCGGCCGGAGGGGCGGTCTCGGTCGCGGTCCTGTTCGTGGTCGCGGGGGATGGGTCGCCGTCGTCAGCACCGCCGCACGCGGCGAGCAGGAGGGCGGCCGCGAGGGTGGTGGCCAGCAGTTTCAGTCGGTGCTCACGCATTTGATCAGGGTAGTCGGCGCGGGGTGTGGGTTGGGTG
>DASRMP010000045.1:0-3214 GCA_035647855.1 Actinomycetaceae bacterium | reverse complement strand
GGCGGGAAGGATGACGTCGGCGAGGACGGGGATGGCAGTCATGGGGCTCCTTGGGACGGAGGGACGACCCCAACCGTATTCGGGACGGTGGGACGTCCCCAACGTATTGGGGAGGCGACGTGCTGCGGACTGTCGTCTCGGGCCAGACGGACACCGAGCACGTTGGCTGAACCCCACTACGCCGCACGGCTGTGGCGTCGGGCGAGGTCGCACGTGCGTCGAGGGCGGAAGCGGCTCAGGCGCGGAAACGGGCGTGCACCGTCTCGGAGAGCTCAAGGGCATCGGGCTGCAGTGCGATCACCGACTCCGAGTTGAACGCGCCACCCGCAGCAGCAGTCCGCATGAACGGCTGGGCGGGCCGGGGCGCGCCCGGTCCCTGCGGTCCGGAGAGCAGGCCCGGGTCCGCGATCTCCGTGAGCTCGACGGCGCCCGCACCGGCGGCGTCCGCCATCGCCTGCGCGCGTGTCATCGCATCCTGCACGGCCTCGGCGAGAACCTCGGCGCGTGCCACGCGGCGCGACTCCTCCGACAACCGCCACTCGATCCCCTCGATGTTCGAGCCGTCGACGCCTCCAAGATGGTCCACACACCGCTGCAAGGCCTCCACCCCGCGCGCCCGCACCTGGACGCCGATGGACGCATTCCACCGCTCGGGCATCACCTCACCCGTCACCGAGGTGGGCGTCCAGGAGTGGGTTCGCAGCGCCTCGACGACGACTCTGTTCTGGCCGTCCGCCTTCTCGCCGCCCGTCTCCTCGGCCGTGAAGTCGACGACGGCGGCAGCACCCTCGCGGGCACGCCGCACGGCCTCATCTCTCTCGGCACTCTCGAACGCGACGCGCACTTTCAACACGCCGAGTTCCGGTTCCACCTTGCGCATACTCTGGCCGACGACGGTGATCTCCATGCAGCCAATGTTCCCGCGCCACCCGGTGCCTGTCCTCCGGACCGCCCGGCTCAGCGGTGCGGGGCCGGGTGTCCACAAAGGACTACCCTGGAGTGCGTGCCACCCAACGCAGTCGAGACCCACCACCTGACCAAACGCTTCGGCAGCGTCGTCGCACTGGACCGTCTCTCGCTGGCGATACCCGAGGGTTCGGTCTTCGGCGTGATCGGACCCAACGGCTCCGGCAAGACCACTCTCATGCGCCTGCTCCTTGATGTACTGCGCCCGACTTCCGGTCGCGCGGAGGTCCTGGGCAGCGACCCGCGGACCGGCGGAAAGGCTCTCCGCGCGCGGATCGGCTACCTCCCGGGCGAGTTCCGTGTGAACCCGGTGCTCACGGGCAAGGCGCACCTGGAGTTCTGGGCATCGCTCTCGCGCGGACGGGACGCGGTGAGACGCGGGAAGGAGTACGCCGAGCGGCTCGACGTCGATATCTCGCGCCGTGCCGGGAGACTCTCGAAGGGGAACAAGCAGAAGCTCGGCGTGGTGCAGGCGTTCATGCACGCCCCCGAACTCCTGATCCTGGACGAGCCCACCTCGGGCCTCGACCCCCTCATCCAACAGACCTTCCTCCAGATGGTCAGGGAGGCCCACGGCGAAGGCGCCACCGTGTTCCTCTCGTCCCACATCCTCTCCGAGGTCGAGCAGGTCGCCGACTCCGCCGCGATTCTCCGCTCCGGCCGGATCGTGAGGGAGGCGACCATCCCCGAACTTCGCGCGACGGCGGAAAGGCACCTGCGCGCCGTCGTGCGGGCGGAGTCTGCGGAAGCTGTCCGGGAGGCTGCCGCCCGGCACGGGCTCGATCTCGGCGCCGAGCCGGCCGAGGACGGCGCGATCCGGATCACGGGGCGGGTCGAGGGAAGGGCGAACGAGGTCGTCGCCCTGTTGAGCGGCTTCGATGTGGCGGATCTCGTGTTCTCCGAACCAGATCTGGAGGAGTCCGTGCTCGGGATCTACTCCGAGAGCGACCGGGGAGAGGTGGCCTGAAATGCCGATCTTCCTCCAGACGCTGCGCGAATCATGGCGTGGCATCCTCTTCTGGGCCGTCGCGTTGGTCATTGTGATGACGCTCTACCTGTCGTTCTACAGCTCAATGGGTCAGACCGCCGGCCTTGACCTCTTCATGGCTCAGCTCCCGGAGGGAATGGCCAACGCGTTCGGGTTTCAGGACATCGGCAGCGGCGCGGGGTGGGCGCAGTCGACCTTCTTCGGACTCCTCGGGCTGTTCCTGCTGGCCGCCGCGGGAGTCGTGTGGGGTACGCGCGCGATCGCCGGCGACGAGGAAGCCGGAATGCTCGAGCTCACGCTCGCCCACAGCGTGTCCCGAACGCAGGTGTACGGCGAGCGACTGCTCGCCTTGGTGACTCAGATTGCGCTCCTGGGCCTCGCCGTCGCGGCGGCGCTCATGCTGCTCGACAGCCCCGCGGAACTCGGTCTCGACTTCGCGAACGTTCCACCCCAGATGCTCGCCTACCTCGGGGTGGGTTTCCTCTGTGCCGTGCTCGCATTCGCGGTCGGTGCCACAACCGGGCGGCGCTCGCTCGCCATCTCATTTGGCGGCGGCCTCGCCGTTGCGGCGTTCCTCCTCAACGCGCTGGGGAACGTGAGCGAGGACAACGAGTGGATGCACGTGGTCTCGCCCGTGTCGTGGGCGTACCAGAACCGTCCACTGATGAACGGATGGGACCTGGAGGGTCTCGCGCTGCTCTATGGCGTGAGCCTCGTCCTGGTGGTCCTCGGTCTGGTGGGGTTCCTACGACGGGACGTCACGGCGTAGCCGCGGACGCCTCGGCCTCGTCGTCGTCGAGACGGGCCTCGCCGTCGCGATCCGGGCTCTCGCCAAAGACACCGGCGCGGAACAACTCGATGCGGCGCTCCAGGTCGAGCGCTTCGAGGCGGTCATGCAGATGCGTGGAGACCTCGCGGACGCGCGCACGGAAGTCGGCGTCGAGCTTCTCGAGCGAGTCCTTGAGGTCCGATCCCTCGTAGCGTTCGGCGATATCTGCGCCCACGGACTCCAGCCTCTCGGACACGTCCGCGCGCGTGGTCTCGAGCCACTCCCTCACTTCGGGTCCGAGCGTCGCGAACCATTCGCGTAACTCCGGGCCGAGCGCGGCGATGCGCTCGTTCAGGTCGCGTTCCTGCAGGGCGGCGCGCACGTCCTTCCTCAGGACCTTTCCCATCTCGTTGCGCGGCAGCTCAGGCAGGAGGTACACACGCCGCGGCACCTTGTAGGCGGCGAGCCGTTCCTTCGCGCGCTCGCGGAAC
>DASRMP010000044.1:0-25565 GCA_035647855.1 Actinomycetaceae bacterium | reverse complement strand
GCCGACTCCCCCGCCGAGGACGTGGTCGCAATCGCGACGACCACCCAACTCGGCGACGTCGCCGATCAGATCGCAAGATGCGCAGGCTCGAGCGTCACCACGCTCATGGGAGTCGGCGATGATCCGCACGAGTTCTCGGTCTCCTCCGCGCAGATCGCCGAGATGACACGCGTCCCACTGGTCATCACGAACGGCCTCGGCCTCGAGGGCGGCATGTCGAGCGCGATCGAAAACGCCGTCTCCGACGGCGCCAACGTTCTGGAGATCGCGCCGCTGGTGGACCCGCTGCCATTCACGAGCAGGGCGCACGATCACGAGGACGGCCACGATGACGAGGACGGCCACGACGACGGCCACGACGACGGCCACGGTCACGACCACACCGGCGACGATCCGCACTTCTGGCACGATCCCATGCGCATGGCGCAGGCCGCCCGTATCATCGGGGACGAGTTCACGGCGGTCACGGGCGACGACGCCTTCGCCGCCTGCGCGGTCGAGACCGCGACCGAACTCGAGTCACTGGACGCAGAGGTCCGCGAGATCCTATCCGAGGTGCCCGAGGAGAACCGGTACATCATCACGGACCACGCCGCCTTCGGCTACTTCGGCGACGTCTACGGGTTCACGCAGGCCGGCGTCGTTATTCCCGGTGGATCCACAGAGGCGGAACCTTCCTCGGAGGAACTCGCCGAACTGGTCGATGTGATTCGCGAGACCGGCGTCAATGCGATCTTCTCCAACAACGCCGGCGCCTCGCGCCTCGTGGACGCAGTCGCCGCGGAGGCGGGCGAGATCGAGGTCGTGCAGCTCTTCGAGGGCTCGCTCGGCCCTGATGGCTCAGGAGCGGAGACCTACCAGACCATGATGATCAGCAACGCACGGCTCATCGCAGATGCCCTACGCTAGGTGATCGTGGACTGGCTGATCGAGCCCTTCATGCTGGGATTCCAGCAGCGGGCACTCATAGGTGGCCTGATCACGGGACTCATGACGTCAGTCGTGGGCGTCTGGCTCGTACTGCGGGGCATGACGTTCTTCGGGGACGCGTTCGTTCACGCCGTTATCCCAGGTATCGCCGCAGCGGTCATCTTCGACTTCTCCCCCTACATCGGCGCAGCGATCGCGGCGGTGGTCATGGTGGCGGGTATCGAGCTGGTCCACCGCACCACGGCACTCGGTGAGGACACCGGCATCGGGTTGCTGTTCGTCGGGATGTTGGCGCTCGGCGTGGTCATCATCTCGAAGTCGGATTCGTACACGGGGAGCCTCACGGCGATCCTCTTCGGCGATGCCCTCGGCGTCTCCGGCGACGACATCATTGCCCTGATCGTGTTCGCGATCGTCGTGATCGCGGGTTCGCTCGCGCTTTATCGCCCGCTGCTGGCGCTCTCGTTCTCGCCTCAGAAGGCCCAGGCCCTCGGAATGCGGCCGCGGCTTGCGCACGCACTACTGCTCGCCCTGATCGCGGTCGCGATCATCGGCGCGTTCCAGACCGTCGGCACAATGCTCGCGTTCGGGCTGCTGGTCGGCCCGCCTGCGACGGCGGCGCTGCTCTCGCGCTCGGTCTCCCAGATGTTCGTCTGGTCCGCCGGTATATCGGCGGTCTCCGTGTGGCTCGGACTGTTGCTCAGCTACCACCTCGGCACCGCGGCATCGGCCTCCATGGCCCTCGTGCCGGTCATCCTCTTCTTCGTGGTCCTGACCATCAAGCACACGATCACTGTCCGGCGCCAGCGCATGGGCGTCCCCGAAGTCCCGGAACGGACAACGGCGGCCGCCCTGCTCGATCCTTTGGGAGGCGCGCGGTGACGCCGTTCGTCGAGGCCCACGACCTCGTTCTCGGATACGACGGCAACGTCGCGGTCACTGCCTCGTCGTTCGCCATCCCCGTGGGAGGGGTGACGGCCATCATCGGGCCCAACGGCTCCGGAAAATCGACGGCGCTGCACGCGGTCGCGGGGATACTGACCCCGATATCGGGGACGCTGCGGGTCTTCGGGCAGCCGCCGTCTGATGCGTGGCGGCGCTGCGCCTACGTCATGCAGACGGTTCACTTCCCGCCCGGTGTCCCGATAACGGCCAAGGAAGTAGTCGGAATGGGCCGCTATCCCACACGGGGCTGGTTCCGTCCCTTCCGGAATGACGACCACGCCCGCATCGCGGACGCGATGGAGCAACTCGAGATCACGGACCTCGCCGGGAAGCACCTGAGCGAACTCTCGGGCGGGCAGCGGCAGCGCGTGTACGTCGCTCAGGCCCTCGCCCAGGACCACGAGGCCGTCCTGATGGACGAGCCGCTGACGGGCCTCGATATCGTCTCCGCCAAGACGATCGACCGCATCATCCACACCGAGAACGAGGTCGGGCACTCGGTAATACTCACCACCCACGATCTCGACGAGGCGAGGGCGGCCGACACCGTCATCCTCATGTCCGGCCGTGTGGTGGCCCACGGGACCCCGGAGTCGGTGCTCACCAGGGAGAACCTCGAGATCGCCTACGGACTCGGGGCTCTGCACGAGTGGGACGATTCGACGTTCCTCGACGACCCGGCGGACACGGGCCACCACCATAGTGCGCAGTAGCTCACAACGATATCGGGACCTTTTTCCCTGTATACAGGGAAAATATGGGCAGCGCCGCAGGTAAATTCGGCTGGAGCGTTTCACCATTCGGCATTCTGTTCTTTGCCCAGGCTTGACCTGCGTAGCATTGCACCATGACTGACAAGCTGCATCTATCGCGCGCGGATCAGACGGTCGACGTCCCGATCAAGGACGGCACGATCCTCGCGAAGGACCTCCAGGCGATCTCCACCCCGGAAGGTCCGCTCGCCACCTACGATCCCGGGCTGACCAACACGGCATCGGTCCGCAGTTCGGTCACATATATCGACGGCGAAAAGGGCATCCTCGAGTACCGGGGCTACCCGATCGAGCAACTCGCGGAGCGGTCCAACTTCCTCGAAGTCGCGTACCTGCTGCTCAAGGGGGAACTGCCCACCGAGACACAACTCACGGAGTGGTGTGACGACATCAACACGCGTCGCCTCGTCCACGAGAACGTCAAGCAGGTCATCGACTCGCTGCGTTACGACGCCCACCCGATGGCCAAGATGATGGCCGCGGTCTCTTCGCTGCACACGTATTACAAGGACTCCCGGGACATCAAGGACCCTGCGGTTCGCGAAATCCACATGCGCCGGCTCCTCGGCAAGATGCCCACCATCGGTGCGTGGGCGTACCGGCACTCCCTCGGCCGCCACTTCGTCTACCCGAACGACGACCTCGGGTACGTCGAGAACTTCCTCAAGATGATGTTCCGGATGAACGAGTCGCGTCACCAGATGGACCCGCGCCTGGTCCGGGCTGTCGATGTCCTGTTCATCCTTCACGCCGACCACGAGCAGAACTGCTCCGCGAACGCCGTTCGCTCCGTGGCGTCCGCAGGCAACGACCTCTACACCTCCACCGTGGCCGGCATCGCCGCCCTGTTCGGCCCGCTCCACGGCGGCGCGAACGAGGCCGTGCTGCGCATGCTCCGGGAGATCGGGAGCGTGGACCGGGTTCCCGAGTTCATCGAGGCCGCCAAGTCCCGCGACGCGAGGATGATGGGCTTCGGCCACCGCGTCTACAAGAGCTATGACCCGCGCGCGCGGATCATCAAGGCCGCCGCCGACGACGTCTTCGCGGTCACCGGAGTCAACCCGCTGCTCTCCATCGCACTCGAACTGGAAAAGATCGCGCTCAACGACGAATACTTCGTGGAGCGCAAGCTCTACCCGAACGTGGACTTCTATTCGGGCCTCATCTACGAAGCCCTTGGTCTGCCACCCGAGATGTTCACCGTCATGTTCGCGATTCCCCGAACCGCAGGCTGGCTCGCGCAGTGGGAGGAGCAAGTGACCGACCCCGAGCAGAAGATCGTGCGCCCCAAGCAGATCTACACCGGCAACCGCGGCCGGGCCTACGTCGCCGCCGAGGACCGCTGACCTAACTGCGGAAGTAGGCGGCCTCCGCGTCCGACAGGGCGCGCGCGACATTCGCCGCGTGCTGCGGCGAGAGTTCCGGCAACTCGCCGAACGGGATCCAGTGTGCCTCAGTGTTCTCGCCGTCGGCGGGATACGGTTCGCCCGAGATCCAGCGGAACCGGAAGCACAGGTCGATGTACTGGGTGACGTCGCCGTTGGCGTACGTCACGGGTTTGGTCACGGTGACGGACGCCAAACGCACGGCCTCGGCGTGGACACCGGTCTCCTCGAGAATCTCGCGTCGCGCCGCGGCCGCCGGTTCCTCCCCCGGATCGATGATGCCGGTCACGGGCGTCCACCTGCCGTTGTCCGCACGCCTCACCATCAGGATTTCCCCGTCCCTCTCGACGACCGCGGTAACGCCGCTCAGCCAGAGGGGTGCCGTCCCCACCTTCTCGCGCAGCGCGAGGATGAAATCAGGAGTCGACATGGCTGTTCCCTTCTTCGAGTGGCCCGGTCGAGGCGAGCACGGCGTCAGCGACCTCGGCGAGGTGGGCGAAGTCCCTGAGATAGGTGGACTGATACCCGGTGACATGGGCGTAGGAGAGTCCCCTGACCGGGTCGGTCCAGGCGATGGCGACATTCGAGCCGTTGTGACCGAACGTCGTCGGCAGCGAGTCACGGCCGAACGGGCCCCAGCCGATTTGGTCATTGCGGGGGCCGCCGAGCTGGACGCCCTGGCCGTAACGGACGTTGAGCGTGACGAACCGGTCGCGCTGCCCGCGGTCCGACTGCCGGACGAGTTCGGCCCCGCTCTCCGGCGAGAGGATGCGAACGCCGCCCGCCTCCCCGCCGAGCCGCAGCGCCTCGTAGAACCGGACGAGATCGGCCGTCGTCGTCGTGAGTCCACCGGCGGGAATCACGGCCGCGTGGGTCTTCGGGCGGTTCACCACGCGCGCGACCACGCGCGCGACCGGGTTGCCTCCGGTCAGTGGCACAATGCGTTTCTCGGCCTCGGGCGGCGCTCCGAACCACGAACAGGTCATACCGAGCGGCTCGAAAACCCGCGCGGCGGCCACCGCTTCGAACGGATCGCCCGTAATGCGCTGGATGACCTCGCCGAGGATGAATCCGAAATCAAGGTAGCCGTAGGCCGGATACGCCCCCGGGGTACCCCGCAGCCGCGCGGAGGCAATACGCCGGAGGGACGTGTCCCAGTCGGTCATCACGGCCGTCTCGCCCATCGCGCCGCCGCCGAGCAGGCCTCGTGCCGTCGGAATCGTGGTGCGGTGGGTAAGCACGTTCCGCAGCGTGATGACGTCTTTCCCGTGCTCTCCGAACTCGGGCCAGAAACGGGCGACGGGATCGTCGAGGGCGGCGGCGCCGTCGTCGACGAGTTGGTGCGTGAGGACCGCGACGACTGCCTTCGACGCGGAGAAGACCCAGTGAAGGTCACCCTTCGAGCGACCCCAGTGGTGGTCGAAGACGACGTGACCGTGGCGGGCGACCGTGAGACTCCCGCTGCCGGGGCGCGAGGCGGCGAGGCGTAGGGCACCGACGAGCGCGCGGCGGTCCATTCCGGCGTCCTCAGGTTCGATCTCCGCGGCGCGGCGACCCTCCACCTCAGGCGTCGCTGCTCACGGCGGAGGGCTCACCCAGCGCCGCCATCGCGCCGTCGTAGTCGGGCTCGTTTCCGGTCTCCGGAACCAGTTCGGTGTAGATCACCGTGCCGTCCGTATCCACCACGACGATCGCACGCGCGAAGAGTCCCCTCGCCTCGCCGTCCGCCATCGTCACGCCGTAGTCGCGCCCGAAGGTGGAGCGGAAGGCAGAGCCGGTGACCACGTTCTCAATCCCTTCGGCCACGCAGAAGCGGCTGTGCGCGAACGGCAGATCCTCGGAGGCGCAGATGACGGCCGTGTTCTCGAGATCGGCCGCAAGCTTGTTGAACCGGCGGACCGAGGCGGCGCAGACGCCGGTGTCCAGCGAGGGGAAGATGTTGAGGACCACGCGCCGGCCGGCGAAGTCGGCGAGTGTGAAGGGCACGAGGTCCTTGCCGACAAGTTCGAAGTCCGGAGCGGCGCCGCCCACCGCGGGCAGCTCACCGATCGTGGTCACGGGGATTCCTTTGCGAGTGATGTTGGCCATGAGTCCAGCCTCTCAAGTGTGCGTGGCGATTGTCATCAGCCCTGAGCGGAAGTCCGGCCGTGCGCCAGACGCGAACTAGGCTCAGAAGTATGAAGGAGTTCACCAACAACGTGCAGGACGTCGCGCTCATCTTCGAGGGCGGCGGAATGCGGGCCAGCTACACCTCCGGCGCCGTGATCGAACTCCTCGCCGCCGGGATCCACATCGACTACGTGGCGGGCATCTCGGCGGGCTCCTCGAACACCGCCAACTACCTCGCCCGCGATCCTGAGCGTGCGCGGCGATCCTTCGTGGAGTTCGCGGCCGACTCGCGATTCGGGGACATGCGTACCTTCCTGCGCGGCGACGGGCTCTTCAACGCGAACTACATCTACCAGCAGACCGGCGCGCCCGGTCAGGCACTCCCCTACAACTTCGAGGCCTTCCAGGCGAACCCCGCCCGAATGCGGATCGGCGCCTTCCGCGTGGACAACGGCGAGCAGGTCTGGTTCACCAACGAAGACTGCCCCGGGATCGATGACCTGATGATCAGGGTGCAGGCCTCCTCCACGATGCCCGTCCTGATGCCACCGGTGACGATCGGCGAGCACGTATACGTGGACGGCGCGCTCGGGCCGTCGGGCGGAATCGCGACCGATATCGCCATGGCGGACGGCTACGAGAAGTTCCTCGTGATCCTCACTCAGCCCCGCGAGTACAAGAAGCGGCCCGAGCGGTTCCCCGGCGCGTACAAGCGGTACTTCCGTACGCACCCCGCCGTCGCGGACGCGCTCATCACCCGGTGGCGGCGGTACAACGAGACGCGCGAAGAGCTGTTCGAACTGGAGCGCGAGGGTAAGGCCATGCTGTTCCTGCCCGAGACGATGCCGGTCACGAACGGCGAGCGCTCGGTCCCGAAACTCGCCGCCTCGCACTCGCTCGGCCGAACGCAGGCGAGGGCCGAGGTCCCCAGGTGGAAGGAATGGCTCGGCCTCTGAGTGGGTTCAGCGCTTCCGGTACAGGCGCTTCTCCTGGTACACGGGTTCGCTCGTGACGTGGATGCCGAGGCTGCGGAAGATGCCCTCGTCCACGTTGCCGAGGATCACGCTGGTGTGGACGTCGCAACCTCGCAGGTGTTGCAGGTGTTCGAGCGCCTCGGCGGCGTACGGGTTCGTGGTGGCGCTGCTCGACAGCGCGATCAGCACCTCGTCCGTGTGCAGGCGCGGATTGCGGCTGCCGAGGTGCTGCGTCTTGAGGACCTGGATCGGCTCGATCGACTCCGGCGCCAGCAGATCGATTGAATGGTCGATCCCCGCGAGCGCCTTCAGCGCGTTCAGCAGCATCGCCGAGGACGCCCCGAGCAGCGGCGACGTCTTTCCCGTGACGATGCGGCCATCGTGCAACTGGATGGCGGCGGACGGGCCCCGGGTGCGCTTCGCCGTCGCCAGTGTGGGCTCGACAACCGGGCGATCCCCGACGTCGATCCCGAGTGTCCCCATGAGAATGGCGACCTTGTCCGACTCCTCGGGTTCGAGTTGCTCCTTGCGCTCGTGGACGAGCGCCTTGTAGTAGCGCCGGATGACCTCCTGCTCGGAGGCGTGGCGGCAGCAGTCGTCGTCGGCGATGCAGAACCCGGCCATGTTCACGCCCATGTCCGTGGGCGACTTGTACGGCGAACTCCCCATGATGCGTTCGAAGAGCAGGTTGAGCACCGGGAACACCTCGACGTCGCGGTTGTAGTTCACGGCCGGCACCCCGTACGCGGCGAGGTGATAGGGGTCGATCATGTTGACGTCATCGAGGTCCGCAGTGGCGGACTCGTAGGCGATGTTGACGGGATGGTCGAGGCGCAGGTTCCAGATGGGGAACGTCTCGAACTTGGCGTAGCCCGAGGCGGTGCCGCGCTTGTGATCGTGGTACATCTGCGAGAGGCAGGTCGCCATCTTGCCGCTCCCGGGTCCGGGTGCCGTCATCACGACGACGTCGCGCGTGGTCTCGATGTACTCGTTCCGTCCGTAGCCGTGGTCGCTCACGATGAGCTTCACATCGTGCGGGTATCCCCTGATCGGGTAGTGGCGGTACACCCTGATGCCCGACCGCTCGAGTTTGCGCTTGAAATCGCGGGCGAGCTCGTTGTCATCGGTGAGCTGCGAGAGCACCACCGAACCGACATAGAGCCCGCGCTCCCGGAAGGCGTCGAGCAGGCGGAGGACGTCCTCGTCGTAGCGAATACCCAGGTCGGCGCGGGACTTGTTGCGGGACAGGTCCTGTGCGGAGACGACCATGACGATCTCGATGTCGTCCTTGATGGTCTCGAGCATCTCGATCTTGTTGTCCGGCGTGAATCCCGGAAGGACCCGTGAGGCGTGGAGATCATCGAAGAGCTTGCCGCCCATCTCCAGGTAGAGCTTGCCGCCGAACTTGGCGCGCCTCTCCTCGATCTCCCGAGACTGAAGCGCCAGGTACTTCTCCCTGTCGAAGCACGTCATACCCGCTGTCACGCCTCCTGATCGCCGGTCCCCCCGGCCGACATTAGCGCGCGGAGAGGTCAGGGCGGCATTCGCGTTGCCGCGGCGCGGCCCGCGCGGCAGGAGTGCGGCAGACTCGGGGCATGCGTATGTTCGTCGCCGTCCGGCCGCCCCTGGATGTTGTCGGGGAGTTGGAGGAGTTCCTCGAGTCACGTCCCGAAATGGCGTGGACCCGCTCCGAGAACTGGCATCTGACCCTCGCGTTCATGCAGCGGGTGCCAGAGCACCGCATCGACGACCTGATCGAACGGCTCGGACGGGCAGCCACGCGCGTGGAGCCGTTCGTGGCGCGCCTGGGGGGAGCGGGCGCGTTCCCTGATCCTTCGCGCGCGGCAGTGCTCTGGCTCGGCGTGAACCACGAGGCGCGCGAGCCCCTCGGCCGACTCGCCCGCGGCGCCCGTGCCGCCGGCAACAGGATCGGCGCGCCCGCGGACGGCAAGGCGTTCAAGGCGCACCTGACCCTCGCACGGCTGCGGACCCGCGAGGACGCGACGAGGTGGCTCCGCGTGCTCGACACGTTCTATTCCTCCTCGTGGGAGGTCGGGGAGATCGAGCTCGTCGAGAGCTTCCTCGGGGAGGGACCGGGACGCACGGCCCGTCACGAGGTTGCCGCACGGCTCCCTCTCGGCCGAAGCGCACATGCCCGGATCCCGGAGCAGGGGTGACTATGCGACCACAAGTCCGTTAGTGTCGCCTGCGGCATGAATCCGTCTCTCAGGGGAGGTATCACAATGCACCAGAGTTTCCCGGTTCGTCTGGTCGCCGAGTTCCTCGGCACCTTCGTACTAGTTTTCGGCGGAGCGGGCTCCGCCATCTTCGCCGCCCAGGTCATGGATGCCGAGGCAGGCGTCAACATGGGCATCGGCTTCCTCGGCGTGGCGCTCGCGTTCGGTCTCACAGTCCTGGTGATGGCGTACGCGGTGGGTCACATCTCCGGAGGCCACTTCAACCCCGCCGTAACGCTCGGGGCGTTCCTCGCGAAGCGCGTCGAGGGCCGGGCCGTGCTGCCCTACATGCTCATCCAGATCGTGGGAGCGAGCGTGGCGGGTGCCCTCCTCTTCGTGATCGCCTCGGGCCGTCCGGGCTTCGACGCCGTCGCCTCCGGCTTCGCCAGCAACGGCTACGGCGAGCGCTCGCCGGACGGCTACTCGCTTCTCGCCGTCCTGCTCGCAGAGACGATCCTCACGATGATCTTCCTCTTCGTGATCCTCGGTTCCACCGATTCGCGCGCCCCGCAGGGCTTCGCCCCGATCTCGATCGGACTCTCGCTGACGCTCATCCACCTCGTCTCGATCCCGATCTCCAACACTTCCGTGAACCCCGCCCGTTCCCTCGGTGTCGCGTGGTTCGCCGGGTCCGAGGCCCTCATACAGGTGTGGGCGTTCTTCTTGGCGCCGCTCGTCGGAGCGGCCATCGCGGGCCTGCTCTACCCGATCCTGTTCCCGAACACGAGCGAGAAAGTCCTCGAGGACGCGATCGCTCTCGAGGATCGCTGATCGCGGCGCAGGCACTCAGGAGTGAGCGCCTCGTAGAACGTCACGATCGCGGCGTCACCTTGCCTTGGGCTCGGCGAGCGCTCGCTCGACCTGGATGCCGGATTCCTCCAGGATCTGCTGCCCTGACGGCAGTCCCCATGACATCCGGATCTCCTCGGTGTAGGGGGTGTCGAACACCAGGCGGCGGACGCGGCGGCTGTTGACGATCAGCCGTGCGCAGGTCGCGCACGGTTCGTGAGTGACGTACATCGTGTGCGCCTCGCCGTTCCAGTTCGCTGCCAGGAGCGCGTTCACCTCCGCGTGAATGAATCCGCTCAGGCCCTGCTCGGAAGACTCCCGCTCGTTCGGCTCGCCGGCCGCCCGGCCGTTGTAGCCCACCCCCACGACCCTGTTGTTGTGATCGAGCAGGCAGGCGCCGACCCGTACCTTGTCGTCCGAGCTTCGCGACGCCCAGAGGTGTGCGGTTGCCATGCCGAGTTCGTCGAAAGTGGGGCGGCGTCCAGAGGTCATGAAGGAAATCTAGTATGCCTTCGGCACCGCGCCTGGTACGTCTCGATTCCGCCCACGTGCTCGGCGACCGGGTGCCGGGCATCACCCACGCCGTCGTCGTGAACTCGCTGGTGGAACGCGGCGTCCCTCCCACAGACGGAACACACGGCGGTGAGCTTCACGACGTCCTCGGCGATCGCCATGAGGGATGGGAGCGGCTCGAAGGGGCGGCCGTCGTAGGTGACGCAGAGTCCTGCGACGACGACGGTCATTCCGCGACCGACCAGCATCTCGACGGCGGGGATGAGGTCCGGACCGAAGAACTGTGCCTCGTCGATGGCGAGGAGGTCGAGGTGCCGGCCGCCGACGACCGCAAGGAGACCGTCGACGTCGGGAACGGCTACTGAGGAGATGCTCAGGCCGGCGTGCGAGGACACCTCGCCGCTGCCGTGACGGGCGTCGAAGGCGTGGTTGACCACCTCGACATCGAGACCGGCCAGTTGCGCGCGGCGTACGCGGCGTAGCAGTTCCTCGGATTTTCCCGCGAACATCGGCCCGGCGATCACCTGAAGGCGGCCTGGTTCATTCATCGGAGCCACCGGGACCCTGGCGACAAGGAGTGCGGCAACGGGCGATCAGCGGGCGTAATCCGGGTGATCTCCACCGTGACAGCTTCGCATGAGATCTTGGACCACGACGTCAGTTCCGTGCTGCCGCAGCGCTGCACTGACTTCGGAACCAACGGCAGCGGTAGAATGGCTGCACTGATCCCGAGGAGTGCAAGATGTCCGGTTCACCTTACGACTACCCAGGCCGGTCCGCGCCCGGTTATGAGAACTGGACCGAACGCGAGTACGACTGGGATCTGGGCCGCTACACGGAGACGCAGCAGCCTGCGCCCCCGGCCCAGCCCGGCTACGGGATGCAGCAGCCTGCGCCCCCGGCCCAGCCCGGCTACGGGATGCAGCAACCTGCGCCCCCGGCCCAGCCCGGCTACGCGATGCAACCGAGCTACGGCATGCCGCAGTACTCCGTGTACCGGGACCCGTGGACCAGCCCCAAGAACCGACTCGTTGCGCTTCTCCTGTGCTTCTTTCTCGGTGTCTTGGGCATCCACCGGTTCTACGTCGGCAAGATCGGCACCGGGATCCTCTGGCTTCTGACCGGCGGGCTGTTCTTCTTCGGCGTGTTGATCGACTTCCTCGTGATTGCTTTCGGTGGATTCACTGACGGTCAAGCCCGAAAGATCTCACTCTGGGACACGAACGTCTAGGACACCGGCGCGGCGAATCGGCCGGCTTGCGACCGAGCGGCCACCGGCGCGCAGTGACAACACTCACCGTCACTGCCCTCGGCGGATCGACCCGACCGTGCGCTACCGTTGACGGCGCGCGACCCGTCCAGTCTTGCCTCGGGTCGCATGGTGATGCGGATTGATCCGCCGGCCGCGCCGCGCCGCCCAACCGGGGTGGCACACGCTGAGCGCGCCAGGCGAGACTCCGCCGATGATAGGACTTCATACTTGAACAACGATTTCGCACGCCTCGGCGTGCCCTCCTCACTCGTGTCTGCTCTCTCCGAACTCGGAATCACGAACCCAACCCCAATCCAGGCGGCCACCCTGCCGGACTCCATGGCGGGCCGGGATGTCCTCGGCCGTGGGCGCACGGGCTCCGGCAAGACGTACGCCTTCCTGCTTCCACTCGTGACTCGGCTGCAGGGCGGACGCCGGTCGGCTCCGCGGCGCCCCCGCGCACTCATCCTTGCTCCCACCCGCGAACTCGCGTCACAGATCGCCGACTCGCTCGCGCCGCTCGCTGCCCGCACAGGACTCGTGAGCCACACTGTGTTCGGCGGTGTCGGACAGAACCCGCAGGTCAGAGCGTTGGCTCGGGGCGTCGATGTGCTGATCGCCTGCCCGGGACGGCTCCTCGACCTGATGGGCCAGGGCCACGTCGATCTCGGCAGCGTGGAGATCACCGTCATTGACGAGGCCGACCACATGGCCGACATGGGCTTCCTGCCCATGGTGCGTCGAATCCTCGACCGCACCCCGGAACGCGGTCAGCGCATGCTGTTCTCCGCGACTCTGGACGCGGCAGTGGGCGTGCTCGTGAAGCAGTACCTCCACTCCCCCGTCACCCACGAAGCGGACTCGGCGCTTTCACCGATCTCTTCAATGGACCACCACGTGCTCAGCATCGACACCGCGAGCCGGACGAACGTCGTCGCCGACCTCGCGGCCGCACCCGGGCGGACGATCGTGTTCACGCGCACCAAGCACGGCGCCAAGAAGTTGGCGAAGCAACTGCTGGGGGCGGGAGTGCCGGCCGTGGAACTGCACGGCAACCTCGGGCAGAACGCCCGCACCCGGAACCTCGATGCCTTCCACTCCGGCACGGTTAGCACGTTGGTTGTCACGGATATCGCCGCGCGGGGTATCCACGTCGACGACGTCGCTCTGGTTGTGCACGCCGATCCACCGACCGAACACAAGGCCTACCTGCACCGATCCGGGCGGACCGCGCGGGCGGGTCACGCGGGCACGGTAGTGACCCTGATGACTCCGGAGCAGCGTAAGGACGTGCGCACGTTGATGCGCGACGCGCGCATCTCGCCGACCTTTTCCGTTGCGGACCGTGCCGTGCTGCGCGACTTGGCGCCTGGCGACCGGAAGTTCATGAGCGCCGACGACGCCTTCAAGATCGCGAACCCAGCGGCGGCCGCCGCAGCGGAAGCCAACGCTGCTGGTGCCGGCGCTGGTGCCGCGGGAACGGATCGAACCGGCAAGGCCCGCTCCGGTGGCCGTTCCAATACCCGCTCCAGGCCGGACACCCGATCCGGCTCCGGATCTCGCTCACAGTCACGCCCGCGCTCACAGTCCGCTTCCGCGCGAACCGGTCGGGGCTCTGGCGGTCATGGGCGGCGCGGCGCCTCCCCCGCTGCTTCCCCCGCCGGTTCGACCGGCGGCGCGGCCGCCTTCTCCGCGGGCCGCCGCTAGGCCGTGCGCGCCTCGCGCCGCGCGTGTCAGGCGGCGATGTTGAACTCGAAGAGCGGCTCCAGGGACGTCTCGTCGACGGTGTGCTCACCGTGGTCGCCTCCGAGCATCGCGCGCAGTTGGCCAACCGGGAGGCCGCGCTGTGCAGGCTCGCCGGTGTCGTGCGCGAGGCGCTCGCCCCGCCCTCGCCCCCGCGGCGGCCGACACGGCCCACCCGCGGATCGAAAGAACGGCGCCTGCGAAACAAGCGGATCCGTTCAGCCACCAAGGAACTGCGCCATCGCCCGACGGACGGATGACACGGCTTGATCTCCGTCAACCGACGGGATCGTGCGCAAGCTCTCCGAACGCCAGTTGGTTGGGGTGCTCGCACACGAGATCAGCCACGTCCGTGCAGGTGACACCCGGATCATGAACCTCTCCGACGTCATCGCCCGAATGACGCACAGCCTCTCGTACACCGGCATGTGGCTCGTGTTCCTGACCATGCCGCTCACGCTCACCGGTGACCTGCGGCCGATGGTGGCAGGCTTCGCGCTGTCGGTCCTCCCCGCTCTCACCACCCTGCTGCAGGCCGGACTGTCCCGCTCGCGGGAGTACGACGCCGACATTGCGGGCGCCGCACTCACTGGCGACCCGGAGGGACTCGCCTCGGCACTCGAGGCCCTCCAGCAGGACGACGACGGCGTACCCGCGCGTGCAGGGTCCGCCCCGGTGGCGCAGCCCGGGGATCAGGTGGTGACGGGCGTTTGCACCACCGTTTCCGCCACCCCGAGCAGCTTTCGCGCCACCAGGAGTGCGAAGACTGACCACGGCAGCAGCGAGGCGAGGGCGAAGATGAGTCCCACCGTGCCGAAATTCGAGGGCACCGCCATCAGCACCGCGGCTGCCAGGCCCCACAGCGCGGTCGCTCGGCCGAACACCGGGCTGCGGAGAACGAGAACCGAGAAGATGAGCAACGCCACGAAGTTGAGGATGTAGTACACGTCGAAGGCGGTCCCTCTCCAAATGGCGAGCATTCCCTCACCCGCGGCCAACAGCGCCTCTTGGCCGCCTGGATCGGCAGTCGCATAGATCCCGGCGAGTTGGAGCATCTCCACCGGACGCGGCGACGCCGTGTATGCCGCCATGCCCAGCGTTCCGAAAGCGAGCGCGATGACCACTGCCGACCGGCTGACGCGCCACAGCACCACCGCGAGCGCGAGGTACACCAGATAGGTGAGGAGATTGCTCAAGGGGTAGATCACGTCCAGCGCCAGCAGGCCCTGCAACGGCTGCTCGATGAGCATCTCGTAGAACTCGGCCACCGTTTCGGGCGGTGGCCAGATCACGAAGGCCACGATCTGGAGGACGATCAGCGCGACGCTCACGATGGCCGCCCACGCCCCGGTACGGACAAGACCGTTCCATTTCCGGACGTCCGAACGGAATTCATGGTCACTTGTTTCATCCATGAGTCTGACCTCGTTCTCCACCGGGCGGCTGGCCCCCAGTCGTGGCTGCGGCAAAAAGGTTATGCCGAGAATCCCCGGTGGGGCGGCCGGCGTCCACAGCATAGACCCTGGCGAAACGCGTGCGATGAGAGGAGCGATCATGAAGCGGACAGCCTCTCTCAAGGACGGCGACGTCCTAATGACCAAACGCATGGAGGGCACCGACGGGACCGCTTTCCCCAAGCACACGGCCTCGCTCGAGTAGGCGCTGGTGATTCTCGCGGGGACATGCTCTAACGTGTGGCCATGTCCCGACGCCTCGTAGCCCGCGCGTTCTGGTCTCTCAGCGGTTGGAAACTCGTCACTGAGCCCGCGCCAGATCGTCCCACGGTGCTCATAGGTGCCCCGCACACCTCGAACTGGGACTTCGTCCTCATGCTCGGGATCGCGTGGCGTCTGGAAATGAACATCCGCTGGCTGGGGAAGAAGAGCCTTTTCCGGAACTGGAGCGGTCCGTTGATGCGCAGTCTGGGCGGTATCCCGGTCGATCGCGCCGCTCCGAGTAACGTGGTCGCCGAGGTGATCGAACGCATCCGCGCGGGCGAGATCTTCGGACTCGTCATCACCCCCGACGGCACTCGCGGGCCGCACACGCACTGGAAGTCCGGGTTCTATCGCATCGCTCGCGAGACGGGCATGCCGGTGACTCTCGGCTACGTCGACCGCACCACGAAGACCACCGGTCTTGGGCCGACCATCGAGCTGTCCGGGGGCGTGGAAGGGGACATGGACCAGATACGGGCCTTCTACGCCGACAAGGCCGGCTTCCGGCCCGAACGCCGCTTCGAACCGCGGCTGCGCGACGAAAGCGGAGGGTGACCATGGGAACAAACGAAGTGAACGCAGCGATCACGGCCGGGGCCGTCTGAAGCGCGGAGGAGAACGGCGCGGCCCTCAGGATCCCGATTCGATCAGGTCTGCCAGTGCTTCGAGCCCGCCTCTGCGATAGCTCTCCGCCTCTCTCGTATTCCCCGGAATGCTGCGTTCAGTCCACTCCCGCTGAAGCCGCTCGGCTTCGGCGCCGAGGTCACCGCTGGAGGACCGCAGCAGTTCGCTGAGCGCCGCGGTCCGTCCCTCCCAGAACTTCCCGGCAGGGAAAGTCTGACCCGACTTCGTCCGGACGCACGCACTGACATCTCCGAGCAGGGCTCCGTGAGCCTGAGCCGCCCGCAATCGCGCCTCACGTATGGATTCTCTGGTAATCATCGTCACCCCTCGCCCGAGAGTACACCGGCATGCCGAAGGAATCTTGAACCAGTCAACGAAGGAGAACAATCGTGAAGGCATGGATCTTCAGCGGAGCCGGCAAGCCGCTCGATCTCATGGAGATTCCCGAACCCACCGCCAACCCTGGCGAGATCGTCATTCCACCGAGGTCATGAAGATCCCGGAAATCGACGTCCGCAGAATCAGCGAGCGCCGCTACAGGCTCACGGCTTGAGCACGTAACGCAGGGTCTCCACTACTTGGTCCGTAGTCGTGCACCAGGCCTGGGCCGCGGCGTCGACTTCCTTGAGCGCATGGACGATATCGGCCTCGTGGAGGGTCACGTAGGGCTTGCCCAGCGCGGCGCAATAGCCGGCATCGAATGCGGCGTTCCACTGCTTGTATTTGTCCCCGAAGCGCACAACCACCAGATCGCTCTGCTCGATCAGAGTGCGTGTGCGAATGGCATTGACCTTGGCAGACTGGTGATCACGCCAGAACGGGCTTCCGGTCTCGCCCAGGTGATCGCCGGCGGCGTCGCTCGCAGCGTGGTCGGTCACCGGCGAGGTGAAGGTCACGTCCAGTCCGGCCTCCTCGGCGCCGCGCTGGATCTCGTCACGCCAATCGGTATGGATCTCGCCGGAAAGATAGACAGAAAAACTCATGGCTGACGGCTCCTGTATGAGGTCTGGACAGGTTCGGCCTGCCCTCTCTTGTTCCCCATCCTAAGAGTCCAGCGAAAAAGCAGCAGCACGGAAGGCGGGGCCTCAACGGGATGTCAAGAATCAGACGTTGAACCGGAAATCCACGACGTCGCCTTCCTGCATGACGTAGTCCTTGCCCTCCAGACGCATCTTGCCGGCGGCCTTCACCGCGGCCTCCGAGCCCAGTTCGACCAAGTCGTCGAAGCTGACGATCTGTGCTCTGATGAAGCCCCTCTGGAAATCGGTGTGGATCTCACCGGCCGCCTCGGGCGCGGTAGCGCCCCGCCGGATCGTCCAGGCGCGGGCAGCTTTCGGTCCTGCAGTCAAGAACGTCTGCAGACCAAGCGTCTTGAATCCGGCCCTCGCGAGTTGGTCGAGGCCGGATTCGTCCTGGCCGAGTTCGGCCAGGATCTCACGGGCCTCGTCCGGTTCCAGTTCGACCAACTCGGACTCGAGTTTCGCGTCGAGAAAGATCGCCGACGCCGGCGCCACCGCCTCCCTGAGCCTCGCCTGCATCGCGGAGTCGGCAAGGCCCTCCTCGTCCGTGTTGAAGACGAAGATGAAGGGCTTCACGGTCATGAGCCCGAGTTCCTTCAGTTCGGCACCGTCCAGTCTTCCCGCCTCGATCGCCGGACTCAGGAGTTCGCCTCTCTGCAAGAGGTTGCGGGCCTGCTCTGCGGCGGCCAACTCCGACTGAGGGGTCTTCTTGCCCCGCACTTCCTTCTCGAGGCGCGGGATCGCGTTCTCGAGTGTCTGCAGGTCCGCAAGCTGGAGTTCGGTCGTGATCGTGTCGATGTCGTCCAGCGGATCCACACGTCCGGTCACGTGAGTGACGTCCGGATCATTGAAGGCGCGGGTCACCACGCAGATCGCGTGGGCGACGCGAATGTGCGCAAGGAACCGGTTCCCGAGCCCCTCGCCTTTGGACGCACCCCGCACGATCCCGGCAATGTCGACGAATGTCACTGTCGCGTGCACCGTGGCCGCGGAGTCGTAGAGGCAGGCGAGTTGGGACAGCCGGTCGTCCGGCAGTGGGACGATGCCGACGTTGGGCTCGATCGTTGCGAAGGGGTAGTTCGCTGCGAGGACGGTCGCCCGCGTCAGGGCGTTGAAGAGAGTCGATTTGCCGACATTGGGGAGCCCGGCGATGCCAATGGTGAGAGCCACAGCGGCATTCTAGGTGAGCGAGGACCTCTCCTGGACACAGTCTTCGTTATCGAATCGTTACCTTCGATCGGGTTCTCTCCAATCGACAAGTCGATGTGGGACCGCATCCTCGACATTCTCCGGTGATCAACCCTGCTTCCACAAGATCATCGCCCGGCAGAGCTCCCGCCGGCGGTGGCGGCATGGCTCTGGCTGCGGTGACTTGAGGGGTCTCGAGGTCTCGAGGCCCATCCGGCGTTCTTGTCAGTGGTCTCTGAGACTCTCGAGTCATGGAGATATGGCTCGTAATCGCATTGGTGGTCGTGGGGTTGCTCGGCGGGATGGGGACCGGGTACCTCACGGCCACTCTCAGATTCGTTCGGAAGCAGGGAGAGCAGGCGGCGCAGCTCTCCGCTGCGGAAGCACGCTCGGCGTTGCTGGAGAGCAACCTCTCGGAGCTGCGGGAGCGCGAGGCGGAGAAGGAGGATGTCCTGCTCGCGCTCGCGCCGGTGCGCAGTTCCCTCGATCGAGTGGGCGAGCAGGTGGCGCAACTCGAGAGGGATCGCTCCACCCAGTACGGCGCGCTCAAGCAACAACTTGAGCTCTCCGCCGTTGGAACCGAGGCACTGCGCCGGGCTGCGGCCGGCGTCACGTCCGCGCTGAATTCCAACTCCGCCCGGGGAACGTGGGGCGAGCTCCAGTTGCGGCGCGTACTGGAGGCGGCGGGGATGCTCAGACACGTGGATTTCGCGGAGCAGGAGACTCTCGGCACGGGGAAGCGTCCGGACGTGCTCGTGAAGCTGCCCGGCGGGCGTGTGATCCCCATCGATGCCAAGGTGCCCCTCGGCAAGCACCTGGAGGCCGAGTCGGTTGATCCCGCTGCCCCCGGCGCCGCGGAACGAGTGGCGGCGCTGCGGGAGGGCCACGCGAAGGCGGTGCGCAGTCACGTCGATGAGTTGGTGAGGCGCAACTACCACGTCACTGCCGGGTCGGACATCACGGTGATGTTCCTGCCGGCGGAGTCGCTGCTCTCGGCCGCGCTCGAACAGGACCCGGCGCTCCTCGAGTACGCACTCCGGAAGGGCGTGGCGCCTGCGGCACCCGCAACGCTGTTCGCGCTGCTGCGCGCCGTCGGGAACGTATGGGTCAGGGAGGAACTCACCGACCAGGCTGACGAGTTGCTCCGCATCGGGCGGACTCTCTACGAGCGGCTTGGAACCGTGGCCAGGCACGTGACCACGCTCGGCAACTCTATTGCCGGGACGGTGAGCGCTTACAACAAGGCGGTTGCCTCGATCGAGTCGCGCCTGCTCGTCACCGCGCGGCAGTTCGAGCCCCTGGAGGCTCCATCACTCAGCGCGATCGACAGCGACCGGGCGCAGGTCCGCCGGTTCACGGCCGCCGAACTGGCGGGCTGAATCCGGCGGACCTGCTTGGTCAGGAGGCGCGCTTTTTCCTGTCCAGGAGCCGCAGGAGCATCGGCGTGAAGATGAGCTGCATCGCCAGGTCCATCTTGCCGCCCGGGGTCACGATCGTGTTCTGCCGGGACATGAACGAATCGTGCAACATCGAGAGCAGGTAAGGGAAGTCGATCCCGGTCGCGTCGGCGAAGCGGATGACCGCCATCGATTCGTCGGCGGTGGGGATCGACCGCGCGATGAAGGGATCGGACGTGTCCACCACGGGCACGCGCTGGAAGTTCACGTGGGTCCTCGAGAATTGCGGGGTGATGTAGTGAACGTAGTCCGGCATCCGCCGCAGGATCGTCTCCGTCACTACCTCCGTCGTGTAACCGCGGGACGAGCGGTCGCGGTGGATCTTCTGGATCCACTCGAGGTTGATCACCGGGACGACTCCGATGGCGAGGTCCACGTGCTTCGCGATGTCCACGGTGTCGGTGACGACTGCGCCGTGCAGACCCTCGTAGAACAGCAGATCAGTGTCCGGTGGCACGTCTTCCCACGGCGTGAACGTCCCGGGCTGTTGGTCGTATGGCGCAGCCTCGATCTCGTCGTGCAGATAGTGACGCACGCGTCCGCCGCCGGTGGTGCCGTACTCCTCGAAGAGAGCCTCGAGCTCGGGGAAGAGGTTCGCCTCCTCACCGAAGTGGCTGAGCGTGGAGTCGCCCTGCTGGTGGGCCTCAGCCATGGCGATCTTCATCTCGGCGCGGTCATAGCGGTGGAAGCTATCCCCCTCGACGTAGGCAACCTTGATGTCGTGCCGGCGGAAGATCTGCTCAAAAGTGCGCCGCACGGACGTGGTTCCGGCTCCGGACGATCCGGTGACCGCCACAATCGGGAATCTTCTTGACATTTTCACTCGCTCCTGTCCGGGGTCCGGGTGGTACGGAAGAGCCCGCGGACCGCGTAGAACGGCAGGTCGAGCTCGGGTTCGTGGTCGGTGGCTGTCTCGGGTTCGTCCTCGCGGTAGTAGCGCTCGATCCTCTCGACCTCTTCGGCCACGCCGAAGAACAGTGGAACACGCTCGTGGATCTCGGTGGGCACCGTCTCAAGCGCCCTGCCCTCACCACTGCTGGCCCAGCCGCCGGCCTGTTCGATCACGAAAGCGATCGGGTTCACCTCGCACATGAGCCGGAGCCGATTCGGGCGGCGGACGTCCCGCGAATCGGAAGGGAAGAGGCACACGCCGCCACGAGTGAGGACGCGGTGCGCCTCGGCCACGAGGGAGGCAACCCATCGGACGCTGAAGTCCCTGTTGCGGGGACCGCTCAGGCCGGCCAGGCACTCGTCGACGTAACGCCGGACCGCAGGGTCCCAGAAGCGCCGGTTCGAGTGATTGATCGCGAACTCGGTGGTGTTCGCCGGGAGTCGCATGTCCGGGTGGGTCAGAAAGAACTCGCCGATCACCGGGTCCAGGGTGAAGCCCTGGACCCCACGGCCCACCGTGAGCACGAGCATCGTCGATGGTCCGTAGAGGGCGTACCCGGCCGCGACCTGCTCGGTTCCCGCCCGGAGGAGGTCCTCCGCGCTCGCGTCCTCACCCGGATTCGGTGACCGCACCACGGAGAAGATCGACCCCACCGAGGAGTTCACGTCCACGTTGGCGGCGCCGTCGAGCGGGTCGAAGTACAGGAGAAAGCGGCCCTTGGGATAGTCCGCCGGGACAGCGATGGGGTCGGCCTCGTTCTCGGAGACCATGCCGGCGAGATGACCGCCCCACTCGGTGGCGCGCTTCACGAGATCGTTGGCCACGGCGTCGTGCCGCTCGCTATTGACCACGCCCCCGGTCTTTCTCGCCGCGTCCGACAGTTCGTCCAGAGCCCCTCGGGCCACGTGGCTGGAGATCGCTTTGCACGCGAGCGCAATCTCGAGCAGGAGCGAATTCAGTTCGCTCGCGTACCCTCCGTTGCGTCGCTGTTCCTCCATGAGGTACTTCGCGAGTGTGGTGCGGCTGGTCAACATGCACCCAGCACACCGCACGGGTGCTGCCCGTAACTCCCTCGCAGGGGTGGTCTGGGGGGTGAACCGCGAAGAAAACTGCCGTGTGCGCAGCTACATTGGCTGCGTGCCCGAACTCCCGGTCCCTTTGCGGATCGCCCTAATCGACGACCACGAGATGGTGCTGCGAGGTCTCGAGGCGATGCTCTCGCACTTCACCGAGGACGTGACGATCGTCGGGAGCGTTACCACCCAAGCGGAAGCGCACCGTCTGGTAGCCGTGGAGAACCCGGACATTCTTCTCTCGGACGTGCGGATCGGCCGCGGCAGCGGGATCGATCTCGCCGCTGAGTTGGCCCGCACCGCACCCTCCGTGAAGGTGGTGATGCTCACGGCCTACGACGACGAGCACTACCTCTTCCAGGCCCTCAAGGCCGGGGCGCGCGGCTACCTGCTGAAGCGGATCGACGGCCACGAACTCGTCAATCACCTGCGCCGCATCGCCGAAGGGGACGTGGTGATCGACCCATCGCTCTCGGGCAAGGTGGCCATGTCCGCGGCTCGCCTCGCATCCGGGGAGTACTGGCCGGGCGCGAACATCGGCCTGACCCAACGCGAGTCAGAGGTGTTCGCGCTCCTGGTCGCCGGCCATACCAACAAGGCGATCGCCTCCCGGCTGGTGATCAGCGAGGAGACGGTGAAGACCCACGTCCGGGGCCTGTACCGCAAGATCGACGCGCAGGACCGCGCCGGCGCCATTGCCTACGCGCTACGGGAACGACTCTTCCTGTGACCGCGGCCCTCTGCACGCTGCTGAGCGCGCCACATCCCGTCAACCTCGCGGCTGTCGCACACGCGTTCACGCGGGCGTCGGCCTCGATCGGGTCGGTCATCTTCCTCTCCGACGGCTCCGAACTGCGCGTTGGTGCCGCCGAGCCCGCCGATCCGGAGAACGCCGCTTCGCTGAGAGTCGCCGTCGGGCAGTCCGCGGCCGGCCAGGTCGCTCAGCACGGCCACGCCATCCGCCTCTCCGCCGACGCGCCCCGCACCCCCGCCTACCGCGCCATTCTCGGCCTCGGTGAGGGATCCGCCGTCGCCCGGATCTGTCTCCCGGCGCGCGGCGACGGCGGGGCGATCGTCGCCGTCGTGACGATGCACCGGCCCACGGACAGCCCGTACTCGGACGACGACATGACCACGCTGCAGCCTTACGCGGACCTGCTAGGCATTCGCCTGCAGTTGCAGGACCTGCGCAACGCCGTCGACGAGCACCACACCGAACGCGAACGGCTGATCGCGGCCGCCGTCTCCGCTCAGGAGGGCGAACGCCGCCGGATCGCCTACGACCTGCACGACGGCGTCACCACAGCCCTCGCCTCGATGTCTTTCCATCTGAATGCCGCGGAGCTGTCGATCGCGGATGTGGAGTGGTCTACCGGCGAGAGTGAGCTGACACCGGCGATCGTGAACGCGCTCGAGCAGAGCCGCTCGCAGATCGCCGTGGCACGCAGTCTCGCCGACCTCGCCTACGGGCAGACGCGCGCGGCCATCACCGGGCTGCACAATCTCGTGCTCTCGGACCTCGGACTCGTCGCCGCAGTGGAGTCGCTCGCGGAGACGTCACCGGGTGTGCCGATAGACGTCGCGTGCGATAACCCCGAGACGTTCGACGCGCTCTCCGACCACGCGGCGGCGGCCCTGTTCCGCATCGCCCAGGAGACCGCCGCGAACTCGGCCCGCCACGCCAGGGCGAGCCGCATCACGATCACGCTGCGCCGCTCCAACGGCGCGGTGGTGCTGGAGACCACCGACGACGGCGTCGGCTTCGACGTGCGCGCCGTTCGGGAGGCGCCCTCCTCCGCTGAGGACGCCTCCCATTTCGGTCTCGCGTCGATCGCGGAGCGCTGCGCCCTCATCGGGGCCTCGCTCCGGATCGACTCGGCACCTGGTGCCGGCACCACGGTCACGGTCGAACTGCCGCTGCACTGACTCAGCCGAGTTGCTCCCGCCACCCGGGGAAGATGGTGTCGGCGTCGCGCGGGAATGAGTGGAACGCCCGCGCGAACTCGCGGTGCGTCTTCGCCCACTCGACCGGATCGGCACCGGCCGCCCAGCAGTCGTGCGCCTGGCGCAGCGAACGTGCACCCGCCGCGGCGCCGTCGAGGTGGCCGTACGAACCGCCACCGGCGGTGTTGATGACGTTGGCGTGTCCGAGGTTCTCGAAGAAACCGGGCAGGCGGAGGGCGTTCATGCCTCCGGAGATGATGGGCGTGGTCGCCTTCATCCCGTCCCACTTCTGGTGGTAGACGGGGCCGTCCGCCTCGTCGCGCTCGATCATGTATGCGATCGCGCGGTCGTCCTGCTCGCCCTCCATCTTCCCGTAGCCCATGGTGCCCACGTGGATGCCGGAGGCGCCCTGAAGGCGTGACATCTTGGCGAGCACGAAGGCGGAGTATCCGCGCTTGGCGCTGGGTGACGTGATCGCGCCATGGCCGGCGCGGTGGTAGTGCAGGAACTGGTTCGGGTAGTTGCGGCGCGCCGTCGTGACCATGCCCGGTCCGCCGACGTACCCGTCCACCAGGAACGCGAGCTTGTTGGCGTCCGGGCCGAACACGCCGAGTGCGTAGTCGGCGCGGGCGAGCATCTCGTTGTGGTCGTCCGCGGTGATGTTCATCGAGAAAAGCTTCGGCTCGCCCGTCTCGTCCATCGCGCGCTTCATGGCGTCGTAGACGAGCGGGATGGTCTCACGGATCGGTGCGAAGACCTGGTTGCCCTGCGGTTCGTCGTTCTTGATGAAGTCGCCGCCGAGCCAGAACTCGTACGCCGCCTTCGCGAACGGCTCGGGCCGCAGGCCGAGCTTCGGCTTGATGATGGTGCCCGAGATGTAACCGCCGTCGACGACGGGACGACCAAGGATCCGCCACAGCTCGGCGATGTTCATCGAGGGTCCGTCGAACTGGCGGATGGCCTCGGGCGGGACGTGGAAGTCGATCATCTTGGCGTACTCGATGTCGCCCATGCCCTGGTTGTTGCCGATCGAGAGCGTGAGGAACGAGACCATCATCATGCGGCCGTCGGTCATGTTCCGGTCGAAGAGTTCCAGCGGGAACGCGATGCGCATGTCCTCTGTTGCCTCGTCGATGTGGTAAACGACGGCGTCCACGCCCCGCGTGAAGTCGTCCGTGGTCGAGGTCTCGACGTTTGTTCCCGTGGACGACTCCGCGGCGAAGTGCGCCGCGGCCTCGAGGTAGCCGTGGCCGTCCTTCGGCTTCATGCGATAGGCACACAGGATGTGCCGGCCACCGGCGATGAGGTCGGCCTCGGAGAGGCTGAGGTCGGCGTAGCGGGATGACTGGTCCATGGCGGTGTTCCTCCATTCGGCGCCGTGGCGTTGGCGCGGTGTCATCGACACTAGAAGTCCTGTTTGCGGCCGGTCTCCCACCCAGGGGGGTGATGGGGGGTGAGTCTCGCCCACCCCGTGCGCCGCAGACCTCACGCGTTTCGGGCGTGTCCCTCCCGTGACGGAGTCTGCCTCGCTCGGCTCCCGGCGGTTAGCCGGTGAGGCGGGCGGGTGCTTCGTGGGTGTTGAAGGGTTGGCTGGTGATGGTGGTGGTGGCGGTGCCGTCTATGGGGAGCCAGGGGCCGGTGTTGTTGAGGTGGTATTCGCCGGCCCAGGTGATGGTGGCGTTGACGGTCAGGTTCTCGGCGACGTGCCGGTAGGTGGCGGAGACGGTGTGGTTCGGGTAGGGCCTGCCGGGGTCGGTGGTGGTGAAGGGTGGGATGCCGGCGCCGAAGTCCCAGGTGTAGGTCAGGGGGGTGACTCGCACGGTGACGGGGGTGTCGAGGATGGTGGTGGTCAGGTCGTGGGTGGTGGCGTCGGAGTAGGCGATGACGGGCAGGTGGATGAGGGTGCGGCCGCTGTCGGGTTGGAGGGAGATGGTGCCGGCGTGGATGGGGAGGGATTGGAGGTCGTGTTGGGTGATGACGATGGCGGCGGGGTCCGGGGT
>DASRMP010000043.1:0-43745 GCA_035647855.1 Actinomycetaceae bacterium | reverse complement strand
GCGCAGTGACGTCACTGCGCCATGGTGACGATCGTGCGCCCTCAGCATTCTGCGTGTGACGATCGTGCGCCATGAGGTGACGAACATGCGCCCCGATGTGACGATCGTGCGCCCTCATGTGACGATCGTGCGCCGCGGCGGCGCGGGCTCGGAAAGAGTGTGACGGACGTGCGCCACGGTGTGACGTTCGTGCGCCCAGGCGGCACGGGCTCGGAAAGAGTGTGACGGACGCGCGCCCCGATGTGACGATCGTGCGCCACGGCGGCACGGGCTCAAGAGGGGTGTGACGCTCGCACGCCCCCACGCCCCCACGCCGCGACACGCCGGGAACTACCCTTGAACCCTCAAATCGAACCATAAGTTCGCGGCGCCGCGGCTAGCCTTCAGCCGGTGCCCGGGGTGTCCAGCCTGCATCGCTGATCGCCTGAAGCGTCAGTTCGGAGAAGGCCACGTACGCCTTGTCGTTTGGGTGGAACAAGTCCGGCGCGGTGTAGCCGAAATACCGCAGGCCGGCGCGGCGCGTGGTGTCGAACATCGGCAGCAGATGGTGGCCCCGCTCGGCGATGAGAGGCCGGACTTCCTCGGCCATGCGCCGGGAACGCGCCGAGAACATGGGTACCAAGGGGAACCACGGCGGATCGGAAATGAAGCTCCCGGCCGGGAGTTCACCCATGATCGAGTCCATGGCGTCCAGATAGCTTGCAACACGGACCCGATGCGCCTGCGTGGCATCGTTGCCACCCACCTGGACCGTCACGAGATCCGGCTCCACCGGCAGCTCGAGCAACTGCGGCACCTGCTCCTCGAGCACATCCTGCGCGATCGCACCCGAGACCGAGAGATTCCAGATCTCCACCTTGCGCCCGAAAGCCTCCGCCAGTCGCACGCCGACGAGCGGGACCCAACCAGTCCCCGCCGTCGTGCCACCGACTCCCTGGGAAGCGGAGTCACCCAACGTGACCAGGTGGATACTCTCCGACGAGCGGAGGTTCGAACCGATCACGCCCTTCCAGTACTGGGTGAGCGTCGCGATGGAGTCGTTCACGCGGCGCACTCCCGGAGAAGTCCGCCAAACGACGGAGGTGGCGACGGCAGCACCAACAGTGCCCGCCGCCGCCACCCCACCAAGGATCGCGCCTGTGCGCATCAGTACCCGATTGACCTCAGGTACTCACGGGAATCACGCAGGCAGTCGATCGGATCGCGGCCGTAGGTGATGTCCTGCTCCACGAAGAAGAACTCGGCACCGGCGTCGTTGGCCGCGGGCAGCAGGTCGGGCCAGTTCATGTTGCCCTGACCAACCTCGGCGAACTCCGCGATGTTGACGAACATGTCATAGCCCTCCATGAACTTGCCCTCGGCAAACAGATCGAGGGCCTTCGGGTTGAGGGCACCCACGCGGAAGTCCTTCACGTGAATGATCTTGCAGACTCCGCTGTACTCCTTCAGCATGTCCAGCGGGGCCATGCCGCCGCGCTGCACCCAGTGCAGGTCAACCTCGAAGTACATCGACGGCGCCACCCTGCGCACGATGTCGAAGAGGCGCTCGCCGTCGAACATGGCGAGGTCCACGTGGTGGTTGTGGTAGCAGAGCGTGATGCCCTCCTCGGCCAGCCGTGCCGCGTACGGCTCGGCCTGCCCGGCCCACGCCTCGCAGGCCTCCTTGGACACCATGGCGGTGAACGGCATCATGCCGATGCGGACGAAGCGGCAGTTCAGTCGCTTGCAGTCCGCCACGATCTTGTCGAAGTTGTCGGAAAGTGCGTCGGTCGGATTGCCCTCAGCGGGCGCCAGCGCCACCGAGAGGGCACCCACCTCCACGCCGAGTTCGTTGATGCCGCGCTCCAGGTCGGCCGTGTTCTGCTCGGTCATCGGGATCTGCGAGACCTCGACCGCGTCGTAGCCCAGTTCCTTCACCTGCTGCAGGACGGCCCACATGCCCTGTTCGGCGACCTGGTCCTTGAGCATCATCATCTGAACGCCAAGTACTGCCATATTCTTTCCCTCTTTCGGTTTCCAGTTTTCAATAACCTTCGGTGAATGTGCCGCAGCGGGCCGACGACGCAGGCTCACCTTTCATCGTCGGCCCGCCAGGGCGTTGTGTGTCAGTCTCAGCTGCGGGTCGGGAACTTGCCTTCTTCCTCGATGCGCTTGTTGAGCTCGGCGAGGTACTGCTCCGACGGGAAGTCGACCAGGTCGATCTTCTCTCCCGTCCACGCGGACAGCTGCATGGCGTTCGCGAGCCTCACGCCGTTGATGCCGTCGCGGCCCTTGGCCACCAGCGGAACACCGTTCAGGACGGCCTGCGCGAAGTTCTCGAGAACGTCGTTGTGCTGCTGACCGAGCACGAACTCGTACTCCTTGGTCTCGGTCGACATGAAGGTGGAGGCGTCCAGCTGGCCCATGAAGAGCTTCGCCACGTCGTCCATGCCCATGTTGGCGGAGAGGTCCTGCTCGTTCTCCGTCAGGCGCGTGACGGTGACCTTCCTGGAGTTGTCCACCACGATCTTGCCCTTGTCGAACAGGATCTCGAGACGGTCGGTGCCCACGATGTCGTTGGTGCAGGTCATGAAGTGACCGGACTTGCCATCGCCGAAGTCGACGATCGCGTTGACCTCGTCCTCGACGACCAGGTCGCGCTTGAAGCCGAACGCGAGGTGCGCGAAGACGCCCTTCGGCACGCCGCACATCCACTGCCACAGGTCGAGCTGGTGCGGTGCCTGGTTCACGAGGACGCCGCCGCCCTCGCCGCCCCACGTCGCACGCCAGTCGGACTGGTTGTAGTAGCCCTGCGGACGCCACCAGTTGGTGATGATCCACGAGGTGTGGCGCAGCTCGCCGAGCTCACCGGAGTCGATGAGCTTCTTCAGGTCGATGTAGACCGGGTTCGCACGCTGGTTGAACATGATGCCGAACGTAAGCTCCGGGTGCTTGTCAGCGACGTCGAACATCTCCTCGGCCTGCTTGGTGTACACGCCGGCGGGCTTCTCGATGAGGACGTGCATGCCGGCCTCGAGGGCGGCGATGCCCATCTCCGGGTGCAGGTAGTGCGGCACCGTGGTGATGACGGCGTCCACATTTCCTGAGGCCATCATTTCTTTGTAGTCCTCGTAGAACGGGACGCCGTACTCGTCGGCGACGGCCTTCTTGGAGGTGTCGATGTCGCAGATCGCGCCGATGGTCATCGACGGAACGTCACCGTTGTTGATGAACTTCGAGTAGAAGCCGCCCTGGGCTCCGTGTCCGATGATTCCGAGCCGAACCTTGTCAGCCATTGAGTGCCTTTCCTTTTATTGTTTGGTCGGTTTTCAGGTGTGGTTGGGCCCGTAGGACTGGTCGTAGATGGCCTTGAGCATCCGCATCGACTTCATGCCCTCCGCGGGTGAGATCCAGAATGGCTCCGGATCTGGGATCTTCTCGTAGAAGTCACGGATGAGGATCTCGTGCGAGACGCCCCAATAGGCGCGTCCCGTCGATGGGACCTTCCGCTCCGCCCACGTCTCGACCGTGCCGTCGACCTTCTGGAGCGTGATGCCGTCACGGATCGTGATCCGGCCATCCTCGCCCACGATCTCCAGTTCGACCGGGTGCGTGGTGGGTGACGTCAGCGTTGCGTAGAACGTCGTCTCGACGCCGTTCTCGTGCGTGAACAGGGCTTCTGCCGTGTCCTCCACCTCGATCACCTGGCCGTAGCGGCGTGTGCTTGAACGTCCGTCGATCTCGACGACGTCGCCCAGCAGCCACTGCACCAGGTCCAGCGTGTGGATCGCCTGGTTGATGAGCAGGCCTCCGCCCGACTCCTCCCACGTGCCACGCCACGGCTTCGCCTTGTAGTAGCCCTCCGTGCGCGCCCACACCACGGACGCCCACGCGCCCGTAATGTTGCCGATCGCCCCGTCGGCGAGGAGTTCGGCCGCCTTCTGGGACGAGACGTTGTAGCGGTTCTGGAAGCAGATGCCGATCTTGGTGCCCTTCTCGCGGACTTCCTCCGCCGCATCGACAACCCGCTGGGCCTCGGCCAGAGTGTGCGCGAGTGGTTTCTCCTGGATCACGTGGACGCCGGCCGCGAGGGCGGTCAGCGTCGACTCGACGTGCTCGTGGTGGGGAGTCGCCACGTGGATGACGTCCGGCCGCACGTCGTCGATCATCTTCTGGAGGTCGGCGTACCTGCGCTTACCCGTCATGCGGCCGGCGTACTCAAGCGCGCTGGGGTCCCGGTCGCAAACGGCGACCAGTTCGGCAGTCTCGATTTCGGCGATGGCCTCGAAGTGGATGGTGGAGACATCGCCACAACCCACTACGGCCACGCGCAGTTTTTCGCTGCGCGGAACCACGGCGTCCGCGCTCACCGCCATTCGATCCCCAATTCGCGGAGGATGGAGGTCAGGGCGTTGTAGGCGTCCGTCCAGAGATCGGGGCCGCAGAGCCCGCCGAAGGCGTCGAAGTCACCGAGGTGCGGTTCGACCGACAGGAAGCCGTCGTAGCCGGTGTTGCGGAGCGAGTCGAGGACTTCCTTGACCTGGCCGTCGCCTTCACCAGCGGGGACCACGGAGTTGTCGGAGGACTTGGCGTCCTTGATGTGCACGTAGCGGGTCCACTCGCGAACCTGGGGGAGTGCCTCGTCAGCGGGCCTGATGCCGCACTGGACGTAGTTGGCGGGGTCGAAGGTCAGCCCGAGGTTGTCCGAGCCCAGCGACTGGATCAGGTCGACGCAGCGCTCAGGAACGTCGCCGTAGATGTCCTTCTCGTTCTCGTGGAGAAGCATGACGCCCGCGTCCTTCGCGACGGCGACCATCTGGCCGAGCCGGTCCAGCACCACGTCGCGGTGCTTGTAGTACTCGTCCGGATCCAGGTCTTCGGGCATGAAGAAGGAGAACGTCCGCATGTTTGTGCAGCCAAACTCGTGCGCGACGTCCATGCCGTGCTTCGTGCGCTCCAGGTGGGGCGCGAAATCGTCGTCGATCTGGATCTTGCCAAGGTCCGATCCAACCGCCGAAAGCTTGATGCCCGCGTCCGCCAGCATCGACTTCGCCTTGGCACGTTGGTCAGCGCTCAAGTCGAGCACCTTGGTGCCCCACGCACTCCGCATCTCGATATGGCGGATGCCTAGCTTGGTCATGAGGTCGAGTTGCTCACCGAAGTCCTTGCTTACTTCATCGGCAAATCCCGTCAGGGCCCACATGTGTCTTTCCTCTCCGTCGAGTAAAGCCCAGCTTATGTTGGTCCCGGCCGCGAGTGGCCGGATTGCATTATGGTTGCGGGTCGACTTCACCCGGAGTCCGCCGCAATCGTGCGGCCGCACTCGGTGACCCTGGGGGGAAAACCTCTGGACGCCCACCCCGTCGGCGTGCGACTATCCTGTCCCGAGTTCCGGGAGGAACTACTTGTCACAGGAGCACCGATGTCTCGCACGCGCACTCGCGCCGACTGGAAGAGCCAGATAGTCCTCTTCCTCTCGTCGCAGGGGTCGTCGATGCTGGGGTCGATGCTCGTGCAGTACGCCCTCATGTGGCATCTCACGATGACCACGCAGTCCGGTGAGGTCATGACCCTCGCCGTCGTCGTGGGCTTCCTCCCGATGATGGCGATTTCGCCGTTCGGGGGAGTCTGGGCCGATCGGTTCCCGAAGCGCTACCTCATCGCGGCCTCGGATGCCCTGGCGGCGCTGTCCACGGTGGCGCTGTTCGTCGCACTGGTTCTCGGCCACGATGACATCTGGGTCATCCTCGCGGCGATGGGGCTCCGTTCCGTCGGGCAGGCGGTGCAGGCCCCCGCTGTGGGAGCGATCCTTCCCGAGATCGTGCCCGAGGAACACCTGCTGAAGGTCAACGGCTACAACGGCTCCATCCAGGCAGCGATCGGCTTCGGATCGCCGCTGCTTGCCGGCGCTCTGCTCACGCTCATGCCGATGCAGTGGGTGCTGCTCATCGACGTCGTGACCGCTGCCGCCGCGATCGTCATCATGCTGGCCCTGGTACGCACGCCGCACCGCGCGGCCGGCCCCGAGGCCGAGGCGACCACCGCTCTTCGCGACATCGCCGACGGCGTCCGCTACCTCCTCCGCCACAAGTTCGTGAGGCGGCTCTACTGGTACTTCGCCGTGACGTTCTTCCTTGCGGCACCGATCTCGTTCCTGACACCGCTCCAAGTGACGCGCACTTTCTCCAACGAGGTTTGGCGTCTCAGTGTCATCGAGATGGCGTTCTTCGTGGGCATGATGATCGGCGGGGTGGCGATCGGCCAATGGGGCGGCTTCAGGCGCAAGAGCGTGACCGTCGCCGCAGCCATCGGGGTATTCGGACTCACTTCGGTGCTGCTCGGAGTCCCGCAGAACTTCGTGGTCTACAACGTCTGGATGTTCACCGCCGGGATTGTCATGCCGATGCTTCAGGCGCCGACCATGACGCTCCTCCAGATCGCGGTGGATCGCCGATACCTGGGCCGCGTCATGAGCCTCATGACCGTGATCTCGACCACGATGATGCCGCTCGGGATGTTGCTGTTCGGACCGCTCGCGGATCGCGTGGACATCGAGTTCATCCTCGTGGGCGCGGGCGTGCTCATGCTGATCGGCGCAGTGCTCATGCTCGCTGACCGGACCATTCGCGAGGGAGAGACGCTGGACGTCGTCGTCGACGAGACGGGCCAACTGGTCCCAGAGAGCGGTGCCGCGGGCGCCTAACAGGGTTCGTCTGCCGGGGGTGCCGCCCCCGGCACGTCCTGCGCCGCCGCTGGCATACGCGGTGCATTCTTCCTCGTCGTCACGACGACGATCCGCTGGTCCATGGCGTACGCCGGCACCCGCTCCGCGGGCTTGCCCGCTGCGCGGGCCGGCACCCCGACCACCGTGCTGTGCGGCGGCACGTCCTCGAGCACGACGCTGCCCGCACCCACCTTCGCGCCCTCACCAACGACCACATTCCCGAGAATCTTCGACCCCGCCCCGATCATGACGCCACGCCGGATCTTGGGGTGTCGGTCGCCGGTCTCCTTGCCGGTGCCGCCGAGCGTGACTTCGTGGAGGAGGGAGACGTCGTCGTCGATGACGGCGGTTTCGCCGATCACGATGCTTGTGGCGTGGTCGAACATGATGCCCCTGCCGATGCGCGCGGCGGGATGGATGTCCACGCCGAACACTTCCGAGACCCGGCTCTGGAGGAAGAGCGCGATCGGCTCGCGGCCGTGTTCCCAGTAGTAGTGAGCGATGCGGTAGGTCTGCAGCGCGTGGAAGCCCTTGAACGAGAGGAGGGGCTGCGAGTACCCGCGGGTGGCGGGGTCACGGCTCACGACGGCGCGCAAGTCCGCCCGAACCGCCTCGCCGATCGTTGGGTCGGCCCGGAAGACGGCGTCGAACTCGCTGCGGAGCGTGAGCGCGGAGACGGCGGGGCCGCCGAGCTTCTCCGCGAGGAC
Organism: Actinomycetaceae bacterium; assembly: GCA_035647855.1. Lineage (GTDB taxonomy): Bacteria > Actinomycetota > Actinomycetes > Actinomycetales > Actinomycetaceae > JAAZBW01. The sequence continues at coordinate 36,335 of DASRMP010000043.1, read as the reverse complement.
GAAGCTGAGGGAATCCTCAAGTCTCCCGTGGTTGAGGATGTTCGTGTGAAGGACGCTCGCGAGCGCGGGCTCTTGCTTGGCTGCCGCGGCCGCCTCCTCGAGAATGGATTCCCACATGGCGCCCATGTCCGATCCCCTAACTTTCCGCGTGGATTCCGAATTCAAGCGTATGGGAATCGCCCTGCTCGCGGGAGACCACGCCGGCGCTTCGCCTGTCCGGCGTTCCGCCAAGCGGGGGTTGCTCGAATCCCAACCCAGAAGAGCGATCTGGAGTTCCTCGCCAGTGCATTGGATCTCGCCGCCCGGGATCGTCAGGGCGCACGATCGTCACGATGGCGCAGTGACGTCACTGCGCCATCGTGACGAACGCCAGCCATCTTGTGACGATCATGCGCCCTGATCTCACGGATGTGACTTTCGTGCGCCCTCCTGTGACGATCGTGCGCCTTGCTGTGACGTTCGTGCGCCACGAGCGAATGGGTTAGGTCGGCGTGTGACGATCGTGCGCCATGTTGTGACGAACGTGCGCCCCGAGCGAAAGGTCTGGGGCGGGGTGTGACGATCGTGCGCCATGCTGTGACGATCGTGCGCCCGGCGCCGGGGAGCGTCATGACAGGAGGCGGTGTGCCCCGGCGACGGAAGTCTGGGGATCTGTAATTCGTGCGTCTCTTTGGGGTGGCGGCACTACTTCAGTCCGAAGAGCCGGACAGGCTTGCCGTACAGCACGCCGGCGCTTCGCAGCTTCTCTTCGAGCGGACGCCACTTGAGGGCGTCCTTCCAGGTCCATCTGATGAACCCTTTCACAAGGCACCGAAGCCGGTCTTCGCGAAGCTTCTCGTCAACCAAGACGTCGGCAGGGTCGGTGCCTGGCCGGGACGCGCGCCTGTATTTACCCTCTCCGTCGAATTCTCCGATGCAGTCTGCTTGCTCGAAGTACATATCGGGGCGGCCCGCGAAACCTTCCTTGTCATAGAAGCTCTTCTGCAGGATCGGCTCGGGTGCTCCCAACTGGTAGAAGCGCGCCCGTGAGAGTGATTCGCCGACGCTCTCCGGGATCGGACTCGCGCGCTCGATCACACGCCGTGCCGCCGCCCGGCCGGGTCGACCCGACGCAGCGTCGATTTCGGCCAGGAGTTGCTCCTGGGTTACAAGGTTTGCGCGGAGGGCATGATCGGCCGAGATAAGTGCGGACTCGAAAGGATGCGCGAGCGCCATATCGATGATCGTCCTCGAAGGGGCAGTCACCAAGAGGCCCCCGACCTCCACGACTTCGAAGTCCGTCTTCGTGGTGACAACTCGAGAGGTTGCGAGCTTGAAACCTCCGGTAAGCCTCGATCGGCATTCCGTGGGAATCGCGGGATAGCCGCCGAGGAGAGGAATTCCCCAGATCGCTGCGGCGGTTGCGCGCGCGAACACCGGGGCAGTCTTCCGCTGTGCCGCGCAAGTCCTCGCCACAACAACGTGGCGGGATTGTTGATCAAGTTTCCGCCAGTCGTTTGCCCGGGCATACATGCCGGGCAGAATTTGAACAATTTCTCCGATGGACGCCAGCCGTTTCAGAGTCTGTGGGTGGAGCCCGTGGCTGCCGCTTGGGTCGCGCCGGAGGATCTCCATCGAAGCGATCTCGATTGCCATAGGTGCAATCTCGCGCTCGCGCAGAGCTGTCGCAATCCCCGTGTCACGAATCTGTGGATTTCGCCGACGCAGCGCCTGTGTGGATAAAACCCGCGACTGTTGGCGTTCGTGCCTGCCAAGTTCCCGAGGTCCCGCAGGAGTTTGTTCCTGGACCGGATGGCGCTTCTTTGGACTGCAGGGCGTGACGTTACGCCGCGCGCGGACTCCGGTTCGAACACGGCATGAGGGCGCACGATCGTCACGATGGCGCAGTGACGTCACTGCGCCATCGTGACGAACGCCAGCCATCTTGTGACGATCGTGCGCCCCGAGCGAATGGGTTGGGTTGGCGTGTGACGATCGTGCGCCATCTTGTGACGATCGTGCGCCACGAACGAAAGGCTTCGCCCAGGCAATCGAAAGGCTTCGCCCAGGCAATGAAGAGCGATCGCTACTCCGCCCAGGCGCCCTGGCCGGGATTTGCCACGAAGAACTCCGGTTCCGCGAATCCCGCCGCTGTGAACGCGCCACGCACGGACTTCCTCACGGAGCGCACCTCCGACGCCCGGACCAGCGCGATCACCGAGCCTCCGAAGCCGCCGCCCGTCATGCGCGCCCCGAGGGCACCGGCGGCGAGCGCCGCCTCGCAGGCGGTGTCGAGTTCCCTGCACGAGACTTCGTAGTCGTCCCGCAGCGAGGCGTGGGAGGCATCGAACAGTCTGCCGAGCGCCGCGAAGTCCGCGGCCTCCAGCGCCGCCACCGCCTCCTCCACCCGTCCATTCTCCGTCACCACGTGCCGTGCCCGACGGCGCAGCTCCCCGTCCGTCATTCCCTCGAGATCTGCCGCGGTCGCCTCGCGGAGACTCCTGACGCCGAGCACCGCCGCCGCCTGCTCGCATTCGCGGCGGCGCCGGCCGTACTCCCCGTCGGCGTGGGAGTGGTGTGAGTGCGTGTCGATTGCGAGCAACTCCAGCCCGCTGCTCTCGGGATCGAACGGGATGTGCCGGAGCGAGTCGCCGTGGAAGTCGATCAGGAGCGCGTGACCGGCGCGGGCGAACATCGCAGCGGTCTGGTCGAGCCCACCCGTTGGTGCGCCGACGATCTCGTTCTCCGCCCGCCGGCAGGCCTGCACGAGGGTCCGGCGGCCGTCGTCGTCGGAAAGAAGGCCGAGGGAGAAGGCTGCGTCGGCGGCGGCAGCGGTCGCGCACTCGAGCGCGGCGGAGGACGAGAGACCGGCGCCCACCGGTACGTCGGAGCCGATGACCATGTCCATGCCGCGAACGGGATGGCCGGCTTCGCGCAGCGCCCAGATCGTCCCGGCCACGTAGCCGGACCACCCTTGCGGATGTCCGGGGGCGAGGTCGTCGAGAGAGATGGAGGTGCCGCGCCCGAGGATGAGGGACCAGATGTGGAGTTCGTCGTCGTCGCGGGGCACGGCGGCGGCGGCCGTGACATGGGTGAGCGCGATGGGGAGGCAGAGGCCGTGATTGTAGTCGGTGTGCTCGCCGATGAGGTTGACGCGGCCGGGCGCCACGCCGGTCACGGCGGGCTCGGGCCCGAAGTGAATGATGAAGCCGTCGCGGGCCCGGCTCGCGGGAGACGGCGCTGTTCTGGGGCTCACGCCTCGACGTTAGCGATACCGCCCGCGGCCCCGATGCCGAATGCAGAACTTCCCGCGCTCCCGCCCCGTCGCCGACCTCCGCCGGATAGTCTCACAACATGAGCGAGAAGGGCCGCGGTGCTGCGCGCGCGAAGATGAGTCAGGCTGGAGTGTCACAGGCTGCGATCGAGGTGTTCCTGGCCTACTATGACCAACTGGAGAGCGGAGCCACTGGACTGATCCGGGAGGCGGACATCGCACCGCTGACCGACGTCGAGACCCTTGACCCCTTCGCCGTCGGCGCCCCGCCCGCGGACCCCGCCGCCCTCGGCGAAACCGTGATGATCAAGCTCAATGGCGGGCTCGGAACGTCGATGGGGATGGAGCGGGCGAAGTCGCTGCTGCCGGTGCGGGGCGGCAAGTCGTTCCTCGACATCACGGCCGAGCAGGTGCTGGCGGCACGCCGGCGCCACGGCGTCCGCCTCCCGCTCGTGTTCATGAACTCGTTCAGCACTCGCGAAGACACTCTCGCCGCGCTCGCCGCGTATCCGGAGCTGCAGGTGGACGGCCTGCCGCTCGACTTCGTCCAATCCAAGGAACCGAAGCTCCGCGCGGATGACCTCACGCCCGTGGAGTGGCCGGCGGATCCGGACCTCGAATGGTGCCCGCCCGGCCACGGCGATCTGTACCCCTCGTTGCTGTCCTCCGGCATCCTCGACCAACTCATCGGGGCCGGCTTCCGCCAGGCCTCCGTCAGCAACTCGGACAACCTGGGCGCAGGCCCGAGCGCCGAGATCGCGGCCTGGTTCGCGGAGTCCGGCGCGCCCTACGCCGCTGAACTGTGCGAGCGAACCCCGATGGACCTGAAGGGCGGCCATCTCGCGCGCCGTCGCTCGGATGGCCGCCTCGTGCTGCGTGACACCGCCCAGACCTCGCCCGATGAGATGCACCTCTTCACCGACGAGTCCATCCACCCCTACTTCAACACCAACAACCTCTGGTTCAATCTCGAAGCGCTCCGCGACCGCCTCCGCAGCACCGGCGGCGTCATGGGCCTGCCGCTGATCCGCAACGAGAAGACGGTCGACCCGCGCGATCCCTCCTCCACTCCGGTGATCCAGATCGAGTCCGCCATGGGCGCGGCCATCGAGGTCTTCGAGGGCGCGACGGCGCTCGCCGTGCCGCGCGGCCGCTTCCTCCCGGTCAAGACCACCAACGAGTTGCTCCTCGTCCGCTCCGACGCCTACGACCTCGACGACGACGCCCGCCTCCGCCTCGTCGCCGACCCCTCGCCGTTGGTAACGCTCTCCGGCAGCTACAAGAAGATCAACGACTTCGACGAGCGTTTCCCGCACGGCGCCCCGTCGCTGCGTGAGGCGCGGGTCCTCGAGGTCAAGGGGGACTGGACGTTCGGCCGGGACGTCCGCGTGGTCGGCGAGGTGCGTCTCTCCGACGACGGCGCCCCCTCCCAGGTCCCCGACGGGACAGTCCTGGGGTGATCGAGTCATGAAGGAAGGTCTCCAACTCACGGAGATTGGCGACCCGGTTCCGGGCGCGCCGCGGCCCGACGAATCGGTGCGGCGCCGCCTGGTGACTCGCCGCGAGCGGTACCAGGTGGGGAAGTCGCTGCGCGGCGTCGTGCCGTTCGATGCCCTCGCCTACTGGCGGGCACCCGACCACCGCCCGGACGTGGTGGACCAGGTGATCGCGTCGCACGAAGGCCGCGAGGCGCGGCTGATCCCGCTGCGGATCGAGCGGATGGCGGCGTCGCCGTTCTCGTTCCTGCGCGGCGCGGCGGACGTGCTGGCGTGGGACGTCTCCGCGCTGCCCGCCACCGGGATCATGCCTGTGATCTGCGGCGATGCGCATCTGGGGAATGTCGGGTTCTATCGGTCGCCCGAGGGGAACCTCGTGATTGACCTCAACGACTTCGACGAGGCGCACACCGGTTCCTGGGAGTGGGATCTCCGAAGGCTGACGGCGTCCGTGTGGGTCGCGGGCCGGGAGAACAACAGCAGCGAGGAGGAGTGCCACGAGGCGGCGGTCGCGTGCGTGGAGGCGTATCGCGAGGAGGTTCGTTTCCTCTCTGACACCCCGCTGATGTCCCGCGCGTTCAACAGGCTCGATGTCGACCGGCTGAACGAGACCGTCACCGAGAAGAGCCTGCGCGGCGAGATCGAGCGCACCGTGAAGAAGGCGCGACGCAACGTCTCGGACCGGAAGCTGCCGAAGATCAGTGCCGGGGAAGGTTACGAACGACGGATCGTCGAGGACTTGCCCGTCATTCTGCGCGTGCCCGAGGAACGGCTCGAACAGGTGGGCGTCGCGCTGGACGAGTATCTCGAACGCCTGACGCCGCAGTGGCGGCGGGTGGTGGGGAGCTACTACCTCACGGACGTGGTGCACAAGGTGGTGGGTGTCGGTTCGGTGGGCCTGCGCGCGTACCTTGCGCTGCTCGAGGGATCGGACCCCAACGATGTCCTGTTCCTGCAGCTCAAGCAGGCGCGGCGCAGCGTGATCGCGCCGTACGTGCACGGGGACCGGGCGTGGCACCGGCACCAGGGGCAGCGCGTGGTGGAGTACCAGCAGGACATCCAGACGGTCTCGGATCCGCTGCTCGGCTGGGCGACAGTCGGCGAACGCCATTACTACGTCCGGCAGTGGCGGAACCAGCAGGGCACGATCGATGTGTCCGCGATCACTCCGCAGGCGCTGCGGGACTACGCGGGGATCATCGGGCACCTACTGGCGAAGGGCCACGCGCGGACGTCCGGCGCCTCGCGGATCGCCGGGTATCTCGGGAAGCACGACTACGCGGCGCAGGCGTTCGCGCGCTGGGCGCGCGCCTACGCCGATCAGACGGAAGCGGATCATGCGGCGTTCGTGAAGGCGATCGGGACGGGAAGACTGCCGGTCGAGTGATCGTGGCGAGGCCGCCGGTTGGGGAAACCAAGGGTCTCCGGGGTGTGTGGATGGAATAGTGATCGTATGAAGGAGACGACGGTCACAGTTCCAACCACCGACGCGCTTACGCTGCAGGTTTACCGCTGGGCACCGGAGGGCAGGCCACGGGCCGTGGTCCAGATCCAGCACGGTCTTGGTGAGCACGCCGGGCGCTACCGTCGCTTCGCCGAAGTCCTCACGGACGCCGGCTACCTCGTGTACGCCCCCGACGGGCGCGGATCCGGCCGCAGCGCGAAAGGAAACTACGGGAAGTGGGGCCGCGACGGCTGGACCGGCTGGGTGGAGGACCTGAACCAGCTCAACGCGCTCATCAGTTCGCAGTTCCGTGACCTCCCGATCGCGCTCTTCGGGCACTCGATGGGCTCGTTCGCCAGCCAGCAGTACCTGCTCGACCACTCGCAGGACGTCGACGCGGTGGTGCTGTGCGGCTCGGGCGAACCGGCCGCGATTGCGGCCCTGCTCGGAGGGTCGGAGCCCACCGATCTGACCGCGTTCAACGAAGGCTTCGAGGAGCGGACAGGATTCGAGTGGCTCTCACGCGATGAGGACGAGGTGGACCGCTACGTCGCGGACCCGGAGACCGCCTTCCCGACCGACCCCTTCGAGGGAATCGAGGAACTCGCCGAGGCGGCGAACCCGCACCGCCTCGCCTGGGTCCGGGCCGATCTGCCGGTGCTGATCATCTCCGGGACCGATGACCCGGTCGGGTTGATCGAGCCCGGGGTCGAGGTTGTTTCGAACAGGTACCGGTCGGTCGGCCTGAAGGACGTCACGTACATTGCGTACCCGGAGGCACGGCACGAACTCCTCAACGAGACCAACCGCGATGAGGTGACCGCCGATGTGATCGCGTTCCTTGACCGGACCGTGGGCGCAGGTTAGCGCGGCGATCCGGCGGGCTGACCCTCGCCGCGTCTCCGCCAGAACAGGCCCCTCGGGGCGGCTCCCAACGCCACGCCGAAAACGTAGGCGGTGATCGCGCTCACGGCGATCATCTCGCCGGCGTCTTCGATCAGGCCGAGGATCTGCGCGCTGAGCCCACCGAACAGGACGTGGATCATATCCACGACGACGCCGAACAGCACCAGCACCGCTCCCAGCAGTGCGAGGTCGGTGAAGAACTTCAGGATCTCCGGCCTGGCCCTCATCAGCCCGATGGCGATGAACACCAGCGCCCCCAGCCCGGCGATCGCGGACACGATGAGCTCACCCAAGTCCACCGCCCGGAGCCCCAGAGCGGGTTCAATGCCGTATCGCAGCGCGATCATCTCCCCGCCGCTTTCGTGGATCTGCAGCGAATCGTCCAGCAGCAGGTACGTGAAGAGCGGCAGCCAGCCCAGATAGTTCCAGGTCCGCTGACGCCGGGCGAGCACGACAAGCAGGACGATCACCCAGACGAACTTGGTGTACTGGAAGAACTCCGGGTGGGTCTGGTCCTCGGACACGCTCAGATCCGGGCGCGTCCCGGGGAGCACAACGTTGAAATAGAGATCGCCGAGCAAGAAAAGCAGGTCGGCCAGCACGAGCAGGCCCAGCAGGAGGAACGCCGTCTGCACGGGACTGAGGGTCCGGGGTTCGAGGGAGTTCACGCAACCATCCTGGCCCAGACTCGACACGACGTTGACCCGCGATCACGCCGATCCCCGCCCTCGGCACGATCCTGCGCCTCGTCCGCGCTTGCGGGAGAGTTGTCGCATGACCTCCACCGCCCGCTCAGTCTGGCCGCTCGCCCTTCGCACCGAGACGTCGATTCGCCGGCTCGCACCGCTCGACTGCGCGCCCGGCGGTCCGCTCACGGGCGTCGAGGTCCAGGTCCTCACCGCCCCCGACGGCGCCGAAACCACCCGCGTCATCGTGCAGCACCCGGACCGCACGGTCGACTTCTTCTGGCCCGCGGACCACCCGCTATCTCCCGCCGAGGCGGCCCTCGGCGCCGGGATCGCCTACGACGGGCCCGCCGACTTCGCCCGCGCCGAGCTCGAGATCGGCGATGCCGGACTCCACATCCATGTCGACCTCACCGACCGCTTCGGCAGACGACTGCTTCTCGACGTCGACTCCGACCGGCCCTGGAGCGGATACGACTTCGCGGCGCCCCCGGCGTTCGGAATGGACGCTCCGACCTCGTGGTTCCAGCCCTTCCTGACAGGGTTCGACATCCTCTCGACACGCGAGGTGCACTTCTCCGGCACCTACGGGGGCGAGGTGTTCGAGCCGAAGCTGTTGCCCGTCCCTTACCGCGGCGGCCGGCTCACGATGGTGAAGGCGTGCACCGGGATCGTCTCGATCAACCTGCTCGCCGACGGCGATCCACCGGTCGCTGTCTCTGGCTCACCGGTTGTGCCGGGCGTACCGGAAACATCTCCGCCGGGGAGCGGCCCCGCGATGGCCGGCGGCCCCGATCGCATCGCGCTGCCCGATCTGGACGCTGACGGGAACTTGATCCGCCTCGTGGCCGGCACTGACGCATTGCCGGTGGTGCTCACGCTCTATCCACCGCTTCCGCCGGCCGGTGCGATCCGGGATGCCGTCCGGCACCGGTGGGAACTCACCGCGAACGGCATCCTGCTTGCCGGGGGCCCACTCAATCTGCGCCCTGCGCCGGGCAGCCGTTCGGGCGCGGCGGGCGGCGCCGGCGCCGGCGGCGTTGTCGAGATGGCTCTGGACGCTGACCGGGCGTGGAGGGGCGTGCGCGGCGCCGGCACCTCCCTCGCGGCGCGGCTGATCACGAGTCTCGTCCCGGCGTTCAGTTGGGCGCGCGGCTACCACTGGCGCGGCGGGCTTCTGCGCGGCCCGGGCGGGGACGCCTTCCTGGAAGGCACGTGGACCAACGACGCCGCGAAGTCCCGCCGCTAGGACTGGTGCGGCCGGCCGGCCGGATTCGGGTGAGCTGGCCCTCTCCGCCGTAGTGGTGCGAGGCCATGTCGCATCAGGATCGAATCCGGCGCGGCGGAGCTCGTGGCTGAGCCAGTCCATGAATCGAACGTACGTTCACCCCTGACAAGGACGTCCGGCCCACAATCGGCGGCCCAGTTCGGCGCGTGGGCAGCGCCTCGACCGGGCCCTCGCCAACGTGCCGAACGACGTCGTCTACGCGGGCATCTCGTGGGGCGCCATGCAGGCTCATCTCACGTCACCTCGCTGAGCCGGAATCCCTCGATCGGGGGGGGGGCTTCCCAGGGGTCGAAGTCGTCGTCGGCGACGACGACCAACACTCCCCACCACCGGCTTCCGGATGGCTGGGAGTACACCCGCGGCGCCCTACAGCATGAGGCTCGACCAGTTCATGGCGAAGTGGAACAGAGTCGGTGCCGCCAGCGAGTTGAAGCGCGTGTAGAGCCACCAGAGCACGAAGTGCCACCCCATCGCGATCAGGACCTGGATCCAGGCTGCGGCCATGAACTCCCCGAACGCCAGACCGGAAGTCACGTATTGGTAGGGGATGTGCATGAGGCCGAACAGCGCGCCGGCCAGCACCACGCCGATCCACCGACGCGAGAACTGGGCCTCCAGCCGCGGCGTGACGAAGCCGCGCCAGACGAGCTCCTCCTGGAATCCGATCACCACCAGGTAGTACGGCACACCCCAGGTGAACCAGAGCGGCTGCGGCTGCCGCAAAGACCCATTGACCAGCAGCCCGAGCGCAGCGGTTCCAGCGATGACCACCACTGCGCCGATCAATCCCACTCGCAGGGAGCGCCCGAGCTGTGCCCGCGAGAACCCGATCCACCGCGCATCCTGACGGCGCAACGCCACGATGACTCCGAGAAGCGCGAGCCAGATCGTCACCTCCGCGAACCCCATCCGCAGTTGCACGGCCTCTCCGGGGTAGTCGCGGCCGGCGTCGAACACTCCCTTGAGGTGGAGCACCACGAAGCTCAGAACCACCACCCCGAGCGCGAGCCACATGTCGCCGCGCCCGAACTGCCGCAGTCCCCGTTCGTACTCCTCGTTCACCCTCCACCACGGCCTGCGGCCCGACGGCGTCGGCTCGCTCCCGTGGGCCCCCGCACCTGAGGAGGTCCCGCCGGTCCCACCGGTCCGGCCGGGTCTGCCCGTCCCGCCGTTGCAACCCGTCCCGCCGGTCCCACCGGTTCCGCCCGTCCCGCCGACTCGACTCGTTGCCATCACCACCAGCCTAGGTCGCAGGCAGACCTCGTGATGATCCTGGGCGTCATTCGCGAGCGCCGATGGCGAGGGTTGCGGTCAGAAGAGAGGCTGCGGTCAGCAGAAAGCCTGTTGCGCTTTCGCGGGAGGCCGTTTCCATGGCTGTTTCGTTGCTAGTCCAGTGAATGCAGCATTCTCAGCACAGAACGGGCCCCTGATGGGGGAGAGCGGAGACTTCTGTAGGAGTTTCGGCAGCGTACGCTGGTTTCGTGCGGTCCGGGGGTGATTCTCGTCCTGTTCAACCGGTAACAGAGCCTCCTGACCGGTGGCGGAGCGACGACTGTAGGCGTTTGGCCTCTAGTGTAGGCGTTTGACACGTGAATAACGCCTACACTAGAGACCAAACGCCTACAGTTGACGAATCTGCCGGTCCGGAAAGGCCGCGAACAGGCCAAGAAAGACCAAATCCGCCCCGCGACGGTGTGGGCGCCGGTCCACAGGGGAGAAACTCCTACGGTAGAGGCCAGACTCTGACAGCTGCTGGCGCGCTTGGTGGAGAAGGCCGAGACGCCCCCCTGGACCGCACCAAACTCGGACGCGCTGCCGAGACTCCGGCGGTTGTGCGGAACACTGACGGAAATAGCTCATCCGAAAAAGCGCAACAGGCTCTGGTGCCTCCTTCGGGTCGACAAACCGGGTGGCTGGGGAACTTGGGACTGCCGTCGGGGTCTGGTACCGGGTGGCTGGGGAGCTTGGGACTGCCGTCGGGGTCTGGTACCGGGTGGCTGGGGATCTTGGCACCTCGTCTTGCCGGTTGTCCGGCGGAGCTGGGGAACTTGGCATTTCGTCTTGTCGCTTGCGTGTTGTCGCTGGGGAGCTTGGGACTGCCGTCGGGGTCCGGTACCGGGTGGCTGGGGAACTTGGCACTTCGTCTTGTCGCTTGCGTGTTGTCGCTGGGGAACTTGGCACCTCGTCTGCTACCCCGAGGTCGCTTCTTGGGGAACTTCGGACCTCGACTACGGGGTGCGTTGTTCCCCAGCAGGTCTCAGGTTCCCCAGCGCGCCGCCCAGACGGGGTCTGAAGTTCCCCAGCTCATGTCAGATCGTCCCGGATGGGGTCCGAGTTTCCCCCTGTGGCGGTGTCCGGCCGGGTTCATAGCGTGAGGGCGCACGTTCGTCACGTGAGGGCGCACGATCGTCACATCGGCGAAATCGGGGCGTACGTTCGTCACACGATGGCTGGCGTCCGTCACGATGGCGCAGTGACGTCACTGCGCCATCGTGACGATCGTGCGCCCTCAGCATTCTGCGTGTGACGATCGTGCGCCATGAGGTGACGAACATGCGCCCCGATGTGACGATCGTGCGCCCAGGCGGCACGGGTTTGGGAGGGGTGTGACGATCGTGCGCCCTGGTGTGACGATCGTGCGCCCAGGCGGCACGGGCTCAAGAGGGGTGTGACGATCGTGCGCCCAGGCGGCACGGGCTCGGAAAGAGCGTGACGATCGTGCGCCACGGCCGCCGCTCGCCCGCAGTCCAACGCCAACCTGTGGGGAACGGACGTTGCTCTCGTCCAATCACCGCTCCGCGCGTTCGTGGATCGACGGCGCCGAATCCGCTCCGCCCTGCGCGCCGAGCGGCCAAGCTTGTGACAGTTGGAGTCCGCATCGGGAAGCGCGGGAGAGGGCATGGCACAGTCACAGAACGAACAGAAGATAACGGCCGGAAGGGCAGCGATCGAGTACGTGACACCGGGCACGATCGTGGGGGTGGGCACCGGATCGACCGTGGATCCCTTCATCCAGGCGCTCGGTGAGATGCCGGAACCCATCGCGGGAGCGGTATCGAGTTCGCACCGGTCGACCACGGCGCTGAAAGCGCTCGGCATTAAGGTTTTCGACGCGAACGAGGTTGATCGGCTCGACATCTACGTCGACGGCGCTGACGAAATCGATCCCCTCGGTTACATGGTCAAGGGCGGCGGCGGCGCGCTCACGCGCGAGAAGATCGTCGCGGCGCTCGCGGACCGTTTCATCTGCATCGCGGACGCCTCGAAGCGCGTCCACTTCCTCGGCGCGTACCCGCTCCCGGTCGAGGTCATCCCGATGGCCGCCGCCGCGATCAAGCGTCGTTTCGCCGAGGGCATCCTCGGTACTGCCGGCCGGGCCAAGCTGCGTCTCAGCGACAGGGGCGAGCCCTATGTCACCGACAACGGGCAGCACATCCTCGATGTGCAGGGTCTGAAGATCACCGAGCCACTGGAGTTCGAGTCCGCCGTGAACGACATCCCGGGAGTGGTCACCGTCGGCATCTTCGCCTACCAGAAGGCGAACGTGCTTCTGCTCGGGACTCCGGGCGGACTGGAGAAAGTGATCTACTGACGACGGCGTCGCTCAGCTGCGGCCGAGGCGGGTGAGGAAGGCCGCCGCGCCCGCGAGGATCAGCGTCCACGCCACCACGTTGACGACTGCGACGCCATCCGCTGTGCGCGTACCCGGTGAGACACACTAGGACCAAGGTCGCAATTGCCGTCGGCGAATGTCAGGATGAGGGTCCACTGCCGAGGCGCCCGCCAACGCGGGTGCTCGCCCCACAGCCGAGGAGATGAGTTGAGCGGCACGGTCAAGCTTGTGCAGGAGCCGGTCCAGGCGATCAACTGGAACCGCATCATCGATGAGAAGGATGAGGAGGTCTGGGACCGCCTCACCGGGAACTTCTGGCTGCCGGAGAAGGTTCCGCTCTCCAATGACATTCCGTCATGGGCCACGCTGAATGAGGCGGAGAAGCTCATGACCACCCGTGTGTTCACCGGCTTGACGCTGCTGGACACCCTCCAGGGCACGATCGGCGCGGTCGCGCTGATCCCGGACGCCGTCACGCCGCACGAGCAGGCTGTATACACGAACATCGCGTTCATGGAGTCGGTGCACGCGAAGTCGTACTCGTCGATCTTTTCCACCCTGATCTCCACGCGTGAGATCGACGAGGCGTTCGCGTGGTCGGAAGCGAACGAGAACCTGCAGAACAAGGCGAAGATCATCGAGTCGTACTACCTCGGCGATGATCCGGACAAGCGCAAGGTCGCTTCAACGATGCTCGAGTCGTTCCTCTTCTACTCGGGCTTCTACGCGCCGATGTACTGGTCGAGCCGCGCGAAGCTCACGAACACGGCGGACCTGATCCGCCTGATCATCCGTGACGAGGCGGTGCACGGCTACTACATCGGCTACAAGTACCAGCAGTCCGTGAACAAGCAGTCCGCGGAACGCCGGGCGGAGCTCAAGAACTGGACGTTCGAGCTCCTGGACGAGCTCTACGACAATGAGGAGCAGTACACCGAGGACCTCTACGACGATCTCGGCCTCACCGAGGACGTGAAGATGTTTCTCCGGTACAACGCGAACAAGGCGCTCATGAACCTCGGCTACGAGGCACTCTTCCCATCGGACCAGACCGCGGTGAACCCCGCGATCCTGGCGTCGCTGTCACCGAACGCGGACGAGAACCACGACTTCTTCTCCGGCTCCGGCTCCTCCTACGTCATAGGCAAGGCCGAGGAGACCGAGGACGAGGACTGGGACTTCTAGCCAGAGCAGGCACAATGGTCGTATGAAGGAAACCGTGAACGTCCTTGTCGTCTGCACCGGCAACATCTGCCGGTCTCCGATGGGTGAGCAACTCCTGCGCGAGGTATTCGATGGTGACGCCGGCGTCGTCGTCGATTCGGCCGGCGTCAGCAGCGAGGAGCAGGGCAACCCCGTGGACCGGCGCGCCAACGCGGCGCTGCGGAAGGGCGGCCACGGCACCATCCGGCATACGGCCCGGAGAGTGCGGCGCGACGACTTCGAGAACTCCGACCTCATCCTTGCCATGACCAGCCGTCACTACCGGACGCTGCGGCGCTGGGCCCAGGACGCGGGCGTCGATCCGGACAAGGTGCGCATGTGGCGCGAGTTCGACCCGAGCATGCCGGAACTCGGTGACGGGGTCAGTGAGTCGGATCTCGACGTCGACGACCCGTGGTATGGCGTGGCGTCCGATTTCGACCGGACGCTCGAGGAACTGGAGGCGGGTCTCGACGGCATCCAGGAGCACGTGCGCGAACTCCGCGCGTGACGCCACGGGGGTGCCGTCTCCCGCGCCAGTCAAAGGTCCCGAAGGGTACAACGGCGCGGCACTAAGGTAAAACAGTGATCACCATTTCCGTGCCAAAGGAGCCGGAGCCCGAGACCCGGGTGGCCGTCGTTCCCGAGACAGTCAAGTCAATGGTGCGGGCCGGTCACCGCGTCCTCGTGGAAGAGGACGCGGGGCTGGCTGCCGCACATCCCAACTCCGAGTACTCAGAGGCGGGCGCCGAGGTCGTCAGCGCGATCGACCTGACGCAGGTGGACGTCCTCGCCCACATCACCTCGCTGCCGCCGGGCGCCATCGCGAGGCTGAGGCGGGGGGCCGTCACGATCGGTCTCGCGGGCCCATATGAGCCGAACCGTGTCGCTGCTCTTGCGCAGGCCGGCGTCACCGCGATGTCGTTCGAGACGCTGCCCCGCACCTCCCGCGCCCAGGCCATGGACGTGCTCTCCTCGCAGGCGCTCGCATCGGGCTACCGCTGCGTGCTCGAGGCCGCCATCCGTTCGCCGCGGTTCTTCCCGATGGCGATGACCGCAGCAGGCACGGTCCCGCCCGCAAAGGTGGTGGTCCTCGGCATCGGGGTGGCAGGCCTCCAGGCCATAGCGACGGCGAAGCGCCTCGGCGCGATCGTGTTCGCCAACGACATCCGCCCGGACTCGGCGGAGGAGGCCCAGTCAGTCGGGGCGACCTTCATCGAGGTTCCCGTGGATTCCTCCGAGGGCACCGGAACTGGCGGCTACGCGCGCGCCCTCGGCGACGAGGCGGCCTTCCGCCAGCGGGAGGCCCTCAAGCCGTTCATCGCGGATGCGGATGTCCTCATCACCACCGCGGCGGTCCCTGGCCGAAGGGCCCCACGGCTCGCGACCGCGGAGATGGTTGCCGCGATGCGGCCGGGCGCCGTCGTCGTCGATTTGGCGGCCCCGAACGGCGGCAACGTCGAGGGGTCCGTGGTGGGCGAGGACGTGAAGATCCCGTCCGCGCGCGGCGGAGGCGAGATCACGATCGTCGGGATCGCGAACGCGCCGGGCGATCTGCCCACCGACGCCTCGCGGCTCTTCTCGAAGAACGTGGACAACGTGCTGAAGCTCATCGTCAGGGACGGAGAGCTCAACATCGACTTCGGCGACGACATCGTCGACGGCATGACGATCACTCACGGCGGCGTGAACCGACTGGCCCCGGAGGCAGAGCAGGCCGAGCAGGCCGTGCAGGCGGCGGAGTCCGCAGAGGCCGAAGAGAATGACGCGGCCGAAGAGGCTCAAGCGGTCGAGATCGAGGAACCGGCCGAGGAGGTGGGCAACTGATGGACTTCATGACCAACCTGACGCTCTTCGTGCTCGCGGCGTTCGTGGGCGTGGAGGTCATCTCGAAGGTGACGAGCACGCTTCACACGCCGCTGATGTCCGGCGCGAACGCCATCCACGGAATCATCCTGGTGGGCGCCATCATCGTGACCGCCCACGCCACCACCGCGTGGCTGGTGGTCCTGGGCCTGGTCGCCGTCGTGCTCGCGGCGATGAACCTGATCGGTGGTTTCGTGGTGACGGACCGGATGCTCGAGATGTTCGGTGACAAGAAGGGCGCGAAGAAGTGAACCTGTTGCCTACCTGGCTGTCCGCGTCGTTCTACCTGATTGCGGCAGTCTGCTTCATCCTCGCGCTCAAGGGCCTGAGCCATCCGCGCACCGCACGCCGCGGCAACCTGATCGGCGCGGCCGGGGCGGCGCTCGCCGTCGTGACCGTGTACCTCTCCACCGACTTCGAGGGCTCGACCCTGCTGCTCACGCTGATCGCGGTCGCGATCGGCGCCGTGATCGCGGTCCCGGTTGCGCGCAAGGTCGCCATGACGGACATGCCGCAGCTGGTCGCGCTCCTGAACGGGGTGGGCGGCGGCGCCGCTGCCATCGTCGGAGTCATCGAACTCGCCGAACTCCAGCCGCTCCTCGACCTCGGAGCAGTGCAGTGGTACACCACCGCAGCGTCGGCGTTCGCGGTCCTGATCGGATCGCTCTCGCTCTCCGGATCCATCGTGACCTTCCTGAAGCTGCAGGGGCTGATGACCTCGAAGCCGGTGGTGATTCCGCTGGCACCGGTCTGGATGGTGCTGACGATGGCGGCGTCGGCGGCGGCCGCGATCGTGGTTGCCGTTACCGGTGACATGATCGCGACGGTCGCCCTGCTCGCCCTCGGGCTCCTCTCCGGCGTGCTGATGGTTCTGCCCGTCGGCGGCGCGGACGTGCCGATCGTCATCTCGCTGCTGAACGCGTTCACCGGCCTCGCCGTCGCGGCCTCCGGTTTCGCCATGCCCAACACGCTGCTGCTGGTTGCAGGAACGCTGGTCGGCGCGGCAGGCACCCTGCTCACCAAGGCGATGGCCGACGGCATGGGCCGCTCGGTCCTCAGCATCCTGCTCGGCGCGCTCAAAGGCGGCTCGACGGCGGGGTCCACCGAGGAATCCGACCGTCCAGTTCGCCGGGCCACTCCGGATGACATCGCGACGGCGCTCGCATACGCGCAGAACGTGGTGGTGGTCCCGGGTTACGGACTCGCCGTGGCCCAGGCGCAGGGCGTGGTGCAGGAGTTGGTGACCGCGCTGCGCGAACGCGGTGTCAACGCCTACTACGGCATCCACCCCGTAGCGGGCCGGATGCCCGGTCACGTGAACGTACTGCTCGCGGAAGCGAACGTTCCCTACGACCTGCTGATCGAGGCCGAGGACGTGAACCGCCAGATGCCGAACACCGACATCGTGCTGGTGGTGGGCGCGAACGACGTGGTGAACCCGGCGGCGCGCGACGATCCGCAGAGCTCGCTGTACGGCATGCCGATCATCAATGCGGACTACGCCGGCCAAGTGTTCTTCCTGAAGCGTTCGATGCGCCCCGGCTTCGCGGGAATCGAGAACGAGTTGCTGTTCAACCAGAAGACGCAGCTGCTGTTCGGTGACGCGAAGGACTCGCTCACGAAGGTGGTGGCCGCGCTCAAGGAGGTGTAGGCGCCGTTCGGCGTTCCGGGTGGCCGGGCCTGGTGCGATTCCTCGCGACCAGCCCGGCCGCCAGCGTGATGAGGAGCGCCGCGACGATCGCAGCCACGGCAGGCAGGACCGAGTCCGGCAGGACCGCGGCGAACATCTCGAACGCGTACGCCGTCGTCTCCCGGAGGTTGCCCCTGAGGACCCGCATGCCGAGGGCGGCCTGGACAGCCGTGAACAACGGGGGCATGACGAGGAGCAGCACGAAGTCGATCGCCCAGACTATGACGGCGCCAACCGCCCGAACGCCCAGCCAACCGAGAGCGACGGCTACAACGAGCACCGGCACCCAGCGAGGAAGATGCATGACGAACCCCGGAGCGCCTCCCGGGCCGAATGGGGCCGTCAACAGGTAACTGATCCAGTGACCGATCGGAACCGCCGCGAGACCGTATCCGAGCGCCGGGAGTTCGCGGCCGGGCCACGCGACCAGCCAGAGCACGAAGTGCGCGAGGAGCGACGCCAGCAACGTGCCTGCCAGCATGCCGACGAAGTAGAGACGCGCGCGCGGATCCACCATCCCGGAGTCGCTGCTCAGACCCGATCCCAGGGTCAGGAAGCTCTGCAGGATCGCAGCGGTCTGGACGAGGATCAGGCCCGCGCTCGCGGGCCACACGGGCGGATCCGCCTTCGAGATCATGCGGGCCGCCAGCCCCGCGAGCACGCCGCCCATGGCGAGGAGGGCGACTATCTCCGTCGCGTAGTACTGGCTGAGCGGGAGCAGTGCGAACGGCATGTCCCCGGGCAGGGTCTCCTCACCCCAGAGGTTCTGCAGAGGCAGACGCGCACCGTCGATGATCCACGGAAGCAGGCCGACGACGCCCGCCACGAGACCGGCGCCGACGCCGAGCGGGATCCGAAGGGATGTCAATTCGCGCATTGCGTCCAACCTAGGGCGCACGGCGCATCGCTTGCACGCAGACCGGCTCACGGCGGGTCTCGTTTGCCGATTCAGAACCATATCGCCGCGAGAAGACCGCAACCCGGCCGAACCCAGTCCGCACCCATTTCTTCCTGACTAATCTGAGAGCCGTGGCCCGCGCGTCCGAATTCTCGGTTGCCGGGCAGTTTCAGACCTCAGGAGGACCAATCCAATGACGGCACCGATCGACCCGACCACCACAGCAGCATGGGCTCGCCTTACCGAACTCGCGGAAAACCTCAACCCGGACCTGCGGCGCTGGTTCGAAGAGGACCGCGGCCGTGACGAACGATTCGGCCGGGCCATGGCCGATCTCCACGTCGACCTCTCCAAGAACCTGATCACCGATGACGTGCTGGCAGCACTCCTCCAGCTCTCCGACGAGGTTGGACTTCCGGCCCGCCGCGAGGCCATGTTCACCGGTGAGCACATCAACAACACCGAG
The DNA here is from genome assembly GCA_035647855.1 of Actinomycetaceae bacterium. Classification (GTDB taxonomy): domain Bacteria; phylum Actinomycetota; class Actinomycetes; order Actinomycetales; family Actinomycetaceae; genus JAAZBW01. The sequence continues at coordinate 17,526 of DASRMP010000043.1, read as the reverse complement.
GACCGTGCAGTTCTCCACACCGCTCTGCGCAACCCGGCCGGCACGGACCTCGTCGTCGACGGACAGGACGTCACCGCGGACGTGCGCGACACCCTCGAGCGCGTCTACGCCTTCGCGGACAAGGTCCGCTCCGGAGAGTGGAAGGGCGTCACGGGCAAGCCGATCAGCACGGTGGTGAACGTGGGCATCGGCGGCTCGGACCTCGGCCCGGTCATGGCGTACGAGGCGCTCAAGCCGTACGTCAAGGACGGCCTCGAGTGCCGGTTCATCTCGAACATCGATCCGTCCGACTCCTACGAGAAGACCGTTGGCCTGGACCCCGAGACCACCCTCGTCATCGTCGCCTCCAAGACCTTCACCACGTTGGAGACCCTCACCAACGCCCGCCTGGTCCGCACCTGGCTCCTCGATGAGCTCGAGGCCAAGGGCGCGATCGACGGCTCCGCCGAGGCCAAGGCCGAGGCGATCGCCAAGCACTTCGTGGCAGTCTCCACGGCGCTCGACCGGGTCGCCGAGTTCGGCATCGACCCCGAGAACGCATTCGGATTCTGGGACTGGGTCGGCGGCCGCTACTCGGTTCCCTCAGCGGTCGGCACTTCGCTCGCCGTCGCCATCGGGCCTGAGGCGTTCGAGGAGTTCCTCTCCGGCTTCCACGCAGTGGACGTCCACTTCCGCGAGGAGGAGCCGCGCTTCAACGTGCCGCTCATCATGGGCCTCCTGAACGTTTGGTACGTCAACTTCCTCGGCGCCGAGTCGCACGCGGTTCTGCCGTACTGCCAGTACCTGCACCGGTTCCCGGCGTACCTGCAGCAGCTCACGATGGAGTCGAACGGCAAGGGCGTCCGCTGGGACGGCAAGCCCGTCACCACGGAGACCGGCGAGATCTTCTGGGGCGAGCCCGGCACTAACGGCCAGCACGCGTTCTACCAGCTCATCCACCAGGGCACTCGCCTCGTGCCTTCGGACTTCATTGCGTTCGCTACGCCGGCACGCCCGCTCAAGGACGGCGACGCCGACGTTCACGAACTCTTCCTCGGCAACTTCTTCGCCCAGACAGCGGCCCTCGCCTTCGGCAAGACCGCCGACGAGGTCCGTGCCGAGGGCACGGCCGAGGACCTGGTCAGCGCACGCACCTTCCCCGGCAACCGCCCGACCACATCGATCATGGCTGCCGCCCTGACCCCGAGCGTCCTCGGCCAGCTCATCGCGCTGTACGAGCACATCACGTTCGTCCAGGGCGCAGTGTGGGGCATCGACTCCTATGACCAGTGGGGCGTGGAGCTCGGCAAGGCCATGGCGAAGAACCTCACCGCCGCCGTCGAGGGCGATGACGCGGCGATCGCCAAGCAGGACCCGTCCACCCAGTCGCTGATCCGTTACTACCTCGCGAACCGCGCAGACAAGTAGCGTTCCATAACCCCTCCGGCGCCCCCGGTCCACTCGCTACGTCAGCGGGCGGCCCGGGGGCGCCGCCCTTCTCGGGTCCCGTCGGAGTTGTCTCTTTCGCGTTCGATCGGTGTCGCCCTTCTCGGGTCCCGTCGGAGTTGTCTCTTTCGCGTTCGATCGGTGTCGCTTCTCTCGCGTTCCATCGGCGTCGACGACGGCGACGCTCGCCGCTCCTGCCACTGCTCCGCGACGGGCCTCTGTACCGCGACGGGCCTCTGTACCGCGACGGGTCCCGCTGCCGCTCGCAGCGTCAGGGCGCACGTTCGTCACGATGGCGCAGTGACGTCACTGCGCCATCGTGACGAACGCCAGCCATCTTGTGACGATCGTGCGCCATGGTTCCGCCGCTGTGACGATCGTGCGCCCCGCTGTGACGATCGTGCGCCCTCATGTGACGGTCGCGCGCCCTCATGTGACGTTCGTGCGCCATCACAATATCCGTGTGACGATCGCACGCCATGCTGTGACGAACGTGCGCCGCGATGTGACGATCGTGCGCCCCCCACGTGGCGGCCCGCTGCCGGACCCCCGGAGGGGGACCGGAGGCCCGCAACCCTATCTCGGCACCTGCCGTCCCCGCCCGGTCGGCGCGAACGCGCGACTACTGTGTACGCATGATCGTCGACCCCTCCGCTCCGGGCACCGCCACACCGATCCTTGTCGTGGGGGAGGCCCTCATCGACATCGTTATCCACGATGGCGGCAGCGGGCCGGCCGGGGGGCGAGTTGGCGGAGGCGCGCCCACGGAGCGAAGCGGCAGCGGGCCGGCCGGGGGGCAAGTTGGCGGAGGCGCGCCCACGGAGCGAAGCGGCAGCGGGCCCGTAGAGCACGTCGGCGGCAGTCCTGCGAATGTCGCAAAGGGCCTCGCCCGGCTCGGTCATCCCGTCACGCTGGCCACCCACATCGGCGACGACGATCGCGGGCGCCGCATCGCCGCCGAACTCCAACTCGACGGCGTCATCGTCACCCCCGGCTCGACGACGGCGGAGCGCACCCCGACCGCAACCGCCCACCTCGACGAACACGGCAAGGCCACCTACGAATTCGACCTCGCGTGGCAGGTCGAGGACGGAATCGGTGCTCAGGAAGGCGGCCATCTCCACACCGGTTCCATCGCCGCGACTCTGCAGCCCGGCGGCTCCGACGTCCTCGCGCTGGCGGCCGGCGCGCGCGGACGTGCAACAGTCTCCTACGACCCCAACGCCCGCCCCGCCATCATGGGAAGCCCCACGGACGCGCGCGCCGTCGTCGAGAGACTGGTCGCGAAGAGCGATCTCGTGAAGGTCTCGGATGAGGACATCGAGTGGCTGTACGGCGTTCCCGGATTCCGTGACGTCGTCGAGGAGTGGCACGCAATGGGGCCGCCGCTCATCGTGGTGACGCTGGGGAGCGAGGGTGCGTTCGTGAGTTGCGGCGGCGAGACCGAGACGTTGCCCTCGGCGGAGGTGACAGTTGCTGACACGGTCGGCGCCGGGGACTCCTTCATGGCGGGCCTGCTCTCGGGCCTGCTCGATGCCGGTCTGCTGGGCGGGGTGGAGGCACGTGATCGGCTCGCCGCCGCGTCCCTCGACGACGTGCGCCCGGCCGTGCAGCGCGCGCTCACCAGCGCGGGTATCACCGTCTCCCGGGCCGGCGCGAACCCGCCCACCCGCGCCGAACTGGGCTGAGAGTCAGCGGAACAGGTTCGAGATCGCCTGCAAGGAGTCGTCGGGGAAGTTCACGGCGGCGGCACCGGCGTTCTCAGCCACCTGCTCGGGCGTGGTCGCGCCCGCGATCACCGATGCCACGGCCGGCTGCGCGAGGAGCCAGGCGATCGAGACCTGGACCATCGGTCTCCCGAGAGCGTCGCAGATGGCCTGGTACTCGTCCAGTTGGTCCCAGTTCACGTCTTCCAGCAGATGCGGCTTCTGGCGGGTGATCCGCCCCTTTCCGGCCTCGCCGGCGTACTTACCGGTCAGCAGACCGTTGTACAGCGGGAAGAATGGCAGGAATCCGATGTTCCGTTCCACCGCGGCCGGAAGGACCTCGTCCTCCACCTCGCGCCTGAGCAGGGAGTACTCGTTCTGGGCCGAGACGAAGCGGACGGTGCCGAGGCGGGCCGCGGCGTCGTCGGCCTCGATGAGTTGCGCGGCGCTCAGGTTCGAGTGGCCGATCGCGCGGATCTTTCCTTCGCCGACGAGCTCGTTCAGCACGGCGAGCGTCTCCTCGATCGGGGTCTGGGGATCGGGGGTGTGGAGTTGGTAGAGGTCCACGTAATCCGTGCGGAGCCTGCGCAGCGACCCCTCGACGGCGTGGCGGATGTACCGTTCGCCCCCGCGTGGCCCGAGGTCCTCGGTGCCTTCCGGGCCTCCGCTGGTGTGACCGAACTTCGTGGCGATCACCACTTCGTCACGGCGGCCCTCGAGCGCCGCACCCATGAACGTCTCGGACAGGCCCTTCTCCACTCCGTAGAGCTCAGCGGTGTCGAAGAAGGTGATGCCCGCGTCGATCGCGGCATGGATGACTCTCGTCGAGCCCTCTTGGCCCTCGGTGGGCGATTTCGGACGGCCGAAGTTGTTGCACCCCATGCCCACCCCGGAAATCACGAGGTCGGAGAGGCCGAGGGCGCGAGGAGCGAGTGGTGATGTCATGAGTCCACGGTACGGGGTATTACGCTTTCGGCGGGGGATCGACCGGCCGTTCCAGGGGACGGGAGCGGTTCGAGAGGACAAGGATGCGAGGCTCCGAGATGCGGCGGTCCGGGATACGTGGCGGCAAGTGGCTCAAGGCTGCTGCGGCGGCTTGCCTGGGTCTCGGACTGCTGACGGGCTGTACACCCGCTGCATCGGATTCCCAGAATGGATCTGCCGGAGCCGTCTGCGGCGCTGCGGGCTCTGAGACGTCAGCGGAATCCGAGGGCGGAGACTCCGCAGGTGACTCCGCTCCGGATGTCTGCGCGGGCGCATCCGAACTGGAGGCTCCGGAGGCAGCGGCAGCGGCAGCGGCAGAGGCAGCGAGTGCGCTGTCCGCGAAGTCGCTTCCTTCTGGCGGCGAGGCCTTCGAAGCATATTGGCTCGCCAGCGGCGGGCTTTCAGGGCCGCTGGGTGTCCCGGCCGGCGGAGCAACGTGCGAACTGGCAGGTGGCGGCTGCCTCCAGGAATACTCCGGTGGAACGCTGTACGCGGCGCCGTCCGGGCTGGTGGTGCGGCTGCTCCCCGAGATCGCCGAGCGCTGGGCGGCGACCGGAGCCGAGACCGGTCCGTATGGCTATCCGGCGGCGGAGCACGAGTGCTCCACCGGTGCGTCCGGCACGAGCTGCTGGCAGCGCTTCGACGGCGGCACCCTGCGGTGGCGCGAGGACACCGGCGTCGTCGACTGCTCCGTCCTGGAGTGCGTCGCGCTCACGTTCGATGACGGGCCTGCGCCGGATACGGGCAGGCTGCTCAACACGCTGGTCGATAAGAACGTCCAGGCCACGTTCTTCGTGCTCGGCAACCGGCTCGGCACGAAGTACGCTCCCGAGTTCGTCCGAGCCGACCAGCTGGGCATGGAGATCGGGAACCACACCTGGGACCATCCCCACATGAGGAACCTCTCGGCGCAGGGGGCCCGCGACCAGCTCGCCCGTACGAACGATCGGATCGCCGAGGCCATCGGGCACGCTCCGTACCTCTACAGGCCGCCATACGGCGAGCACAACGCCACGACCGACGCATTGGCGGGCGAGATCGGCCTCGCCATCATCGGTTGGGACCACACTCCGAACGACTGGCAGCCGCAGTCAGCGGAGCAGCTCGTTGACCGGACCCTGCAGGGAGCGCAGCGCGGTTCGATCATCCTGCTGCATGACCTCCATTCGGTTACGGTCGATGCGGTTCCGGCGATCATCGACGGACTCGAGGAGCGTGGTTTCACGGTGGCGACTGTCGGTGATCTTCTCGGTCCATTGGAGCCGGGGACCACCCACTGGACGGGTTCCATCGGCTGACTCCTTGTCCTGCAGAGTCTGTCCGGAAGACGATGCCCCCGAGGGGCCTCGCAGGAAGAGAAATGCAATCGGCCCAGGAAATGGCGCCATGCCTGATGGGGCGCCGGGGAGGTAGCACGTGATCACTGTCGAGAACCTGACAAAGAGATACGGAAGCTTCACGGCAGTCGATGACGCCAGCTTCAGTGCCCAACCCGGCCGGGTGACCGGCTTCCTCGGGCCCAACGGAGCCGGCAAATCGACCACCCTCACGATCCTCTGCGCACTGCAGCGCGCGGACTCAGGGGTGACCACCATCAACGGCGTTCCATTCCGCAAGCTGACGGGACCCGGGCGCCACGTGGGAGTGATGATCAACGCCTCGGCGCTCCACCCCGGACGTACCGGCAGGGAGACGCTCCGGCTCGCCGCGCAGATCAACCGTCAGCCCGCAAGCCGTGCGGACGCCATGCTGGAACGTGTCGGTCTCGAAGGCTCGGAGCACAAACGCGCCGGAGTGTACTCGCTCGGCATGCGCCAACGGCTTGGCATCGGAGTCGCCCTCATGGGTGAACCTCACACGCTCATCCTCGACGAGCCGGCCAACGGGCTCGATCCGGAGGGCATCCGATGGATGCGTGGGCTCCTCGACGATTTCGCCGCCGCGGGCGGCACCGTCCTGCTCTCCTCGCACATCCTTTCCGAAGTTCAGGCCATCGCTGATCGGATCGTTGTCATCAACAGGGGGCGGATCGTGGCCGAAGGGGATGCCGCGCAGCTTCTCGGCGCCGGCGAGGGGCGCGTCAGGGTCGCCTCTTCCCACCTGGACCTTCTCGGCACCCTCCTCCAGGAGGCAGGACTGCCGCACGAGCGTGCGGGCGCAACGCTCATCGTCACCGCCGAGCCCGAGCGCATCGCGCAGATCGCATTGGACAACCGCGTTCTGGTCACGCTCCTCGAACCCGTCCGCCACAACCTGGAAGAGGTCTTCTTCTCTCTCACCGCCGGAGGTGCCCAGTGACTGCCATGACCGCCGTGACCGTCCGCCCGATCTCGCCCCTCGGCCGAATCGGCAGCGAGTTCCGGAAACTCGTGGACTTCCGAAGTGCGCGGATCCTCTTCCTTGCCGCACTGGTGCTGCAGGTGCTGTTCGGAATCCTGATCTACTTCACCTCGCCGGTGGAAGCGCGCTCGATGATGATCGCGGCAAGCGCGCCGCTCGTGCCGCTCATCTTCCTCGTGCCCATCATGGGGGTCTTGTTCGCCGTTGACGAGTGGCGGCAGAAGACCGTCATGATCACGTATGTCCAGGACTCGAACCGCACGGCGGTCTTCGTGGCGAAGCTCATCGCGGGATCTCTTCTCGCGCTCGCGCTCGGAGCCGCGGGCATGATCCTCGGAACTGTGATCGGCATCATCGGCGGGTCGGACATCGGTGATCTCGGTACACTGCCGGGCACTCTCGCACCCATCGCCCTCTCGCTCGTGCTGCATCTTCTTCTCGGGGCCGCTGTCGGCGGTGCGACCCTGTCCGTCGTCTTCGGGATAGTGATGGTGCTGGTGGTGGGGCAACTGCTGCCCCAACTCCTCGGCAGCATCGAAGCGGTGGCCTGGCTGGCCCCATACGTGAACTTCATGGAGCCGCTCTCGCTCATGCTGAACGGCCAGTGGCCGGAGGATCCCGGCCCGGCGCTCGTCGCACTCACTCTCTGGATGGTGATCCCGTTGGGGATCGCGATTTGGCGCAACGGCACCAAAGACATCTCCTGAGAGCCGGTGGGTGGCGTCCTGACAGGTGGGTGGGTGGCGGCGGCCCCGCCGCCTCCCCGCCTAGGATGAACATGTGGATTGGACCGCCTACAAAGCTACCCTGCTCGATCTCGATGGAGTCGTGACCCCTACGGCTGAGCTGCACATGCGTGCGTGGGAGGAGATGTTCTCCGAATTCCTCGCGGCGCACGGAGTCGCCGAGCCCTACACGGATGCCGACTACTTCGCCTACGTTGACGGCAAACCCCGCTACGACGGCGTGCGTTCCTTCCTGGCGTCACGCGCGATCGTCCTCCCGGAGGGTGAGCCCGCGGACGCGCCGGATGCGGAGACCGTCTGCGGGCTGGGGAACCGCAAGAACGAGGTCTTCAACGAGGTGCTCGAGCGCGACGGCATCGCGCCGTACCCAGGCACGCTGCGCCTGATGGAGACGCTCGACGAATTGGGAATCGCCAAGGCGATCGTGTCGTCGTCGAAGAACGCGCGCACCGTGCTCACCGCCGCGGGACTTCTCGAGGAGTTCCCGGTGATCGTGGACGGTCTGGTGGCCGTGGACGAGTGCCTGCCGGGCAAGCCTGAGCCGGACACCTTCCTCCGCGCGGCCGAACTCGTTGGCGCAACGGCCGACGAGTCCGTGGTGGTGGAGGACGCCGTGTCCGGAGTGGCCGCAGGCAAGGCCGGCGGATTCGGCCTCGTCGTCGGCGTGGACAGGGGCGCGGGTGGCGAGTCGCTGAAGGAGGCCGGTGCGGACATCGTCGTGGCGGACTTGGGGGAGATTGCATGAAGTGGCTGGCCGACGAGGATCCGTTGGACCGGCACCGCTTTCCAGTCGATGAATGGCGGTTCGTCGAGACCCAGCACTGCACGGAGGATCTCGGGACCACCGAGACGCTGTTCTCCGTCGGTAACGGCTACCTCGGGATGCGCGCGAACCCCGAGGAGGGGCGGGATGCCGTTCATCACGGCACCTTCATCAACGGGTTCCACGAGACCTGGCCCATACACCACGCGGAGGAGGCGTTCGGCTTCGCGAAGACGGGCCAGACCATCGTGAACGTTCCCGACGCCAAGGTCATCAAGCTCTACGTGGACGACGAGCCCCTCCTCCTGTCCATCGCCGACCTCGACGAGTACGAGCGCTCCATCGATTTCCGTGAGGGGATCCTGCGCCGGCACCTGCTGTGGCGCACCCCGTCCGGCAAGCTCGTCCAGATCGACTCGACGCGAATGGTCTCGTTCACGGACCGGCATCTCGCGCTCATGACGTTCGAGGTCACGATGCTCGAGGGTGACGCCCCCGTGGTCATTTCCTCTCAGGTACTGAACCGCGCGGACGGTCGCGACGAGTACTACAAGGTCACTGACCAGGCAACCGTCGAGTTCGACCCGCGTAAGGCTGCGGAGTTCGGCCGCCGCGTGCTCGAGCCGCAGGGCCACTGGAACTCCCAGCGCCGAATGATTCTCGGCTACCGCTGCGCCAACTCCGCGATGACGATCGGCGTGGGCACCGATCACAGCATCGAGACACGAAACAGATTCGAAGAACTCATCGATGCCCAGGAGGACATCGGCAAGAAGGTCTACCGGGTCGATGCGAAGCAGGGCGTGCGGATCAAGGTGACCAAGGCGGCTGCCTATCACTCCTCGCGGTACGTGCCCGTCCGCGAGCTCTTCGACCGGTGCCGCCGTACCCTCGATCGGGTCCGTGAGAACGGTTTCGAGCACTTCTACGAGGGGCAGCGCGAATGGCTGCAGGACTACTGGCGCGGCTCCGACGTCATGATCCAGGGTCACGATTCCATCCAGCAGGCGGTGCGCTGGTGCCTCTTCCAGATCGCCCAGGCGGCGGCGCGCGCCGATCAGTTGGGTGTGGCGGCGAAGGGCGTCACCGGCTCCGGATACGAGGGACACTACTTCTGGGACACCGATGTCTACGTGGTGCCGTTCCTCGTCTACTGCAACCCGTGGTTGGCCCGCAACGCCCTCCGGTTCCGGTACAACATCCTCGACAAAGCGCGGGAGCGGGCCGCCGAACTCACGCTTCGCGGCGCACTGTTCCCGTGGCGCACCATCAGCGGTGACGAGGCAAGCGCCTACTACGCCGCCGGCACGGCCCAGTACCACATAAACGCGGACGTCGCGTATGCCTTCTCCAAGTACGAGGCGGCAACCGGCGATACCGCCTTCATACACCGCGACGGCGCCGAGGTTCTCGCGGAGACCGCCCGCATGTGGGCGGACCTTGGTTTCTGGCGCGTGAACAACGAGAAGTCCTTCCACATCCACTCGGTGACGGGACCTGACGAGTACACGACCGTGGTCAACAACAACCTCTTCACCAACGTGATGGCGCGCTCGAACCTATCGGCGGCTGCGGCACTCATGCGCCGGATGCGCTCAGAGCATCCCGATGCGTACGAGCGCCTCGCCCTCAGGATCGAGCTCCGCGATGAGGAAGTCGCCGAGTGGGAGGCATGTGCCGAGGGCATGTTCATCCCCTACGACGAGACGCTCCGAGTCCATCCACAGGACGAGCACTTCCTGGAGCGGGAACTGTGGGACGTCCCCGCCACGCCCGCGGCCAAGCGCCCGCTGCTGCTGCACTACCATCCGCTCGTCATCTACCGTTTCCAGGTCCTCAAACAGGCCGACGTCGTACTCGCGCTCTTCCTTCAGGGCGACCAGTTCACGCTCGAGGAGAAGCGGAACAACTTCGACTACTACGACCCGATCACCACCGGTGACTCAACGCTGTCCGCCGTGGTGCAGTCGATCATCGCCGCGGAAGTCGGATACGACGACCTCGCTGTGCGGTATTTCCTACGGGGTCTCTTCGTGGACCTCGCCGACCTGCACCGCAACGCCTCCGACGGCGTCCACATCGCCTCCGCCGGCGGTGTGTGGAACTCGCTCGTCTACGGTTTTGGCGGGTTCCGCGATCATGGCGGCAAGTTCACGTTCGACCCGCGCCTGCCCGTGGACTGGCCGGAACTCCGATTCCGGCTCCGTATCGCCGGCGACCTGGTCGAGGTGCGTGTGCTCCAGCGACTGCTCGAGCTGACCCTCGTCGAGGGCGAGGGCCCGATCGCCTTCACTGTCCGCGGGAAGGATGTCGAGGTCACGGCCGAGAAGCCCGTGCGCGTGGTGCTGTACCACCAGGGCCCGCGCCGATTCGAGGAGCCCGACTTCGGGGCGGTCGGCGAGTACCGCGCCGACGGCACGCTCATCACGGCCGGTGTTCCCTCGCTGGATGAGCCCTCGGATGAAACCGGCCTGATCGGCCTGGATCCGCTCGAACCAATCGGCTGACGCCGGACCGCCGTGCGCGACCATGCGGCGCGCGTGCCCGCCAGGAGACGCGCGCCGCTACGCATCAATCAATCCGTTGTCAGTCCCTGGCTCCGCGCGTGACGAGAACCGGGCTCTGGGCGTCGCGGAGCACCCCGCGGCTGACCGAGCCGAGCAGGAGTCCCGCGAATCCGCCACGGCCGCGAGATCCCATCACCACGAGCCGCGCGGTCTTCGAACGTTCGACGAGTTCCCCGGCCGGGTGGCCGGGCTTCACCACGTACTCGACCGCGAGATCCGGGTAGTCGGTGAGAAGCGGCTCCACGAACCTGCGCACGCTCGCTTCCTCCGGGATGTGGGGGACGACATCGTCGGACAGCCAGGTGGTGGAAGTCCAGACGTGGACCGCGACCAGTTCGGCACCGGAGAGGCTTGCCTCGGCCGCGGCGAGTGCGACGGCTGCGGCCGACTCGCGCGATCCGTCGACCCCAACGACAACCGGCCCGGGGTGCTCCACCTGCGCGCCTTCAGGCACGATCAGGACGGGGCCGTGCGCGTGGGTGACCGTGCCGTCGGCAACGCCGCCGAGGGCACGGACGCGGCGCGGAGCCGATTCGCCGCGGGCTCCCACCACCACCAGGTCCGCTGTGGAACTCGCCGCGGCGAGGGCATCTGACGGATCGCCCTTCGCGATCACGGCCTCGACCTCGAGTTCGGGGTCTGCGTCCCGCACCCGTTGGGCCGAGACCTCGACCAGTTCGCGCTGCACGCGCGAGGGAGGGGCGTCCGCTCCGGGGTAGGCAGCAAGGACCACGAGCGACTTGCCGTGCCGCGAAGCGTACCGCGCGGCCCAGTCGATTGCCCCCTCGGCGGTGGCCGTGCCGTCTGTGCCCGCCACTACTCGGCCACTGTAATCACGATTCTCGGAATGTTCAGTTGTCTTGGACATACCTGCCTCCTCAGCTCGCTGCGCCGCGAATCTCGCGGTGCGACCGTGCAACGCGAGTTCTGGTAAACCTATGCTAATGGCGGGCTCGCCCCGTGGGCGCGGGCTGGCCAAGCGTTAGGTGCCGCCTTCTGCGGCCACGATCGAGGCGGCCAACTGTGCGGCGGCTCCGTCGAGGTAGCGACCGCCGCGGGGTTGGGCGACGCCGCCTCGAACCTCGTACGCGAGCGGGTGCCCTGCGGGAATGTTGAGCTCCTCCACTTCGGACGGTTCGAGCTGATCGATGACGGCCGAGAGGGCACGCAACGTGTTGCCGTGCGCGATCAGGGCGGCGCAGGATCCCCGGTCCGACCGCGCGCCCTGCGGGGCGCGCCGCTGGACGGATGGCCCAGCGCCGTCGTCGTGGAGTTCTGACCGTTCGAAGAACGGGACGAGACGCTGCTCCCAGACGGGACGGACGCGTTCGATGACGTCGGCGAGCGACTCGCCGCTGCCCGCAACGAGCGGGCCCGAGTCGGCCACTGGCGGCGGATCCGTCCACGACGCCACCTGCCTCGGACGCGCCGCGCGAGGGCGGCCGTGAAGGGTGCGCCGCCAGGTGAAGAACGCCTCTTCTCCGAGAATCTCGCGGGATTCGGCTTTGGAAACCCCTGTGAGCACGCCGTAGTCGCGCTCCACCAGGCGCCAGGTCACTCGGCGCGGAACAGCGGCGGGGGAGGGTATCGCGCCGAGACCAGTGAGTTCGGCGAGCAGCCGATCAGTGGTGCGGACCGCCCGCAGCATTGGCGAGGTCACGACGACGTCGGGAACCATCCCCTCGTCCACCATCAGCCGCGCGGCCTCTTCGACCTGCGCGAGGCCGGCCTCCGTGACATCGGCGTCGAGGAGACCGGTGAACACCTTCGCGGCGTTGAAGGTGGACTCGCCGTGGCGCAGAATCACCAGGGTTCCGGGGCCGCTCATCGCGCACTCCTTATGATCCGAAGCCGATCCGAAGCAGTTTCGGGTCCCCCAAGCCTAGAGCGCTCCGCGTTCCGAGACTGGGTCTCCCCGGCCCGGTTCCGGCGATCGGGCGACCTGCGCGCCGAAATCCCGTGGTCGGGCCGCAGCGCACCGCCCACACCATTCCGCCCGTGCCATTCTGCCCGTGCCATTCTGCCCGTGCCATTCTGCCCGTGCCATTCCGCCTGTGCCATGAACTGCGGGAGACCACGCTCTCGTGGCCGAGCCTCCGGCGGAGCGTGCCGCTCCGCCGGAGGACGCGAACCTTCCGGGACCCAGCGGCCAGGCCCAATGCCGTCAACTTAGGGTTTTGCTTGAGGGTTCAGGGGTTGTTGTCGGCGTGTCGTGGGGTGGGGGCAGCGGAGCTTCCGGAAAGAGATGCAACGACCAAGATGCTTCTGCTTCCCCGGGAGCTCCGTTGTCTGCTTGTTGTGCCATTGAGCGTGTTGTCCCGGGGATCCGTGTCGCCCAGGGGTCTGGTACCGGGTGGCTGGGGAACTTGGGACTGCCTTCGGGGTCCGGTACCGGGTGGCTGGAGAACTTCGCACCTCGTCTTGTCGCTTGCGTGTTGTCGCTGGGGAACTTCGCACTTCGTCTTGTCGCTTGCGTGTTGTCGCTGGGGAACTTGGCACCTTGTCTGCTACCCCGAGGCTGCTTCTTGGGGAACTTCAAACCTCGGCTTCGGGGTGTGTTGTTCCCCAGCAGGTCTGAAGTTCCCCAGTTCTCGCCAGATCGTCTCGGATGGGGTCCGAGTTTCCCCAGCGGCGGTGTCCGGCCGGGTTCGCGGCGTGAGGGCGCACGTTCGTCACGTTAGGGCGCACGATCGTCACATCGGCGAAACCGGGGCGCACGTTCGTCACATGAGGGCGCACGTCCGTCACGATGGCGCAGTGACGTCACTGCGCCATGGTGACGATCGTGCGCCCTCAGCATTCTGCGTGTGACGATCGCGCGCCATGCCGTGACGAACACGCGCCATGGTGTGACGATCGTGCGCCCTCAAGAATCCCGTGTGACGTTCGTGCGCCACGGTGTGACGGACGTGCGCCCTGGTGTGACGTTCGTGCGCTCTCATGTGACGTTCGTGCGCCACGGTGGCACGGGTTTGGGAGAGGTGTGACGGACGTGCGCCCTCATGTGACGTTCGTGCGCCACGGCGGCGCGGGTTTGGGAGGGGTGTGACGTTCGTGCGCCCTCATGTGACGTTCGTGCGCCACGGTGGCACGGGTTCGGGAAAGGTGTGACGAACATGCGCCCTGAGGTGACGTTCGGCTGGAGCGTGTCTCTAGGCCTCGGGGGACTTCTTGATCCGGCTCGCGAGACCCCGGGCACTCGCACGATTCGCCGGATCGCTGCCTGCCAGCGCCAGGGTGACACCCTCAATCACAAGTTCGATGCCTATCAGCAGTCCCAGCGCGAAGTCCCAGGACGAGTCCCCGATCCGGCTCAGCAGGAGGGCTCCCAGCACCACCGAGAGGACGCCTCCGGCCGAGAGTACCGTCCGGTATTTGTCCGTCCGATACGAAGCGAACAGCCGGAGCACGCCGGAGAGGATGAAATACAGGCCTGCCACCACTGCGAGGGTGAGCTGCGTCGCCGCCGGGTTGGTGAGGAAGAATATGCCGAGGATCACCAGCAGCACGCCACCGATCAGGTGGATCCACCAGCGCTTCTCCCGGCGCTTCAGGTAGGAACGAAAACCGGTTCCGGCGCCGATGGCGATCACGACCCAGGCGAGGACGACCACGGAGACGCGAGTCGCCGTCGCCGAGTACGCAGCCATGGCCACGCCTCCGACCACGAGAATGATGCCGGCAATGATGTCCGCTGAGGAGCGGGTGCGTTCTGCTGTCATGAGGTCCTCCTTTGTGGTTCGAAGTAGGCTCGCGGCCTTGTGGCGCGCCCGGAGCGGGACCGCGGAGTGCGCCCGCGAAAAGGCAGAAGACCCGCTCCGGGACTCCCGGGCAGGTCTTCTGAAGGTATACCGATCAGCCGATCTTGGCCTTGAGTGCGGCCTCGACGACCTTGACGATCTGGTCCTCGGTCATCGTGGAGGTGTTGACCACGAGGTCGAAGTCGATGTTGTTCATCGGGTTCCAGTCGTAGATCTCGACTGACATACGCGTACGGACATCGTCCTCATTGCGCTGGCGGCGGGCAGCTACATCGTGGCTGATGTTGAAGAACCGCGAGGCGCGGGCGATGCGGTCCTCAAGGACACCGTCGAACTTGATGTGGAGAGTGTTCGGCCGGCCGGCGAGGATCTTGGTGGACGAACGGCCCATGATGATGCCACCCTTTTCGGCGAGCTTCGTCACGGTCGCGGTGTTCAGCTTGGCGGCCTCGATGTTGTCGCGGAGTTCCTGCACGTAGGCGCCAGTCGACGTGGCCTGGAGAGTGTTGGAGCTGGCGCGAGCGAGGATGGACATCACACGATCGAGCACCGGGTTCTCCACCCTCCGCTCGAGTTCTTCGTCGAGTTCCTCGGTGCTGAATGCCTGCTGAGCCAAGGGAAGTCCGAGCTCGTCGGAGAGCTTCTTGGCGATAGCCTGCATGCCTGAACCGTAGGTCTCCCACATGGTGACGACTGGCTTCAGCGCGGTGGTCGCGCCACGGTTATTGCTCATGGTTCCTCCTGAAACGGGGAGTGAGTGACTCGATCAAAAGTGTAGTTTTCGTGATGAAGTTGCGCTGGGGAATCGAACGGGAACTCCGTACCAGATCAGGCTCGGGGCCCTAGGATGTACCTCACACGTAAAGATGCTCGCAGATGGAGGACTCATGTCGCAGGGTCAGGCCCAGGCACCGGTTCCAATCGTGACCCTGTGGGCCACGTACGGTTCCCGTCTCGAAGAGGTGGCGTTGAAGCTCGCGGAGGAACTCAACATTCCATTCCGCAAGGGTGCCTTCACCAGCCAGGATTTGAAGGACGCGGCTGACCGGGCCGCTCACGATCGTGGGGCGGACGGCTGGTACATCGTCCAGGCGATCCCCGCGCGCGGTCGCAGGTTCACGTGGCGCAACATCTTCCAGGGTGTCGAGCGCAGCCTGGACGAAACTCGTGAATCCCTGGTCAGGGACGTGCGCGAGCAGGCGAGGGAAGGCGGCGTCTTCATGGGCCGCAACGCCACGGTCATCCTGGGTAGCTATCCGAACGCTCTCCATGTGAAGCTCGATGGCCCTCTTGAGGAGCGCATCAAGCGGATCATGAAGGAACGGGGCGTGGACGAGAGGCAGGCCCGCGAGGATCAGCGCTTCGAGGACGATGTGCGCGCCCAGATGTCGATCTCGCTGTTCGACTGGGACCCGCGATCCGAGGAAGGTTACGACCTCACGGTGCAGACCACGCACCTTGACACGGACACTATCGTCGCGATCATCGCCGGCGCCGCACGCGCGAAGTACGAGAAGAATTACGGAGTCAAGTACCCAGCCTGAATTCCCGGCCTGATCGGGACTGCCCATTCGGGACTTCCCCGCCCGGCTGACCTTCCGGGAGGACAAACGCCCCCTCACGCGATCACGTGAGGGGGCGTTCTTGCCCCTGGCGGCGTGGCCGCGCGAGCGGCGGGCCGAGGAACGCTGCCGAGGGCGTGACAGCTGATGATGGGTCAGAATTGCGGGAGGAGCGAGGAGAGGAACCGGAATGCAGATCGGGTTCGTGGGCGCGACCGGCCTGATGGGGCACGGCATGGCGAAGAACATCGTGACGAAGGGCTACCAGCTCGCCTACACGGTGCGCAGCGAGTCGGCCCGTGTGGCCGATCTGGACGAAGCCGGCGCCAAGCGCGCTACAGGCTTCGCGGAGCTGGGGCGGACCAGCGACGTCGTCGTGATATGCGTGACGTCATCGCGGGACGTGGAGCAGGTCGTCGCCGGGGAGGACGGGCTCCTGACGGATCCGAAACCCGGCCTCGTGATCGCGGACGCGACGACTGCGGAGCCGTCGTCGACGCTGAAGCTTGGAGCCCTGACCGCCGAGCGCGGTGTCGGATTCGTGGACGCACCGCTCACGCGCGGGCCCGCCCAGGCGGAGGAGGGCACGCTCAACTCGATGGTCGGCGGTGGCGACGACGACGTCGCGAAGATTCTGCCAATCGTCGAGACCTACACGCAGTTCATTCTGCGAACCGGCGAGCTCGGGACGGCGCACACACTGAAGCTCATCAACAACGCGGTCATCCAGGCGTTCTGCACCGCTGCGGCCGAGGGGTTCGCCGTGGCCGCCGCGTCCGGTCTCGATCCGGAGCTGGTCGAGGAGATCCTCAGTCACGGCGCGATGGAGAGCGACGTCCTGCACACGATGGGCAAGGCGCTGCGCGGCGACTACTCCGGCATGGAGTTCGCGATCGACAACGCGCGCAAGGATGTCCGCTACTACACCCGGCTGGCCGGGGACCTCGGACTCGTTGCGCCCGTGGGAAGCGCGGCCCACCAGTCGCTCGCGGCGGCCTCGAAGCTGGGACTCGGGCAGAACTTCGTCCCGCAGCTCGTGACCGCCCAGGAGCGGCTGAACGGTGTGAGGCTCGGCCTCAGTTGAGGACTTGCAGGTTGAACGGGTACTTGTAGAGCTCACCGCGCGAGGAACTGATTGCCGCGGAGATGTGGAACACCAAGAGGCCCAGCACGATCGCGATCCAGAGAAGGATCGCCACGGGCAGCAGAATGACGGTGAACGCCATAATGTAGGCGATGGCGTTGGCAATTGCGAGGACGATGTTGAAGTTGAACGACGCGGCAGCGGCTGCCCGGACGTAGGCACTCCGGTCGCGGAACGCGAGCCACACGAGGAGCGGTCCGACCACACCGAGCCAGCCGGCCGAGAACACCATCGCGATCGGTGCCGAGAGGTGGGCGATGGTCGCCCAGGTCTTCTCATCGCCCGCTCGCATGTCGCGCGAGTAGCCGGGCTGGGGCGTCCAGGTGGGATCGCCGTAGTGGCCGCCGGCGGGGTAGGTCGAGTCCGCGTACGGGTTGCCGGCCGGGCGTTCCGGTTCGGTGTAACCGCCGCGGTCCCAGTCGTATTCGCGATTGGTCCAGCTCTCGTGTCCCGGAGCGGCGCTCGTGCCGTCGCCGCTGGTCCCGTAATTGCTGGTTCCGGGGGCGCCGGCGGCGGGGGTGCCGGGGG
>DASRMP010000042.1:0-165485 GCA_035647855.1 Actinomycetaceae bacterium | reverse complement strand
ACCGTCACCATGGCGCAGTGACGTCACTGCGCCATGGTGACGATCATGCGCCCTCAGCATTTTGCGTGTGACGATCGTGCGCCCCGATGCGACGGGCGAGGGCTGGCGGCCGATCCGGCGGCAGCGTCAGACCCGGAGGGATCTGGCTCGGACGGGATCAGGCGCGGGCGCCAATCAGTTCGAGCGCGAAGTCGCCGGCGCGGACGGCCTCCATCGCACGGGTCCAGACCAGGAGTTGGTCCAGCATCGGCTCAACGCCCGCGATCGCCGGCTCGGTCGGCCTGAGGACGCTGAAGTTCTCGAAGTCATGGAAGATGCTCAGGAGCACGTTGTTCCGGATGTGCGCGATCTGCAACTCGGAGAGGATGCCGCGCAGGTGCTCGACCGCCCGGGCGCCACCCGCCGAGCCGTACGAGACGAAGGCGGCGGCCTTGTTCGCAACCTGGTCGGGTCCGAGGTAGTCGAGGGCGTTCTTGAACGCGCCAGTGAGGCTGTGGTTGTACTCGGCAACCGCAAAAATATACGCGTCGAACTCGCCCATCCTCGCGGTCCATGCCTTGCCGGACTCGGACTCGGGGCCGCCCATCTTGGGGTTGAGGGCTTCCTGCCAGGCCGGCAGGTCGAAGTCCGCGATGTCGACGATCTCGAAAGTGGCGTCATCACGCTGGTCCGCCAGCGACTTGACCCAGTTGGCGACGGCGAGGCTCTGCCTGCCCGGACGCACGCTGCTCGTGACAATAGCGATCTTGGTCATAGTGATCTGTTCCTTGCCTGTTCTGAGGGATGTCTGCTGTCCTCAACGATAATAGATGAACATTCAACTATCTAGTGGGCGCGAAGTGGCCCCGGTCACGTGCGAGCGCAAACAATCAGCGCGCCAGGTCTCGCCCGCACTCTCGCCCTGCGCCACGCGGACCCCGATGGCGCAGGGCGAGCTGCCCCGGCAACATTCCTGCGGTCGCACGGAATCCTCGACTGACCGGCTCGCGGGACGTCAGATACTTTGAAGTCGGAGTCCCGAGCGTCAGAATTGGGCCAGAGGGGAGATCGCAATGTCGAGGCAACGCCGAATCCTGACCGCCGCCGTCGCTGCACCGTTCGTCGCCGGAGGGGCCGCCGCCGCCGCGGTCTTCTTCACCGGCACGCACCGCCGCCTCGGGACCACGTCGGAGGAAGCGACGAGAGACCTGCCAGGTGACGAAATCTTCCCTCTCGCCAGCATCCAGAACGACCGGGCAACGACCATCGAGGCGGCGCCTGAGGCAGTGTGGCCCTGGATCGCGCAGCTCGGTCAGGACAAGGCCGGGTTCTACTCCTTCGAGGTGCTCGAGAACGCCGTCGGATGTGAGATAACCAACGCGGATTCGATCAACCCGGAGTGGCAACACCCCGAGGTCGGAGGCAGTTTCCCGCTCGCGCCGGGGATGGAGCTGCGCGTGGCCGAGGTGGAGCCGGGCGGACATCTCGTGGTGTCGTCCCGTGGCGCCGAGGCGCCCGAATACATTGGGGACGGCATCGAGTTCGACTTCACCTGGGCCTTCGTCCTGACTCCGGTCACCGGGGACAATGGCGCACTCGGGACCCGGCTCCACATCCGGGAGCGCTACGAGCCGAAGAACAGGAAGACCGCCCGGATGGTTCAGGCCGTCACCTGGGTGAGCGCACTCATGACCTGGCGCATGATGGGCAACATCCGGCGGCTCGCCGCCCGTCCGGCAGCCTGAGGGTTCTCGCCGCCCGCCCGGCAGCCTGAGGGCTCGCCGCCGCATGCCTTCGCATCGCACGCCTCGCCGGCGGGTCGGCACAGGAGGCCGGCAGCCTCGCTGGCGTCAATCGTGGTTGTTGCTATCTAATGAGCTAGTTGACTCAATCGCGTATTCCCGGAGGGGGACGTATGACCGTAGTTGCGCTCGAACGCGGCGATGTCGTAATCACTTCCGCGGACCAAGTCGCTGCCAGTATGGACGTCGACCCTCAGGTCGGCCTTACCGCCGCTGAGGCGCAGCATCGGCTGGAAGTCCACGGACCCAACGAACTCGTGTCGAAGCCGAAGGAGCCCGTATGGAAGCGGCTCCTCCGGCAGTTCCAGGACCCACTGATCTATCTGCTGCTCGTGGCGATCGTGATTTCGGTCTTCGCCTGGGTCGCGGAGGGGGCACACGGCGCACCGGTGGACGCGATCGTGATCGCGATCATCGTGATCGCCAACGCCATAATCGGGTTCGTCCAGGAGAACAAAGCGGCGGACGCCGTGGCAGCGCTCGCGGACATGACCGCGACCCACTCCACTGTGCTGCGTGACGGTCTGCTCACCGACATCACGTCGTCGCAGATTGTCCCCGGTGACGTCCTCATGCTGTCGGAGGGTGACGCAGTCGGCGCTGATGGGCGGATCGTCACATCCTCATCACTCCGTATCCAGGAGGCCTCGCTCACCGGTGAGTCGGAGTCCGTGCAGAAGCATCCGTCCACCATGGACGAGGCCGCCGGCATCGGCGACTCGCTCAACATGGTGTTCAAGGGCACCGGCGTGACGGGCGGCGTCGGTCGCGTCATCATCACAGCGACCGGCATGGACACCGAGGTCGGCCACATCGCGACCCTTCTCGATGAGACCGAGACCCACGACACACCGCTCCAGAAGGAGATCGCCCAGATCTCCAAGACTCTCGGCCTCCTCGTCATCGGCATCGCCATAGTCGTGATGGCCACGATGGCAGTTATCAACGGCGTCAGGAGCCTGTCCGAGGCCGTGGAGATCCTCCTGCTCGGCGTCTCGCTCGCCGTCGCCGCGGTGCCCGAGGGTCTTCCCGCGATCCTCTCGCTGGTGCTGGCCATAGGTGTGCAGGTCATGGCCAGGCAGAACGCGGTCATGAAGGATCTCCACTCGGTCGAGACGCTGGGATCGGTCTCGGTCATCTGCTCTGACAAGACGGGGACGCTCACCAAGAACGAGATGACGCTGCGCGAGATCGTCACGGCGTCGGGCCGGGTCGTGCTCGGGGGCACGGGATACGAGCCGGTTGGGGATGTCGACGTCGAGGGTGACGACGTCGCGCTCGATGAGGCGAAGCTGACCATCGCGGGCGGATCGCTCGCGAACAACGCTCAGCTTGCAGAGGTCAACGGGACTTGGCAGATCCAGGGCGACCCGACCGAGGCGGCGTTCCTCGTGGCCGAGCGAAAGCTCGAAGGAGTCCACGAGGAGGTGGGCATGCACACTCGCAGTAGCGAGGTGCCGTTCAGTTCCGACCGCAAGATGATGTCGGTCCTGGTGGATCACCCTGAGCGCGAAGGACTGCGGGTGTTCTCGAAGGGTGCCCCGGACGTCCTCCTGCAGCGCTGCGTTGCCGAACAGGTCAGGGACGCCGTCCGTCCGCTCGACGACGCCCGCCGTGACGAACTCAACGAGGACGTCGTGCAACTCAGCCGTCAGGGCTACAGGACCCTGGGCGTGGCGTGGCGCGAATCCGACTCGCGTGACGCCGAATTCAACGAAGAGAGCGAGGAGGACCTGACGTTCGTCGGGATCGTCGCCATCATCGACCCGCCCCGCACCGAGGCCGGCGAAGCCATCAAGGCGGCACACGGGGCCGGTATCCGGACCGTCATGATCACCGGTGACCATCCCGTCACGGCGCAGCGCATCGCCTCGGACCTCGGCATCTCCGATGACGAGACACCCGTCGTCGTCACCGGGCGGGAACTCGAGGAGATGGACGACGACACGCTCCGCGAGAAGGCGCGGGACGCGACCGTCTATGCGCGGGTCTCGCCGGAGCACAAACTCCGGATAGTCGACGCGCTCCAGGAGGACCGCCAGATCGTCGGGATGACGGGCGACGGCGTGAACGACGCCCCCGCCCTCAAGGCCGCCGACATCGGCATCGCCATGGGCATCACCGGCACCGAGGTAACCAAGGACGCCGGCAAGATGATCCTGGGCGATGACAATTACGCGACGATCATGGTCGCGGTGCGGCAGGGACGGATCATCTTCGACAACATCAAGAAGTTCATGCGTTACCTGCTCAGCTCCAACATGGGCGAGGTCGCCACGGTCTTCCTGGGAGTCGTGCTCGGCGGCTTCATTGGCCTCTCCGACCCCGCGAACCCGGTGGCGCCGGTGGTCCCGCTCCTGGCCACCCAGATCCTGTGGATCAACCTGGTCACCGACTCCGGTCCGGCGCTCGCGATGGGTGTGGACCCCGAGATCGACAACGTCATGGTGCGCCCTCCGCGGAATTACGACGACCGCATCCTGGACATGGCCATGTGGCGGCGCATCATCGGAATCGGGCTTGTCATGGGCATCCTGAGCCTGCTGGTCTACGACCTGACGCTGCCCGGCGGACTGGTCGGCGGTTTCGAGACTCTGGCTCCCGTCGAGACCCAACTCGATACCGCCCGCACCACCGTGTTCACCGCCCTCGTGTTCATGCAGCTCTTCAACGCGCTGAACTCGCGGTCGGACCGGACGAGCGCGTTCAGCCACCTGTTCACCAACCGTTGGCTGTGGGCCTCGTTCGCGTTCGCGGTCGTCACGCAGATCCTGGTGGTCGAGGTTCCCTTCCTGCAGGGCGCCTTCGGAACAATCGGCCTGCAGCTGGAGCACTGGGCACTCGCGACGGGCGCCGGCGTGGTAGTGCTGCTCTTCGAGGAGGTCGTGAAGGTCTTCCGTCGGGCTTCCGTGGCCAACAACTCAGAGAAGACCGGCTCTACTATGCAACATAGTTGACCGTAGGGCACACTGGGTCAATGAACTCAGCAAAGCGCCCGCCCGTGCGGGAAAATCTCGCACTGGCGGGCGTTGCTCTGCGCATGTGGACACGCCGCAAGGTGGTCATCGCCGCGATCGCAACCGTCGTTGTTGCGCTCGTGATCGGCTTCGCCACCGTGCTCATCCCGAACCCCGTCTTCGGGCGGGACGTCCCGCCGGTGTGGTGGAACTACCCGGTCTGGCTGCTGAGCTCCGTGCTGATGGGCATGCTCGTGGCCACGTACTTCGGCGGGGCCGCGTCCGAGATCCCGGAGGCAGCCGAGGGCGCCGCGACCAGCCCGTCGGAAGACCTCCAGGCGGGTGAGAAGCGAACGACGAGGCTCGGTGCGGCCGGCGGCGTTCTCGCGTGGTTCGCGGTGGGCTGCCCGGTGTGCAACAAGATCGCGCTCCTCGCGCTCGGATATGGCGGCGCCCTCACGTGGTTTGCCCCGGTCCAGCCATGGCTCGGCGTGGCGGCTCTGGTGCTCACGGCATTTGCGCTCGTCGTGCGATTGCGTGGCGAGGCAGCCTGCCCTGTCCCGTCTCGCGTCACGAGCGGGGTCGCATGACGCCACCTGTGCTCGGCCCGCTGGAAGCGCGAGTAATGGACGCGCTGTGGGAGAACGGTCCGGCAAGTGTGCGAGACGTCATCGCCCAACTCGGCGATGAGCACGCCTACTCGACGATCGCCACAGTCCTGACTCACCTTGATGGCAAGGAACTGGTGAGCAAGCGGAACTCCGGACGGAACGTGCATTACCTCGCGAACATGAACCGGCAGGAGCATTGCGCGCGGCTCATGGAGGCGGCCCTGTCATCGGGTGGGGATCGCGCCGCGGCGATCGAGTGCTTCGTGAGTCACATGACCGACGACGATGCCGAGCTTGTCCGGGCGGCCTTGGACCGCCGCCTGCGCCACTCCGGGTCATAGAGCCACCTCGGGCCGCAGTTCCGGCCTGAGAACGCCGCATTCACCGGACTGGCAACGAAACACCCGCGGACGCGGCTTCCCACGAAAGCACAACAGGCTCCTGGCGAGGTCTGGAGCTCCCCACTGGGGGCCTTGGCATGTCAGGCGGGCCGGGGGCCGAAGCCCCCGGTCCGCCCGGTCACCCACTCAGGAGAGTGAGGCGATCAAGAGCGGTCAGCCGCCCTCACGAGTTCGTCATCCCTAACGGCGGCCTCCACGCGGAAGCCGATGGTCTCGTCGACCGACTTCCAATACCAGATGGCGCGGGCGAAGACCTCGGGGCTCACTCCGGACAGCTGCCCGGTGAGGGTCTCCACGAGCCGGTCACGAGCGGCGTCGTCGAAGACCTTACGAACGAGGGTGCCGGCTTGGCCGAAGTCGTCGTCCTCCTCGCGGAGCGTGTAGGCCTGGCGAACCAACTCACCATCGGCCTCCCAGCCCTCGGCAGTGGCGCCCTGCTCGTCCGCCCAGGGGCGGCCCTTCGAGTTCGGGGCGTAAACGGGCTGCCCGCCGGAGTGGTGGTAGGCCATGTTGCCGTCGATCATCCACTGGTTGATGTTTCCCTCCACACCCTTTGGCTGGTTCACCGGGAGCTGGTGGAAGTTTGTACCGATGCGGTAGCGCTGCGCATCGGCGTAGGCGAACACGCGGCCCAGCAGCATCTTGTCCGGCGAGAAGCCGATGCCGGGAACAAGGTTCGACGGCGCGAAGGCGGCCTGCTCGATCTCGGCGAAGTAGTTCTCGGGGTTCCGGTTGAGCTCGAGCACGCCGACCTCGTGGAGCGGATAGTCCGCGTGCGGCCACACCTTCGTGAGGTCGAACGGGTTGAACCGGTAGGTCTTCGCGTCCTCGTAGGGCATGACCTGCACGGAGAGGGTCCACTTCGGGTTCTCGCCACGCTCGATCGCCTCGTAGAGGTCGCGGCGGTGGTAGTCGGCATCCTCGCCGGCCATACGCGTGGCCTCTTCCTCGGTCATGTTCTCAACGCCCTGCTGGGTGTGGAAGTGGTACTTCACCCAGAACCGCTCGCCTGCGACATTCACCCACTGGTAGGTGTGCGAGCCGTAGCCGTTCATGTGGCGCCAGGTGCGGGGGAGTCCGCGATCGCCCATGAGGTAGGTGACCTGGTGAGCAGTCTCGGGGGAGAGGGTCCAGAAGTCCCACTGCATGTCGGCGTCGCGCAGCCCGGAGTCCGGGAGCCGCTTCTGCGAGGCGATGAAGTGGTGGAACTTCATGGGATCGCGGATGAAGAAGACCGGCGTGTTGTTGCCGACCAGATCGTAGTTGCCCTCGGAGGTGTAGAAGCGCAGCGCGAAGCCGCGGACGTCGCGCCACGTGTCCGGAGAGCCGAGCTCCCCGGCGACGGTGGAGAACCGGAGGAGCGTCTCGGTCTCGGTCCCGGGCTGGAAGACGGCAGCCTTCGTCCACTTCGCGACATCCTTTGTCACGGTGAACTTGCCGAACGCACCGGCTCCCTTGGCGTGCGGACGGCGCTCGGGGACGTTCGTGCGGTTGAAGTGTGCGAGCGTCTCGACGAGGTGGTGGTCATGTAGAACGATAGGGCCGTCGGCGCCGATGCTCAGCGAGTGTGCATCACTCTCGACCGGTGCGCCGCCCGAAGTTCTGGAGATGTCGGTCATGGAACTCCTTCGGAGGAAAGGGAGGAATACTTCCAGCTTTCCACACGAAAACCGTGTTCCGCAGAGATTGCCCTACCAGCGAATAACGGGGTGGGGCCGCCAACCACACCGCGCCGTACCCGCGCACGTCACACGCGAGCGAGCCCGACCTCCTCGGCCAGCAACGCCACGAGTTCCTTGGTGTGGGTCAGCATCGGCCAGTGTCCGCTCCTCATATGGCGGAACGTCCAGTCCTTTGCGTCTGGAAGAGCGGGATGGGCGATTGAGCTGTCGAGGCTGACGTAAGTGGTCGGCTGCTCCGACGCCGGCCTGGACAGACGGGCGGGATCCGTGAGAGTCCGACCAGGATGAGGCCGGAACCTCTCGATGAGGAACCGGAGGTCGAGCGTGCCGAGTCCGGGCTCTCCGGCGAGCTCCGGCCCAGTGGGTGGCGCCCACAGCCCCTGGTTCTCTTCGATGCTCTCGAGTTCCGCCTCACGCTCCGCCTCGTTCAGACCGAGCAGATCGAGGAGGCAGTCGCCGTCGTCGGGGATGAACCCTGCCAGGTGGATGAGTCGCTTCATCCGGTCCGGCCGGCGGTCGGCCGCCTGCACTGTCACCATCGCGGAGTAGGAGTGCGAGACGAGGTTGACCATGCAGGTGGGACACTCGTCGATGAGGTTCACGACCTGCGCCACATGGTCTTCGAGCGTCACGCCGGCAGCGTTCGCCGAGTCCGGCGCCCCCGGCCTCCCGAGACCGGAGAGCGTCAGCGTTCGTGCGCGAATACCTCCGCGGACGAGAGACTCGACCGCGGGAATCCACGCCCAAGAGCCCATCCACGCTCCGGGAACCAGGATCGTGACGGGATCCATGCACCCCCCCATTCTGCCAAGAGATGAAAGCCTGACTGATTGGACGATCCGCTCAGCAACGACTCCGGGTGTGCCAACCAGTCTGGCGCGGATCGCAGGGGCGCGCAATGGTAACCCCCTCCCGAATCAACGGCGCCGCCACGCCTCACAGAGGTGCTGGGACAAGAAACACAGGCGAACACGCGTGTGGCAGAGTTGGGGCAGGTCCTACCACAACGGTGTGGTGGGGCCCTTCATGGAAGCCGGCTCGCTGCAGGATGCACGGCAGCAATCGGGAGTCGCCTCACCGAGACGGTTCCCCACCTCCATCGCTGCTTCTCACTCCATCGTCCTGCGCTTGAGCCGCGCCGGTGGGACTGGCCTTGATCTCCTCCGCGAGTGCGCGCGCCGTGACGGAATCGGGGCCGTCACCATCGGGAAAGAGCACGGCGCGGTAGTAGCGCAACTCGTCGATGGATTCGAGGATGTCCGCAAGGGCGCGGTGGCCGCCGTTCTTCTCCGGCGCGGCGAAGTAGGCGCGCGGATACCAGCGTCGTGCCAATTCTTTGATCGATGAAACGTCGATCACGCGGTAGTGAAGGTGGTCCGTGATCGCCGGCATGTAGCGCTCCAGGAACGCGCGGTCAGTGCCGACCGAGTTCCCGGCCAGCGGCGCCCGGCGGACCTGCGGGACATGGCGGCGGATGTACGTCATGACGCGCTTCGAGGCCTCGTCGAGCGGGAGACCGCCGGGAAGCTCTTCGAGCAGTCCCGAGGTGGTGTGCATGGTCCGGACCGTCTCGCTCATCTGGGCGAGGGCTTCGGCAGGAGGAGCGACCACGAGATCGATTCCATCATCG
The DNA here is from genome assembly GCA_035647855.1 of Actinomycetaceae bacterium. GTDB lineage: Bacteria > Actinomycetota > Actinomycetes > Actinomycetales > Actinomycetaceae > JAAZBW01. Next base: position 156,423 of record DASRMP010000042.1, on the reverse strand, counting down.
AGCGCGTTCAGTTCCGAATCGGTCACGACGACGGCGACCTCGACGATTGCATCCTTCTCGACGTCGAGACCTGTCATCTCGAGATCAACCCAGACAATCGCACCATTCTTCGCAGTCACGCTCCAAGGCTAGTCCCAAGGCCGTCAACTCAGGGTCTTGCTTTCGGGTTCAGGGGTTGTGTCGGCGTGTCGTGGGGTGGGGGCAGCGGAGCTTCCGGTGGGAGATGCAACGGCCAAGATGCTTCTGCTTCCCTGGGAGCTCCGTTGTCTGCTTGTGTGCCATTGAGCGTGTTGTCCGTGGGATCCGTGTCGCCCAGGGGTCTGGTACCGGGTGGCTGGGGAACTTGGCACTTCGTCTGCTACCCCGAGGTCGCTTCTTGGGGAACTTCAGACCTCGACTACGGGGTGCGTTGTTCCCCAGCAGGTCTCAGGTTCCCCAGCGCGCCGCCCAGACAAGGTCTGAAGTCCCCCAGCTCACGTCAGATCGTCCTGAATGGGGTTCGAGTTTCCCCTGGCGGCGGTGTCCGGCCGGGTTCGCGGCGTGGGGGCGCACGATCGTCACATCAGGGCGCACGATCGTCACATCGGCGAAATCGGGGCGCACGTTCGTCACGAGATGGCTGGCGTTCGTCACGATGGCGCAGTGACGTCACTGCGCCATGGTGACGATCGTGCGCCCTCAGCATTCTGCGTGTGACGATCGTGCGCCGTGCCGTGACGAACGGACGCCATCGTGTGACGAACGTGCGCCCTCAAGAATCCCGTGTGACGATCGTGCGCCATGAGGTGACGAACATGCGCCCCGATGTGACGATCGTGCGCCCCCAAGAATCCCGTGTGACGATCGTGCGCCAGCTTGTGACGATCGTGCGCCACGGCGGCGCGGGTTCGGGAGGGGTGTGACGGATGCGCGCCCCGAGGTGACGATCGTGCGCCCCCACCCCACGGCACGCCGACGACAACCCCTGAAACCTCAAGCAAAACCTTAAGTTGACGGTATTGGGGCTAGGCCAGGGGCTGCGGTAGTCCGCCCGAGCACGCGGGAGCCGCCGAGCGGCGGCGCCCCCAGCGCGACTCGAACGCGCAACCGACGGATTAGAAGTCCGGCGCTCTATCCATTGAGCTATGGGGGCCAAAAACCACGCAAACCATGGGCCAGTGAAGCATGGGCCAGTGAAGATTGTACTTGGGAGCGCAAGGGCTGTGGTCAACGCGTCCGGGCACCGATTCCGGCGGCGGCCATGAGCGTAGGCACAGCGGCGTCCCGGACGAGCACTTCGAGGCGAGGACGGCGCGCGCGTTTTGATCCGGGCCGGGTTAGCGGCAGTCTTGGGCGAGGAATGGAGGTGCGAATGGTTGACGGCGAACACGCCCAGTCGTCCACGGTCTCAGTCGACGTTCTCCACGATCTGCACCGTGACGTCGCGGCGGTCACCCTCCCGCTTGCAACGCCCGATGCGGCGCATATCGGGGAATTGCGTGAACGAATTCTCACGCAGATCGGCTCACACCTTCTGCCGCGGCTCGCAGACGAGGCGGCCCCCGCCGTCGTCGTCCTGGGCGGGTCCACGGGGGCAGGGAAGTCGACCCTGCTGAACTCCCTGGTGGGCAGGGAGATCTCGACCGCCGGCGTGCTACGGCCGACCACGCGCAGAGCAGTCGCAGCACACCATCCCTCCGTCCACGCGGTCCCATTGCGGGACCTGGCCGACTCGGTCGCCGCGCCCGCGATCCCGCCGGGCATGGTTCTGGTCGACGCGCCGGACCTCGACTCGCTCGAACGCGCCAACCGCAACGCGGCCACCCGCCTGCTCGAGGCCGCCGATCTCTGGATCCTGGTCACCACGGCGGCCCGGTACGGAGACATGGTCCCGTGGCAGCAAGTCATCCGCGCGCGGGATCGCGGGCTGCAGCTCGCGGTGGTCCTCAATCGAGTCCCCGACGATGCTCGCCGCGACGTCAGAGCCGATCTCACCGAGCGTCTCGACCAGATCGGGCTCGGCAACAGCCCGTTGTTCCTCATCCCGAACCTCGGCCCGCATGAGGGCCTCATTCCCGAAGAGCACGTCCAGCCGCTCCGTGAGTGGCTTCGCGCCGCGACCGGCCGGCATCAGGCCCGCGCCATCGTCCGCCGTACCGTTGCCGGCGCGTGGGGTGCGCTCGAATCGAACGTGTCCGCGCTCGCGGACGGCGTCGGCTCACAGCGCGCCGCAGCGAGCGGGTTGCGTGCCGCCACTCTTGACGGGCTCGGCGGCCCGCAGGCCGATCTTGTCTACGCGATCGAGTCCGGTCAGTGCGCAGCGGGTGCCCCGAGCGCCCGATGGGAGAACTTCGCCCGTGCCGGCATGGTCCTCGCACCCTTCTCCATCCCCGGCTCCCGGGCCTCGATGTCCCCGCGGGCCAAGACCGATCGGACTGCGGCGCTCGAGCGGCTCGCGGGAGATGTCGAGGCGGCTGTTCTCACGCTGCTCATTGACGCCCTGGTCGACTCCTCCGGAAGCATTCACCGCGAGTGGAGTGAGGCCGATGCCCTCGATCTGTTCGGCGATCACGAACCTCTGGATGCCGCAGGGGCGCGCGAGCTTGCCGCCGAGACCGTCGCCGGATGGCGGATCGAACTCGTCCGCATCGCCGATGAACACGCGGGCGGCGCCGCGCTGTCGAACCTGACGACCACACCGGGTGTGACGGCGCTGCTGGTCGCTGCAGCGGGGGGAGTGCAGGGCGCGGAGGCCGCTGCGGCACACTTCCTATCTGCCGAAGCTGTGACCGAGGCTCGCAACACTCTGCTCGGGGCCGCACGCCACGCTGTCGGCGCGACTGCGGAGCCGTACCTCAACGCGCTGCGGTCCATTCCCGATGACGCGGCTGTCACGCGCCTGAAAGAGCATGCGTCGAAACTGAGGAGTCTGCGATGACGGACGTCGGCCTTGCCACCAAGATCAGCCACGTGCGTGAAGCGCTTGCCATCGGCGAGGGAATCATTCCGCAGGTTCAGGTCGATTCCGCGAACGCCGTTCTCGATGAGGCGATGGAGCGGCACGAACTGGTGGGGGGCAGAACCGTGGTCGCGCTGGTCGGCGGGACCGGATCAGGCAAGTCGAGCCTCTTCAACGCGCTGGCATACTCCGCATTTGCAGAGGTCGGACCGCTGCGTCCCACCACACGGCGGCCTGCCGCCGCCACCTGGGGCAGCGACTCGGCAGAACTCCTCGACTACCTCGGAATCAGGCCGGAGGAGCGGATCTTCCGGGACACCATCCTCGCAGCATCGAGCGAGGCGGAGATGGAGGGGCTCGTTCTCATCGACATGCCCGATCAGGATTCCGTCGAGGAGGACAACGCGACCGTCGTCGACGAACTCGTTCCCGTCGTCGACCTGCTCGTCTGGGTGGTGGACCCGCAGAAGTACGCGGACAACATCCTTCACGAGCGCTACCTCGGTCCGCTTGTGACGAGGTCGGACGCGATGATCGTCGTGATCAACCACGCGGACGCGGTGACGCCCGAGGGTCTCGCCAGGGTGCAGACCGATGTGCGGAGACTGCTCGACGAGGCCGGCCTGGAGTCGGTCGAGATCTACACGTCCGCCGTTCCGGAGGATCGCGGCGTTGCGGAGATACGGCAGAGGATCCGCCTCGCCGTCGCCGATCCCTCGACGGCGGACACAACGGCCGCCGTCTTGGTCTCCGGCCTGGCCGATGGCCTGCTACGCCGCTTCGCGGAGGCCGAACCCGAACTCGGCGATGAGACCATCGCCCCAACCGTCGATGCGTTGGTTCGCGCGAGCGGCACGGATGCGGCCGCTGAGTCAGTGGAACGGAGCCTCAGCAGGGTCGCAGGTGGGAGCGTCGCGCACCCCGGGGCCCCGGCGCGCGCTGCCGTCGCCGCGATCGGATCCGGCTGGGCGGGCCATGCGAAGCACGGGTTGCCGAAGCCGTGGGCGCGCGCCGTCGATCGGGCGCTACCCAGCGTCGAGACTCTGACGGACGCGGTGGCGGATGCAGTGGTATCTATCCCCGTTCCCTACGAGCGCGTGCGGGAAGCCGACCGGTCGCTCATCGGTGCGACCGCGGCGTTCGTGGCCGGTCTGGCATTCGTGGTCGTCGGTTCCCTCCTGGGATGGCCCGGCGCGCTGCTCGCCGTCATTGCCGTCGTGGCCGTTGCGACCGCCGCCGGGCTCGGCTGGAGTTCGGTCCGCAAACGGCGGCAGGTTGCCGACGAGAAGGCCGCACAGTACTCGCAGGCGACGCGCGCCAGGGTGACCGCCGCCGTTGCTGACAGCCTCCTCACGCCCACTCGCGAGGTTCTCGACCGGCACCGGCGTGCACGAGAACTGCTCGAGGCGGCTCGCGGCTGAGTCTCCACAAGGTTCCTGCGTCGGTGGCGTCCACAGGATCGGCGCCTCTTCGCACGCACCGTGCCCGCGGCGGGCATCGTGGTTGTCGGTCCCGCCTGGGGCCCGAAACCTGTGAGGAGTCAGCATGAGCAACGAGATTCACGTCACCATTCGTGGCAACGCCGGCGCGGCGCCAATCGTCTACAAGGGCAAGAGCCCCGTGGTGCGGTTCAACGTCGCAGTCTCCGCCAGTCGCTACAACCCGGAGCAGAGCAAGTACGTCGACTCGGAGCCCCAGTGGTTCACGGTGAAGGCGTTCAACTCGCTTGGGCAGAACGTCGCAGAGTCGGTGGATCGCGGCACCCCCGTCATCGTGCGTGGCGAACTCGTCACGGAGTACTGGCGCGACTCGGACGGCGAGGATCACTCGAGGCAGGTGATCAGGGCCGAGAGCGTCGGAATCGAACTGCATGGCGGAATCGCCAGGTACCGCAAGGTCATCCGGAACGCCCAGATTGCCGACGCAACGGACTACCGCCCGGCGGCACCGAAGGACGTCTCGGGGCTGCCTCCGGTGGACGTCTCGGGTCTGCCTCCGGTGGACGTCTCGGGTCTGCCTCCGGTGGAGTACGAGAATGCCGAAGCAGATGCCCCGGATCCCGCGCCCGAGGATGAGTTGGTTCCAGTCGCGGACGGGTCGCCCTTCTGAGTGGAGCAGGAGGCTCTGAGTGGATCACGGGGCGCCGCGGCGGCCTGTGGCATAGTTGAGGCGGCGGAATTCCGCCCCCTAATCAACCCCCAGATCTGCTAGGAGACTCGTGGCCGAGTACATCTACACGATGGTTCGCGCGCGGAAGGCGGTCGGTGACAAGGTCATCCTCGACGACGTCACCATGGCATTCCTGCCAGGTGCCAAGATCGGCATGCTCGGGCCCAACGGTGCGGGCAAGTCGACCATCCTGAAGATCATGGCGGGCCTCGACCAGCCCTCGAATGGCGAGGCACGCCTGAGCCCCGGGTACACCGTGGGCATCCTGCTCCAGGAACCGCCGCTGAACGAAGAGAAGGACGTGCTCGGCAACGTCCAGGAGGGCGTCGCCGGGACGATTGCGAAGCTTGAGCGATTCAACGAGATCGGCATCGAGATGGGCGAGCCGAACGCAGACTTCGACGTTCTTCTCGATGAGATGGGCAAGCTCCAGACCGAGATCGACACGCTCGATGCCTGGGACCTGGACGCGCAACTCGAGCAGGCCATGGACGCGTTGCGCCTGCCGCCGGGTGACGCCGACGTATCGATCCTCTCGGGCGGTGAGCGCCGCCGGGTCGCGCTCTGCAAGCTCCTTCTCGAGAAGCCTGACCTGCTGCTGCTGGACGAGCCGACCAACCACCTGGACGCCGAGTCCGTGGCGTGGCTCGAGCAGCACCTGAAGGACTACGCGGGCGCCGTGATCGCAGTGACACACGATCGGTACTTCCTTGAGAACGTCGCCGGCTGGATCGCCGAGGTTGACCGCGGGCGGCTGTACCCGTACGAAGGCAACTACACCACCTACCTCGAGAAGAAGTCGCAGCGACTCGAGGTCCAGGGGCGAAAGGACGCGAAGCTCCAGAAGCGGCTGAAGTCCGAACTGGAGTGGGTGCGGCAGAACGCCAAGGGCCGCCAGACGAAGTCGAAGTCGCGCCTGGCGCGCTACGAGGAGATGGCCGCCGAGGCGGAGAGCACCCGCAAGCTCGACTTCGAGGAGATCCAGATCCCGCCCGGACCGCGTCTTGGCACGCTGGTGCTTGAGGCGAAGAAGCTCTCGAAGGGCTTCGGCGAGCGGTCCCTCATCAGGGACCTGAGCTTCTCGCTGCCACGCAACGGAATCGTCGGAATCATCGGACCGAACGGAGTCGGGAAGACGACTCTCTTCAAGACGATTGTCGGGCTCGAGCCGATCGACTCCGGCGAACTGCGAATCGGTGACACGGTCAAGCTCTCGTATGTCGACCAGGCCCGCGCCGGCCTCGACCCCCACATGACACTGTGGGAGGTCGTCTCGGACGGTCTGGACTTCATCAAGGTCGGCAACGTGGAGATGCCGTCCCGCGCCTACGTGTCCTCCTTCGGGTTCAAGGGCCCGGACCAGCAGAAGCCCGCGGGCGTGCTGTCGGGAGGCGAGCGCAACCGCCTCAACCTCGCGCTCACCCTCAAGCAGGGGGGCAACCTTCTCCTGCTCGACGAGCCCACCAACGACCTCGACGTCGAGACGCTCTCCTCGCTCGAGAACGCGCTCGAGAACTTCCCGGGTTGCGCAGTTGTAATCACGCACGACCGCTGGTTCCTGGACCGCGTGGCGACCCACATCCTCGCCTACGAGGGCACCGAGGAGGAGCCCGACAAGTGGTACTGGTTCGAAGGGAACTTCGCCGGATACGAGGACAACAAGGTCGCGCGGCTCGGTCCGGAGGCGGCCCGGCCTCACCGCGTCACGTACCGGAAACTCACCCGCGGCTGAGAGGGCGCATCATGAAAACCACGGTGAACGTCTCGGTGCGGTGGTCCGACCTCGACGCGTACCGCCACGTCAACAACGTGGCGATCGCCCAGTTGCTCGAAGAGGCACGGGTGGCGTTGTTCTGGCACAACGACGGCTCGCCGAGCGGCGGCGCAGACTCCGCCGAATCGAGCGCTGCCCGGGACATCGCGAGCTTCGTCGTGAGGCAGGAGATCGAGTACCTCCGGCCTCTCGGCTACCCGCGCGGACCGCTCCCGATCACCATCTGGGTCTCGCACATCGGTTCGTCGTCGCTGGACGTCTGCTACGAGGTCCCCACGCTCGACGGCGGCATCGCGGCCAAAGCGACGACGGTGGTCACCATGGTGGACATCGACACGGGCCGGCCGCGCCGCCTCCGCGACGACGAACGAGCCGGGCTCATGGAACTTCTGGACGAGCCGCTGAAATTCCGGAGGCGGGAGACGCCGGCGGGTTAGCCCGGCTCGCCGCCACCAGGCTTGCCGGCGCCAGATCCGTCATCGCCGACAGCCGCGCCGTCGTCATCGCCGGCAGTACCCTCGTCGAGGGGTACGCGGATCATGCCCTCCTGGGCGATGCTCGCGACGAGCCGGCCCCGCCGGTCGAAGACGCTTGCACGGCCGAGGCCTCGTCCGCCCTGCGACGACGGCGAGTCCTGGGCGTAGAGAAGCCAATCGCGGACATCCAGGTGACGGTGGAACCACATGGAGTGATCCAGACTCGCGACCGAAAGCCCGGGTGATGTCCAGCTCAGTCCGGTGGACCGCAGCACCGGCTCCAGCATGACCTGGTCGCAGGAGTACGCGAGCAGCGCGCGGTGCAGGATTTGTGGAGTGTTGTCAGGGAGTGGCTGGTTCGCGCGCATCCACACCTGCTGGGTATTGCCTGCGGCCGCGTCACCGTTCCGGAAATAGACGTGCCCATCGGCGTGGCGCATGTCGAAGGCTCCGTAGTGGAGCGCCATCGCGGCGGCTGCCGGGTGCGGGGAGCCGGTGAACAGTTTCCGGTTCGATGACAGGCCCTCCGGGGCGGGCGCCTCCGGCATCGCCTCGGCAAACTCGACGCCGGGCTGGTTCTCCTGGAAGGAGGCGGTGAGCGTCATGATCGTCCTCTCCCCCTGGGAAGCGGTGACCCGGCGCCTGGAGAAGGATCCGCCGTCATGAAGGGCCTCGACAGCGAACTCGATGGGCGTGCCGAGCTGCCCCATCCGCAGGAAGTAGCCGTGCATCGAGTGAGGGCAGCGCTGTGTATCCTCCGGCATCGTGCGCGCGGCGGCCACCAGCGCCTGGGCCATGACCTGTCCTCCGTAGACGCGGCCCATGGGTCCGGGCAGCGAGTGGCCGATGAAGTCATGCTCGCCACGTTCTTCGAGATGGAGGATCGCCAGCACCTGGTCGAGCGGCCGGAGGTCGAGCTGCGGCAGCGGGAGGTACGAGGGCGGTGGCGCCGGAGCCGGTGTGGTCATTGGGTGTCCTCAAGTGTTGGTCATGGCGAATGCCGTGCGGTGCAGACAGTCCCAGCGCGCGGCATCCAGTTCCGTCAAAGATCGAGCTCCGCAAGAATCGGCAGCTGGGACCGGACCGCGTCGTGTGCGGCGGCGGCGTTCTCCTGAACGAGGGCGAGTTCGGCGAGTCGCACGCACTCCTCGTAGGTGGTCCTCCCGATGACGGCGGCGACGGCGGGCAGCGAACGCGGTGACATCGACAGGCTTGTCACCCCGAGGCCGACCAGCACGACTGCCATCGCCGGATCCGCGGCCGACTCGCCGCACACACCGACGGGCCGCCCCTGCCGATCGCCGCCCTGAGTGGTGAGCTCTATGAGTGTCAGGATGGCGGGATCCCAGGCGTCGGTCAGGTGGGCGACATCGGCGAGGTTCCGGTCGGCGGCCATCGTGTACTGGGCGAGATCGTTGGTACCAATGGAGGCGAAGTCGGCACGGGCGAGCACCTGACTAGCGCGGACCGCTGCCGCGGGGACTTCCACCATGACGCCGGCGGTCGAGAGTCCCGCTGCGTGCGCCTTGTTCACGAACTCCTCGGCCTCGTCAGGCGTGGTGATCATCGGAGCCATCACCCATACCTCGGCGTCATGCGCGTCCGCCGCGAGGCGGATGGCCGCCAGCTGGTCGTCGAGCACCTGCGGGTGGGAGACCATCGCCCGGTAGCCCCGCACGCCCAGAGCAGGATTGGGCTCTTCGGCGTGGGAGAGATACGCGTGCGGCTTGTCGGCGCCGGCGTCGAGTGTACGGATGATCACCCGGCGCCCCGGGAAGTGGGCGAATACCTCGCCGTACTTGGCCGCCTGCTCCTCCACCGACGGCGCGACCGTGGACGGGAAGCAGTACTCGGTCCGGAGCAGGCCGATCCCGTCCGCGCCCACCTCGGCAGCAATGCGCGCGCCTTCGGCGTCGCCGACGTTCGCGAGCATCTCGACGGCGTGGCCGTCGGCGGTCGCGCACGGGCCGTGATAGTCGAAGGCGGGGAGCTGATGAGAGAGGAACTCGGTCTCGTCGTCGAAACTGAGCAGCACCTCGCCATTCGTCCCGTCGACCGCGATCCGCATACCTTCCGGGATCTCCAGGCACCGCTCGCACCCGACCACGGCCGGGATGCCGAGCTCACGCGCGAGGATCGCCGTGTGGGAGGTGGGCCCGCCGTGCTTGGTGACGATCGCGAGAACGAGTTCCGGATCGAGGGTCGCCGTGTCGGACGGCGCGAGTTCGTCGGCGAGGAGAACGAACGGCGCGCAGCAGTCGGGTACGCCCGGGACCGGCACGCCCAGGAGGCGCGCCACGATGCGGTCCCGGACGTCGAGGACGTCGGCGGCGCGCTCCGCAGTCGTTCCTCCGACGGCGCGCAACTTGCCGGCGATCTCTCCGCCCGCGCGCCACATGGCAACGGGGGCCTCCAGCCCCTCTTCGCGGATGAGGCGCTCGGCCTCGCCCAGCAACATGGGGTCCTCGGCAATGATGGCAGACATCTCGAGGAGCGACTTGGCGACACCTTTCGACGTGGCGGCCCGCTCACCCAACCGGACGCGCACTTCCGCTGCTGCCTCGCGCAGACGAGTCGCGGCGGACTCCGTGTCGACCGGACCGCCCGAAGCGCTCGGCTCGGTCAGGCCGCGCACCACGTGCGCTGCGGCCCCGATCGCTCGGCCTCCACTCGCCGGAACGGCGCGCAGACGGGTGGGCAGACTCATGAAACCTCCCAGCAGTGCTTTCGACCCATTCCATCACGAACGGCTGACTCGTCGCCCATTCCGCGGGGGGTAGGCTTGGAGAGTTCCGCGGCCCTCCAGGCCGTCCGACCGAGACAAAGGTGTTGAGCGCCCGTGGCCGGAGATCACCTCCCCGACGAAGCCCTTGTCCTACTCGCAACAGCGCACGGAATCGCGATCGACTTCTGGGACTATGCCGGTAATCACCGGCAGGTGTCCGCGAGCACGATCACCAAGATCCTCGCGGAACTCGGAGTGAAGGCCACGACCAGTGAGCAGATCGCCGAGGCCCTCGCGGAGGTCGACCGGGCGCCTTGGCGCAACACCGTTCCGGTGTGCACAGTGGTTCGGCAAGGCTCGCCGGATGACGTGCTCGTCCATGTTCCCGATGGAACCGAGGCGACGGCCCGAATCGAACTCGAGGACGGGGACGTCGTCGAACTGGAACAGCGGGACGCCTGGGTCGAGCCGAAGGAGATCGACGGGCAGCTCGTGGGGCGTGCGACCTTCCAGTTGCCGGCGGATATGCCGATCGGCTGGCACACGCTGATCGCCACCGTCGACGGTGCCGAGGAAGTCTCGGCACCACTGGCGGTGGCCCCGGACACTCTGGAGAGGCCGGAGCTCTCTGGCGGACGAGGCTGGGGCGTGATGGAGCAGTTGTACTCCGTCCGATCCCGCCGCTCGTGGGGCGTGGGCGATATCCGCGATCTGGCGGAGACCGCAGCATTCTTCGGAGATCTCGGGGCGGACTTCATCCTGATCAACCCGCTCCACGCCGCCTCCCCGGTGGCACCGATGGCGCCGTCGCCGTACCTCCCGGTCACGCGGCGATTCGTGAACCCGATCTATATCCGCCCAGAGGACATCCCCGAGACGGGTTACCTGCCCGGGCCGCAGCGCTCCCTGGTGGAATGGGCCGCCGAGGACGTCCGGATGCTCAACTCCAGGAATGACCTCCTCGACCGCGATGCGGTGTGGGAAGCGAAGAGCCAGGCGCTCGAGGTCATCTTCGCGCACGGCCGGTCCCGCGCCCGGCAACGCGATTTCGAACGTTTCCGGGAGCGTGAGGGGCAGGGCCTCGAGGACCACGCGTTGTGGTGTGCGCTTGTCGAGAAGTATCAGGGCACCGATTTCCCGGCCGAGCTGAAGAACTCGAAGTCACCGTACGTGGCCCGGAAGCGGCGGGAGCTCGCGGATCGCATCGAGTACTACGCCTGGCTTCAGTGGGTCGTGGACCAGCAGCTGGAAAGGGCGCAGAGGACGGCCATCGAGTCCGGCATGGGCATCGGAATCATGGGGGACCTCGCCGTCGGCGTGCATCCGAAGGGCTCCGACACGTGGTCCAGCCCCGAGGGGTTCGCGCTCGGCATGGATGTGGGCGCGCCGCCGGACATGTACAACCAGCTGGGTCAGAACTGGACCCAGCCACCATGGCGTCCGGATGCCCTCGCGCGCAGCGCCTACGAGCCTCTCCGCGCGATGTGCGCGAGCGTCATGCGGCACTCCGGCGCGCTGCGCATCGACCACATCATGGGGCTTTTCCGCCTCTGGTGGATACCGACGGGCCTCACTGCCGATCACGGAACCTATGTGCGCTACGACCACGAGGCTATGGTCGGAGTGCTGATGCTGGAGGCCCACAAGGCCGGCACCGTGATCATCGGGGAGGACCTCGGCACCGTCGAGCCGTGGGTGCGCGACTATCTTGTATCGCGCGGAATCCTCGGCACATCGGTGTTCTGGTTCGAGAAGGACCACGCCGGTTACCCGCTCCCTCCCGCCGACTACCGCGAGATGGTGCTTGCATCGGTCAATACGCACGATCTGCCCCCTGCCGCCGGCTACCTCGCCGGCGAGCACGTGGAACTCCGTCACCGCCTCGGCGCCCTGATGGAGCCGGTGGAGAAGGTGCGGGCCGAGGCCGCGCTCGAGCGGGAACGCACGATCGGGCGCCTCGCCGACTACGGGCTCATTGACGGGGATGCATCCGAGCGCGAGATCGTTGAGGCACTGCACCGCTACGTGGTGCGGACGCCGTCGTTGCTCGTGGGAGTCTCTCTCACGGACGCCGTCGGGGAAAGACGCGCGCAGAACCAGCCAGGCACGGACACGGAGTACCCGAACTGGAAGCTGCCGCTGGCGGACGCCTCCGAGCGACCCGTCCTGGTTGAGGACCTGGGCTCCTCGGCTCGGTTGCTCTCGCTGGTCGCGGCCGTTCGTAGCGAGTTCGGGGAAGCGGACCGGCTCGCCTAGGGCCCTGCTGAACCATCCGCATGGGTCTTGCGTGGTGCTTTCAGGTCGTTGATCTGCGGGTTTGCGACGCTGTGCGCGCCTCCGTGCGCTCGGCGACGCCTGGCCCTGCATCCTGCCAACGTCCTGCTGCCGTTCAAGGCCCGCCTCTGTCCCGCATCCGCATGCGGCCGGTCCGGCGCCGCTGTTTCTCGACGACGTCGACTGGTCGTCCTCGCCGATGGTGGGCGTCCGGCACATCGAGTTCCTTCAGGGCGCGCGTTCGTCACCGCCACTTCGTCGCCCGGAGCGCTTAGAGCACGTGTTCGTCACATGAACTTCCCAGCCTTGCACCCAGGGCGCGCGTCCGTAACATCGGGGCGCACGATCGTCACACGGACTCCCCAGCCCTGCACCGAGGGCGCACGATCGTCACATTGGGGCGCACGATCGTCACCTCATGGCGCACGTCCGTCACACGCAGAATGCTGAGGGCGCACGATCGTCACGATGGCGCAGTGACGTCACTGCGCCATCGTGACGAACGCGCGCCATGGTGTGACGAACGTGCGCCCTCGCGGCCGTGCAGACCGAAGATCGGTCGCTGGGGAACCTCAGACCCGGTGGGGGACTTCACACCCCGAAGTCGAGGTGAGAAGTTCCCCACTGAGCGGCCTCGGGGCAGCAGACGAGGCGCGAAGTTCCCCAGCGACGCCGGGTGGGTGGCAAGACGAGGTGCGAAGTTCCCCAGCGGCCCGGTCCCGGACCTCGAAGGAGGTCCGAAATTTTCCAAAGCGGGGTCCGGTGTCCGGACGCACCGCCGCGCCCGAATGCGAAACGCAGGGTTGTTACAACGACAATGCCGTTAGGGTTCGCGCCGCCGTCGCGAATCGCGAATCGCAGCCGAACCAACCCGCTTGCGCAACAGATGCCAGTCACACTACTAGCTGTCGCGTTAGTCGCCGATGTCACACGGCTACGCGCAAGATCACACCGATCCCGTCTGGCTTGTGGCACACCAGTGTGATTCGCTGGCTTACTGACAGGCTTTTTGGTTCGCATTGAGCGACTGGAAGGAGCGCGATGACCAGCGCGGAGCAGATACTGGCCGCACTTGGCGGAACCGGCAACGTGAACGACATCTCGTCATGCATCACGCGTCTGCGCGTGAGCGTGACCGACGCGGAGAACGTGAGCGAGGACGCTCTGAAGGACGCGGGCGCGTTCGGGGTAGTGATTCACGGAAGAACAGTCCAGGTGGTCGTGGGTCCTGAAGCCGACGACCTCGCCGCGGAGATTTCGCACCTGCGCTGAGGGCGGCTCACCTGCACGCGAACGTACTGACCGATCCCGCCGACCTGCCGGAGCTCGTCGATCTTCTCCTGCGGCGTCCCGGCGCAGCGCTGCTCTTCGACCTCGACGGCACTCTGATCGACTCCGAGCCCGCCTCGGTGGCGGCGTTCCAGGCGTGCTTCACGGCGCGCGGGTGGGACGTCCCCGAGTCGTTCATCCACGACCACTTCATCGGGCGCCGCGCCCCCGACGTCTTTCGCGAACTCGACGGGCCCTGGCACGCGGTGGACCCTATCGAGCTCGCGGCCGAGTCGCTGACCTATCTGGACTTCGCGGCCAATCCGCCACGCCGGCTCCCCGGCGCGACGGCGGCATTCGAGTCCTGGGTTGGCCGCGTCCCGACGGCGATAGTCACCTCCGCGCCGCGCGCGTGGGCGGAGCAGGCGATCGCCATCATCGGGGGACCCGCCCCGGACGTCCTGCTCGCCGCCGATTCGTACGTGCTGGGCAAGCCGCACCCGGAACCGTTCCTCACCGCTTGCCGCGACCTCGGGGTTGATCCCTACCGGGCACTCGCGTTCGACGACGCCGTCCACGGGGTGAGGTCCGCCCGCACGGCGGGGGTTGGCCTTGTCGTCGGAGTGACCACGTGGGTCGCGCCCCTGAGTCTGATCGACGCGGGCGCCCACGCGACGACGCCGCACCTGGCGGCCCTCAACTCACCGTCCTGATCCCTCACCGCGGGCGTCTACCTGCTGTGCCACCTGGGCACGGCGGGCGAAGTCCTGTTGCTCGGTCACGAGACGTCGCAACGCCGCGGGCGCGCCCGGATGACTGTCGAGCCAGTTCTGCGCCCGGGCGACGACGTCGCCGCCGGCAGCGAGCCCGGTGAGCCCCAGAGGGAAGAGGCGGGTCACGAGCTGCTCCGCCATCTCCGGCGTGCGCTCCGTCCAGATCGACTCCAGTCTCTCGAAGTAGGGCGTGACGTACGGCCCCAGAATCGCGCGGTCGTGGGCGCGTTCGAAGCCGAGGAGCGTGTTGAGCTGGATCATGTTCGCCAGGTGTTCCTCACCGAAGAGCGACTCCCACGCGGCCTGCTTGTGAGTCGGCAGGGCGGCACGTGCACGCACGGCGGACTGTTCGCCCGTGGCGGTCGGGTCGGCTTCGAGGGCGTCCTCGATGTCGTGCTCATCGGCGAGGCGTCCGGCTGCGAGAGCCACGAGGAGGTCCCAGGAGAGGTCTGTGTCCATCTCGAGGCCGTCGAGGACTTCGCGGCCGGAGCGCAGCGCCGCAACCGTGTCCAGCTGTGCGGGCGTGCAGGCGTGGAGCGCGAAGGCCTTGGTCAGCTGGAACTGCAGATCACTGCCGGCCTCCGCCTCGCGTGCGAGCCGGAGCAGGGTGTCCGCTGCGCGCTCCACGAGCACGTCGCGGCCATCCGGCGCGGAATAGTGCTGCAGTGAGGTCTCGAGCTGGCGCAGCAGGACCACCACCACGGTGGAGTCGGTGATCGAGCCAATGTTGCCGAGCACGAGGTCAACGAACCGGGTTGCCGACCACTCGCCGTCGCGCGTCATGTCCCAGGCCGCCGCCAGCACCAGCGAGCGGGCAAGCGAGTCCGAGAATACCGAGAGATGGGAGGTCGCGGTGGCAAGCGAGACGTCGTCGAGACGGATCTTGCAGTAGGCGAGGTCCTCGTCGTTCAGCAGGATGAGATCGGGGCGCCCCGAACCGGCGAGTTGCGGCACGTCGGTCAGTTCTCCGTCGACGTCGAGTTCGATGCGCTCGCGGCGCGTGAGCCGCCCGCCGTCGTCGAGGTCGTAGGTTCCGACGACGAGGCGGTGCGGCCGCAGGATTCCGGCCGCCGCGTCCGGGAGTTGGCGGATGGCGAAGGACGTGATGACCTCGGCGCCGTCGCGAACCTCGGTCTCGATCTCCGGGCGGAGGGTGTTGACTCCCGCCGTCTCGAGCCAGGCCTTCGACCACTCGGCCAATTCGCGGCCCGAGGTGGCCTCCAGTTCGGAGAGCAGGTCAGCGAGAACGGTGTTGCCCCACTTGCGCCTGGCCACATAGTTCGCAACCCCGGCGAGGAACTCCTCCTGGCCGACCCAGGCCACCAACTGGCGCAGCACGGATGCGCCCTTGGCGTAGGTGATGCCGTCGAAGTTCACCTCGACGTCCGCCAGGTCGTTGATCGGAGCGACGATCGGGTGCGTGGAGGGCAACTGGTCCTGGCTGAGTGCCCAGGACTTCTCGAGCGTGTTGAACGTGGTCCAGGCGTCCTTCCACTCCGTGGCCTCGACCATCGCGAGGTGGCTCATGAACTCGGCGAACGATTCGTTCAGCCAGAGGTCGTCCCACCACTCCATCGTCACGAGGTCCCCGAACCACATGTGGGCGAGTTCGTGCAGGTTCGTGATGATCCGGCGTTCCCGGGTGGCCTCGGGCACCTTGCTGCGGAACACGTACGTCTCCGTGAACGTTACGCAGCTGGCGTTCTCCATGGCGCCCGCGTTGAACTCCGGGACGAATACCTGGTCGTACTTGGAGAACGGGTACGGCTGCCGGTAGGCCTCCTCGTAGAACTGCATGCCCGCGGCGGCCACGTCCTGCAGTTCCGCTGTGTCAAGGTATTGCCCGAGCGAGGCGCGGCACGCGACCCGCATCGGAATGTCGCGGCCGTCGCCGGTGCGGAAGGAGAACTCGCGTTCGCCCACGTGGTACGGGCCCGCGACGATCGCCGTGACGTAGGACGAGAGCGGGGGAGTGGGAGGGAAGTACCAGGTGGCCACGTCGTCGTCGCCCTCGATGCGGTCTTCGCGCTCGTTGGAGAACACGGTCCAGTGGGCCGGGACGCTCACCGTGAACTGGAAGGTGGCCTTCAGATCCGGCTGCTCCGCGACCGCGAAGACGCGGCGGGAATCGGCGACCTCGAACTGTGAGTAGAGATAGACCTCGCGGTCGGCGGGGTCGGTGAAGCGGTGCAGGCCCTCGCCGGTACGCGAGTACTCCATGGTGGCGTCGACGACGAGTTCGTTGTCCCCGGCGAGACCGGAGAGGATGACGCGGGAATCGGCGAAGGCAGTCTCCGGGTTGATCGCCTCGCCGTTGAGGGTGATCTCTTCGACGGAGCGGGCAATCAGATCGAAGAAGGTGTCCGCGCCGGGTCGTGCCGTGAATCGGACACGGGTACGGCTGCGAAACGTCTCGGCAGATCCGGTGGCAAGGTCGAGGGTGACCTCGTAGCTCGCTGTCTGAATCGTGGCGGCGCGTTCACGGGCCTCGGTGCGCGTCAGGTTCGTTCCGGGCATGGGTCTCCTTCGATACGGCGGCTTCGATACGGCTGCTTCGATGTGGCGGCGCAAGTCGCAAGTCGCAGGGCGCAGGACGCAGGGCGCATGACGCGCCCGAGCGGTGTCACAGGCAATCCTCCCACCTCACGCCCCGAGCGAACACCGCGGCACCTGCTCTCCGATGCCGCTCCGCCTCGGGGATGATTGACCGGTGACTGAACAGGTTGACTTCTATTTCGATCCCGTCTGCCCCTGGGCATGGATGGCCTCGCGCTGGATGCTGGAGGTCGAGAAGGTCCGCGACGTGCAAGTGACCTTCAGGCCGATGAGTCTCGCCGCGCTGAACGAGGGGCGGAACGCCGATGCCGGCGCCACGAGCCGGACGGACCCCGCGTGGAGGCCGATCCGGATGGTGGTCGCCGCCCAGGAGCACGCAGGCCAGGAGGTCATGCGTGACCTGTACACCGCGATCGGGCGCAGGTTCCACGACGACGGCCGGGGGTCCAAGGACCGCTCCGCCCTCGTCGAGGCCTTGGAGGAGGTGGGACTGCCGGCGTCCCTGATCGAGGCCGCGCGGTCCGATGCCCGTGACGACCGGATCCGTCAGATGCAACGCGCCGTGGTGGACCTGGTTGGTGACGAGGTCGGCACTCCGGTGATCACGGTGGCGGGCTCGTCGTTCTTCGGTCCAGTCATCTCCCCCGCGCCCGCGGGTGAGGAGGCCGGCGCCCTGTTCGACGGCGTGGTTGCGGTCGCGTCGTACCCGGGGTTCTTCGAGCTGAAGCGCTCGCGGACGGTCGGCCCGATCTTCGGGTGAACAGGCGGGGCGACGTGTGCCGGCGGCCCGCCAACCTGTTACCAGATCCGGACGCGCTCCTCGGGAGCGAGCCACATGCCGTCCGAGTCACCGGTCCGGAACGCCTCGTGGAACTCGGGGACGTTCTTCGCCACCTGGTTGCAGCGGAACTCGTCGGGTGAGTGCGGATCGGTGGCCATGCGCTGGATCAGATACTCGTCACGGGCCTTCTCACGCCAGATGCGCCCCCAGTTGAGGAACACGCGCTGGAGGGCGGTGGCGCCGTCGATGCCGGGCTCGTCGTCGAACGAGGAGCCACGGGAGGCGAGTTCAATACGGTAGGCCTTGAGCGCGATGGACAGACCACCCAGGTCACCGATGTTCTCGCCGATCGTCAGCGCGCCGTTGACGTGGTGTTCATCCGAATCGAACTGGGCGGGGACGAGACCGTCGTACTGCTCGATGAGTGCCGCGGTCCGTTCCTCGAATGCGGCGCGGTCCTCGTCCGTCCACCAGCTCTCGAACTTCCCGGTCGGGCCGTACTTCGAGCCCTGATCGTCGAACCCGTGACCGATCTCGTGCCCGATCACGGCGCCGATGCCGCCGTAGTTGAGCGCGTCGTCGGCGGCCGGGTCGAAGAACGGCGGCTGGAGGATCGCCGCAGGGAAGGCGATCTCGTTTGAGGTGGGCATGTAGTAGGCGTTGACCATCTGGGGCGGCATGAGCCATTCCTCGCGGTCCACCGGGCCCCCAACCTTCGCCGACTGCCTGTTCCACTCGAAGCGGTTCGCCTCTCGCACATTCCCGAGCAGATCGTCAGACGTCTCGAGTTCCGAGTAGTCGCGCCACTCGCTCGGATAGCCGATCTTCGGGTAGAAGCCATCCAGCTTGACCAGCGCCTTATCCTTGGTCTCGGCACCCATCCAGTCCAGGTGCGTGATCGACTCGCGGTAGGCATCGATCAGGCGCGAGACCAGGTGGTCCATTCTCGCCTTGCTGGCGGGCGGGAAATGCCGCGCGACGTAGATCCGTCCCACCGCTTCCGGTACCGCGCCGTCCACGAACGAGACGCCCCGCTTCCAGCGCTCGCGCAGTTCCTGGGCACCGGTGAGGACGCGGCCGTAGAACTCGAAGTTCTGCTGCACGAACGCCTCGCTGAGATAGGCCGCGCGTGAGCGCAGCACGCCCCACGAGAGCCAGAGCTTCAGGTCAAGAAGCGAGGTGTTCTCCCACACCTCGCCGAGGTGGCCGAAGTACGACGGCGTCATCACGTGGAGCTTCTCGAACACGCCAGGGGTGCCGGTCGCCTCTCGCCACAGATCCACAGGGAACGCTCCGGAGATCCCCGCCCATGTGGCGAAGTCCATAGGGTTGTTCGTCCTGTCCGCGTCCCGCAGATCGACGATGTTCCAATGCCCGCCCGCCAACTTGGTCTCAAGGGCCATAATGCGGTCCGCCTCCTCGCGGCCGCCGAGTCCGGCGAGCTCCATCATTCGCGAGAGGTGCTCGACATACTTCGTGCGTACGTCCGCGTGTATCTCCTCGCGGTAGTACGCCTCATCGGGAAGACCGAGACCGCCCTGCAGGAGATAGGTGGTGTACGTCTCGGGATCGCTCGGGTCGTTGGAGACCTCCGCGTAGAACGGCCCGACGACGCCCGTCGGTGCGAGCGCGCCAGACGCCTCCGCCAAGTCGTCCTTGTTCGCTGCCTCGGCGATACGGGTGAGGTCCGTCTGGAGAGGTTCGGCACCCGCCGTCTCGATGGCCTCGACGTCCATGAACGAGCCGTACAGACTGCCGATCCGGTTGGCATCCGGACCCGTCTCCGCACCGGAGGCGCAGTCCTCGATGATCTGCCGTACGTGGAGCTCTGACTGGTCGCGAAGCTCCCGGAAGGCGCCGTCGGACCCGCGATCAGCCGGAATGACGTGGTCCCGGAGCCACGCGCCGTTCACGTGGAGGTAGAGGTCGTCCTGCGGGCGTGGAGCCGCGGTGGGTGTTTCGGTGGTGGCGGCTACGGCGCGCGTTTCAGTCATGGGGGCCAGCCTAGACGGGTAGCCGGGGAGCGGGCCGGTCAGATGTAGATAGCGGGGTCCACGTGTGGCTCGACGTCCACTGCTCTGATCTTCCCCTTCATTTTGGCGGGCACTCCCACCGCGACCGCGCCGTCGGCAACGTCCTTCACGACGACGGCGTTCGCTCCCACCTTCGCATCCGACCCGACAGTGATCGGGCCGAGCACCTTGGCGCCCGCGCCGACCATGACACGATCGCCCACCGTGGGGTGCCGCCTGCCCTTCGCCATCGATGTCCCTCCGAGCGTGGCGCCGTGAAAGATCGTCACGTCCTCCCCGACTCGGGCGGTCTCGCCGATGACCACGCCCATGCCGTGATCGATGAACAGGCGGCGCCCCAGCACGGCTCCAGGGTGGATCTCCACGCCGGTCATCGCTCGTGCGAGTTGCGAAAGGGCCCGCGCCGGCAACTTGGCGCCGTGGCCCCACCAGAAGTGGGCCAGCCGGTGCGCCCACACCGCGTGGACGCCCGGGTAGAGCAGCGCCACTTCCAGGCGGTTCCGCGCTGCGGGGTCTTCCCGCAGCGCGGTGCGGAGGTCCTCCGCCATGAGCCGGCGGAGGGGGATGCCGGAGTCGTGCAATTCAGTCGACCAGGCCTTCGAACAGCACTGTGGAGAGGTAGCGGTCGCCGAGGTCCGGGATGATGGTGATGATCATCTTCCCCGCGTTCTCCGCCCGCTTCGCGACCTCGATCGCTGCGGCCAGTGCGGCGCCCGAGGAGATCCCAACCAGGAGCCCTTCCCGGGTCGCGGCGTCTCGCGCCGTCTTTGTCGCGGTCTCCGACGGCACGGTGATGACCTCGTCATAGAGTTCGGTGTCCAGCACCTGAGGCACGAAGTTTGCGCCGAGTCCCTGGATCTTGTGCGGGCCGGCAGCGCCCGTGGAGAGCAGGGGCGACTCCGCCGGCTCAACCGCCACGAGCTTGACCTCCGGCTTCCGCTCCCTGAGGTAGCGGCCCGCACCGGTGATGGTTCCGCCGGTCCCGACGCCGGAGACGAGGATATCGACCTGACCATCGGTCGCCTCCCAGATCTCACGGCCGGTGGTCTCGTAGTGGATCTGCGGGTTCGCCTCGTTCGCGAACTGGCGGGCGAGAACCGCACCCTCGGTGTTCGCGACGATCTCGTTCGCCTTCTCGACGGCGCCCCTCATCCCATCTGCGGGGGACGTGAGCACGAGCTTCGCGCCGAAGGCGCGCAGCAGTGCGCGGCGCTCCTTCGACATCGACTCGGGCATCGTGAAGATCGCCTGGTATCCACGTGCCGCTGCCACCATGGCGAGCGCGATTCCCGTGTTCCCCGAGGTCGCCTCGACGATCGTTCCGCCCGGAGGGAGCTCGCCCGATTTCTCGGCCGCGTCAATGATCGAGACGCCGATCCGGTCCTTGACGGAGCCCGCGGGGTTGAAGAACTCGAGCTTCGCGATCACGTTGCCGGGTGCGCCTTCGGCGAGGCGGTTGATCCGGACGAGGGGGGTGTTGCCGACAACCTTCGTGACGTCGTCGTAAAT
Organism: Actinomycetaceae bacterium; assembly: GCA_035647855.1. Taxonomy (GTDB): domain Bacteria; phylum Actinomycetota; class Actinomycetes; order Actinomycetales; family Actinomycetaceae; genus JAAZBW01. The sequence continues at coordinate 135,146 of DASRMP010000042.1, read as the reverse complement.
CATGGGAGATTCTCCGATCTGGTTCCTTCTGGGGTGCGCTTGGCTGCGCGGGACTGTGAAAAGTATCGGGGTGAGAGCGTCCAGCACGCGAGTTGCGCGCAGCTACAGCTGGACACTCGGCAGACAGCAGAGCACACGACCGGAGTCGAAACTGGCGCGAGAGGCACGCACAACGACGCTTGCGATGCTCATCGTGTCTCCTCCCACCGTTCTCGTTGAAGGCGAAACTACTCCACGACTGCTGGAAGCGGCAACCGCGAGCTGCTCGGTGGACGCCGGGCGCCTACCCCAGTTCTCGCATGAGCGAGAAGATGACTATCGCAGGCTTCCCCATTTCACAGGAGGACGAGTGACTCACGCGAACCGCGCGCCACACCCGAAGGGTCCGCTCACGGGCCGCCCGCCCGCCCGATCCGAGCGCGGCATGGTCTCCACTCCGCACGCCTTGGCCTCGGTCACGGGCCTGCACGTGCTGCGCCGGGGAGGATCCGCCGTCGACGCGGCCATCGCCGCGAACGCCGTCCTCGGCGTCGTCTATCCGCACATGGCCGGACTCGGCGGCGACGCTTTCGCGCTCATTCAGGACGACGACGGCGCCGTAGGGCTCAACGCCTCGGGTCCCGCTGGCCGCGAGGCCACCCGCTACCACTACGAACGCCTCGGTCTCAGCGAGATCCCCAGCCGCGGCCCGCGCGCCGCGCTCACTGTACCGGGCGCAGTCGATGGCTGGCGCGCGATGCACGAACGCTTCGGGCGCCTGGACTGGGCCGAACTGTTCGAGGACGCGATTCACCACGCGCGGACCGGCGTGCCGGTCTCGAGGTCGCTGGCGGCGTGGTTGCCAAGGCGCGAGGCGCTGCTCAGCCGCGACGAGTGCGCTGCCGCCCTGTTCCTGCCCGGAGGCGAGGTACCCCGAGAGGGACGCCCGCTGCACAATCCGGACCTGGCGGAGTCCCTCGAGGCGATCGCCCGGCTCGGGGCGAGAGAAGGCTTCTACGAGGGGCGATTGGCGGAGCAACTCTGCGTGGACGGATCGCCGCTCCGCCCCGCAGACTTCGCCGAGTACCGCGCCTCCTGGGTGTCACCGATCTCTGCCACATACCGCGGGGTGGAAGTGCTCGAGATGCCGCCGAACACCCAGGGATTCACGGCCCTGCAGATGCTGGGCCTGATCGAGGCAGAGGACGTCGCAGCGTGGGGCGACCTCAGCCCCGACTACCTGCACTTCGCTGCCGAGGCCGCGAAGGTTGCCTTCGCAGACCGAGACGCGTGGATCACCGACCCGGAGGTGCTCGAGATCCCTGTCGAGCACCTGATCTCGCGGGATTACCTTGCCGGGCGGCGCCGGCTCATCTCGCGGGAGTCATCGCTCGCGGCGCACCAGATCGAGCCGGGCGTGGGCAGGCGACCAGATCGCCCCGCCGTCCCGGGCGGGACCGACACGTGCTTCCTCTGTGCCGTGGACTCGGACGGCATGGCCGTTTCGCTGATTCAGTCGATCTACCATGACTTCGGCGCCGGGGTGGTCGCCCCTGGAACCGGCACACTCCTGCAGAACCGCGGCTCGTACTTCTCGCTCGACGAAAGCCACCACAACCGTCTCGCGCCAGGCAAGCGGACGTTCCACACGCTGATCCCGGCCATGCTGCGCCGCGACGACGGCACCCCGTACGCCCTGCTCGGCGCCATGGGTGGCGAGGGCCAGCCCCAGACCCACCTTGCGCTGATCACTCGCCTCATCGACTTCGGTTACGACGTCCAGCAAGCGATCGAGGCGCCCCGTTGGCTCGTTGGCCGGACGTGGGGCACGGCGTCACCTGACCTGTGCCTTGAGGGACGCATTCCTGCCGAGGTGGCGGAGGAGCTTCGCCGTCGCGGTCACGAGGTCAGGACGCTGGGGGACTGGCAGGAGGAGTTCGGCCACGCGCAGGCCATCCGGATCCATCCGGACGGTTTCCTCGAGGGCGGGGCGGATCCCCGCGGCGACGGCACGGCGCTCGGCTACTGAGCTCGCACCCTCACTTCGACCTCCCGGCGCCCGGCAGGCTTCGACGCGGCGGTGCCCGAGGTCAGCGCCGCGAGCGCCTCCTCCAGGCCCGCCGGGTCCGCCGTAGCGAACGTGAACACCGCCTCAGTGCCGTAGGCGGCGCCGACGACGTCGAATCCCCGGCTCTCCAGTTCCGCCCGGATACGGCCCGCCTCCGCGTGGGGCAGCGCGACGGTACGGATCTCACGCTGCTCGACCCGCACGCGCGGCACGCCCTCGAGCGCGCGGGTGACGGCGTCCGAATACGCCCGAACCAGGCCGCCGGTACCAAGCTTCACGCCGCCGAAGTATCGGGTCACCACGGCGGCGACGCCGGTCAGGCCGCTCCCGCGCAGTACCTCGAGCATGGGGCGCCCTGCGGTGCCGGGGGGCTCGCCGTCGTCGGAGGACCGCTCGATGTCCTGGGCGCCGGGGACCTCGACGATGAAGGCGGAGCAGTGGTGGCGGGCATCCGGGTAGGTGGCCCTGGCCTCGGCGATTACGGCCCGGGCGGCCTCTTCGTCGTCGGCGGCGGCGATGGTGGCGATGAAACGGGACCGGCGGATCTCAATCTCACGGGTCGTGACGGAGCCGCGCATCGGGCGGTGTCGCGGCGTGTCCATGTGCCGATCCTGCCAGGATCGAGGGCGGATTCCGAAGTGGCAGGTGGGCTGGGGTAGGCTTGCACGGTTGCCGAGCGAGCTTGGCCAATCTCACACCCCCACGGAGTCGCCGCTGCTGGCGCGCGGGGGAGCGTGGCTGGCAGAGTAGACCTTCGGATTCACACCCACCTCCCGGAAAGGAGCGGCAGGGCCATGGCAGTTCCAAAGCGCAGGATGTCCCGCAGCAACACCCGCTCGCGCCGGTCCCAGTGGAAAGCGAACAACACCGAACTGGTGAACCTTCGCGTCCGCGGCCGCGTGATTCAGGTGCCGCGTCGCCTCGCAAAGGCCTATCAGAAGGGCCTGGTCATCGAGGACTGACCGCCAGCGACATCAAGGGGACCCCAAGTTGGGGTCCCCTTTGTCGTTGTCCGGCCTGACGGCTACTCGTCCGGCCTGACGGCTACTCCTCGGCGCCTTCGAGCGACTCCGTGCGGTCCTCCGGCGAGACCGCGAGGCAGAGGATCTGACGATCAGCGATTTCGTTCCAGCTGTCCTCGGTGGGGTAGAGGAACACGAAGTCGTGGAGTGATTCCTCGAGCGGTACGCCCACGAAGCCCGTGAACTGCGCATAGCAGAACGATTCGGCCGTGCGGGCAAGTTCCTCGTCCCCGGTGTAGGTGTCGTCCAGGAGCAACAGTTCGGCGAAGACCTCGGTGCGGTGCGGCCGGTCGCAGCGGATGACTTCCACCTCGTCCGGGATGTTCATTAATTGGTCCGGTGTGCTCGACAACGCGGCGCCGGCAAGGCAGCCGCCCACCGGGATCGAGAACGGGTCGACGGCGCCCTCGGTGATCGGCCCGGGCGATGGTGAAACGGTGCCGGTGGGGGAGGCGGTGGGCGCGTCGGTCGCGGCGTCCCCGCCCGTGGCGTCCGTGCAGCCCGCAAGGAGCAACAGAGTGACCGCGAGCGGCGCGATCGAACGAGGAAGTTTGCGCATCGGGTTGGCCTCCATCAAAGCCGGGAATCCTGGAAGGAGCCTTCACGCGGTTCTGACGCGAGCACCATACAGACGACGTCACGGTCGCCGGCCTCGTCCCACGTGGTCTCGGTGGGCATGAAATATGTGAAATCCAGCGACGACGTTGCGTACGGCATGCCCACGAACGGCTCGAACGCGGCGAGGCATTCCTGCTCGGCGACCGCCGTCGTGGCCCCCGCTCCGGGGAAGGTCTCGTCCGTCATCTCGTGGACGTGGTACACCTCCACATCGTGGGGAGAATCACAGTCCACGGCGGGGAAGGTGCTCAGATCCAGCTGACCGGCGTCCGCTCCGGCCACGAGTTGTTCGGCGGTGGAGCACACGCCGACCGTAAGCTCGAGGACGCTCAGGTCACCTGCGGGAACTCGCGGCGGCGCGGTGGCGGGCCCGGCATCCGCCTCGGGATCTGCGGTGCCGTTGCACGAGGCCAGTGTCACCGCCAGCGCGGCCAGGCCGAGCACGGCCAACGATTGCCTGGACTTCATGCGTCTCCTTCGCTTCAACCCCGCCTCGTCCGTCCGATGAGGCACGGGATGCCAATCGTGATTGGTCGGGGTGGCGGGATTTGAACCCGCGACCCCCTGCTCCCAAAGCAGGTGCGCTACCAAGCTGCGCCACACCCCGGGGTCCTCGTTCTTTCGGCTGCTCCGCCGGTTCGCCATTCTAGGGGACGACGCGTCGGTGGTTCGACGCCGCCCGCCCCTCGCGGCTACAATCATCCAGCCCCCTCCTTGCGGGAGAGGTGCGCGGATGTAGCTCAATGGTAGAGCCTCTGCCTTCCAAGCAGATGGTGCGGGTTCGATTCCCGTCATCCGCTCCGCTCCCGGCGGCAGTTCGGCCGGGTGATGCCCCCAAGCAAACGGAGATACATACAGTGAAGAGCGCCGTTGAGATCCTCGAGACCACGCGAGTGAAGATCACGGTGGAGACTCCCTATGACGAACTGAAGTCGGGGATCGACGCCGCCTACCGGGACATCGCGAACCAGATCAACGTGCCGGGCTTCCGCAAGGGCAAGGTCCCCGCCCGCATCATCGATCAGCGGGTCGGACGTGCCACCGTGATCGAGCAGGCGCTGAATGAGGCGCTCCCCGGCCTGTACCGGGACGCCGTTGCGGACACGGGCATCAAGGCGCTCGGTCAGCCTGAGATCTCCATCACTGAGATCCCCAATGTGGAGGGCCCGCTCGGCGGCCAGTTGACCTTCATTGCGGAGGTCGAGGTTCGTCCCGAGATGCGGATCCCGCCGATGTCGTCCATCGCGATCGAGGTCGACTCCACTGAGGTGACGGACGACGCCGTCGAGGAGCGCCTCACCGCCCTGCGGGAGCGTTTCGGCACGCTCGTTGTCGTCGACCGCCCGATCGAGGACGGCGACTTCGTCGTCATCGATCTGACGGCCACCATCGACGGCGAAGAGGTCGAGTCCGTCTCCGGTATCTCCTACCAGGTGGGCTCCGGTTCCATGATCGACGGTCTCGATGAGGCCCTCACCGGCACCGCCGCGAACGAGGAGCAGGTCTTCAAGGCCTCGCTCGCCGGTGGTGAGCACGAAGGCGACGATGCGGACGTGACCGTCGTCGCGACCGAGGTGAAGGAGCGCGAGCTTCCTGAGGCCGACGACGAGTTCGCCCAGCTCGCCTCCGAGTTCGACACGATCGACGAGCTCCGTGAGGACCTGCGCGGCGCGGTCGCCCGTGACGCCGCCCAGAACCAGGCCATGCAGGCGCAGGGCAAGCTCATGGAGCACCTGCGGGAGAACGTCGAGTTCCCGCTTCCCCAGGGCATCATCGACGCCGAGGTGGCCGCTCACCTGCAGCGGGAGGGCAAGGCCGCTGACGACCCGCACGGGGACGAGGTGCGTGAGAGCACCCGGGCCATGCTGCGCGACCAGCTCCTGCTCGATGTGATTACCGAACAGTACGCGGTCCAGGTCGGTCAGGATGAGCTTCTCCAGTTCCTCTTCCAGACGGCGCAGCAGTACGGCATGGACCCGTCCGAGTTCATACAGTCCGCCGACCAGAACGGGCAGATTCCCGTCTTCCTCGCCGAGATCGCCCGCAACAAGGCGGTCGCCATCGCGCTTCGCCACGTGAAGGTGTCCGACCCCAGCGGCGCGGAGATCGACCTCTCCGAATACATCGGAACGGACACGGAAGAGGAGGCGGCCCTCGCCGCCCGTCTCGAGGAGGACGCCAGGAACGCCCCTGAGCCGATGAGGAAGACGGCCGGCAAGGACAAGCCGGACGAGGCCGGTGACGTTCAGGGCGAGGAGTCCGGCGAGGCCGAGGGAATCGTCGAATAGTCCGCGTCGAAGACCGGGCAGCGGCGCTTCCGCAGGGGCACGCTGCCCGGTCTTCGTTTCCCTCCCGTGCGGACTCGACGCGGAGAGCCGTCACCCACCTGCGCCCTGAGCGAAAAGGCGCCGTGCCAGGACTTGCGGGCGGTTGGGGCGCGTTAGTTTGGGCAGTATTCGCAATTGAAAAGGAGTCCCACGTGACTGAGGTTCCCCGACTCGAAGCCGGAGATGGAATGCGCTTCGGCCTCTCGGACAGCATCTACAACCGCTTGCTCAAGGAACGGATCATCTGGCTGGGCTCCGAGGTGCGCGATGAGAACTCGAACGCCATCTGTGCACAGATGCTCCTGCTGGCCGCCGAGGACCCGAGCAGGGACATCTACCTGTACATCAACTCGCCGGGTGGCTCCATCACTGCGGGCATGGCGATCTACGACACGATGCAATTCATCCAGCCCGACGTGGCGACCGTGGCAACCGGCCTCGCGGCATCGATGGGGCAGTTCCTGCTCTCATCGGGAGCGAAGGGCAAACGCTACGCGACCCCGCACGCCCGGGTTATGATGCACCAGCCCTCGGGCGGTATTGGTGGCACGGTCACTGACATCCGCATCAACGCCCAGCTCATCCTCGACATGAAGCGGGTGCTCGCCGAGCTCACTGCCCAGCAGACGGGCAAGAGCATCGAGCAGGTCACCTCCGACGCGGACCGCGACCGCTGGTTCAACGCGCAGGAGGCCAAGGAATACGGCTTCATCGATCACGTCGTCACTCACGCGCAGACCGTCACAGGTTCCGGCGGGCTCACAGGCACGGGCCCGGCCGCGGACGAGGCGAAGAACAGCAAGTGACGAGCGGAAAGGACCCACGCACCATGACTGATTTCACTCCGCTCGCCCGCACAAACCTCGGCGGGATGGCGAACCCCGGCCCCACGAGCCGCTACGTGCTGCCCCAGTTCGAGGAGCGCACCGCCTACGGCTTCAAGAGGCAGGACCCGTACACCAAGCTGTTCGAGGACCGCATCATCTTCCTGGGCGTGCAGGTGGACGACGCGTCCGCCGACGACGTCATGGCCCAGCTTCTCGTACTCGAGTCGCAGGACCCGGACGGCATGATCACGATCTACATCAACTCGCCGGGCGGCTCGTTCACCGCGCTGACCGCGATCTACGACACCATGCAGTACGTCAAGCCGCAGATCCAGACCGTCTGCCTGGGTCAGGCCGCCTCGGCGGCGGCGGTGCTTCTCGCGGCCGGCTCGCCCGGTAAGCGGCTCGCTCTGCCGAACGCGCGTGTTCTCATCCACCAGCCATCCCTGGCGGGAGTCGGCTACGCCCAGGCCTCGGACATCGAAATCCAGGCCAACGAGATGATTCGCATGCGTGAGTGGCTCGAGGACACCCTCGCGCACCACTCGGGTCAGCCCGTGGACAGGGTCCGCGCCGACATCGAGCGCGACAAGATCCTCACCGCAAGCGAGGCGCTCGAGTACGGACTTGTGGACCAGGTTCTCGAGTCGCGCAAGGCGGCGCAGATCGTTCGTACCTAGCACCTGGCGGACGGCCGATTTCACCTTGTGAGGGCCGGTGTGGCGGAATCTTCGCCACGCCGGGCCCTAAACGGTTGTGATCGGTGCAGCTGACGCGGATGATGGCTACAGCGAACGTTTTTCGGATTCCCGGGGCGGGTCGATCCCGGGACGGAGAGCAACGCGGTGTGGAGGTGAAGTGCGGGTCGACGGCGCAGAGCTGCTCAAATGCTCCTTCTGTTCGAAGAGCCAGAAGCAGGTGAAGAAGCTCATCGGTGGACCGGGGGTCTACATCTGCGATGAGTGCATCGAACTGTGCAACGAAATCCTGGATGAGGAACTCGGTGCCGGCGAGACTTCGCTGTCGCTGGCGGACCTGCCGAAGCCGCAGGAGATCTTCGCGTTCCTCGGCGATTACGTCATCGGTCAGGATGCGGCAAAGACGTCGCTCGCCGTCGCGGTCTACAACCACTACAAACGGATCCAGTCTCAGTCGTCCCGCAAGGGTGATGACGGGGTCGAACTGCAGAAGTCGAACATCCTCCTGATCGGCCCCACTGGAACCGGAAAGACCTATCTCGCGCAGACCCTCGCACGCATGCTGAACGTCCCGTTCGCCATTGCTGACGCCACTGCCCTCACAGAAGCGGGCTACGTGGGCGAGGACGTGGAGAACATCCTCCTCAAGCTCATCCAGGCTGCAGACCAGGACATCAAGCGTGCAGAGTCCGGCATCATCTACATCGATGAGATCGACAAGATCGGGCGGAAGGCCGAGAACCCCTCGATCACGCGGGACGTCTCGGGCGAGGGAGTGCAGCAGGCGCTGCTGAAGATCATGGAGGGGACACAGGCGTCGGTCCCACCGCAGGGCGGCCGCAAGCACCCACACCAGGAGTTCCTCCAGATCGACACCACGAACATCCTGTTCATCGCGGCCGGCGCCTTCGCGGGACTTGAGGACATAATCACCTCCCGTATGGGCAAGGGCGGCATCGGCTTCGGAGCGCCACTGCACGGCAAGGCCGAGGCCTCGCAGTCATTCTCCGAGGTACGTCCCGAGGATCTGCACAAGTACGGCCTGATCCCTGAGTTCGTGGGACGGCTACCGATCATCGCCACCGTGTCCGAGCTGGACAAGGACGCCCTGCGCCGCATCCTCACCGAGCCCAAGAACGCCCTGATTCGCCAGTACGAGCGCATCCTGGAAATGGACGGCGTGGCTCTCGAATTCACCGACGAAGCCATCGACGCGGTCGCGGAGGCTGCCATGGACCGCAAGACCGGTGCCCGCGGCCTGAGGTCCATCCTCGAGACCGCCTTGCGGCAGGTGATGTTCGAGGTCCCCTCGCGCACTGACGTGAGTACTGTGACTGTCACCAAGGAGTGCATCACGGAGGGCGCCGAGCCGGTCTACGAGCTGCGGAAGCGCAAGAAGTCCGCGTAGTGTCAGCGCACTCGAGCCCCGAGCCCACCGACGGTTCCGTGCATCCCGATCTACTCAGGTCCCGTCAGACGATCGACAACGTCGACGCCGCGATGATCCACATGCTGGCGGAACGTTTCCGGTGCACCCAGCGAGTGGGCCGCCTCAAGGCCAGGCTGGGGCTTCCGCCGTCGGATCCGGAACGGGAACGGCGGCAGGTCGCGCGGCTGCGAATGCTCGCGGACGAATCCGGCCTGGATCCCGTGTTCGCTGAGAAGTACCTGGGCTTCATCGTGGCCGAGGTCATCCGGCACCACGAGGAGATCGCACAGGAGGAGGACCAGACACATCGCGCAGGACCGCCGCGTGAGTGAGCCCCGGTCAGTGACACCCCGGCGGGCGAGGGAGCCGCGAGTTGGCGGTCACTCCTCGACCGAGACGTTCTCGCCGTACATCTCCGCGATCTGCTGCGCGTAGCGCTTCACGACCTCGTTCCGCTTCACTTTGAGTGAGGGTGTCAGCAGGTTGTTCTCCTCGGTGAAGTCCTCATTCAGGACGTGGAACTTGCGAATCGACTCGGCGCGAGAGACCGGCTCGTTGGCCCGGTGCACGGCCGCGTCGAGTGCGGAGAGGACGCGCTCGTCCCGGGCGGCCTGCTCCACGGTCAACGGCTCGATGTCGTGGTTCTTGAGCCAGACCGGCAGCATGTCCTGGTCGATCGTGATGAGGGCGCCGATGAAGGGCTTGTCGTCGCCGACGCAGACGGCCTGAGAGACCAACGGGTGACCGCGGAGGCGGTCCTCCACAAGTCCGGGACTCACTGTCTTGCCGCCCGCCGTGACGATGACGTCCTTGGAGCGGCCCGTGATGGTGATGTAGCCGTCGTCGTCCATGGAGCCGAGGTCACCGGTTCTGAACCAGCCGTCCTCGGTGAACACGGACGCAGTCAATTCGGGGTCGTTTCGGTACTGCTCGAACACGAGCGGACCCTTGACGAGGATCTCGCCCTCGTCGGAAATCGCGGCCGCCACCTGTGGGAACGGAGGGCCGACAGTCCCAATGCGGGAATCGTGCGAAGGATTCACCGAAAGAGGAGCCGTGGTTTCGGACAGGCCGTACCCCTCCATCACCGTGAAGCCCGCGCTCGAGAAGAAATGGCCGAGCCGCGGGCTCATCGCGGAGCCTCCGACCACTATGTATTCGAGGTCGCCACCCATGATGGCGTGGATCTTGGAGAGCACGAGTCTGTTGGCGATGCCGTGCTTCGCGCGCAGGTACGGGGACGGGCCGTCCTCCGTGGCCTTCGCCCGGGAGTATCCGATGGCCGCCTTCGCGGACCAGCGGAAGATCTTCTGCTTGGCGCCGCCGCCCGTCTTCGCGTCGGCGGCGTTGTACACCTTCTCGAGCACACGGGGAGCCGTGAGCAGGAAGGTCGGCTTGAAGGACTGCATGTCGGCCACGAGGTTCTTCGTGTCGGGGCAGTGCCCCATGATCACCCCGGCGCCGATCGCCACTACCTCAATGAAGCGGGCGAATACGTGCGCGAGAGGGAGGAAGAGCAAGGTGCGCGAGCCGTCGGCCACGACGTTCGAAAATCCGTTCACGCCGGACGTCACGATGAACGCGAAGTTGCTGTGCTTAAGTTCTACGCCCTTCGGGATGCCGGTGGTGCCCGAGGTGTAGATGATGGTCGCCAGGTCGTCGGCCCGGACAGCGAGAGATCTCTGCTCCACCTCGTCGGCGAGGTCCGGCCGCGCGAGTCCCCGACGGTTGATCTCGGCGAGCGCGCCGTCCTCCATCACCAGGATTTCCCGGATGGCGTCGTTGTCCTTCGAGAGCTCCTGGACGAGGTTCATCTGGGCCGCGTTGTCCGTGATGAACATCGTGATGTCCGCGTCATCGATGATGTGCGAGATCTGCGTGGGAGAGTCGCTGAGGTAGATCGCGACGGGCACGGCGCCGATCCACCAGAGCGCGAAGTCCATCACAGAGAACTCGTAGCTCGTGGGCGCGAGGATCGCGACGCTGTCGCCCTTCTGCACCCCGGAGGCGAGGAACCCCTGCGCGGCCTGCTTCACCTCGTCGACGAACTGCCGCACCGTGATCGGCACCCACCGGGAGCCGAGCGACGTCTTGCGCTCCCACTGGACCCAGTCCGGGTGCTTCTCGAGCTTCGACCGGAGCATGCTCGTGATCGTCATCTCGGGCTCCCATGGGATTGGAGCCTCATTGAAGAATTCGCGCATGTCTCTCCTTGGGGACTGTATGCGTGTTGAATTACGGGCGAGAACTCAGGCTAGCGGCAATGCCGTCAACTTGGGGTTTTGCTTGAGCGTTCAAGGGTTGTTGTCGGCGTGTCGTGGGGTGGGGGCAACGGAGCTTCCGGTGAGAGATGCAACGACCAAGATGCTTCCACTTTCCCGGGGCCTCCGTTGTCCGCTTGTTGTGCCACTGGACGTGTTGTCCGTGGAATCCGTGTCGCCCAGGGGTCTGGTACCGGGTGGCTGGGGAACTTCGCACTCCGTCTTGCTGCTTACTCGGTGTCGCTGGGGAACTTCGCACCTCGTCTTGTCGCTTACGTGGTGTCGCTGGGGAACTTGGCACCTCGTCTGCTACCCCGAGGCTGCTTTTTGGGGAACTTCAGACCTCGAGTATGGGGTGCGTTGTTCCCCAGTAGGTCTCAGGTTCCCCAGCGCGTCGCCCAGACGGGGTCTGAAGTTCCCCAGCGCGCCGCCCAGACGGGGTCTGAAGTTCCCCAACTCCCGCCAGATCGTCCCGGACGGGGTCCAAGTTTCCCCAGTTCCCGCCAGACGGTCCTGAATGGAGTCCGGGATTCCCCAGCGGCGGTGTCCGGCCGGGTTCGTAGCGTGGGGGCGTGCTTTCGTCACATTGGGGCGTACGAACGTCACATCGGCGAAACCGGGGCGCACGTTCGTCACAAGATGGCGCGCGTCCGTCACGATGGCGCAGTGACGTCACTGCGCCATGGTGACGATCGTGCGCCCTCAGCATTCTGCGTGTGACGATCGTGCGCCCCGGCGTCACGGGCTCGGGAGGGGTGTGACGAACGTGCGCCCCCACCCCACGGCACGCCGACAACAACCCTTGAACCCTCAAGCAAAACCTTAAGTTGACGGTATCGGGCGTAGTCCAGGGCACAGGAAAGGCCGCCCGGATCGGGCGGCCTTTCGCTCTGGCGTCACTTCGCGTTGGGGCGCTTCCCGCTGTTCGCGTTGCTCTTCTTACGCTGGCGGCGCTTGCTGGTCTTCTTGCTCATCGTGGCTCCTCTCGGCGCCCACAACTCGGACGCTCTCGTGACCGTCACATGATACAAGACGCCGGTATCGGCTCCCCCCCGGGCTGCTCGCGCGGCGGATGACCGGCACTCGGACCGGGCGGTCAGGCGGACGGGTTCGCGCGGCGGATGACCGGCATCCCGCCGCCGAGCCGAAGGATCGTCAACTGGGCGTGGACCCGCATCCGAAGAGCCTCCGGAGCGTGTTCCTGGCAGGAGCGGCGCAGCAGCGCGCGTACGTGATGCTCAGCTTCGGCGAGCCGCGTGCATTCGGCGCACTTCCGCACGTGGGCGCGCAGCATCTCGGCCTCGGCTCCATCAACCTCCGCATCGAGCAACTCGAAGACCCGCTCGATGAAATCGTTGCAGTTGCACTCTCTCATGGCTGGATCCCGATCTCCCGGGCGTAGTCGGCAAGAGCTTCGCGCAGCTGGTTGCGGCCGCGATGAAGCCGCGACATCACCGTCCCGAGGGGCGTTCCCATGATCTCCGCGATCTCCTTGTAACTGAACCCCTCGACGTCGGCGAGGTAGACCGCGATCCGACGGTCCTCCGGCAGTTCCGCGAGCGCGTCCTTCACAGTCGAATTCGGCAACGCGTCGAGCGCCTCGGTCTCCGCGGATCGCAGGCCGACCGGGTGGTGGCTCGCCGCCTCCGCGAGCTGCCAGTCCTCCACCTGCTCATCGTCGGTGCGACGGGGCTCCCGCTTCGACTTGCGGTACTGGTTGATGTACGTGTTCGTGAGGATCCGGTACATCCAGGCCTTCAGGTTCGTGCCCTGCTTGAACTGGTGGAACGCGGCGTACGCCTTGGCATACGTCTCCTGTACGAGGTCCTCGGCGTCCGTGGGGTTGCGGGTCATGCGAAGCGCGGCGCCGTACAGTTGATCGAGGAACGGCATCGCCTGCTCCTCGAACAGATCGCGAGTATCCACGGCGGCCACTGCATCCGACTTTTCCATCGCCCCAGAGCCTACCTGCTCACTCCACCACAGACCGCGCGAGGCCGGCGTGACCGGCTCCATCAACGCGATGTCTGTCGGCTCCAGGACTGCGAGGCTCATAACAGCTTCAACGTGAGAGGACCCCAGGTAATTCCCAGGCCGTCCCCGTAGAGGACCCCAGGTAATCCCCAGGCCGTCCCTGTATAGGACCCCGGCTGATTCACGGCCCGACCGTGCAGAAGAGCGGCAGAAACGCACGAGAGTCAGTGGCGTCGGGCCGTTTCGTGCGATCAAATGGGACCATGAACCTTGCCGCAATCATCGCCAGACCAATGCTCGCTTCGTACTTCGTCGCCGACGGCGTGGATGCCGTCCTCAAGCCCGAAGTGCATGCCGCCAGGTTCCGTAAGCTCGCCGGCGTGCTTGAGCGCACGGGGCTCCCACCGGTTCTGGCGTCCGACGCCGCCATGTTGGCCCGTGTGTCCGGCGGCGTCTCCGCGCTCGCCGGCGTGATGCTCGCCCTCGGGCGGCGTCCGCGAGTGGCGGCGGCGGCTCTCGCGGTGCTCAACATCCCGATCACGCTCTCCAACAACCCGGTGTGGGACGAGGACGAGGGCGTCGAGAAGAAGGAGCAGTGGCGCGGACTGTTCCGCGGGCTCGGACTCGGCGGGGGACTCATCCTCGCTGCCGCGGACCGCGGAGGCAAGCCCTCCATCGGATGGCGCATCGGCAACGCCCGTGAACACCGCTCCGATCTGAAGGACCAGAGGGCCGCCCTCATCGCGCGCTACTCCGACAACTAGGAGAGCGGAACACAGGTGTCACACCGCGACATCGGCACCGACGATCCCCGCGTCCGCGTCCGTCCCGGCCGCGGAACCAGGCCCCGCACCAAGGTCCGGCCGGACTATTCGGACGCCGCCAGGGCCAAGGTCGTCGCCATCGATCGGGGCAGGTACTCACTTCTCTCCGACGACGGCGCCTCCCTCACCGCCGTGAAGGCGCGCGAATTGCCCCGCGGCTCCGTCGTCGTCGGGGATCGCGTCGCCGTCGTCGGGGACCTGAGCGGGCGAGTGGACACGCTGGCAAGGATCGTCGCGGTCGACGAGCGGTCCAGTGCGTTGCGGCGCTCGGCCGAGGACGGCGACGTGATGGGGGTGGAGAAGGTGCTGGTGGCGAATGCGGATCAGTTGGCGATCGTCGTCGCGCTCGCGGACCCGCCGCCGCGGCCGCGCCTCGTGGACCGGTTCCTGGTCGCGGCGTACGACGCCGGGATGCGAGCCATTCTCCTGCTCACCAAGGCGGACCTCACGGAACCCGATGCGTTTCTGCAGGAGTACCGGAGCATCGACGTCGACGTCGTGACCGTAAGTAGGGGCGAGCATGGTGAGGTCGTGGGTCTCGGCGGGGTTCGCGAGGCGCTCGAGGGCCATACGTCGGTGATGGTCGGGCACTCGGGCGTCGGCAAGTCGACTCTGGTGAATGCGCTGGTGCCGGGCGCGGAGCGGGCAACCGGTCATGTGAATGTGGTGACGGGACGGGGGCGGCACACATCGTCAGCGGTCGTGGCACTGCCGTTGCCCGGCGGCGGATGGGTGATCGACACGCCCGGCGTGCGCCAGTTCGGGCTGGCGCACGTGATGCCTGACGATCTGCTGCGCGGATTCCACGATCTCGCGGTGGCCGCCGAAGAGTGCCCGCGCGGTTGCACGCACGCGTCCGACGCGCCCGATTGCGCGCTCGACGAATGGATACTCGCAGGTGAGCGCGAGTCCGATGCGGAGTATCGGGAAGGGCGGCTGCAGTCATATCGACGCCTGCTCGCGGCACGCTGACCTCCTCATGGCCCGGCCCGTCGGTCCGGTGCACCCCGATTCCCCGAGTAGCGTTGTGGTCATGACTTTCGACGACGACCTCCGTCTCGCCCATGTGATCGCCGACCAGGTGGACGGCATGACCATGGCGCGGTTCCGGGCCCAGGATCTCCAGGTGGAATCGAAGCCGGACACGTCACTCGTGACAGACGCCGACCGCGCTGCCGAGGAGGTCATCAGGGGGCAACTCCAGCGGACGCGGCCCCGCGATTCGGTGCTGGGCGAGGAGTTCGGGAGCACGGGGCACTCGCCCCGGCAGTGGATCCTGGATCCGATCGATGGGACCCACAACTACGTGCGCGGCGCGCCCGTCTGGGCGACTCTGATCGGGCTCGTGCAGGACGGCGAGGCCGTGGCAGGTGTGGTCTCCGCACCGGCACTCGGCCGGCGCTGGTGGGCGGGGCGCGGCGGCGGAGCGTGGACCGGCAGGTCCCTGACATCGGCGCGGCGCATCTCTGTCTCGAAGGTGAGCGAGATCTCGGACGCTTCGCTGTCCTACTCGTCGCTGGGCGGATGGGCCGCGATCGGCCGGTTGCGCGCTTTCCTGGGTCTGGCGCAGGAGTGCTGGCGGACGCGCGCCTACGGCGATTTCTGGTCGTACATGCTGGTGGCGGAGGGCGCCGTGGACATCGCGTGCGAGCCGGAGCTCGCCACGTACGACATGGCGGCGCTCGTGCCGATCGTGACGGAAGCGGGCGGGCGCTTCACCTCCCTCGACGGCGAGGACGGCCCCTGGGGTGGGAACGCCATCGCGACGAACGGGCTCCTGCACAACCAGGTCCGGGAATGGCTCACGTCGAAGACTGACTGACCGATAGGCGGGGGTGAGTCATCTCGCGGTGCTCGTGGGCGGGATCGCCGGCCAGGTGGTGTTCTGATCTGCGCGGCGTGGGCAGCACTCGGCGGCCACCTGTTGGGCAGCCGGTTCCAAATCCATTTTCGTTACGCTAGCGTTGCGTTATTCGATTAGAGTGTGCATCCACACACTCCGTTCCCTTCCGGTGAGCAATTCGCCGTGGGATCTTCAACCCACCCCAGAACGAGGCACAACTTTGACAGAAACTTCCACGCCTCCGACCCCACACCAGCCCGCCAACGGGCAGCAGCCCGCATCCGGCACGCCTTCACAGCAGGGCGGCGTCTCACTGCAGGGCGGGTCCCCGCCTCATGGCCGGCGCCCGGACAGGCCGCAGCACGTGGCCCAGGTGGTGTCAGTGGAATGGGTCAGTCCCAATCTTGTGCGCCTGATCGCAGGTGGTGAGGGTCTCGCCAACTTCGAGGACAACGGCATGACCGACGCGTACGTCAAGATCCTCTTCCCGGATCCGGCTCTCGGCCTCGAACCGCCCTACGACATGGCGGCGCTCCGCGAGACGCTCCCTCGCGAGCAAATCCCCGTGACGCGCACGTACACGGTCCGCTGGTTTGATGCCGAGAAGCGTCAATTGGCACTCGATTTCGTGATCCACGGTGACAGCGGTATCGCAGCCCCGTGGGCGGCGGGCGCCAAGCCGGAAGACAGGTTCGCGTTCATGGGTCCGGGCGGTGCATACGCGCCCGCGGACTCCACCTCGTGGCACATCTTCGTCGGCGACCATTCCGCACTTCCCGCGATCGCCGCCGCGATCGAACGCCTCCCCGAGGGTGCGCAGGGTGTGGCCCACATCGAACTCACCGACGCCCGGGACATCATCGACATCGAGACCCCGGCGAGCATCCAGCTCAACTGGCTGATCAACGCCGACACGTCTGATATCGAGTTCCTCGCCCGCGCTCTCGAGGGCGGCAAGTGGGGTGAGGCTGCCCCGTCCGGCACCGCGGGAGTATTCGTGTTCGCACACGGTGAGCGTGAGTCGATCAAGGCAGTGCGCAGGGTACTGTCCCGCCGAGGCATTCCGCGCGAGCAGCTCTCGATATCCGGCTACTGGGCCCGCGGCCGCGCCGAGGATGTCTTCCAGGCCGAGAAGCGCCTGCCGATCGGCAGAATCGAGGAAGACGCCGCCTGACAATCGGCCACTGCGGCACGCATACCTCACCAGTGATTCCGTGCGCCCGTCTGATTCCGCGCGCCCGTCGGCGCGTCCCGCTGCCGCGCCCCAGTTCCACCACATGCCGGCCCTCACTCGTAGGGCCGAGCGGCACGCTTGGACCGGTCAGCCGCGTTTCTCATCGGTGCCGCGCAACTGCCAGTGGGCGGACCGCGTCTGGTCGGCCCAGAACTGCGCGTAGATGCTCTGCGGATCGGCAAGCAGTTGCTCGTGCGTGCCGGTCCCGGCCACCCGCCCGTCCGAGACGGTGACGATGGTGCCGGCCCCCTTCACGGTGGTAAGGCGATGCGCGATGACGAGGACGGCGCGGGTCTCGGCGAGGCTGGCGATCGCATCGGTGACGCGGCGTTCGCTGAGCCCGTCGAGGGACGAGGTGGCCTCGTCGAGGAGGACCACGGGAGCGGCACGGAGGAACGCACGAGCCAGGGACACGCGTTGACGTTCGCCACCGGACAGGCGCGTGCCACCCTCGCCCACCCGGGTGCCCCAGCCCTGGGGAAGGCGCTGGAGCACCTCGTCAAGTGCGGCTGCACGCGCCGCGGCGTCGAGTTCCTCCTCGGACGCGTCCGGCCGCGCGATCAGGACGTTCTCGCGGATACTGGTGTCGAAGAGGTAGACGTCTTGGAAGACCATCGCGGTGTTCGCCATGACCCGGTCGGTGCCGAGTTCGCGCACATCCCGTTCGCCGTGGCGGACGCGGCCCTGTTCGGCGTCCCAGAACCGGGCGAGCATCCGGAGCACGGTCGTCTTCCCGGATCCGGAGGGCCCAACGAGTGCGGTCACCGTGCGGGGCGCCACTTCGAGGGTGAAGCCGTGCAGGACCTGGCGGGAGTCGTAGCCGAATCCCACATCCTCCAGATCGCAGCCCTCCCCGCTTGGCTCGGCGGGAGCGTCCGGCTCGGGAAGGAGGGGCGCGTCGAGGACGGTTGCAGCACTGAGGATGGCCTTCTTGACGTGGGAGACCTCGGCAGCGTAGTGAATGAGCAGGCTGAGTGGTTCGATGAAGCGCGTGACAATGAGCATCAGTGCGATGAAGGTGATGGCGTCAAGCCCGCCGCTTGTCACGAGCCACAGGCCCACTCCGAGCGCGGCGAGCATGGCCGCCATCGCGGTGGCAAGGAACCATGAGGCAGGCCGAGCCTGTGCCCGCTGCAGCAGCTGGTTGAGGAGCGCCTCGGATGTGATGGCGTCGTCCAGGAGATCCCAGGGCGTATCAGTGTGGCCCGCCGCGCGCAGCACGGGCTGGGCCTGCGCAAATTCGACGACCCGCCCGCCGAGGTCCTCCACCGCGGAATCGTGCTCGTCGGTGGGGGCGTCGAGGAGGCGTTCCTGCCAGCGGTAGAGCCACCACAGGATCGGTGAGGCGAGGGCGAGTGTCAGCCCCATCCGCCAGTCGATCACGAGCGTGGCGAGCATGATCGTGCCGACGGTGGCCAGATTGGTCGTGATCACCGGCAGCACGATCGAGGGGCCGTGCGAGACGGTGTTCGTGTCCTGTTTGAGGATCTTGATGACCCGGGCCTTCGCCTGGGCGTCGAACCAGCCAAGCGGAAGTCGGACCAGCCGGTCCCCGACCGCCTGGATCATGGAATCGGAGACACCGAACACGCTGATCCGCGTCGCCCACGTCATGGCCTTCGCGTAGATCACGGCGGCAACGAGGGCAGTGCCCGTGAACCAGGCGAACCACGCCGTGGCACCGGAAGCGTCGCCGTCGAGGAAACTCCTGAGGAATCCGATCAGGAGCATGAGTGCGGTCCCCTGGAAAATGCCGCCGGCCGCAAACGCGAGGGTGAGCCGATCGAGGCGTGCCCTATCGCCGAGGTGACGGCGCATGAGGGAGATCATGCGAGCGCCTCCTGCTCATCGACGTGCTGTGCGTTCCACATGGAGGAGTAGGTGGAACCGGCCCGGAGCAACTCCTCGTGGGTTCCCCCCTCCACCACCCGTCCGTGATCCAGCACGACGATCTGGTCGGCATGGCGAATACTCGCAAGCCGGTGTGCGATGACAAGAACGGTGCGGTCCGCCTGGAGCGCGGACAGAGCCTGCCGGATCAGGTGTTCGCTGTGCGGATCGGCGTACGCCGTCGCCTCGTCCAGGATCAGAACGGGTGCGTCTGCGAGGATCGCCCGGGCGATCGTGACCCGCTGTGCCTCTCCGCCGGACAGGTGGGCGCCCTCCTGCTCCAGTACTGTGTCATACCCGTGCGGGAGTTCCACGATCCGTTCGTGGATCTGTGCGGCACGGGCCGCCTGCTCCACCTCATGCCGACTGGCATCCGGCCGGGCCAGGGCGATGTTGTCATGCACAGAGGTGCGCAACAGGGCGACATCCTGGAACACGAGCGCGACGCGGCGGAGAAGCTCGGCGCTGGAGACATCCCGCAGGTCGACGCCACCGATCTGAATCGAACCGGACACCGGATCCCAGAATCTGGCGATCAGTCGCGCCAGGGTGGTCTTACCGGATCCGGACGGTCCAACAAGAGCGGTCATGGATCCGGCCGGAAGGCTCAGGTTCACGTCATGCAGCACGAAGTCCTCGTCGTAGCCGAACGTGAGGTTATCCACCCGGATGTCGTTGCCGATGATCTCCGCCGGGCTCGCCGTCTCGGCGAGGGGAGGCGAGGCGAGGACGTCCGTCAGTTTGCGCGCGGACTGGATGGACTCGTTCAGGTGCTGCGTCAGTGCCAGCAGCGAGTAAAGGGAGGATGGGAGGCCGATTCCGAGCATGAGGAACGGCAGGATGTCCACGGGTTCGCTCCACCCCTGACCGGTGAAGACGAGTCCCATTCCCAGGATCGGAATGGCCATGACGGCCGGCATGATCGCTGCCTGCAGAAGTACCGTGGGGCGCGCCATTCCCTGGAGCCACTCGTAGCTGATCGCGCTGTACCGCGTACGCGCTTCGTCGAAACGTTCGAACACCTCGCCTACCAGGCCGTAGTTCTTCACCTCCGCGATTCCGTCCACGATCTCGACTGAGGCCGAGGACATGTTCGCCTCCGCCTCGTAGAAGGCACCGAACAGGTCCGGACTCCTGGACAGCCACACTGCCACCACGCCGAACAACACCAGCAGCCAAAGGAGCAGGACGAGGGCCATCCGCCAGTCGACGACGAACAGGTAGACCAGTCCGAACACGGGGCCGGCGATTCCTGCTGTGACGTCCGTTCCGGCGTGGGCGACCAGCGTGTGCACGGCGTTGACGTCGTCGATCATCACCTTGCGGATTTCACCCGAGCTGTGGCGGGTGAACCAGCCGAGTGGCACCTTCTGCAGGTGCGCAGCAAGTCGTTGGCGCACGATGCCGCGGAAGCGGGCCTCCACGAGGTGGCCGGCGCCGAGGCCGGCCTGAGAGAAGAGTTGCTTGAGAAGCTGCGATCCGACGGCGATGCCGGCCCACACCAGCAGTTGCCGGTGATCTGCCTCGGTCCCGTCCCGCACGAGCACCCGGGCGATCTCCGTGATCGCCACATAGGGGACGATCCCCAGGACACTTGAGACCAACGCGCACGCGGCCCCGAAGGTCATCCACCCTCGAACCGGGCGAAGCAATTGCCCCATCATTCATCACGACCAGTCATCAAATCGGCATGGCAAGACGCCTCGATCAGTTCCTGGCCGCGCAGACAGAGAGATCGGGGGCCGTTCCCTCTGCGGTACGGACGAGCAAGGTGAGATCAGCCTTTCACGGAAAACCTGCGTACGCGAGGGCCTTTCGGGTGTTCCATCGCCCGTTCTGGCCGCCGGGCGTCCTCACGTCCAGGCGATGGTGGCGCGGGGCGTCGGCGTCGTTGTCAGACCCCCCGGCTACCGTGGGGTCATGCGGATCCTTCACACTTCGGACTGGCACGTGGGGCGGAATCTCCACGGGATGTCACTGGCGGACGCGCACGCTGCCTACTTCGACCATTTGGTGGATGTCGTCAGGTCGGAGCGGATCGATGCGGTCCTCGTCTCCGGTGATGTCTATGACAGAGCGGTGCCGCCACTGGAGTCCGTCCAACTGCTCTCGGACGTGCTGTGCCGCCTCTGCTCGCTGACACGCGTGGTGCTCACCTCGGGCAATCACGATTCAGCGGTGAGGCTCGGCTTCGGAGCCGGGATGCTCCGGTCCGAGTTGGCCATCCGTTCCGATCCGGCGGAGGTGGGCGTGCCAGTCGAGCTTCCCGGCACCGATGGGAACCTCGGCGCCATCGTGTACGCACTCCCATATCTGGACCCGGACCTCACTCGCCGTCGTCTCGCCGAAGGTGATGAGATCCCGGAACGCTCTCATCTGGGCGTACTCGGCGCGGCGATGCGCCGGGTGGAGGCGGATGCCGCGGCGCGGCGTGCACGGGCGGCCGAGCGGGTGCCGGTGATCGGGATGGCGCACGCGTTCGTCGTCGGCGGAGAGGTGAGCGATTCGGAGCGGGATCTGCGCGTGGGAGGCGTGGGAGACGTCCCCGTGGGCGTGTTCGGCAGCGAACTGGACTACCTCGCGCTCGGCCACCTGCACGGACCACAGGCGGTGAGGGCGAACGGCCTCGCCGCCCGGTACTCGGGCTCACCGATCGCGTTCTCGTTCTCGGAGCGGAACCACAGGAAGTCGTCGGTGATTGTGGACTTCACCGGTGAGCGGGTGCGCACCGAGCTGGTGGAGGCGCCCGTGCTGCGCCGGCTCGCCGAGATGCGCGGCCCTCTTGATGACGTGCTCTCGGGGAAGTACGACTCGGCGGCGGACGCTTGGGTCAAGGTCACCGTCACCGACACCCACCGGCCGGAGTACATGCGGCAGCGAATTCTGGACCGGTTCCCGCATGCGATCGTGACGGTCCATGTGCCCGAGGCGGCACCCGGCGCGATCCAGGGCATGGCGATGGCGAGCGCAGACCCGCATGAGGTGCTCGAGGGATTCGTCACGGAGGCCACGGGCGAGCCGCCCACGGTGGAGGAGACGCATGTGCTGCAGCACGCGTATGAGATGGCCCAGGGAGCCGTGGTCTGATGCGCATTCATCGGTTGAGATTCCGGGCGCTCGGACCCTATCCGGGCGAGCACGAGATCGACTTCGAGAAGCTCGCGGTCTCGGGGCTCTTCCTTCTCTGCGGGCCCACGGGCACCGGGAAGTCGAGCATCATCGATGCGATCACGTTCGCGCTGTACGGCAGCATCGAGGGAACCAAGGAACGACTGCACTCCGACCACGCCGATCCTGGGGTGAGACCATTCGCCGAGCTGGCGTTCTCGACGTCCTCGGGGTTGTATCGAGTTTGGCGGTCGCCGGAGTATTGGCGGCCGAAGGCCCGTGGGAGCGGTTCCACCTTGGAGAAGTCGGACGCCAAGCTGTTCCGGCTCACGGCCGAGGATCAGATCGGGGATGCCGATGCGGGCGAGTCAATCGTCGGAGGCCCGCGAGACGTGGGGGCCGAGATCCAGGAGATCATCGGTCTCACGAAGGAGCAGTTCCTTCAGACCATCGTTCTGCCGCAGGGCGAGTTCGCCCGGTTCCTCACCACCAGGCCGGACGATCGCAGGACCCTCCTGCAGAGTATTTTCGCTACCCGCGTCTACCAGAACACCCAGGAGGCACTGCGCGAACGCGCCAGGGAGGCGCGAGGGCGGGTCGAGGAGGCGCGGCGGACGGTCGGGACGGCGGTACAGAACCTGTGGGGCGAGCGCGAGGACGTGCCCGAGATCGGTTCGGCCACGTGGATCGACTCGTCGGTGCTGCGTGAGGCTGCTGCGGCGCTCGTGGCGGGCGTACGGGCGGAGGCGGCGCGTGTGGAGGCCGAGGCGCAGCGGGCTGCGGACGTAGCCTGCCAGGCGCAAGGGCGGCTGGATTCGGCGCGCGCCTTGGAGAAGCTCCTTGCTCGCCAAGCGTCCGCCCTGGCCGTGCTGAGGGATATCGAAGAGCGAGCCGAGAGCATCGCCACGGATCGGGAGCGGCTGGAACGGGCGAAGACGGCCACCGGGCTGCGCAGCCTGTTCGGGAACGCCGATTCGGCGGCGCGGGCCGCTGCAGGCGCGGCGGAGGCGGTCGCGCGGGCACGCGCGGTTGCCCGTGCGGAGGTCCGCGCCCTCGATGACGCCCAACTGGCCGGCCGCCGCGATGCCCTGAATACCAGCGCCGAGGGTCTCCGCAGCTCGCTGAAGCACGAGGATGCGGTCCGCGAATTCGAGGCGAGTCTGGTACGGCTCGGCCGGGATTCCGCGCGGGAAGTGGCGGCCCTGGACAGCAAGAAAACAGCGCGAGCTGGGTTGCCTGGGCAGCGGGAGGCGTTGTCCGACCGGCAGTCGGCCGCGCGGACTGCCGAGGCACGGCTGCCGTGGCACAAGCAGCGGGTCGCCGAGTTGGAGAGGGTTGCGAAGAGGCTCGCGCGGATTGCCCGGCTGGACGGAGAACTCACCAACGCCCGCACTGCCGCCGCCGCCGCGAAGAGCGCTGCGGATGACGCCCTGGCGTGGGAGACCGCCGCGCGGGAGGGCTGGTTCAACGGCCTGGCCGGCGAGTTGGCCGGGCAACTCACCGCGGATGAGCCGTGTCTGGTGTGCGGCTCGCTCAGCCACCCGGCACCTGCCCGGCGCCCAGAGGACGCGGTGAGCAAGGCAGAGATGCAACGGGCAGGCAAGGAACGCGTCGCCGCTGATGAGGTGGCCTCCACAGCTCTTCAGAAGGTCGCGCGGCTCGCTGCACAGCAGGGCGAACTCCGCTCTCAGATGGGCGACCAGGACGTGGAAGCGATCGCCTCGGACCTCACCGCGGCGCGCGGGGCACGCGCAGAGGATGTTGCTGCCGCCGCATCGCTGCCCGGCATCGAGAAGGACCTCGAGGATCTTGCGAAACGCGAGGAGAATCTCGACACCGAGATTGCGGCGCTCGATCAACGGATCGTGGAGCTGGAGTCGCAATCGAACCAGATCAAGGGTCAGCTCATCGCGGCCCGCAGCGAGGTGGAGCGGGCGCGTGGGACGTACGAATCCGTGGCGGCGGCGCTGAGCGCGGCCGAATCGGAGAAGCAGGAAGTCGAGGCAATCCTGAACGCGGCGGCCGAGGCAGACCGGGCGGAACGCGCTCGCCAGTCCGCCGTCTCGGCGCTGGAGGACGCGAGCCGTGACGCCAAGTTCGCGGATGTGGGCGCAGCGCGGGCCGCACTTCTTCCGGTGCCGGAACTCATCGTTCTCGAGGCGCGGGTCAACCGGGACAGGGATGCGCGAACCACTGCCGAGGCGACACTCACTGAGCAGGACATCGCCGCTCTGACGGGTGAGGAGGCCCCGGAGGTCGAATCGCGGGTGGCGGAGAGGGACGCCGCTGCGAGCGCGCGGGACGAGGCCAAGCAGGTAGCGGGCGCCGCGCGGCAACACGCCGAGGACACGGATGTTCGCCTGGCCAGGCTCGAGGTCGCGCTCTCCACGGAGTCGGAGACCTCCGCCGGAGTCCGGGCGCTCGTTAGGATGGCCGATGTGGCGCAGGGCAACAACAGCCGCTCCATGCAACTCGCGACCTACGTGCTGCTGCGCCGCTTCGAAGAGGTGATCCGGGCGGCGAACGTACGGCTCGGCACGATGTCAGACGGGCGCTACGAGCTGCGCCGTTGCGACGAGGAAGGTGGTCAGCGAGCTCGCGGTCAGGGACTGGGCCTCGAGGTGATGGACTACAAGACCGGGAAGGTCCGTTCTCCGCACACGCTGTCCGGTGGCGAGACGTTCTACACCTCGCTGTCGCTGGCACTCGGACTCGCGGACGTCGTCACGGACGAGTCCGGTGGAATCCACCTGGGAACCCTGTTCGTGGACGAGGGCTTTGGCACTCTCGATGACGACACTCTGGAAAAGGTGATGACCGTCCTGCAGGGTCTGACCGCCAACGGCCGGGCCGTCGGGATCGTCTCGCACGTGACCGAGCTTCGCCGGCAGATCCACGAGCAGATCCAGGTGGATCACCGGAGCGCGGGCGCCGGCTCGGCGCTCAGGGTGGTCGCCTGAGCGTCGCGCGTCACGCCTCGCCGAGTTGTGCGCGGAGGTCGTCGCGCTCGGTAGCGTCGTACCAGAGCATCTCGTGCTCGCCCAGGCGTTCGAAGGCGTCGTCGTCGCCTTGGGCGGCAGCGGCCACGTCGTCAGAGGCGAGGGCGTCATCGGCGTGGATCGCGGCGACCTGTTCCCAGCGGATCGACCACGTCGGCAGGAGAATCGTCTCCAGCTCACCTGCGGCCGGCGGAACGAGGCCGCCCGGCTCGACATCGGCGGAGATCACCACGCGCCGGGCAAGATCGTTTCGCTCCGCGATGAGCTGCACCGATTCGTCCGCAGCGGCAAGGAAGGCAACGAGTTCGAGCACCTCCTCGTCGTCGTCGGCGAGTTCTTCCTGAAGTTGCGGCGTGACGGCGTGAACGCGGAGCGGCTCG
Source organism: Actinomycetaceae bacterium (assembly GCA_035647855.1). Classification (GTDB taxonomy): domain Bacteria; phylum Actinomycetota; class Actinomycetes; order Actinomycetales; family Actinomycetaceae; genus JAAZBW01. The sequence continues at coordinate 109,665 of DASRMP010000042.1, read as the reverse complement.
AGGACGTCGGCGTCGAGGTCGTGGCGGGTGGCGGGGATGTAGACACGCATGGGTTCAGTGTGCCGCCTCGCTCGCATGGTCACCGCTCTCCATTCCGGACGATCACCACCGGGCACGTGGCGTTGCGGGCGGCGTGCTGGGTCACCGAACCGACCCAGAGGCTTCTGAACGGGCCCAACCCCCGGGCGCTGAGGACGAGCAGAACCGCCCCCTTCGAGTGGTCGACCAGGGTTTGCGCGGGACTCATGCTCGGGAGCGCGTGCGTCTCGACCTCGACGTCCTCGATTCCCTTGGTCAGTTCCTCGAGAAGCTCCTCCGCACGGGCTCTGGGGGCGTCGAGACGTTTTCCGGCGTTGACGGGCGTGCCCATCAGTTCGACATTCGGCAGGGAATCGTACGCGTGAACCACCTCGAGAATCGCCTCCCGGAGCGTTGCTTCCTCGATGGCCCATCGCAACGCTTGCTTCGATCCCTCTGATCCGTCCACCCCGACGACTATCCGGTTCATGATTCCTCCGGTCTGCTGCGCTGCCTCTTCTAGGCAAGTTACCGGTCGCTGACCTCCGGGAACGGCCGGATCGGCGGTTTCAGTGGGTTTCGCTCGCTACCAGCGCAGGCTCCGGCGAGACGTTCCGCACGATGACTCGTGAGATTCCGTAACCGATCCAGAAGATCGCGAACGTGACGATGACGGAGAGCGAGTTGTAGATGATGGCCGGGAGGTCCTGCATGAAGGGGATCGGCCGGTCGCGCAGGTAGAAGTAGTTGCCTCCCACCGCCGGGTTCACCATCAGCACGACCGCGAAGTACAGCAGGAACCACGCGAAGGAGCGCCACAGCGCCGGAATCGTGGGCCGCCATCCGTAGGCGACAGCGGCGAAGATCGGCAGCAGGATCGTCATGATGTGACTGATCAGGAAGGACCAGCCGATGATGTGCGTGATCGGGTAAATTCGCTGCGGCAGCAGGAACGTGAAGTACGCGAACAGCCCGAAGTAGAACAGGACGTCCAGGACCTTCAGGTTCTTGGTGGCGAGGAACCAGATGCCGAGGATCGTCGAGATACGGGAGATGTGGATCGGCAGCGCCTCTGCAAGATCAAATCCGGTCTCCAGCCCGTACCAGAGATACAGCGCCACGAACTGGGCGCTCGAGATGACCATGAGCACCCAGCGCATTGGCTCGGAGTGCGCCCTGACCCACCGGCGTCCGAAGATCAGCCCGGCCAGGCAGAGCAGCATGATCGCCATGTACATGAGGTGATCCGGCCCGAACAGGCTGATGAACGGCACGTCGGCGTCCCAGAACGAATTCACGGATCTCAACCTAGGCCCCCCTCCGCCGCGCGCGTCATCACGTACGCTTTCGCTACTGCCGCGCCCGGCCGCGGGACTGCTTGTGTATGCCGCCGCGGCGGGACCGTTTTCGAGCTGACGCGCGGCTCGGCGGCTCGCCCGCCACGATTTCCTCAACTCGGGCAATCGCCGCGAGCGCGGGAGAATCCGGCGCCACCTCGCTCAGAAGCCGGCCCTGCAGCAGGGCCGCGTCCATCGCCGCACGGTCGTACGGCACTATGGCCGCCTCGCCCACGCCGGCGAACCGCGCGAGCGCCTCGCGCACCGCGTGCTGCGGCGACGGCCCGGCCACGCCGGGCCGCGACTTCGTCACAACCACCACGTCGCGCCCGGGCATCCGCGGCCGCACCGAGAGCAGTTCCACGAGCCGCCAGATGCCCACCGGGTCGGCAGCCCCCACGATGACCACCACGTCCGCTTCGGCAAGTACCGCTTCTCGGGCGCCGTCGCGGGCCGGACCGAGGCTGTCGCCGCCGTCGTCGTCCCAGCCACCCGCGACATCCACCACGGTCCACCCATACACGTCACGGCACCGATCGAGTACCACGGAGAGAGCGGATGCGGGCACCTCGCGCCACCGGTCGGGGCGCGTGAGGCCGGTCAGGACGGCGAGTCCGTCGAAGATGCGGGCGGCGCGCTCGAGGGCCTCCGCGTCGAGTCGGCCGTTCGCCGCGGCCCGTGCGGCGACGGCGATCCCCGACGTGTCCTCCACGATCCCCAGGACCTGGGCGAGCGAGGGCGCGCGGGTGTCGGCATCGATGAGGCAGGTGGTGGCGCGGTCGGCGAGGAGGCGCGCGAGATTCGCCGATACCACTGTCCGGCCCGGTGACCCCGTGGTGCCCCACACCGCGACCACCTGGCCGCGCTGCGGCGCCGCGTCATCGGGGGAGGGCGCGGCTGCGAACCAGCCGGCGTCGCTTGGCGGGGACCCACCGGGACTGGCGGCCGAACCTGTGGCGCCCGCCGAAGCAGAACCGGCCGGGGCCGCGCCTCCGGAACGCGCGCCCGCTGCACCCGACTCTCCCGCCGCACCCGATCCGGTGCCGGGCGCCTCGTGCGCCACCACGATCGCCCGCAACCGCTGCAGCGCCGTCACAGTCGCGCTGGGCGGGGTTGCGACATCGACGACGGCGTCACATCCCAGCGCCGCCACCCGCCCGGCGTCCTCCGAGTTTGCGAGCCCGACCACACCCACTCCCGCGCGGTGCAGCCGATCCACGACCTCCCGGTCGATCCCGAGGTACGAGGCCGAAACGACCGCGAGCGCCCCTCGGCCGGCCGCCGCCATGGCGAGTAGCTCCGTCACATCGGCGCAACGCCGCACCACTTCGAGTCCGGGAGCCACGGCGATCGCGCGCACCAGCTCGGGCTCCGCCGGGCCCGCGACCGAGAGCAGAACGGGGACGTCCACTACTCCCCCGAACGTGGGACGACCACGAGCGGGCCACCGTCGTTCATCGCCGTGAGCACGACCCCGACGGCGTCGGTTGCCACCAGCACCTCGACGGAACTGCTCATCGCCGAGACGAAGGCCGAGTCGTTCTCGACCAGGCCGCGGACCACGAGGTCGCCGAGGACGAGCCGGGCCTCGGAGCCGTCGTCGGGAGTAAGCCACAGGTCGACGTGCGATCCCGCGGTCACCGCTGCCGAGAGTTGCGTTCCCACAGGCACGACGACGGCGCGCAGATCAACCACATTCACGGGCACCACCGCCGAAGCGGGGACAAGTTCACCGGCCGCTACGACGCGGTCGGCCACACCCTCGGGCTGCTCGGCCGCATGGAGGTACGTGTCCGCCAGATTCGGGGACACCTCGACTGCCGTGACGGCGCCCTGAAAGGTCTCCCCCGGCGTGATCGTCCGGCTCGCCGACCACACCGGGATCGTGCTGCCGGCGCTCGCCACCGCCCAGATCCCGAACGCGACGCTCAGCGCCACGAGCACGATTCCGATACCGAGTCGCGGATCACGCCACGACGGCCGCCGCATCCGCCCTGCCATTTCTGATGCCACCCCTGCTCCCTTCCGGGCACAGCATGGCAGGTACGTCGGCGAGGCCGGTTTGGTTTTCCACAGTTCGGGCGCGCGGAGGTTGCCGCGGTCCGGCATCGTGCGAGGATTGCCGGTATGGAACAGCGTTTCCTTGATCTCGCGGGTGTGGCGGAGTGGCTCGCCATCTCCGGGTCCCAGGCGCGCGCGATGGTGCTCTCGGGTGAGCTGCCGGCGATCCAGGTGGGCGGCCGCAATCAGTGGCGCGTCGAGATCGCGGAGCTCGAGGCGTACATCCAGCGCAAGTACGCGGAGAACGAGGCGCGGCTGGCCGCGGAGTCGGAGAGCGCAGGCACTACGCCGCGCGGTGCAGGCGGACGCAAGTAGGTATCCGGCTCAGCCGGTGACAGCACCCCGCGCGCACCGCACCGAGTACAGAGAATCGACCGAGACGGTGGTGACGACGCCGGAGTCGAGCAGCAGATCGATGTGGTCGGCGGCGACGCTTCGCAACAGTCCCCGCTGATCCACCCCCGACGAGTCCACCACCACCGGCGCTCCATGCGCAGCAATCCGCCTCAACGGTACGCCGAGCGGCACGGGCCGCGGGCCGCCGCGCGGCGCGCCGAGCGATGTGACCGCCGCGATCCCCCACGTGGTGATCACGTGATCCGCAGTCGCCGACCGGACCGTGCACCAGTCCCTCGCCACGGCGGTGAGTTCCCCGCGGACAGTTGTGCCTGAGCGGAACTGCACCGTGACGTCCGAGCCGACGCTCCCCATCATCCGCTCGCCGAACGTGACACCCACGCGCTCCGCCTGCGCGAGCTCAGCCACTGCGGCGTCATCCACGGCCGGCTCGTCCCAGCTGGACATCTCCTCGAACAACCGCTGCCAGCGCTCCTCAGTCCCCTCGCTCATGCGTCCACGCTAGCGGCGGCCCATAGGAGATCGCCCACCGGCTGCCCCGTTTGTCCACAGGCTGGCCACCGACTCGACAAACGATTCGCCACTACGGCAAGCTAATCGCATCAAACAGCATCAAACGCATTGATCAAAGGCGAGACGGCATGACTTCTTCCCAAATCTGGCTTCGACAGCGGCTGAGCGCACAGAAGTTCGTGTTGCCAACGCAGCCCCACGTGCAACAGGCAGAGGAACCCCGGAGCACGGCTCGCGGGCCCGCCCCGGTGAATGCCGGACTGCGCAGCACAGCCGGTCTGGGCATCGCCCTCGCAGCGACGGCCGCGAGCTTCGCCCTCGCTCGATCAGCGGTCACGCTGTGTCAATCCACCGACTACTGGCGAGTCGACGCCGCCATCGGCCTCGCGATCATGGCGATCGGTGCCGTGGTCGCCGCTTGGTACGCCGCCACCGGGATCGGAGTGGCCCTCGCAATCGCAACGCGGCGTGGTCTCGCGGTCGACCGATGGGGTGCACCGCTTGCGCGCCGCCTGTCAATCGGACTCGCGGTCACGCTGGTGGGCACGGCCGGCGCCCTGCCCGCCATGGCCGTCCCGTCCATCCCCGATGACATCACCTGGGCCGGCCTCGCCTCCACCTCTCCGCGCGAATTGGTGGACCAGGAATCCGGGTTGATGGACGACGCCCCCGCGCCTTCCGAGACCGCACGCACGGTACCCGACGACACCGCCACGGCCAACGATCAGATCGAAATCCCCATCGAGGTCCCACCAGATCCCCCACCTGCCCGGGCGCACGTGGTGCGCGCCGGCGAATCGCTCTGGTCGATCTCGGCGGACGAACTGCCGGACGGCACCAAGAACAGTGAGGTCGCCTCGCGTGTCGCGGACTGGGTGGACGCCAACCCGGAACTTGCGGCAAACCCCGATCTCATCCTCATCGGTCAGCACCTCCAAATCCCCCGGAGCAACTCATGAGCGCCCTCGCCGTCGACGGCTACGAATACGCCGCCCCCGCCACGGTCCGAACCAGCGAGAAGCGAAACCTGCGCGCCGCTCCCCTCACCGGGACGCGGCCGCGAACCACCCCCGGACTACCCCCGGTGCCGGCACTCCGCCCGCCGCCCACGTGGGATCCCGTCGCCTTCCGCATGTCCGGGACCACTCTGCGGTCCGCGGCCGAACGCAAGGCCGAGGCGGTCAGTTGGACCGGCAACACGGGGAGGGGCCTCAACCCGCCCGAGGAGTGGGGAGCCGCCGTCGCGCGGACTGCCATCGAGTGCCTCCTGGGCTTCCGGCCTGTCCAACAACTCGTGCGCTGGCTCGACGAACCCGTCTACGAGGCGCTCGTGCGCCGCGTCGGCCTGTCAATGCGCGAGGGTACCGGCAAGGGCCCACGTTGCATCACACGGGTGCGTTCGAAGCACGTGCAGCGCGTGGACGAGCACACTTCTGAGGTCTCCGTCGTGCTGCACGACGGCGAGAGGTGCCGCTGCGCGGCCCTCCGCCTGGAGCGCTACCACGGCCGCTGGCTGGTCACCGCGCTCGAGATCGGCTGAGCTACTTCCCCCCGCGGAACTGGCTCATCATCTCCTCGAACGACGGCGTCGACTCGAATTCGTCCTGCCGTACTTTCGCCGGCTGGGCGCTTACGGCGTCGGCGAACTTGGCGCCGGCGAGTTCGATGCGCTCGGGAAGCGGCCGCACCTCGTCGGCGCGCGCACCCCAGTCCTCGGTGGCGGCGAAGACCGTGGTGGTGAGGACCTCGGCCTTCAGGTACGCCATCATGGGCCGCACCGCGTAGTCGAGCGCGAGCGAGTGGCGGGGTGTGCCGCCCGTCGCGCCGATCAGCGTGGGGGTGCCGCGCAGCGCGTCCTCGGGGAGAACGTCGAAGAACGACTTGTAGAGGCCCGAGTACGAGGTGTTGTAGATCGGGGTGACGGCGATGACGCCGTCGGCGGACGCGACCGCCTCGAAGACCTCGCGCAGCCGCTCGGGCGGGAACGCGGTGAACGCCTGGGCGATATCCTGGAAGTAGTTGCGGAGTTCGATGGTCCGGATCTCGATCGGCTCATTCGCCTGCTTCTGGGCGGCCTCGGCGAGGCGTTCACCAAGGAGCGTGGTGGCCGAGGACTCCGAGAGCGCGGCGGAAACGACAACGATTCTGCGAGTCACTACTCACTTCTCCTTCTCGACGTCCACCAGGACGTTCTCGTCTTCGGCGCGGGTCCCGGTCCACAGGTCGGCGGACGGGCCCTTCTCGGCGTCGTCGCGCTTGCCGAGCGCGGCAACACGGGAGGCGTGGGTCGGCGCCTCGGGCACGTCGACGGGGCGGGCGTCGTCGAACTCCTTGCGGAGAACGGGAACCACCTCGGACCCGAGGATCTCCAACTGCTCGAGCACCACGTTCTGCGGCAGACCGGCGTGGTCGATGAGGAAGAGCAACCGCTGGAAGTGCCCGACGTCCTCCTTCATCGCGCCGTAGCGATCGATGACCTGCTGCGGCGAGCCGACCGTCAGCGGCGTCTCGTGCGCGAACTCCTCGAGGGTGGGGCCGCCGCCGTACACCGGGGCGTTGTCGAAGTATGGGCGAAAGAAACGGACCGCGTCCTGCGACCTCTTCGCCATGAACACCTGGCCGCCCAGGCCCACAATGGCCTGATCGGCGCGGCCGTGGCCGTAGTGCTCGAAGCGCTGACGGTAGAAGTTCACCATCCGCTTCGTGTGGCTCATGGGCCAGAAGATGTTGTTGTGGAAGAAGCCGTCACCGTAGTAGGCGGCCTGCTCGGCGATCTCTGGGCTGCGGATGGAACCGTGCCACACGAACGGGGCGACGCCGTCGAGGGGGCGCGGCACGGAGGTGAAGCTCTGGAGAGGAGTGCGGAACCTACCCTCCCAGTTGACGATCTCCTCGTCCCACAACCGGCGCAGCAACGCGTAATTCTCGAGCGCGAGCGGGATGCCCTGGCGGATGTCCTTGCCGAACCACGGGTACACGGGCCCGGTGTTGCCGCGACCGAGCATGACGTCCACGCGGCCGTCCGCGATGTGCTGGAGCATCGCGAAGTCCTCGGCGATCTTCACCGGGTCGTTGGTGGTGATCAGCGTGGTCGCGGTGGAGAGCGTCAGCCTGCTGGTCCTCGCGGCGATGTAGCCCAGGATCGTGGTCGGCGAAGACTGGAAGAAAGGCGGGTTGTGGTGCTGACCCGTGGCGAAGACGTCCAGACCGACATCCTCGGCCTTCAGCGCTATCTCGATCGAGGACTTGATGCGCTCGTGCTCGGTGGGTGTCTGGCCCGTCACTGGGTCGGTGGTGATGTCACTGACGGTGAAGACTCCGAATTGCATGGTGCCACCCTACCGGTAGTTGAAGCTTCAATCAACCGGTTGCGGAGGGCTGCGGAGCTACTTCCGCTTCTTCGCCCTGCGCTCCGCCGCGCGGCGCTGCTCGCGGTTCATCCCCGAGGAGACCGCTGCGCGCGCCTGCTCTCCCGAGCCGGCCGCCTGGCCCGACTGCCCCGGAGCAGCCTTGAACGCCGTCCCGCCGGAGCCGTCCTTCGCCGACGACGAGTAGGTCAGGTTGGCAGGAGCGCCCGGCGCTCCCAGTCCGCCCACCTTCAGGCCCGACTTGGTCTGCATGCCTCCGGCCCCGGCACTGTCGCGGCCGGGCTGCGCACGATCGCCCGTTCCCTTCGCGCCCCCCTGCGCCGCCCCGCGCCGCCCACCGGCGGCCGACGCCGCGTAGGAACTCGCGGCCGGAGTCGTCGGGGCGCCACCTGCCAGCTTCGCCGCGATGTTTGCCGCCGTCGCAGCCCCGCCCGCCACTGTCACAGACGCAGCCTCTTCCTCGGGCTTGCGGATCTGGATGTTGAACATGTACCGCACGGACTCTTCCTTGATGGCCTCGTCCATGGCCTGGAACATCGCGTGACCCTCATTGCGGTACTCGACCACCGGGTCGCGCTGCGCCATCACGCGCAGGCCGATGCCTTCCTTCAGGTAGTCCATCTCGTAGAGGTGCTCCCGCCACTTCCGGTCCAGCACGGACAGGACCACGCGGCGCTCCAGCGACCGCATCTGCTCATCGCCGATCTCTTCCTCGCGCGAGTCGTACGCGAGGTGGATGTCCGAAGACAGCTCCCGCAGCAGCATCTCGGGAGTCACGCGGTTGAGCCCGCCGGCCTCCTCGATGATGTCCTCCGGCGTGATCGAGACCGGATACAGCGACTTCAGTTCGGTGAACAGGGTCTCGAGATTCCAGTCCGCCTGGTTCGGGGAGGCGGTGTACTCCCCCACGAACGTTTCGAGGACCTTGTCCAGCCAGGTCTCGAGCTTGTCCTCGATATCCTCACCGGCGAGGATTTCGCGCCGGGTCCCGTACACGGCCTCGCGCTGCTTGGACATGACGTCGTCGTACTTGAGGACGTTCTTGCGAATCTCGGCGTTGCGGGCCTCCACCTGCGATTGCGCGGACTGGATCGAGTTGGACACGATCTTCGCTTCGAGCGGCATGTCATCGGGATACATACCGGAGTTCATGATGCGTTCGGCGGCGCCTGTGGCGAACATCCGCATGAGATCGTCCTGCATGGACAAGTAGAAGCGGGACTCGCCCGGGTCACCCTGACGGCCGGAACGTCCGCGCAACTGGTTGTCGATGCGCCGCGACTCGTGCCGCTCCGTGCCCAGGACGTACAGCCCACCGAGCCCAACGACCTCGTCGTGCTCCGCGGCAACCGCTTCCTTCGCGGCGGCCAGCACCTCGGGCCACTGGTCCTCGTACTCCTCCGGCGTCTCGGCCGGGTCGAGACCGCGCCGCCGCATCTCCTCCACGGCGATGAACTCGGCGTTCCCACCGAGCATGATGTCGGTGCCGCGGCCGGCCATGTTCGTGGCCACGGTGACGGCGCCCTTCCGGCCCGCCATCGCCACCACGTGAGCCTCGCGCTCGTGCTGCTTCGCGTTCAGCACGTCGTGCGGGACGTGGCGCTTCTTCAGCATTCCCGAGAGGATCTCGGACTTCTCCACGGATGTGGTGCCCACGAGCACCGGCTGGCCGGCCATGTTCCTCTCCACGATGTCCTCGACGATCGCCTTGTACTTGCCGGCGACGTTCTTGTACACGAGGTCCGTGCGGTCGTCGCGGATCATCGGCATGTTCGTGGGGATCGGCACCACACCGATGTCGTACGTGTTGAGGAACTCAGCGGCCTCGGTCTCGGCGGTGCCGGTCATGCCGGCGAGTTTGTCGTACAGCCGGAAGTAGTTCTGCAGCGTGATCGTGGCGAGCGTCTGGTTCTCCGCCTTGATGTCGACGCCTTCCTTGGCCTCGATCGCCTGGTGCATCCCCTCGTTGTAGCGGCGCCCGGGAAGAATACGGCCGGTGTGCTCGTCAACGATCAGCACCTCGCCGTTCTTGACGATGTAGTCCTTGTCCCGCTTGAACAGCTCCTTCGCCTTCACGGAGTTGTTCAGGAACGAGATCAGCGGCGTGTTGACGCCCTCGTAGAGGTTCTCGATGCCGAGGTAGTCCTCCACCTTCTCGATACCGCCCTCGAGCACTCCGATGGTGCGCTTCTTCTCGTCGACCTCGTAGTCGTCCTCGCGCCTGAGGAGCGTTGCGATACGCGAGAACTCCGAGTACCACTTGTTGGCGTCGCCACCGGCGGGGCCGGAGATGATGAGCGGGGTGCGGGCCTCGTCGATGAGGATCGAGTCAACCTCGTCCACGATCGCGAAGCTGTGGCCGCGCTGCACGAGGTCATCCATGGACCACGCCATGTTGTCGCGCAGGTAGTCGAAACCGAACTGGTTGTTCGTGCCGTACGTGATGTCGGCCGCATATTCCTTGCGCCGTTGGTCGGGCGTCTGCCCGTCGAGGATGCAGCCGGTCGTGAGGCCGAGGAAGCGGTGCACACGGCCCATGAGCTCGGACTGGTAGGACGCGAGGTAGTCGTTGACGGTGATGATGTGGACGCCCTTGCCGGTGAGCGCGTTCAGGTACGACGGCAGTGTCGCCACCAGGGTCTTGCCCTCGCCGGTCTTCATCTCGGCGATGTTCCCGAGGTGGAGCGCCGCACCGCCCATGACCTGGACGTCGTAAGGCCGCTGCCCCAGGGTCCGTTTCGCCGCCTCGCGCACAGTCGCGAACGCCTCGGGCATGATCTCGTCGAGGGTCTCACCATTCGCGAGGCGCTCCCGGAATCCGTCCGTCTGGGCGCGCAGTTCGGCGTCGGTGGACTCGGCGAAGCTCTCCTCGAGCGCCCCCACATGCTCGGCGATACCCGTCAGCTTCTTGAGGACGCGTCCCTCGCCCATACGAAGGATCCGGTTCAACAAGGAGCGCACACTCTCTCCGTTCGTCAGGCCGGCGCCGCGCGGCACCGGCGAGTTCCACGTTCCATGGTACGGCTCGCTCCCGCCGTTGACCGACCCCTGGGATTCAGCCGACGGCGTGAGCCGCCACCCGCAGGGCCGTCACCCCGCCCCCGGGTGCGTCCTCCGGCACGACGACGGCGCCGAGTTCCAGCCAGTCCGCCATACGCCGCAACTCGGCCGCCGCAGCGGCAGCAATCTCGGCCTCCTCGGGCCACCTCGCAGCGAACGGCTTCTCGAGGAACGCGCCGTTCACCAGAAGCTCGCCGACCTTCCGGTCGGCCTTGAGATCGAAGCGCGCCACGATGTTCTCGCCCATCAGCAGCGGAAGTGAATAGTACCCGGTGGTGCGCTTGGGCCCTGGTGTGTAGATCCCGATTCGGTACCTCATCCCGAAGAGTTGCTCGGTGCGCCGCCGCTCGAATATGAGCGGATCGAACGGAGACAGCAACGTCAATGCCGTGGCCCGGCGTGGCACCACGGCCGCGGGATCCTTCCACACGGGAGCGGTGATCCCTTCCACCTCGACACGCTCCACCTCGCCGACCTCTTCGAGTTCCTGCAACGCCTCCGCCACCGGGGCCACGGGCAGCCGGTAGTAGTCGGCAACCGAGCGTGCCGTTCCCAGTCCGAGATGGACCAGCGACCGTGCCGTCAGCGCGGCGATCGCCTCCTCCTCCGGTGGCTCCGCGAGATGCTCCTCGGGCAGCAGCCGCTCCACGAGGTCGTACCGCCGCTCGAAACTCGCGGTCCGACCTGCGCTCGCGATGCTCCCGCCGTGGAACGCAAGCTCGATCGCGCTCTTGACCGCCGTCCAGTTCCACCAGCCGCGCCCGGTCCGCACCGGGGCGGGATACTCCTCGGCAAGGTGAATCTGCACCTCCCGGCCGGTTGCCGGCCCGTGCTCACCGATTACCCGATGCACCGCGTCCATCACGCCGGGGTACTTCTTCTCCGTGGAACCCAGGTGACGGCGCACCCAGCCCTTCCGCAACGGCGCCAGCAGGCGGTGCACCTCGGGTGTCACGAGGCACGCCTCGTGACCCCACTGCTCCAGCAGCCGGCGGGGAGGCGCGCTGAACAGGCGGTCCAGCTCCTCCCGCGGGTACCGCCCGAGCCGTGAGTACAGCGGCATGTAGTGGGCGCGCGTCAGCACGTTCACCGAGTCGATCTGGATGACTCCGAGCCGGGCCGCCGCTCGCCCGACGCCACCACGGCGCGGTGCCCTGGCGGGCGGCCGGTCGATTCCCTGCGCCCGCAGCACGAGGCGCCGCGCCTGGGAGAGCGTGAGCGAAGACGGAAAGGCGGCAGGCATCACCAAATTGTGGCACCTGCCGCCTGCACCTTCCTCCTATGGCGTCACTCCGTCATGTCCGCCACCGGAGTCTGTCAGCTTGCTGCGGCCTCCTCGTTCGGGGTCGCCGTGGCGTCCAGCCGGATCACGCCGTAGGTCCAGCCGTGACGGTGGTAGACGACACACGGCTGCGACGTCTCGGAATCGATGAACAAGAAGAATGGGTGACCCACCAGCTCCATCTCGTACAGCGCCTGGTCCACACTCATCGGGCGCGCCTCGTGCAGCTTCTGCCGCACGATCACCGGAGAGTCCCCAACCTGCGACTCGACCGCCTCTCCGCGGCTCGTCGGCGCCACCGGGCGCTCGGGTTCCCTCTTCTTCTCGGGAGCCGCGGCGGGCGCGGCGTCCGGAGCGAACTGGTGCGCGGACGGGCCGTTCTGGCGGCGGTCCTTCTGCCGGTCGCGTGCTCGCCGCAATCGCTCGGTCAGACGAGCGAAGGCGAGGTCGAGAGCCGAATAGCGGTCCGACGACGACGCCTCCGCCCTCACAACAGGACCACGCCCACGCACCGTCAACTCGATGCGCTCGGAGCGATCCGCCATGCGGGGGTTGCGCTCGTGCGTCACTTCGACGTCGATCCGCTGCGTCTGGGGTGCGAGCTGCTCGACCTTCGCGAGCTTCTCGTCCAAATGGTTGCGGAAACGCTCAGTGACCTCGGTGTTTCGGCCAACGACGACGATGTCCATCTATTCCTCCTGCAGGTGATGGGGAGTTCCGCGCCTCTTCGGCGCTATCAGCGGGGACGGTTGCCTGCCGTCTGGAGCACCACCCCCTCACTTCCAGGTGTGCCCATCAATCCTAGTCCGGAAGTGATCTGGAACACAGCGAAAACGCGCGCACCGAAACCTTCCTTACAAACATCCGCGGACTTGGCACCGGCACGGGTTCGCGTCAGCGCAACCTCGATCGCTGCGGCGTTGCTGCGAGCACAAGAACTCCGAGAATGTGACGCTCGGGGTCATGGTCCCGGATCGCCGCGACGCAGGCAGCGAGGGTGGCGCCCGTGGTGAGCACATCATCAACGAGGAGGATGTCACCGGGCGGCACCTCCCCCGTAACGCGCACGGCGTGCGATCGGGCCCGAGCCCGCGCTTTCGCCGTCAGTCCCGCGAGGTGACCCGGTCCGCCCCGGCGCCGCCGGAGCACGTCCGCCGTCATGAGGTCCGGTACTCCGCCGACGGCAAGTTGGTCCCGGACATATCCCGCGAGGTCGCCCGCGACGAGCAGCCCACGTGCTCGTCGCCACCACCCCGAGGGCGCAGGCACCACGACGGCGCCGGCCGCCGGATACTCCGCGAACGGATCGGCGAGCCATCGGTCCGTCAACTCTCGGGCGGCAAGTTCGATCGCCGGGACGACATCGGCGCGTCCCCGTTTCCACGCGAGCACGAGTGCACGGGTCTCTCCCGTGTACTCGGCGGCCGACCAGGCGGGAATCCCGAGGGCGGCGAGTTCGCGGGCGCCCTCGTCAACTCGGCGCGCCGGAACGAGGAGGGCCGCGGTGCACGGTGCGCAGACGGCGGCGCCGTGCGCGCCGCAGCCGGCGCAAACAAGCGGCGTGACGGCGTCAAGGGCATGGGAGAGACAGTCGGTGAGGAACACCCCACCAGCGTGCCCAGTGCTGATGCGACACAACACCTGCGACTGCCGGTCGGTGGAGAGAATCGCGTTTTCCCTCCTGCTGGGCGCCGTCCTGTTAGCCCCGCTAGCGCCAATGCCGTCAACTTAAGGTTTTGCTTGAGCGTTCAAGGGTTGATGTCGGCGTGCCGTGGGGTGGGGGCGCACGTTCGTCACACCCCTCCCGAGCCCGTGCCGCCGTGGCGCACGAACGTCACACCAGGGCGCACGATCGTCACACCGACTCCCCAGCTCTGCACCCGTGGCGCACGTTCGTCACATCGGGGCGTGCGATCGTCACACGGGATTCTTGAGGGCGCACGAACGTCACACCATGGCGCGTGTTCGTCACGGCATGGCGCGCGATCGTCACACGCAGAATGCTGAGGGCGCACGTTCGTCACCATGGCGCAGTGACGTCACTGCGCCATCGTGACGGACGCCAGCCATCTTGTGACGAACGTGCGCCCCGGTTTCGCCGATGTGACGTTCGTGCGCCCTCACGTGACGAACGTGCGCCCTCACGCTCCGAACCCGGCCGGACACCGCCACTGGGGAAACTCGGACCCCATCCGAGACGATCTGGCGGGAGCTGGGGAACTTCAGACCCCGTTCAGGACGATCTGGCGGGAGCTGGGGAACTTCAGACCCCGTCTGGGCGGCGCGCTGGGGAACTTCAGACTTGCTGGGGAACACCGCACCCCGTAGTCGAGGTCTGAAGTTCCCCAAGAAGCAGCCTCGGCGTAGCAGACGAGGTGCCAAGTTCCCCAGCTCCCCCAAGTGAGCGGCAAGACGGGGCGCGGAGTTCCCCAGCCACCCGGTACCAGACCCCTGGGCGACACGGATCTCACGGACAACACGCTCAATGGCACACAAGCAGACAACAACCCCTGAACCCTCAAGCAGAACCCTAAGTTGACGCCATTCCTGCTCTAGCCCGAGAAGACCGGGTCCCTGATCCCCGTCAGCACCGAGCGCCAGCCCGCACCGGAGCGGACGTACAGGTAGCCGTCCTCGGTGGCCACCACCACCGAGCGCTCGTTCCGGTTCGACGCCACCGATACCGCGTCCTCCACCGCCGGCAGGATCGTGATCGGGCCGCCGATCGAGACACGGTACACGCGCGCGGCACCCTCGCTGAGCTGCGATCCGAGGACCACCAGGCTCGTCTGGTCCACCCAGGCCACATCGAGCACCTGGTCCAGCGACTCCGCGATCTGCAACGGCTCGCCGAGCGCCCGTGGCCGGCCAAGGCCGTCGCGGCCCACGCCAACCAACTCCACGAAGGTGTCCAAGCCCGAATGTGAGACCACCACGGCGCGCGCCCCGTCGTCGGCGACTCGGACGTGAGAGAGTGTTCGCCCCTGGAGCCACGAGGCGCCGATGCGGTTCTCAGTGCCGTCTCCACGCATCGTCACGAGTGAACTGGCGTCCGCTGCCGAACCGGTCCAGATCCAGCCGTACCGATCAGTCGAGGGCGGAACCAGATCCGTCCCGGAGAACAGGACCGCGGGTTCGCTGCCGTTGTCCGGGACAGTGAGGAGCGAGGCGCCGTCGTCGGCGATCACTACGCGCGGAGCGTCCACGTCCTCGTGGGGGACCGCCGGATCGCGGGGATTGCGGTCGGAGAGGTCCGGAGTGCCCGGGATCACCTGCAGGCCTGAGCCGCTGTAACGCGCGAGCTGCCCGGAGGCGAGCAGCACCGGGCCCGGTGCCGACTGCGGCAGGGCGAGGTCAACTGCGAACTCCGGGGGGTCGACAACGGCATTCGGCGTCCGGATCTCGATCGTGGCCACACCGGCCACCGTGGCGAGCGTTGCCGTGAGCTGGGCGTATGCGAGCGCCAGTTGCTGATCATTCGCCTCCAGGATCTCGTTCGTCAGGTCAATGACCGCGAGCCCGTCCGCGACCGAGACACCCCCGGGACCGAGTTCGGTTCCGGGCGGGAACGCCGTCGTGACACCTACCTGCATCCAGCCCGAGGGACCATCGAGGAGCCCGGCGACGATGTGCGTCACCCGGTCCTGCAGCGGGTACCACCGCAGTTCGGGAACGGTGGCTGAGATGTCCTGCGTGAGGAAGTGCAGGGAGGAGACGCCGAACGTCTGCCGGAAGTTGATGTCCGAGACGAGCAGGCCGCCCTCGAGCGATGCGATACGCCACTGCTCGTCCGAACTGCGCACCAGGGAGAAACGGGAGGTGTGGTCCGATTCCTCGTCGATGCGGTATCGGCCCACGGAGTCCACGGTGGCCACCTGATCGACAGTCACCGAGATGCCGCCGTCGGAGCTCGTGGTGTAAGTCGGCGACGAGTCCGCCGCGTATACACGAACCTGCTCCAGCGGGTTCCACAAGACCCCGTCGGCGAGGTACTGCGACGCGACCATGAAGTCGTCGGCGTGACCGTAGGCGGAGGCGCGCAGGAATCCCTCGACGATGTCCTCGGGCGAGGCACCCGGCGCGGGGCCCTCGGCCAGCACGTCCACGCCGTACCCCGGCGGGATTCGCCGCTCCGCCTCCACCACCGCCCCGCTGCGCGGCAGGGACGTGCAGCCGGTCAGCACTAGCAGAACGGCGAGCACTACGACCCAGAGCTTCCTCACGGCGTCACCGCCTTCGCAGGAGGCTGGGGTTTCTTCCTCGTGGAAGGAGATGCCTTGGCAGGGGACGTCTTGGCAGGGGACGTCTTGCCGGAAGAAGGCTGCGACGCCGTCGAGTCATCGGGCGAACCGACGGGCACGAAAGCCGTTCCCGGCTGCTGCTCCTCCTCCTGCTCGGCGGAGATGAGATTCGCAAGCGCGGGCGGGATGACGTCCAGCGGCGGCTCGAAGTCTTCACCCGGAAACTTGGGGAGCGTGAGCAGGAACGACGCCGCGATGCCCTCCTCGCCCCACGCCTCGAGGGTGCCGCCGTGGAGGCGCGCGTCCTCCTGCGAGATGGCGAGACCGAGTCCGGTGCCGCCGGTGGCGCGGGCGCGGGCGGGGTCGGCGCGCCAGAAGCGGTCGAACACGCGCGCGAGAGCCTCCGGGTCCAGTCCCACACCGGCGTCAGTGACACGGACGGCGACGGCGGTGTCGTTGGAGGCCAGGCAGACGTCGATCGGAGTGCCCTCGCAGTGCTCGACGGCGTTCAGGACGAGGTTGCGGACGATCCGCTCCACCCGGACCTCGTCGATGGCAGCGGTTGCGGCCTTGTCCATGCCCTGAAGGCGGATTCTGCTGCCGGCTCGCTCCGCGAGCGGCGCAGCAAGATCTCTGACGCGGCGGATCAGCGGCCGGAGGTCCTGCTCCTCAATGCCGACGAGTTCGGCGCCCGCATCCATGCGCGAGATCTCGAGAAGGTCGGCGAGCATGGACTCGAATCTGTCCAGCTGTGCGACCAGCAGCTCCGCGCTGCGGCGCGTGACCGGGTCGAAGCTCTCGCGCGAACGATGAAGCAGGTCCGCCGCCATCCGGATCGTGGTGAGCGGGGTGCGCAGCTCGTGGGAAACATCGGAGACGAAGCGCTGCTGGAGGCGGGAGAGGTCCTCGAGCTGGGTGATCTGGCTTTTCATGGAATCGGCCATCTCGTTGAACGAGCGGGCGAGGGTGGCGAGCTCGTCCTCGCCGCGCACAGGGACGCGGGCATCGAGAACACCGGCCGCGAGCCGTTCGGCGGAGAGTGCGGCCTGGCGGACCGGCCGCAGCACGCGCCACATCATCATCCACACGATCGCCGCCACCATGAGGATGAGGAAGATCGAGGCGCCCAGGAGGGCTCGCATCGTCAGGTTGATCGTGCGCTGCTCCGGCTCGAGCGTGTACACGAGGTACAGCTCGTGGTAGCCCGCAAGCGGCACCGACACCTCCGATCCGACCACGATGCCCGGCTGTGCCCCCTCTCCCGTCGGGATCTCGACGGACTGCCAGTGGAGCGTTGATGAGCCGTTGACCGCCTCGCGGAGTTCGTCGGTGGGCAGGTTGCGGAGCGCGGCGTTCGTTATCGGCTCCAAGATGACGGCTTCGGAGTCCTCGCGGTCCGCCCGTAGCAGCATCGCCCCGACGACGCCGGAACCCGGTTCCTGCAGCGAGATGACGAGGTCCTGGGCCGTGCCCTGAACCTGTTCGACGGTGGCGGCGCTTGCCTGGTCGAGGCGTGTCTGGGCCTGGGACACGCGCCAGGAGGCATCCCCGAGGGCCTGGTCCACGCGTGCGGTGAAGAGACCGGTGCGGACCGTCGTCGAGACGTAGATCGCCACCAGGGCGAGCGCGAGGGTGAGCGCCGTGGCGGTGATGAACGTGACACGGATGACGAGCGACTTCCGCATCCGCTGACCGAAGCGGCGGAGCCTCGAGAAGGGCTGCGTTCTCGTTCGGCCGCTTCGCTCGTTCTGTCCCTGGTGCTCAGTCGCGGACATCGGGCCTAGTTCTCGGCCGGTGCGCCGGCACGGTAGCCGACCCCCCGCACCGTCACCACGATCTCAGGGTGTTCGGGGTCCTTCTCCACCTTCGCGCGCAAGCGCTGGACGTGAACGTTGACGAGTCGCGTGTCAGCGGCGTGCTGGTAGCCCCAGACCTGTTCCAGCAGAGACTCGCGACTGAACACCTGCCACGGCTTGCGGGCGAGCGCCACCAAGAGGTCGAATTCGAGCGGCGTGAGGGCGATGACCTCGTCACCGCGCCGTACCACGTGCCCGGCGACGTCGATGGTGATGTCCCCGACGCTCAGGTGCTCCGGCTCCGCGGCCTCCTGCCGCCGCAGGCGGGTGTGGATGCGTGCCACGAGTTCCTCGGGCTTGAACGGCTTGGCGACGTAGTCGTCCGCGCCCGCCTGCAGGCCGGCCACCACGTCCTGGGTGTCCGAGCGGGCGGTGAGCATAATGATGGGCACGTCCGATTCGGCGCGGATCTGGCGGCAGACCTGGATCCCGTCGATTCCGGGAAGCATCAGATCGAGAAGGATCAGATCGGGACGTGTCTCCCGGAATCGGTCAAGTGCAGTCGTACCGTCCTCGCCGAACACCACATCGTAATTGTCGGACGCGAGTACCAAGCCGACCATTTCGGAGAGTGCGGGATCGTCATCGACCACGAGAATTCGCCATGCCATGCCTCTAGTCTCGCATCTCGAGCCGTTTCCTGCGGGCAGCCTGCCGCGAGCCCCATTTCGCCTGGAAGTCGGCTTGCGCAGTGCGATCGGCACTGTGGCACGATTGACGTATCCGATCTGGGAGGGTTGTGCTCATGTCTGATCGCCACGACCAATGGCGCTGGAACGACGACGACCAGCCGCCTTTCGGCTCGGCCGAATCCGGGCCGTACCAGCCTGTGGAGGGCGAGGAGTCCGGTGGTTCGGGGCAGGCTGGTGAGCCTGGGCAGAACGAACCGGGTGCCACCGGAAACGGCTACGGCTGGGCACAACCGCAGGAGTCCGGCGGCGGGCAGGCGTACGGCCCTGGCGGCGGGCAGGGCTACGGGCAACCGACCTACGGCCAACCGGGCTACGGCCAACCGACCTACGGCCAACCGGGCTACGGCCAACCGGGCTACGAGCAACAGGGCTACGCCGGAAGAGCTCCCGCCGGTCAGAGCTACGAGGACCGGCTCCGCGCCTCCGGCGCTCCGCAGGGCTCCGCTTACGGTTCGCTCGAGTACCGCGTGGGAATCATCCCGCTGCGGCCGCTCAACTTCGGCGAGTTCTTCGATGGCGCCTTCCGCGCGATCCAGCACAACCCCCAAGTGATGTTCGGACTCTCGCTCGCCGTCGCCGTGTTGACCGGCCTCCTGCAGGCGATCATCGGAGTGCTGTTCCTCCAGCGGTTCCTCGATGCCGATTTCATGGACGAGACAGTCGCGTTCGGGGCGCTCGGCGCGCTCACGGTCTCTGCGATCCTGATCGGAATCGTGACCTTCGCCGCGACCCTCATCCTGAACGGCCTACTGATCACCTCCGTGGCGCAATCGATCCTCGGGCGCAAGGTCTCCATCGGAGCCGTGTGGCAGGAGTCCAAGGGCCAGATCTGGCGCCTCATCGGGCTGACGATCGTCATCGGGCTGGTTCAGTTCATGTTCGCCGTCGTGATAACGGTGGTCGTCGTGCTCCTGCTCACCGGAGTAGGCCTCGCCGGTGAGGATATCGGCGGGCTCGCGGTCATCTTCGCGCTGCTGCTGATCCTGGCGGCCGCAGTCGGGTTCCTGTACATCTACGTGCGGCTCACGATGGCGTCACCGGCGCTGATGATGGAGAAGATCGGCATAGCGCAGGCGATCTCCCGGTCGTGGCGGCTCACCCATGGCTTCGTGCTCCGCAATCTCGGCGTAATGCTGCTGGCCTCCATCATCGCGAGCGTCATCTCCGGTGTGGCAGGCGTGCCCATCGGATTCGTCAGCAGCCTCTTCCTCGCTCTCCCCGAATCGATGATGTGGCTCTCGCTAGTGGTGCCGCTGTTCCTGGGCAGCCTCGTCACCGCCCTCATCACGCCCTTCCTCGCTGCGATCACGAGCCTGCTGTACGTGGATCTGCGGATGCGGAAGGAGGGCCTCGATGTGGAACTCATTCGTGCTGCCGGTTCCGCCCTCTGAGGTTCCCGTCGACCCAACCGCACACGAGGCTCGCCAGATGGCCGAGGAGGAACTCTCCCGCAGCGTCTACAACCCCGGCGACAGCCTGTTCGCACGGATCGGACGGTGGATAGCCGGCTTCTTCATGGACCTCTTCACGGGCCGACTCGGCGCCACCAGTCCCGTCCTCACCGTGATCATCCTGGCGATCGTCGCCATCGGCGTCGTCCTTGCGGTCGTGTTCGCGAGCCGGGTGCGCCGGATCCGCAACGTCACCGTGTCCCGTTCTCACCAGCTTTTCGACGACGCCCGCTCCGCCGCCCAGCTCCGCGGCGATGCACGGGCCGCGGCCGCTCGCGGCGATTTCACGGCCGCCTTCCTCGACACCTACCGGGCGATCATCCGCTCTCTCGACGAACGCGTCCTCATCGACGACCGCCCCGGCCTTACCGCGCACGAAGCCGCCCTCCTCGCGGTGGTCCCCTTCCCTCGGTTCTCAGGGATGTGGCAGTGGGCCGCCGACGCCTTCGACGCCGGCTGCTACGGACGCCGCACGCTCACTGAGTCCGAACTGGAGCAGATCCAGACCCTGGACCGCGACGTCCAGCGCACCCGGCCGGAGCGCAGCACCGTCGATGTCCCACGCGAACTGCGCGGGGCTGCGCAGTGATCCAGGTTCTTCCCGAAGCGGAGGCCATCGGCGGCCCCACCGAGTCAATTCCTACCCGTATCCGCCAGATTGCGCGCCAGTGGTGGTGGATCGTGCTCGCGGCCGCCGCGCTCCTCGTCGTCGGGGGAATCAACGCGGCCACCGGCCACTCCACCCAGCCCTACCACTTCCGCAACCCCGAGCCGCGCGGCATGATGGCGCTCGCGGAAATCCTGGGGGACGAGGGCGTCGAAGTCGTCGGTGCGACCTCGCTCGACGACCTCCGCGTGACCGCCACGGCCGGTGTCACCGTGTTCGTGCCCGATCTCGCCATGCTCACCGACGAGGAGGTCGAGGCGGTCCGGGCTCTGCCCTCGGACATCACGATCGGGGGCGGCGCACACACCCGCCCGAACGCCTTCACGGACGTGATCCAGTTCTCGAGCGCGGGAAGTGCCACCGCCGTGCCCGCCGAGTGCACCGACCCCGACGCCGCCGCCGCGTCCCGCATCTCCGGGACCACGGGATCCGTGTTCGCGAGCTCTCCGGACACGTCTGCAAGCCTCTGCTTTCCCACCGGGCTCGGCACGTTCGGCTACGCGGTGTGGGACGAGGACGGTCGCACCATCCGCTACGTGGCGGATCGTAGCCTGTTCACCAACGAGCGCCTGGCCGCCGACGGCAACGCTGCCCTCGGACTGCGATCGCTGGGCCACAACGAACAGCTGATCTGGTACCAGCCGGCGGAGCCGGGAGCGGGCATCGAGGACGCGTCCGGCTTCGCGCCGCTGGCGGCGCTACCGCCGCACTTCGGCCCGCTGTTCCTGATCGCTGCGGGCACGATCGTGCTGCTGGCGATGTGGCTCGGCCGACGCATGGGGCCGGTGGTGGTGGAGCCGCTGCCCGTCGTTGTGAAACCTGGCGAGGCAGTGTACGGGCGTGGCAGGCTCTACCACCGCGCAGGTTCGACCGGTCACGCCGCGGCGGGCCTTCGCGCTGGAACGGCGCGGCGGCTCTCGAAGCGGCTCGGGCTCCAGAGGAGCGCGTTGCCGCAGGAACTCGTGGATGCGGTCGCACTTGCGACCAGACGGCCCGCCGATCAGATCGGGCAGTTGTTGTATGGCCCGCCCCCCACCACGTCCGCGGAGCTGGTCCAGCTCGCCGCGGCATTGAAGGAACTGGAGGAATCCGCCCGATGACGAACCCAGACGCGCGCTACGGACCGCACGAAGAGACCGGCGCGAGCCCAGACGAGACGTCTCGCCAGTTCGGCCCCGGCCCGTACGATCGTGCCCCGGCCGGCGGTGGCGATGTCCCCGCCATCCCGTCCCCGGCCGCAGTGGGCCGCCGTGCCGCATCTCCCGCGGGCGCCACTTCAGCGGGCCGCTCCCCCGCTGCGCCCTCTCCCACGCGCGAGAAGCTGGCATTGCTACGGGCGGAGATCGGCAAGGCGATCGTCGGGCAGGACGCCGCCGTCACCGGACTGGTGATCGCGCTGCTGTGCCGCGGCCACGTCCTCGTGGAGGGCGTCCCGGGCACGGCGAAGACGCTGCTGGTGCGGACGCTCGCGGCCTCTCTCGACCTCGAGATGCACCGGGTCCAGTTCACCCCGGACCTCATGCCCGGCGACATCACCGGCTCCCTCATCTACGACGCAAAGTCCGGCGAGTTCTCCTTCCGCAAGGGCCCGGTATTCACGAACCTCCTTCTCGCCGACGAGATCAACCGCACCCCACCCAAGACCCAGTCCGCGCTACTCGAGGCGATGGAGGAGCGGCAGGTCTCCACCGACGGTATCTCCCGCCCTCTCCCCGATCCGTTCATGGTCATCGCCACCCAGAACCCGGTCGAGTACGAGGGCACGTACCCGTTGCCCGAGGCACAGCTCGACCGTTTCCTGCTCAAGCTCGTCCTACCGCTCCCCGAGCGGTACGAGGAGATCGAGGTGCTGCGGCGTCACTCCGCCGGATTCGATCCGCGGAATCTGAAGGCGGCCGGGGTGAGACCCGTCGCAGGGGCGGCGGACCTCGAGTCCGCCCGGGCTGAAATCGCCCAGGTGAGGGTTGCGCCCGAGATTGGTGGATACGTCGTCGACATCGTGCGTGCCACCCGCAACTCGCCGTCCGTCTCACTCGGGGTCTCCCCCCGCGGTGCCACCGCGCTCCTCGCCGCCGCGCGCGCCTGGGCGTGGCTTGCCGGCCGACCGTTCGTCACCCCCGACGACGTCAAGGCCCTCGCCGTCCCCGCCCTACGTCACCGCCTGCAGCTCCGCCCAGAGGCGGAACTCGAGGGCGTCAGCCCCGAGTCCGTGCTCGGTACCGTCCTCGGGGCCGTGCCGGTCCCCCGCTGATGTTCGTCACCGGGCGGGCGGTGGTGGCGGCCGCGATGGGAGGCGTCGTCGTCGTGCTCATGCCCTCATGGGCGACGGCGTGGAACTGGCTTGCCCTCGTGACCCTCCTCATCGCGCTGGACGTGGTGATTGCGGCGCCGCCGCGAGACGTCGTCGTCACCCGCACGACCACGCCTGTGGTGCGGCTGGGCGAGACCGGCCGCTCCACGCTCGTGCTGCACGCCCCTGGGAGGCGCGGGCTACGCGGGGTCGTGCGTGACGCGTGGACCCCGACGGCGGGTGCGGCCGCCAACCGCCATCGCATCCGGATCCCGGCGGGTGAGCAGCGCCGCGTCTCGACGGCGCTCTTGCCGATCCGGCGCGGCGAGCGGGCTGCGGACCTCGTGACGATTCGCTCGGAGGGGCCGCTGCGGCTGGCGGGGCGGCAGGCGTCTCTCGAGGTGCCGGGCTCGATCCTCGTGCTGCCGCCGTTCCATTCGCGGCGGCATCTGCCGTCGCGGCTCGCGATGCTGCGGGAGATGGACGGGCGCTCGGCGGTCATGACACGCGGGCAGGGCACCGAGTTCGACAGCCTCCGCGAGTACGTCATCGGCGACGACGTGCGCGCCATCGATTGGCGTGCAACCGCCCGCGCGCGGGACGTCATGGTGCGGACCTGGCGGCCGGAGCGGGACAGGCGGGTGTTCGTGGTGGTGGATTCTGGGCGGCTCTCGGCGGTGCGGCTCGGGGAGGAGACTCGCCTCGACGCACAGATGGAGGCCGCACTGTTGCTGGCGGCGCTTGCCTCGCACGCCGGCGACCGGGTCCAGGTGGTGGCCGTGGACACGGAGGTGCGGGCGCGGACGGTCGGGAAGACTGGGCCGGCGCTGATGAACTCGCTGGCGGAGGATCTCGCGGTGGTCGAGCCGGAGATCGCGGAGACCAACTGGACACTCGTGGCGACCACCGTGCGGCAATCGCTTTCGCAGCGCTCTCTGGTGGTGCTGCTGACGGCCCTGGATTCCTCGACATTGCAGGGCGGGTTGCTGCAGGTGGCGGGCACGCTGGCGTCGGATCACACGGTGGTGCTGGCCTCTGCGTCGGACGAGGTGGAGTCGGAGTTGCGGGCGGACGTCTCGGATACCTCGGCGGCGTTCATCGCGGCGGCGGCGGAGAGGTCTTTGCTGGAGCGCGAGGCCGCGGGACTGCGATTGCGGCAGCGCGGCGTGGAGGTGGTGGAGGCGACCGCGCCCGAACTGGCGGTGGCCGTGGCGGACACGTACCTGAGGCTGAAGCGCGCGGGGCGATTGTAGACGGTTGGCGGGCGGTTGCGCAGACGCCGTTGCCGGGGTGCGCTGCGGGGCCTCTCTGCCGGACCTCTCCTGCTTCCGGAGACGCAAGATGCATGCTTGGGGCGGGTTTGGGCGCATGAAGCATGCACATTGGGTCCCCGGAGTAGAGGATGGCACGTTGCGGGGCCCCTCTGCCGGACCTCCCCTGCTTCCGGGGACGCAAGATGCATGCTTGGGGCAGGTTTTGGCGCATGAAGCGTGCACGTTGGGTCCCCGGAGTGGAGTGGTGTGGACTTTGGGGGTTGTCGAGGAAGCTGAGGCATGCAATTGGCGTCCCCCGAAGCGTGCTGGCAGGTACTCCAGTTCCGCAGCTGGGTGCGCCAGTGACCCAGCTGGATGCGCTAATTACGCAGGTGGATCCGCCGGTTACGCAGCCGGGTCCGACAGCAGGGCGCGGAGGTGGTCGATCAGCGAGTGAAAACCCTGGGCTGCGTCATGTCTGTTCGCTTTGATGCAGCGCCAGCCCGCGAGGCTGAATGCCGAGTCGCGGCGGTTGTCCCGCAATTGCTGCTCGGATGTGAGGTGGGCGCCGCCGTCGTACTGGATCGCGACACGGTACTTGCGGTAACCGAGGTCCGCAGACGCTGTATAGGGGTCGTTCGGGTCCAACATGATCTGGAGTTCGGGCTCCGGGAGGCCTGCGCGGACGAGCGCAAGGCGGGACTTCGTCTCCATGGGTGAGTCGGCACCCACGCGAATAAGGGCCAACGCTTCCCGGGCCCGCCGCGTCCCTGGCACCCGGGGATGCCGTTCCAGCAGTGTGCCGAGGTCAGCAATAGTGGCGTGGGGATTGGAGCGGCCCTCAAATCGGGGGCGGGGGTATCGCACCAGGTGGTCACCAAGGATTATGAGGTCATCGAGGCTGAGCATGTTGGCCAGCTCCAACCAGACGCGGGCGGGAGTCGATGTGCGAACGCCGTCGACCAGCATGATCTCGTCATCGGTGACGTTGGCCGCGTGTCCCTTGACTCCGCGAGCGCGTGGCCGGCCTGCCCGGCGCGGGCGCGAGACGTGCGGGATCGTGACGTCCAATCCGCTCGGCAGCCAGAGTTTGTGGACGAGGGCCGCGGTGGTATGGGAGACCCAGGCGTCATGGAGGAGCCCGCGGGC
The DNA here is from genome assembly GCA_035647855.1 of Actinomycetaceae bacterium. Taxonomy (GTDB): domain Bacteria; phylum Actinomycetota; class Actinomycetes; order Actinomycetales; family Actinomycetaceae; genus JAAZBW01. Next base: position 84,070 of record DASRMP010000042.1, on the reverse strand, counting down.
GACTGTGCTGGCCAGTTGGACGGAGGTCGGGTCGGCGTCAGCGTTCGCGTGGACTGACTTGCCGATACACACAATCGATCGACGGCGCAGCCCGCTGGGCTCCAGGCCCGCGGCGAGTGCCTCAGATCGGGTGAAGACGGACAACTCGACGAGTACGCCAGGGAGAGGTTTCAAGGGTTGCACAGACTGAAGCATCTCGGGGCAGGACCACCTCGCGCCGCGTCCATCCACAGGTTCCGGCGCTCTTGTGGATAGCCCACCGTGTGCCCCTAGAGTCGCGTGTCGTTAGTTCATAAATGGTTGGGGGTTTGGGAGAGTGGGGTATGGCGAATTCTCCGGCTCCGGCGTTGGTGTTGCGTGAGGGTGATCATGAGGTGTTGGGGTCGTGGGTGCGTTCCACGTCGATTCGGGCGGGACTGGTTCAGCGTGCGCGGATCGTGCTGTTGGCCTCGGACGGGATCGCGAACGCCCGGATCGCGGACGAGGTGGGGGTGACGACGACGTCGGTGTGGAAGTGGCGCCGCCGCTACGCCGAGGCCGGTATCTCCGGACTCTACGATGCTCCACGTGGGGGCCGTCCGAAGCAGGTGGATGATGAGCGGATCATCACCGCGACGTTGAAACCACCGCCGAAGAAGTTCGGGGTGACGCACTGGTCGTCTCGGCTGCTGGGTGGGTATCTGGGGATCGGGAACGCGACCGTGGCCCGGGCGTGGCGCCGGTACGGGGTCCAGCCGTGGCGGCAGGAGACGTTCAAGTTCTCCACCGATCCGGAACTGGTGGGCAAGGTGACGGACGTGGTCGGACTGTATCTGGCACCACCGGACAACGCGATCGTGCTGTGTGTGGACGAGAAGTCCCAGATCCAAGCGTTGGACCGGACCGCGCCGATGCTACCCATGCGTGCGGGCAATCCCGAGGCACGCACCCACGACTACACCCGGCACGGGACGACCACGTTGTTCGCTGCTCTGGACATCGCCACCGGACACGTCACCGGTGCCGTGAAACCCAAACACCACCGCCAGGAGTTCCTCAGTTTCCTACGTCAGATCGATCGCGCCTACCCGGGAGAGGAGTTGCATCTGGTGATGGACAACTACTCCACCCACAAGACCGCAGAGGTCCGGGCCTGGCTGGACAGGCGTCCCCGGTTCCACATCCACTTCACCCCCACCTCCGCCTCGTGGCTCAACCTCGTCGAGGTCTGGTTCGGCATCATCCAGAAACAGGCCATCCGACGCGGCGTGTTCACCTCCGTCAAAGACCTCAACGCGAAGATCCGCCAATTCATCACCGGCTGGAACGACCGCAAACACCCCTTCGTCTGGACCAAACCAGCCGAAGAAATCCTCACAAGAACGAACCATCAACCAACATCAGAAACACGACACTAGCGACACCAATGTGATCGGCAGTGAAACTGACTACTCGGATCGAGGACTACGATCCGTACTACTTCTTGAACGGTGTCCACCAACCGATCTGGGTCGTTCCATCAGATTTGTACATAGGCAGGCGCGTCGATTCACTGTGTTCGTTACGGAGGCGCTCCTGGTGTGAGACCGCCTCTTCTGGGTTGCTCACGAGATCGCCGTTCACGGCCGACAGATCGGCCGAGTACACGTATCCTTGAAGTCCATTTTCATCGACCTGCATAAGAACTGGGATATCTTCGGGCGATCGTGCGGCGAGAAGCGATCCATATGTCTCACCAGACTCGTTGACAGCCCAATCGATTGGTTCTGACGCAACCGTTTTGACGTTCGGTTCCGAAGATATACCATCTGGAGGGCCATCAAAGAAGCCTCCTTCAGCGGCGGCAACTCCGGCAACACCCCCAAGCGTTATCGCAACTGCGACGGCTGCCACCTTGAATCCCCTTCCACAAAGAATGGTTTTGCGTTCAGTCGACGACATCAGAACCCCTTTCGAGTAGATCAGTTGCTGTAAAAGGGAGACTTGAAAGTGAAGTACGCATCGTAGGTGCTCCCATTCCATGCCTTTGAAACGCCGTAAGATTGCCACGTCCCCGGTTTCTTAGAGCAACTAACTCTTGCGAACACCGTGTTGACCGCTGTACTGGAACTGCTGTAGTGAAACCCGGATTCACAGACCAGACTGCCGCTACTGTTGTACAACCGACCATTCACGCCAATCCATCCCGCGGGCGCCGCCTTGTTCGTGGGTCCGGCAGATGTGCCAGCCGAAGCTGGTCCCGGGCTGACATAGGTGAGATATGCGAGATTGCGGTAGTTGATGCCGTTCTTGCTATAATAGCCCCACTCGCTCGCCGTATACCCAACGGCAGACGACGCCGTGAACGCCAGAATCAGTAGAGCGACCAATGCAATCAACTGAGATCGAATAGTGCCCTTCTTCGTGAGATCCCTCCCTCGTCCTCCATGAGATCCTACCCTCGGCACCCAAAATCGATAGGTCGGCGTAGTTTACTCGCAGATGTTGCGAAAGTCAACAAGATAGCGGAGTCCACCGGGGACGGTAGACCGCCTCAGCGCAGATCCCAATGGAGTTTTGGTTCGTGCCTCAAGTGAAACTAGTGTCCGCCCCGGGTTTGATGGAGACATCGAAACCTGGTGGAAGAGAGCAGATGGAAGCACAGCGTGAGTATCCGTTGGAGTTGAGGGAGCGGGCGACTCGGTTGGTGGTGGAGGCTCGGCGTGATCCGGCCTCGAAGGTTGGTGCGATCAAGCGGATCGGGGACCAGCTCGGGGTGCATCCCGAGGCGCTGCGGACCTGGGTGAAGCAGGCTGAGATTGATGGTGGTGTCGTGCCGGGGGTGGCGTCGACTCCCGACCCCCAACAATTCACGAACTAACGACACGCGACACTAGCGATGGCGGACGTTGCGAGTCTCGAGTCGCCCCATGGCGGTCCGCCGGCCGGCGCCCGCGTTGGGGACCCTCGCCTCACCAACCTCCCGCTCCGGGGACGCAAAACGCACGCTTGGGGCGGGTTTTGCCGGGTGAAGCGTGCACGTTGGGTCTCCGGAGTGAGGGATGGGGGCGTTGCGGGGAGTCCGCAGGCTGCAACCGTTGTCGTCGAGGCGCGGGGGGGCAGGACTCGGTCCACGGGGAGCAGAAACCAATCCGTTGGGGGGCACGACTCTCAGACCAACCCGGAGGGCACTCAGGCGGACTCGAGCACCACGTAGCCGCCCTGCTCCTCGGGGAGGTCGCCGAGTTCGCCCTGGCGGACCGCGCGGCGGCCCAGGATGAGCGTGTACGCCCAGTAGGCGGCGAGCACCAGCGCACCGATCGTGATCTTGGCCCAGGTGGGCAGGAACTCCGACGGCGTCACGAACGCCTCCACACCCCCGGAGATGGCAAGCACCACGATGAGGCCGAGCGCCACGGTGATGAGCCGCGTCCCCTCTTCGCGGAGCGCGCGCACGCGGGTTCGCGGTCCCGGCACGAGCCAGGTCCAGAAGATCTTGAGGCCGGCCCCGATCGCCACGAACACCGCGGTGAGCTCCATGAGCCCGTGGGGCAGGATGAGCCCGAAGAACACGGAGAGATCGCCGTACATGGCCATGATGCCGCCGGCCTGGCCCACGGCCACCGCGTTGGACCACAGCAGGTAGGCGGGCCAGAATCCGGTGAGTCCGGCCCCGATCGCCTGGAACGAGATCCATGCGTTGTTCGTCCACACCTGTGCCGCGAAGTCGGGCGCGGGATAGTTGGAGTAGTACGCCTCGAACGCCTCGTTCGCGTACCGCTCGAAATCGGCGGGAGTACCGATGTCCGCCCTCACTGCCGGCGACTGCGTGAACCACCAGCCCGCCGCGATAGCGATCAGGACGAAGACCACGCCCACGATCACGGTCCACCACCTCACTCGGTAGAAGGATGCGGGCAACGTGATCACGAAGAAGCGGGCCACGGCTTCCGGTCCCAGACCACGCTGCGGGGCCAGCCGCGAGCGCGCCTCACCCAGCGTGGTCGAGAGCCGCGAGATGAGCGCCGGGTCCGGCGCCTGTGTGCGGACTCGGGACAGGTGTGCGGCGCTCGCGCGGTACAGACCGGTCAGCTCGTCGACCTCCGCGCCAGTCAGCCTTCGCTGGTGCGCCAGCTTCTCGAGGCGCCGCCACTCGTTCTGGTGCGCTGCCGCAAATGCGTCGGTGTCCACAGCGTCACTCTGCCATAGGCTTGCCCGTGCAGGAGCGCCACGCGAGCCAAGCGAGCGCCACTTCCCGGCAAACACCACCCACCAAAGAACGCCACTACCGGAGGATGGACAGCGATGAGCGAGAGCCTCGACACCATCATGACCGGCGAGGCCGTTGCCATCGAGGCGCGGCCCGCAAGCGTGATGACGCGCGCGCTCTCCTTCTTGATCGACTTCGTCTTCTTCGCCACAGTCCTCATCCTGCTGCTCGTCCTCACCGCCGACGCCTGGGAAGGCCTCAACCAAGCCCAAATGCAGACCATCGCGATCGTCATGCTGGCGACGCTGCTCGTCGTCGTGCCGACCTCCATCGAGACGGCCACCCGCGGCCGCTCACTCGGGAAGGTGGTCCTGGGAACCCGAGTCGTTCGCGACGACGGCGGGCCCATCTCCTTCCGGCACGCCATCACGCGGTGGTCATCGGGGTTCATCGAGCTGTTCCTGAGCTTCGGCATGATCGCCTTCACGGTCTCGAGCCTGAACAAGCGCTCGAAGAGGCTCGGGGACATGATGGCCGGCACGTACGTGGCACGGATCGGCGGCACCGAGGAGATCGACCTTCCGATCCTGTGCCCGCCGGAGCTGGAGGCGTGGGCCGCGCATGCGGACATGCGCGCCCTCCCGGACCGCGTCTCGCTCTATTCCCGGAAGTACCTTGCCCGGACATCCTCGATGACGCCGGAGAGGCGGCAGCAGCTCGGGCTGCAACTCGCCGCCGAACTCGAGAAGTACGTGGCCCCTCCCCCGCCGGCGGGCACCCACCCGGAACGGTTCCTCGCGGCCGTGCTTGCGACCCGGCGGGATCGGGAGTACTTGGTCTCGATGCGCCGGCAGGAGGCGGACCGCGCGGAGATGAAGGTCCTGGCGGCGCTCCCTCACGGGGTTCGTGACGCGAACAACTGACGGCCTTCTCCCTCGAAGTCGTGCCTCGGCGCCCCTCACTCCAAGACGGCGCGTGCCTCTTCCGAAATCAGAATCGGAACACCGTTGCTTACGGGGTACGCCAGAGGTTCGACCGGGTCACGAGAGACAAGTTCGGGCTTCCCATCTGGGCCGACGGCGTCCGCGAGTTCGGCGTGAGTCTCGGGGCAGCGGAGCGCAGCCCGGACCCACCCCGGCAGCGACTCAGTCATCGCCCTGTCCCCCGTGGACCACGCGGAACGCCGCACGACGCGCTACGGCAGGGTCCGGGACACTTTGGTTCATGGATTCGGCGCCGCGTGAGACGGCACGGTCCGCGGCACGCTGCGCGGGCCTTGAGCGGGACGCTTCCCGGACGGCCTCGGCGAGTGCGTATAGATCGTCCTCACTCGGCGGGGCGGGCTCGAAGTGCGTGGCGAGGCGAATCACCTGCCAGCCGCGTGGCACGGTCAGCGCCTCGGCGTGGTGTTCGCACAGGTCGTAGGCGTGAGGCTCGGCGGCGGTGGAGAGCGGCCCGAGCACGGCGGTCGAGTCCGAGTAGTCGTAGGTGAGAGTCGCGACGGCGCCACGCGTACATGCGTTCCGCGAGCAGAGGCGACTGATCTTCACAGCTTCCAAGGTTACCTCGCTTCGTCACTTCCGTCCGACATTGATCGCCCTCAGGGTTGGACGCGGGCCCGGTATATCGTATCCGGCTGATCGGGCTCTCCGCCGAGTGAGTCAGCCCTTGGGGTAGTCCGGCTCGACGTCCCACGGCTGGACGCTGAGCAAGCCGGCAGCCTGCTCCGCCAACACCATCCGGACCAGATCCATGAGATCGTCGCGACCGCTCGCCCGCGTCATGACCGGGCGACGATACACGACGATCCGCTGCCGTGCGCCAGTTGCGCGGTCTGCAGGGAACGCTCGTCCGAGAGCGACTGCGCGGTGCTCCCACGGGCTCGGGTCCGACGGCGGGATCTCCTCAACTCCGAACTCCGTGCCCGCCAAGCCCGGATTGCGGGCGAGTAAGCGAGCGGCCGCACTCGCGACGAGTTGGTCGAACTTCTCGGAACGAGTGCGCCAGCCCGGAAGAACCGGATTGAGCAGCGGGCCCCTGAGCCCGCGGCCATGACGGTCGCGCCGGCGGGCGCCACGGCGAGCGGGAAGACCGGGGAGCATGGTCACGCCTCCCATCGTAGGCGGTCAGCGTTCGCGGACGACCACCACGACCTCACCGGCCGACTCGGCGTCCGCGGTGCCCGGCAGCACGCCGATGAGTTCGCCATCCGCGGCGCCCGCACGCAGAATCGCCGCACCGTTCAGCGGAGCGTCCCCACGAACGGCCAGCCCCACAGGCGCCCCGAACTCGCCCACATCCACAGCGGTGATGCCCCGCGCCGGCACGGTCACGGCCGCAGTCGCGGCCGCTGCTCCATCCGATCCGTAAGGCGTCACGGCAGCAGCCACCTCCCTGTCCGACGAGTTCGCCAGCACCAAAGTCGCCTGGCCAACCTGCTCCCCGAGGCCGGGAACAGCGAACGAGACGATCTCGGCAGCCGTCGACGCGGTGACCCAGGCCCGGTCGAGGGAGCCCTCTCCACCGGCCCTGGCGATCTGCGCTGCCGCGACCACCGGCTGATCAGAAGAAACCGCCACCGCGTGGTCGCCCGCAGGCAGTGCCGCCAGCGAGACATCGAACACGGCGCCGGGATCTATCGTGACCTCACTGGCGCCGGGGATCGAGAACTCGCCGTCGGCAGCGAGAAGGGTCAGTGTGACCGTCGCGCCCGTTGAGCCGGGATTGGCAATCCGCACGAAATTCTCCGTGGCAGCGGGTGACGTCAGGTCCTCGACGTCGGCAAGCGCGACGCCCGGGATGACCTGTTCGGTCGCGGGTGCCGCCGTCGGCCCGACGACGTCGGCACCCAGCGGAGTGAAACCATCAAGGCGGGTGTCCAGCAGGCTCGCGCTGACGCTCCCACCGGTCGAGGAGACCCGGAGCATGAGCCGCTCCATCTCGGCCGCGCTCGCTTCGATCAGGTAGGACTCCGAGGAGTGCGGCGCGATCACGAGACCCGCCAGCATCGGCAGGTCGAGCGGCCCAACCGAACCCCACCCCAGGACTCTCACCGTTGCCGGCGTCTCCGAAGGGTTCGTGATCGTCAACTCCGCGGAGGAGCCGACCATCGTCGATCCGCCAACCAGCCACTGTTCGCTCGCCGCCGCGGTGCAGGGCAGCGCGACGATCGAACGCAGATCGCCCAGGTCCGAGCGCCAGACGCCACCGGCGGCGGCGAGGGCGGCCGCATCGCCGTCAGGCTCCGCCTCGACCACGGCGCTCTCCCCAACCGGGCTGCCTCCACCGGCGCGGGCATCCTCCCCTTCGAGCGCAACGAGGTTCCCACCGGGCGTGAGGGCGAGTCCTGCGGTGGCGGCACCCTCGTCGCGGGGGAAGGTGACGGCGCTCAGTGAGGCGCCCGCGGTTGCCTCCACGGGATTGAACTCCGCGTCGTAGCCGACTGCTCCCTCCGCGAGCACGGGCGCCGGCGCGCACACCAGGCGGACGAGTCCTGCGGGGACCGCGTGCGACTGCCCGATCGGGACCGCGTCCGCCGCGGGGAGCGGGGCCACCTCGGCCGCGACGACCGCGGCCGCCAAGGCCCCTACCAGCGCAATCGCCGCGAGCGTTGCGCCCACGGACTTGCGGACGGACATCACTCCACCTCCTTGCGGCGGCGCACGGGAATCGAGAGGAGCGCGATCACGCCGATGACGATCGCCTGCGCGGCGAGCCACCAGGTCCGACCGGCCGCGGCGTATTCCAGTTCCACGGTCCCGGAGCCGGCGGGAAGCAGGAACGACTGCTGCCAGCCGTTGTCGGCGCTCGCGGCGCGCTGGCCGTTCACGGTGACGCGCCACTCCGGGTCCGCGCGTTCCGTGAGAACAAGGAGTCGGCCGGGCAGGCCGGGACCGATCTCACCGCTGGCGCTGATGACACCCGAGGGCAGTTCCTCGAGAAGTTCGCGGTTCGCGCCCCGCACCCTCACCCGGTGGATCGACGACGCCGCCCCCTCGCGGCCGTCCGTGGACACCCGCCACACGATGCCGGTGGGGTTTTCGGTGACGCGCGCGAGACCGGCCGTGGCGTCCAGCAGCGCCACGAGGTCGGCGCGTTGGAGAGCGTCGGCGTCGTCGTAGGCGGGCGGCACGAGCACCACTCCCACGCCGTGGGCGGCCAAGCGCTCGCCCGCGTTCCGGATGACACCAGCGGAAAGCTCGGAGGTGATGCCGGCGAGGTCCTCGCTGGCGTGATCGGTGTCCGTCTCGACGACGAACCCCAGCGGATCAGCAATCTGCCGCGCGCCGAGGATCGAGGCGGTGTGGTGAAGCTGCGGACCGTCCGACCGCCACAGCTCTGCGGTGACGGCGCCGTCGGAGTCGACGGCGAGCGCGAGAGTCCGGGCACGTTCGCCCGAGGCGGCGAGTTGCTGCGAGAGTGCCGGAGTGGAGTGCTCCGGGGCGGGTTCGAGCGCCTGGAGTTCGGGGATGTCGGAGCGGGCGGCGAGGACCCACGTTCCCACTGCCAGCACCGCAACCGCTGCGGCGACCACGGCGAGTGCTCCGGTCATGAGGTGGCGCCAGCCGAACTGGTGCCGTGTGAGCACCTGCGGGATCCCGTCCGATCCGGCGAGTGCCGCGACGAGGAACCCGAGGAGCGCGAGCGACGTTCCAGCGCCGGGCCAGGAGCGCACGATGTTGCCGGCGCCGTCGACTGCCACGGCTATCCGGGGCGCGGCGAGTGCGATCACGACCCCTGCGAGGGCGAGCAGCCACCCGATCCGCACGATCCGTGAGCGGAACGTCCTCCGCCAGAGGGCAAGGAGCGCGATCAGGATCGCGAACGCTGCAGGGGCGATCGCGAGCCACGGCACCCATTCGGGCTGCGAGCCTGGTCCGACCGTTGCGGGGACACCCAGCAAAGTGGCGAGCGGCGTGGCGGGCTCATAGCCGAGCGCAACGCCGGGGCCGGACGCGAAGACGTGCCAGTCCCCGCTGCGGACCGCCTCGACCGCGAGTGGCCCGAACAGCACGATGATGGGAAGCGGCAGGAACCAGGTGGAACGGCGCGCGGGCGTGAACAGCAGAATCACCCAAACGATGAGCCCGGCGGGGATGAGGATCGGGGTGGCGGTGGCGATTCCGGCGAGAATCAGCGCCGCGGAGGCGCCCGCGCCGAGTGCGGGACGCCGCGTGGCCACCGGGTCCGTGGGCGCGGGCTCGGCCGGGAGTTCGGCGAGATGTTCGGGTTCGAAGTCGCCATGATCGACCGCGGCGTGATCCTGGTCAGGCGCGGAGTCATCCGGATCGAGCGCGGCCTCGTCGAGCGCGCCGCTCTCCCGAGCCTCGGCTTCGAGAGCCTCGGCCTCCAACCCCTTGATGCCGAGTTCATCAGAGCCGTCCGGCCACTCGCCGTCCTCACGGGCCACGCGCTGCGCCGGAAGCCCGCCCGCGTGCACCACCCGCTTCGCGCCCACCATCCCCGAGAGGATGACGTCCCGCCGTGCCACACCTGCTGCGCGCGCGAGGGCGAGTAGAAGGAACGGCAGCAGAATGTGCGTGAGAGCCGGTCCCACCCGGCCCTGCATCACCGCGAGCAGCAGAGTCGGCGCGAACGCCCACAGGACGGCGGCCCACACGCGCGGCCAGTTCGATCGCGTCAGTGTGCCCGCAGCGAACCACGCGCCCACGGCCGAGATCGGCACGGAGAGCAGGAGGAGCGCCGTCGTCGCTGTACCGACCGTTACCCCGGTGAGGAGGGGCAGCAGTGCGGTGTACGCGATGGGATCGGTAGGCCCGGGGGCGCCGTCGCCGACGGGAATCCATCCCGAGGTGGCAAGTGTCAGCAAATCGCCGAAGCGGGCGGCGCTGGGAAGAAGCGCACCGCCGGTCAGGCTTCCGGCGCCGAGGAAACGCGAAAATCCGAACGCCGCCACCGCGGTGACAAATACAACCGTGGCGATGCCCGCGGTACGCCGCCGCGAGGCCAGCTGCGCACGCTCCGAGAGTTCGAGCTCGGACGGCGCCTCGAGCAGCTTGCGCGCCTCCGTTGCGGCCCGCCTCTGGTCGCGCTTCTTCCGGCGGATCTCGCGGGGCGAGATCTCGAGTGCCGCGAGTTGCGAGGCGGGCACCACCTGGGTGGCCTTGATCCGGCGCCGGCCGGCCGTCCAGAGGTCGGGCCGCGAGAGCACCGCGAATCCTGCGGAGAGCTCCGCGCGGGCGCGCCCCATGTCCTTCTGGATGAACCGCACAAGCGCCCGCGCCGGGGTGAGAACGAGGAGCCACAACGCCAGGAAGGGCACCTGCCAGGCAGGTGCGGCGAGCATCCAGTTGTAGAGCTGGGCGCGGCGCCGCGCACCGAACGACCTCGCGTACTCAGCCGTGGTCGATTTCGCCGGGCCGTGGCCGTACGAGCGGAACCCCTGGAAAGTCGGCCTCGCATGGAACACCACGGCCTTCGGGACGATGACCACACGGTATCCGGCGAGCCGGGCGCGGCGGCTCAGTTCGAGGCCGTCACCGAATGGGCCGAGTGCCGGATCGGTGCCATCGAGTTTGGCCCACACGTCGCGCCGGACGATCGCGCCCGCGAGGCCCACGCCAAGTACGTCGTCGATGAAATCGTGCTGGCCCTGGTCGATCTCGTCGTCGTCGATGGGGTTGAAACGCCGCGCCGAGCGGGTCGCCTGAATCCCGACCTCAAGGAGGTGGTCCGGACGCGCCCAGTCCCGTTGTTTCGCGCCCGCGATGCCGATCGAATGGCCGGCCTCCCCCACGTTCAGCAGTTCCTCGAGAGCGGACGGCGCCGGGGCGGAGTCGTCGTGGAGCAACCACAGCCAGCCGGCCGACGTGTCCCCGCGGACCACCGGGATCTCCCCTGTGCGGGTCTCGTGGAGCTGATCGGCGCGGAGCTGCGCCCGGACGTTGAGTTCGAGGCCGCGCTTCACGGCGTCCCCGAAGTTGGTGGCCTCCGGTGCGTTGAGCACCCGGACCATGGTCTTCTGATCGAGCCCGAGCTCGCCGATGATGCTTCGCAGGTCCTCGCCCGTCCCGAGGTCGCGTCCTTGCGACCAGATATCGACGACGACCACCCGCGTGGGGGTGAAAGTCTGCGCCGTGACACCTTCGAGGGTGCGGCGGAGGTAGGGCGTAGCGCCGCACGTCACGATGACGGCGGTCACCTCAGGGCGCGCCGCGCTTCTCTCGGGCATTCGGGCTCAGTTTGTGTCAGACCGCCTGGCGGCGGATCCGCCGGCGTTCACGCTCGGACAGGCCGCCCCAGATCCCGAAGCGTTCATCGTTCTCGAGCGCGTAGGAGAGGCACTCGGCCTTGACCTCGCACGAGGCGCAGACGCGCTTCGCGTCCCGTGTTGAGCCGCCCTTCTCGGGGAAGAACGCCTCTGGATCTGTCTGCGCGCACAGTGCACGCTCCTGCCAACCGAGCACGCCGTCATCGACAAGATCGATCAGCTTGAGCTCTGGCGAGAGTCCGATCTCGGGTTCGGCTGTGACGGAAGTCCGAGCGTCTGTGATCGGACCATCTCCCAGTACGTTCCACATGTTCCGGTTTTCTCCTTCGCCGTTCGCAGTTCGCCCGGTGCACGGCCTCCGGCGCCTATGATGGTGGCTGGTTCTCCCGGCGTCTTCCCTAAATTACACCGGTGTAATCTCTCTCCGTCAAGCGGAATGAGGGTCACAGATCAGCCATACCGGCGTGTCGTGCGGCGAGTTCACGGAGTTCCTCGGCATCATTTGGCGTTTCGGCATTTGTCGAACCTGCCGGTCGCACAATTCCCAACTGCCGGCGTCGCGCGCCGCTACGCTGACCGTCATGCAGATCAGCCGGCCCTCCCCAGGCGCGATCCCTTCGACCACTGCCGAACTTCTCACCGCTCTCGGCTCATCGAGCAGGCCGGCGATCACCTACTACGCCGTCGGACCGGATGAGACGGAGGATCCCGCGCGCGTCGAGTTGTCCGGAAAGGTGCTCGCGCAGTGGGCCGTGAAGAGCGCCAACCTGTTCTACGAGGAGGGCCTCGAGCCGGGCGACATCGTCGTGCTCGACATCCCGCCCTCGTGGCGCGCCGTGCCGTGGGCCCTCGGCGCGTGGCTCCAGGGCTGCAGCATCACGATCATCCCCCACGACGACGCCTCCGCCGTCGTCACCACCCGTCCGGAGCGGGCGAGCGGGGACGTCGTCATCGCCGTGACGGAGGATCCACTCGCACTGCGCTTCGAGCGCGACCTTCCTCCCGGTGTTCTCGACGGCGTGGCCGACGTGGCCGGCCAAGCAGATTTCGCGCTCCAACCCGCGCTCCGGGAGCCGCTGCGGATCGCCGTTGCGGACGCCGGCATCAGATTCATCGACCTGCACGAAGTGATCGGGGTTGGCCCGGAGGGGCGCTCGCTGATCGTTCCGACCACCGTCTGGGACCTCATCAGGCGCTCGGTCGCCGCCTGGCGGGCGGGAGGCTCCGTCGTCGTCGTCGACGAGCGCCTCCCCCTCGAGACGCGCAGCCGTGCCGCCGCCCAGGAGGGCGCGGTGTAGGGGCTCAGCCCAACGCGTCCGGGTTCGGCCAGCCGTTCGGGACGCAGCCCTGGAGGTCCAGGGTCTGCTGAAGCATGACGGGCGCCGGCTCGCCCACGCCAGGGCACGGGACGTGCCAGTAGCCGAGCAGGTGCCCGAACTCGTGGTTTATGACGTAGAAGCGGTAGTCCTCGTCCGAACCGCCGGCCGCCATGAATGCCTCGGCGTTGTGGGCCCAGCGGGCGGCGTTGATGTTGACGTTGCCAACCACGCCGCAGGAGGTGTAGCCGCCAGTTGGGAGATCGCCGCAGAGATGCTGAGTCGTGGCGGGCGAGGCGAGCGTGAGCGTGATGTCCGCAAGATAGGGATCTGACGTGCGGCCGAAGCTCACGCCGTCGATGGGGCCCCAGCCGCGGGGGTCGTTGAGGATGTCGAAGACCATGCCGGCGAAGATCTCCTGGTCGATGCCGATGCCCTCCTCCACCCGGAGCAGATACGTGTAGGGACGCCGCTCCGGGTCAGGCGGCAACTGCTCGCCGTCGACGACTGTGAGCACGCCCGAACCGTGGAACTCGATCTCGTCGGCCGTGACGCCGCCGGCGGCGACCAAGGCCTGCGCCCGGAGATCGGCGTCGAAGGACAGGCCCTTCTCGAGCGCCGGCGCGATCAGGCGCAATACGTCCGTGGAGACGGAGTCCGGGTCCGGTGTTCGGGCGGGGGTGTCCACGACCGAAGCGGCCGGGGCGATCACCGACCCTGCGGGCGTCCGCCCGGCAGGACTTGCCGCGATGATTCCGAAGAAGATCAGGGCTGCCAATGTGCTCGTCGCGAGACGGCGAGCAATCACATGGCGGCCCGTGGGGGTGCCGTGACGCGGGCGGGCGATGATCAAGTTCAAGCTCCGGGAACTGTCGCGGAAGGGGCCGGGTCACCATTATCCCGCATCGGAGGGGCGCTTCTCCAACAGGTTCGCTACCAGAGCACTTCGCGTTAGGGCACGTCTCCCTGAACCACGGTGCCGTCGCCGGAGACGAGGGGGCGTTCGTCGTCGGCGCGCACGAGTACGGCCTCGCCGGGGGTGAGTTCCACGACGGCGTCGCCCGAACGGACCCGCATCCTGCCGTGGATACCGAGGATGACGCGGGCCGATCTTCCGGGCAACAGGACTTCGCCCTGCTCGGGCGTCACGGTAGTCACGCCGAGTTCGAAGTCGTCGACGGGGGCGTAGAACACATCGGTGGCCTTGCCGATCCGCTCCGGCGCGATGCGGATGGGCGGCGCCGCCACGTAGTTGACGGATGCGAGCATCTCGGGCACGTCGATCGGCTTGGCTGTGAGACCGGCGCGGAGGACGTTGTCCGAGGATGCCATGATCTCCACCGCGAGGCCGGAGAGGTACGCGTGGACGCTCCCGGCGGGCACGAAGAGCGCCTCCCCCGGATTGAGCGTGACGGGGTTCAGCAGCATCGATGCGACGACGCCGGGATCGCCCGGGTACTGTTCTTGCAGCGTGACCACGGTCTGATCGACGCGCGGCGAGATGGACCCCTCCTCGAGCCGGCGGGTGCACGCGGCCGCGAACTCGGTGACTTCCTCGGGAGAGGGGCGCGAAACGCGCATGAGGAGAGAGGCGAAGGCGTCCTGGACGCCGTCCGCGTTTGGGTGGGTGCGGAGCTTCCAGTACAGGCTGTCCGTGAGGGGCGTGCCGAGGTCTCGGAAAAGCTCGGCGGCGCGCCGTGGCGCACGGAAACCACACATGGCCTGGAAGGTGGTGACCGCGAAGAGGAGTTCCGGCTTGTGATTCGCGTCCTTATAGTTGCGGGCCGGAGAGTCCAGCGGGATGCCTGCGGCCTCCTCGTCCTGGAAACGCGCAGCCGCGCGGTCGCGGTCCGGATGGACCTGGAGCGAGAGCGCTCGGGCAGGGGCGATGAGTTTCATGAGGAACGGCATCCGGCCGGAGAACCGCCCGGCAACGTCCTCGCCCAGGATGGCACCGGAATCGGACTCGACGAACTCGAGAAGGTTCTTGGGTTGACCGTCCGGGAGCGGTTCGCCATCGACTCCGGCAATGGGCGCGGGCGCCGTGGGGTGCGCGCCGAACCACACCTCGGCGACAGGCGTTTCACTGGCAACCCTGCCCGCGAACTCGGGGATGGCCGTGGGCGAACCCCACTCGTAGTGGCGCTCGACGCCGATGATGCGATGCACGTGCTTCCTCGATGTGTCTTGTGCGGCGAGGCCGTCCCCTGATCAGTTCAGGGTAGCCGACGGGTGCCGGGCCGCCAGTGTCCTCGTCGTCCAGTCATGACGAGGTCTCGCGGTCGCTCTCCCCCGCCCGGCCGGCCTCGTCCTTTGCGGTGGCATCGCCGGTCACCCGGTGGCGGATCGCACGCCTCAGCAGGAACGTGGATGCGAAGTACGCGGCGAAGGACGCCGCCACGAAGCCCCACATCCCCCGAATTTCGTTCGACCCCGGCACGGTCACGAGCGTCACTACGGCAGCCGCCACCGAGACGATCCAGACCCCCAGGACCAGCGAGTATCTCTGCAGGGCCACACACACTGCCGCTTGCATGAGCGCCGCCGCGATGTACACCGACGACGCCAGAAGGGTCGCCACGAGCGCACCCGACGCGTCGTACTGCGGCCCCATGAACACCCGCATGCCCCACGGCCCGAGCAGGTACCCTCCGACTCCGATGACGACGGCGAGCGCCGTCGCACCGAGCGCCAGCTTCACCTGCATTCCGGACAGTTCCCTGGTTCGGCCCTCGGTCACGAGCCGTGTCGTGATCGGGACGGTGAGAGCCTGGAACGGCGTCATGAGGACGATGGGGACACGAGTCAGCGTGACGACGCCGAAGAGAGTGGCGAGGCCCCGGGAATCCCCGAGGATGCTCGTCACGAGCGACGGGTAGGCCGTGAGCACCACGGCGGACAGCCCGGTCGCCAGCGCCAGCGGACCCATGTTCCGGAGGACCTCGGCCCATGGATCGAAGCTTCCGCGCCACTCCACCACGCGGAACTTGGAGAAGCTGAACGGGACCCACGCGAAACACCCCACCGCGACCGCCGCCACCGGAGCGGACAGCGGAGCGGAGTCGAGGAGCAGCAGAAATGCCAGCGCGAACCCCACCCGCAGCAAAGCCTCCATGATGATCACACCGACGTATCTGTGGATCTCACTGATACCGAGGAACACCCCGCGCCAGAAGAACTGGCCGGCCAGCCCGCTGACACACACGATGGTGAGAACCACGAGCTCCACGGATCCGGCGAACAGCGCGGAACCGGCGGGCAAAGCGGCCAGTACCAGCACACCGATCAGGCTCACGGAGAGCACAAACCCGGCGACCTGTACCACCCCGCCGGGTACCTTGCGCCCGGCGAGGTGGGCCACCGTCGATTGGCGCGCCACCTCCTGCTCGCTTGAGGAGATGATGCTGCCGAATGCGAAGACGAGACCCCAGATGCTGAGGAAGGCGGCATTCTGATCGGGCGTGAGGATCCGGGCAACCAGTGCGAGGAGAATGAACCCGAGAACGCTCGCCGTGAGAGTCGCGGCGCCGATCGATCCGATCCGGCCCGCCCACGAGGATTTGGTGGTCTCGGTCATGAGCACACAGTGTGACTCGATGGCGCGCTCACGTCTCCACCTTCCCGCCTGGTGACGGCGAACTCGAGTATGATAACGCACGCCGTTCGTCCCCAAACACAATCGAGGTGCACGTGTCCATCGCTTTCATCGTCGGGACAACGGCGGAACTCATCAAGCTTGCGCCAGTCATGCACGAACTTGACTCGAGAGGTGTTCCGTACCAGATATGGGCCACGGCCCAGCACGTGACGGGCGTCCCCGGCACGGCGAACGACCTGAATGTCCGCCGTCCGGACCGGGTGATGATTGCGCCCCGCCAGAGGAAGCACATCACGCGCTCCCGGCAGATCCCCGCGTGGGCTTCTCGCGTGATGGGCTACGCGATTCGTCATCGCAGCGAGTTGGCCGAGAGCCTCCGTGGCGGCGATGTGCCGCCAACCGTTGTCGTTCACGGAGATACCTTCTCCACGGTTCTGGGCGCCCGGATCGGCCGGTTCATCGGGGCCCGAGTGGCACACGTGGAAGCAGGCCTGCGGAGTGGCTCCATCCGCAGCCCCTTCCCCGAGGAACTCAACCGCCGGGCCGTCGGGAAGATCGCGACCCTGCACTTCGCCCCGACTCCGCGCGAGATCGAGAATCTGGAGCGCGAAGAAGCCCCCGGCGAGTACATCGAGACGGGGGCCAACACGGTCGTCGATGCCCTGCGGTACGCGATGGACAGCGAATTGAAGGACATCGAGTTGCCGGACGTCTTCGGGCTCGTGACGCTGCACCGCTTCGAGCTCCTGCGCCAGCCGGATCAGTTCACGGCCGTCCTCCGGACGCTGGCCGAGAATCACGGTGAGGTTCCGCTCGTTATGGTTGCCGGTGACGCCGAGAGACAGCGGATCGAGGAACTGGGACTCGGCACTCTGTTCGGCGATACCTTCCGCATCGTCGGCAAGCGGCCCTACGCCGCGTTTCTCCCGATTCTGGTTCGCGCGAGCTTCGTGGTCACCGACTCGGGAGGCCTGCAGGAGGAGTGCGCCGCACTCGGGGTGCCGTGCGCCGTCCACCGCGAGCGGACCGAGCGCCACCAGGGGCTGGGCCAGAACGTCGTGCTCACGGGAATGAACACCGGCAAGCTCCAGGAGTTCCTCCAGTCCTGGGAGGAGTTCAAGTACCCATCCCAGCTTGACACGCTCCGGCCGTCGGAAATCATCGCCGATCGCCTGGCGAAGCCCTAGCGATCATGGTCTCCTAGCGGTGTCAGGGTTCGTCGCCTCGAGGAGTGGGTCATGAGCCAAACGGAACCGAGTCCGTCACCTCGCCGCAGTCGCCGCACGTCCGGGAGCACGAGGGCATTCCTTGCCGGCGGGGCGGTCATCGCGCTGCTTCTGGCCTCGTGTGCGAGCACCGTCGGCGGTTCCGGCGCGTCGCCGTCGCCCGAAATGGTGACGCCGCCTTCCCCGACTGCGCCATCGTCCCAAGCAGCGACACCGACGTCGACGACGCCCACCCCGGACGCGACCTCATTCGATGAGGGCCCGCACTCCGTCCCGGTGTACTTCCTGTCGGAGACCCCGCAGGGGACGCGACTCGTACGCGAGAGGCGCCTCGTGACCGGAGATCCGCTGATGGGTGCAGTGGAGGCGATGGTCGAGGGCCCACTTGACCCGGACTACGTGTCCTTCTGGGATCCCGCCGTGGAGGTGCGGGCCGCCTTCACCGAGGCCGGGGTGGTCATCATCGATCTCAGCGCCGCGGCGCGGGATGTCGACGTCTCGCGGGATATCGCCGAGTTCACGGTCCAGCAACTGGTCTACACCGCCACCGCCGGCCGCCCGGATTCGAACGTGAGACTCCTCATAGACGGCGACGCCGCCGATCAGTTGTGGGGGACGGTCTCCTGGACGGGCGACGTCGAACGGGCGGAGGCCCAGAACGTGCTGTCGCCTCTGCAGGTGGACCTTCCGGCCGAGGGCGAATTCGTCACTCGGGAAGAGACCACGATCTCGGGCGAAGCACTCGCGGGCACCTCCGTGACCTGGCAGGTCAGCTTCGCCGGCGGCGACCAGGTGGCAAGCGGAGAAGTCCCCGTTCCCGACGGCGACGGATTCGTTCCTTTCTCGTTCCCCGTCCCGCTCGGTGTGGGCAGATACACAGTTGAGCTCGAAGTGCACGAGGCGGGGGATCCGGAAGGAAACGTCATCGCTGTTGAGAGCCGGGATTTCTCCGTTCACTTGGCCGCGTAGGTCACCCCTCTGGAGTCCAGTTTCCGTCTGGGGAGTCCAGCCTCACGGTCCAAAGCCTCCATTGCACCCAGCCTCTTGGTCCTAGGATTGCGACGCTGTGCCTAATTCGTGCGCAGGTTCTTGTCCGGGAGGTCATCAATGCGGTATTCAGGCGCCCACCGAAAGATCCGTCACACCGGACTCGCAGCGTTGCTGTCGGCCCTCCTGGTGCTGGTGGGTGTGACGCCGGCGAGCGCGGAGGGGGAGGCGCTGCCGTTCTCGGATGTCCCGGAGGGGACTCAGTTCTACACCGAGATCATGTGGATGAGGGCCGAGGGCATTTCCACCGGCTGGGCAGACAACACCTACCGGCCGTGGGAGCCGGTGAACCGGGACGCGATGGCCGCGTTCATGTACCGGCTGGCCGGTTCCCCCGCCTTCGATGTCTCTGACACCTCACCGTTCACGGATGTCCCGGAGGGGACTCAGTTCTATACGGAGATCATGTGGATGAGGGCCGAGGGCATTTCCACCGGCTGGGCAGACAACACCTACCGGCCGTCGGAGCCGGTGAACCGGGACGCGATGGCCGCGTTCATGTACCGGCTGGCCGGTTCCCCCGCCTTCGATGTGTCTGACACCTCACCGTTCACGGATGTCCCGGAGCGGACTCAGTTCTACACCGAGATCATGTGGATGAGGGCCGAGGGCATTTCCACCGGCTGGGCAGACAACACCTACCGGCCGTTGGAGCCGGTGAACCGGGACGCGATGGCCGCGTTCATGTACCGGCTGGCGGGGATGACGCAGCCGGAGCAACTCACCATCACCACGGCATCACTGCGCTCCGGCACCGTCGGTCAGCCGTACGAGGCCACCCTCGCCGCCACCGGCGGCACCACGCCCTACACGTGGAAGACCACCAACCTCCCCGCCGGCCTCACCCTCACCGGCAACAAGATCTCCGGAACACCGACTTCGGACGGCACGAAGAACCCGCAGATCACGGTGACCGACTCCGCAGGGCAGCAGAGGACGAGAACCCTGGCTCTGAAGATCAACCCCTACGGCGATGTCAACTGTGACGTCCTGAAGTGCATCGCCCTGACGTTCGACGACGGACCGGCACCGTACACCAATCAAGTGCTCGACGCCCTCACCGCCTCCGGTTCCCGAGCGACCTTCTTCCTGACCGGAAGCCTGATCAAGTCGCGCATCGGCGAAGTCGAGCGAATGGCCGACCTCGGGATGGAGATCGGCAACCACTCGTACGATCACATCTACCTGACCGAGCAGACGCCGACGGACCTCTACTGGCAACTGTGGGACACCAACTACTACGTCAGGTACTACACCGGGGTCAGCCCCACCGTCTTCCGGCCACCGTATGGGTACCGGAACGCGTCCGTGGACGCCGAGGCCGGAAGGCAAGGCATGGCGGTTGTCCTCTGGACAGACGACCCATTCGACTACGAGTATAAGGCGAACGAGGGCCACTGGCTCCGCGAAGACGTCGTCGACCTCGCCAGCCGCGATGCCGTCATCCTGCTTCACGACGACGTCGCCGCCACAGCCGCCGCACTGCCGGGAATCATCTCGGATCTCCAGGCGCGCGGCTACACCCTGGTCACCGTTACCGACATCATCGGCAACCCGGTGGCCGGCAAACTCTACTTCGACCACTGATAGGCGAATTCCTGAGCCGACCACACAGTCCGGCCCAAACCCCTCGGAGAAAACCCGTGATGAAGAAGAACCACTCATTTGGACGCCGCTCGCGCGCCATCATCGCCGCATTCCTGTCTGCCCTCATGCTGTTGGTGGGTGTGGCGCCGGCGAGCGCGGAGTTGGATTACACGCCGCCGGACACCTCGCCGTTCTCGGACGTGCACCGGGAGGACATGTTCTACGATGAGATCGCCTGGCTGTACGAGGAGGGCATCACCACCGGATACCCGGACGGCACCTTCCACCCAGGCGAGCCGATCAACCGTGACGCCATGGCCGCGTTCCTCTACCGCTTCAGCGGCGAACCGGACTTCACGCCGCCGGACGGCACCCCGCCGTTCTCGGACGTGCCACGGGACGTGATGTTCTTCAAGGAGATCGCCTGGCTGTACGAGGAGGGCATCACCACCGGATACCCGGACGGCACGTTCCACCCAGGCGAGCCGATCAACCGTGACGCGCTGGCAGCGTTCATCTACCGGTTCGCCGGCGAACCGGACTTCACGCCGCCGGACACCTCGCCGTTCTCGGACGTGGAGAAGGACGACATGTTCTATAAGGAGATCACCTGGGCGTACGCCGAGGGCATTACCACCGGATACCCGGACGGCACCTTCCACCCCGTCGAGCCGATCAACCGTGACGCGATGGCGGCGTTCCTGTTCCGCCTGGCCGGGATTGAGGACTCAGAGCAACTCACCATCACCACGACCACGCTGCCCTCCGGCACCGTCGGTCAGCCGTACGAGGCCACCCTCGCCGCCACCGGCGGCACCACGCCCTACACATGGCAGGCCACCAACCTCCCCGCCGGCCTCACCCTCACTGGCGACAAAATCTCCGGAACACCGACTGCCACCGGCCCCACGACCATTGAGGTGACGGTGACCGGCGGTGGTGACAGCGTGTCTGCCGAGGTCGTCCTGTCCGTGGTGGAGCCACTTCTGATCACCACGACCTCGCTCCCGGTGGGCTCGGTAGACCAGCCGTACGAAGCCACCCTCACCGCCGAGGGCGGCGTGCCCCCGGCGAGTTGGACCGCCCTGGGTCTCCTGCCCGAAGGACTGGGACTCGCGGCAACCGGAACGATCACCGGGACTCCCACGAGCGCCGGCTCCACGACCGTCACCTTCATGGCGACCGATCTCGAAGGTCGCGAGGCAACTGCCGATCTGACGTTCGACATCTCCGAAGCGCTGGTCATCACGAATACGAGCCTCCCGCCGAGCACTGTGGGCGACCCCTACCAGACGGACGTGGCCGCAACCGGCGGCACCGCGCCGTACACCTGGGAGGTGACAGACCTGCCGGACGGGCTGAGCTTCGCCGCCGGCAAGATCAGCGGGGCCCCGACCGAGCCTGGAACGTTCAGCGTTTCGCTCAAGGTCACCGACGCGGCCGGACGTGAGACCACTGCTCGCCTCGACCTCGTCGTATCCGGGCAGTTGACCATCACGACATCCTCGATCCCGGCGGGAAGGCCGGGCACTGAGTATTCTGCGACGCTCGCAGCGAGCGGTGGTGTTCCGCCGTATTCGTGGTCTGCCGTTGGTCTCCCCGCCGGCTTGACGCTCGACGGCAATACGATCAGCGGCGTCCCCGGGACGATCGCAACGGCCGATGTGACGGTCACGGTCACGGATGCAGACGAACGGTCGACGAGCACCACGCTGCGACTCGTCGTCGAGGACGCGCTGGCGATCACCACGACGGCGTTGGCTGCGGGCACGCTCGATGAGCCGTACTCGTTCACGCTGACCGGTGCGGGCGGCACTGCCCCGTACACGTGGACGGCATCTCCTCTCCCGCCCGGACTGACTCTGACCGGGGACACGATCGCCGGCACGCCCACTGAGGAGGGCACGACAGAGGTGGTGATCACACTCACCGACTCCGACGACGAGACGGTCAACGCCACGATGGCCCTCGCGGTCTCGGACGTCCGAGCCGGCCTGACCCTCGTCAAGACGGTCGTCAACAGCTTCGGCACCGCAGCAGACCCCTCCGACTGGGAGCTGTCCGCAGACGGCCCCGGTGACAACTACCTGTCAGGCGACGGCGCCGTGGCCCGGACCGCCGTCCCTGAGGGAGACTACGCACTCTCCGAAACCGGCAGCGTGCACGGCTACACAAACGGCACCACCTGGTCGTGCATCGACGCGAATTCCAACCCGGTCACGGTGACCGGCAACGTCGTGGCCCTCGCGGCCGGGGACGACGTGACCTGCTCGATCACGAACACCGCCACGGCGCCGTATCTCTCGCTGGAGAAGATGGTCTCCAACCCGTACGGCACGCCGGAAGCGGCATCCAAATGGACCCTGTCCGCAGACGGCCCCGACAACAACGACCTGTTGGGCACCGGTGGAGTGGCCCGGACCGCCGTCGTCGAGGGGACCTACACGCTCTCCGAGACCGGCAGCGTGCCCGGCTACACCAACGGCACCACGTGGACCTGTGTCGACGCGAATGCGGGCCCGGTCACAGTTGCCAACAACTCGGTGACTCTCGCGGCCGGGGACGACGTGACCTGCTCGATCACGAACACCGCCACGGCGCCGTATCTCTCGCTGGAGAAGAAGGTCACCAACCCGTACGGCACGCCGGAAGCGGCATCCAAATGGACCCTGTCCGCAGACGGCCCCGGCAGCAACGATCTGTCGGGCCCCGGCGGCGTGGCACGGACCGCCGTCGTCGAGGGGACCTACACGCTCTCCGAGACCGGCAGCGTGCCCGGCTACACCAACGGGACCACCTGGTCCTGCGCAAACGCGGCCGGCCAACCCGTCACGGTGTCCAACAACGTGGTGACCCTCACCGCCGGCGCTGACGTGACCTGCTCGATCACCAACACCGCCAGCCAGGCCCACCTCACGCTCGTGAAGCGCGTTCAGAGCACCGCCGGTCCTGCGGCATCCGCGTCAAACTGGATCCTGTCCGCAGACGGCCCCGGCAGCAACGATCTGTCGGGCCCCGGCGGCGTGGCACGGACCGCCGTCGTCGAGGGGACCTACACGCTCTCCGAGACCGGCAGCGTTCCGGGGTACAGCAACGGCACCACCTGGTCGTGCATCGACGCGAGTTCGAACCCGGTTCCGGTCAGCGGCGGTAACAAGGTGACACTGAGCGCCTCGACTGACGTGGTGTGCACCATCACTAACACCGCGGTTGCCGCGAAGGTGGCGCCGGGTAGTTCGTCGCCAACCCCCGTCTACCGGTACAACAGCACCGGCAGCAAGGACTGGGTCGGTGTGCCCGACCACGGCGACTTCGGCGTTCCGTCCGGATACGGCGGCCAGGTCGGCCCGCAGTTCTACGTGCCGCTCATTTCCTCGAGTGCGGGCGACATGCGCGCTATCTACCGCTGGTACCACGCCGGTGACAGGGACTGGGTGGACATGGTCGACGGCGAGGTTCACCCCGGGTACACGAACCAGACGTTCCAGTACTACCTGTTCACCAGTTCCGGCACTGGCCGGACGGCGGTGTACCGCTGGTGGCACCCCTCAGACAAGGACTGGCTGACAGTCAGCGCGAACGAACTGTCCGACGCGACCCTGCAGTCATGGGGTTACAGGGACAAGGTGCTCCTCGGCTACGCGCACACCAGCCGCGGCTCCAACACCGGCTACTTCACGCTCGGGACTCCCCAAGCGGCCGTGGTCAGCAGTTCGTACGCGCCCGGCCAGTACCCGCACACGATGAGCGTCCTGGACGTGAACCCGAGCCAATCCCCCAGCATCAACGCGGGTTACCGCTACCTGGGATACTTCGGCCACAACAACTGCGGTGGGATCAACATCGCCCGCTCCAACAACCTGGATTCGTCCTCGTGGAACGTGGGCGGCGACCAGCCGTGGTTCGGGAGTCAGTGGCCGTGCCGCTGGGCCTTCGGCGCCATCGTGGATGGCTCCCAGGTCGCCATGGTGGTCAACGGGGTGTGGGACGACACCATCACGCTCCAGATGTCCCGGGACGGGCTGAACGGAACGGAATTCCCCACGGCGACCACGTTGGTGCAGGCCCCAGGAAATGACGGCACCGGCAACCCGACCCTTTTCCGCGACCCGACCACCAACCGGTACTACCTGTACTACTACCGAGTCATCCCCAATGAAAAGGGGATCGAGTACCTGTACGAGATTCGGGTGAAGTCCGCCACCACGATTCCGGGCCTGATCGGTTCGGGAAGCTCGGACCTCGGAACCCGGATCGCCCTCTCGCGGAACGTGCTCGCCGCACCTTCCACGATGTACGTCAACGGCATCTACTACCTCTCGGTCGAGACGAAGGAGAGCGGCGTCTGGAAGACCCGCGTCATGACGGGGACCTCGCCAACGGGTCCGTTCTACGAGGTCCCGGGCAACCCCCTCTACGGCGACGGCGCGGCTTGCGTCTTCCAGCACCAGTTCGGCAATGAACTGCACAGCTGGTACTGCAAGCAGACCCAGCCTGGTAACGAGGCAGCCTGGCGTCTCGACCACGTGAAGGGCAACCTCCTGAGCCCGAACTGACCCGCCGGCAAGGCCGGGCAACGGGCTGAGGCCTGAGAGTGATCCCGGGGTCCCGAATATCGGGGCCCCGGGATCACTCTTTCCCCACGCCGCGCGATTTGCGGAGGCGCGCGTCCGTCACGGCTCGCACCCAATCCCGTGACCACTTCGGCGCCGCGATTCAAGCCCGGCACGGGCTCCCCGACAGGGAAAATCGGAGACTGCACCAACCTCACACAGTCCCGAGCCGGAGTTCTTACCAGTCGCAGGCCGTGATCTCGTAGAGTCGCGCGTCGCCTTCGCTCGCGACCAGTTCGAAGCCCGGAGCACGTCTCACGGCATCGAGACCCTCGTACGGCCGCCTGCCGTGCACGCCCATACTCCCGAAGTCGAGCACGTAGCGCACGTTCTCGTCCATGAGCACGGGGCACACCTCGGCGTCGAAAGCCGCCTCGTCGAGATTCTCGTAGACGATCTCGCGGACAGGAGTCATACCGTAGAAGATATGCGGGGCCGTCACCTCTCGGTCAGCGAAGGCATACGCCAGGGCGGACCCGTTCCACGGGTTCACGGCAATGACCGCGTCCTCGGGCACCAGTTCCGGCAGCCGTTCGATGAGCCGGAACTCGTCCTCCGTCACGAGACCTGAGGACTCATCCATCGCATAGTTGCTGGACGCACGGTCCACCGCGACGTTCATCGAGGTGGTCCGCTGAGTGGTCAGGACCAGGCCGCCCAGAACCGTCAGGGTCAGGAACGCGGCGATCCACCGCTCCGTGAACCACGCGGGACGCCGCGACCACTCCCTCAGCCGTTCTGCTGTCTGCTCCACGAGCCAGTCCAGGCCCACGGCCGCGACAGGGAGCGCGAGTACGGGCAGGTTCGCAGCGAAGCGGCTCGAGTCGTTGTACCAGATCCCAACAAGCATCAGACGGAACTCGTTCGCGGGGAAACTCGAGACGACCAGCCAGAAGAAGGCGACCACTCCCCACGCAGCAGCCAGCCAGAACAGCCGTGCCCTGGCGGCGATGAGGAGCCCCACGATCATCAGGATGCTCACCACCCAGTTCGCTCCCAGACCGAGCGGCGCGTTGAGGAGCGCATGCCCCACCGCTGCGGGGGCGGAAAGCGGAGGGGGCCAGTCGTTGACGCTGACCTCGGTTCTGAGTATCGGCCACAGGACGACCGAGGTGACGACGACGAGTGCAGCGATCACCAATCTCACGGTGACGGCCCTCTTCGAACCTGGGTCCTGCTTCAGGACCCGGACCTGGCGCACGGCCATGGCGATGACGAGGACGCTGGAGATGAGGAGCAGCAGCATGAACGCGTTCGCGTGCCCCAGGATGATGCCGGGCACCGCGACGAGCAGGATGATCAACGCGCGGGGCCAATCGATCCATCGATCCTTGCCGAGATTGCATGCCTGCACGACCACCCCGACCGCGACCGGCAGCAGAGCAAGGCCTAGCAGGTTCGCATAGAGAACGCCGAAGTCGATCAGCAGTAGCGGGAAGGCCGGGAAGGATGCGGCCAGCACGCCGATCCCGACGGCGGTCGCATCGTGGGTGCGCAGAATGCTCCTCACCAGGAACATCACGCCGAGCGGCCACACCACACCGCAGATCACGTACACCACGGCATTGATCGCGACCGCGAGCGCTCCCCCGTTGAAGGAAGTGACGAGCGCGGCGAAGTCGCTGAAGGCGATGGGATAGAAGGTTGTGGTGGAGTCGTTGAAATCGCCGATCGCCAGCGCCGAGCCGTTGCCGGTGGCGGCGATGTATCGCGTCACGTTGAGGTGCCACACGTTGTCGAACGTCTGCGAGAAGGCATCCGGGCGGTCCAGGACGTTCCGGATATGCCGAGCCCAGAGCAGGATGCTGACGCCGAGGCCGGCCCACCAGGCCCAGGACGCCTTCGGGAATTCGAACAGGAATTCCGGATTGGCCTTGAGCCTGATGCGGGCGAACGCCAGGGCAATGACCATCCCCACTGCCGTCAGAACCAGCACCGACACGATGCCGAACGGCATGCCGAGCCAATGCGCGAAAACGGCCGAACCCGCCACGATGACCACAGACACCGGTGGCGCGGCGGCCAGGGCGAAGAACCCGCGCATGCCCCCGGCCCCGAGAACTGCGAGCCCCGGCACAATGAACAAGGCGAGCGCGATCAGGACACTCGGAATGAACTCAAGCCAGGTCATCGTCCCGCTCTTCCCTCACAGTCTCGACAGTCACATCACACCGGAGTCGCCCAGAGTCGGCGGTTTGCCGCCGCTGTCCCGGCCCACGCCCCCACGTTCCAGGCGAAGCCGCAGGATCGCGATCTCCTCCGCGAGGATGCGAGCCTCTCCTTCGAGCTTGGATATCTCCAATGAGAGGTGCAGACACACGCCGAGCAGCAGCATGATGGCCAGGAAGAAGAGCAGGTTCGATGGAACCTGAATGCCCAGCAGGCCCGTGACCCACCCGAGCAGTTCCGGCCAGATCACCAGAACGACGACGGCCGTACCGACCAGGATCCACAGTGCCGCGTACTTCTCGCGGAGTCTGCCCGAGCGCAGGAGCCTGAAGATCAGGAACGCGACCAGGAACGCGAATAGGAAGAAGAGCACCTTCGCAACAGACACCGGGTCTACCTCCCGTCCACGACGCGACGACTCGTCAAGGCGATGAACAAAGCAAACATGGACCTGAACAGGTAGATCATGGACTTCCAGGGATTGCTGCTGGGAGTGCCACCCTGCCGTGGACGCATGTGGACGGGAACCTGGACGACCGTCAGACCGGACCGGACCGCCATCAGTAGCGAATCGACCGTGTCGCCGAGATACTCGGCCGGGTAGTAGCGGGCGTACTGGGCGATCGCCTTACGATTCCCGGCCCGGAAGCCGGACGTGACGTCGGTCAGCTTCGTCTTGGAGACCCGGGACATCACCGCCGCGAGCAGTCTCATCGCCCATCGGCGCGGGCCTCGTGCCTGGTATTCACCTTTGCCCGCGAACCGGGCGCCGATGGAGATGTCCGCTTCCTGCAGACCGGCGAGCACCTCTTCGATCCCCGACGGATCATGCTGGCCATCGGCATCCACCTGGATCGCCTGCTCGTACCCCATCCTGTAGGCCCACTTGTACCCCACGCGCATCGCCCCGCCGACACCGATGTTGTAGGGCAGTTGCAGGACCTGCGCGCCCGCCTTGCGAGCGATGTCTGCGGTACCGTCCGTAGAGCCGTCATCCACCACGAGGAGATCCGTGTCCAGCCGCGCGCCGATCAGTTCCTTGACGGTGTCACCGATGACATCGGATTCGTTCCACGCAGGCATGATGATCAGAGTGCGTCCGTGGGTGGTCATCGCCTTCCTCGGGGAGAGTGCGGGGCTTGGGCTACCAGGTCACTGTACCCGCCTGGAGACGGCCCAAGCTGACGGCTCGCGCCGATCCGCGGACCATCGTGCGTGCCGCGCGCCGTCCGCACAAGGCCCCTGCGCATCCGAGCGCGCGACCCGCCCACTAGACTGCGCAAGCAATGATCCTGAGCACGAGGAAGCTGCGTGAACACTGACACCTGGCTCGTGGCGCCGCTCTACAACGAGGGCGCGGTAGTGGGGGACGTCATCCGGCACGCCCGTGAGAGGTTCGCCAAGATCGTCTGCGTCGACGACGGCTCGGGCGACGGCTCGGGCAAGGTCGCCCGTGAAGCGGGCGCCGTCGTCGTGACACATCCGGCCAATCTCGGTCAGGGCGCGGCGATTCAGACAGGACTCACGTACGCGCTCGGAGACTCCGCAGCGCAGTACTTCGTGACGTTCGACTGCGACGGTCAGCACCGCACCGAAGACGCAGAACGGATGGTCGAGAGGCTCCGCGCCGAGCCCCTGGACGTCATCCTGGGTTCCCGGTTCCTCGATTCCGAGACCAAGCGCGAGATGGGCACGTTGAAGAAGTCCGCGCTGAGGGTGGCGGTGCTGTTCGAACGAATCGCGACCCGTCTGAAGATCACCGACACCCACAACGGTCTCCGGGCCTTCAACCGCGCGGCCGCCCAGGCCATCGAGATCCGGCAGAACGGCATGGCCCACGCCACCGAGATCCTGCACGAGATCGCGCGGTACCAGCTGCGGTATGCCGAGGAACCGGTCCGCATCGTCTACACGGACTACTCCCGCTCGAAGGGCCAGTCGCTCTGGAACTCGGTGAACATCCTCAACGAACTCCTCTTCCATCGTTAGTCCGGCAATGAGCAACCAGATCGTGATCCAAGTCCTCCTGATCGTCGGCCTGCTGGCCCTCATGGCAGTCCTTTTCGTTCAGAAGCCGGGGGCGCGGCCCGTGGCCATCCGCCGTCTCACCTACCTGCTTCTGCTGGTGGCCGGGATCGCCGCGGTGATCGACCCGTCCTGGCTCACGCGGCTGGCCCGGCTCGTCGGTGTCGGCCGCGGCACGGACCTCCTGCTCTACGGCTTCGTGATGGTGTTCATCAGCCACTCGATCGCATCGAAGCGGCGGCACGCCGAGGCGGACCGCCGATTCACGCTACTGGCGCGCAGTATTGCGATCTCGAACGCCGAGCCGGCCGATGCCGCGGGTCGGCGACTGACCGGCGAGTAGGCGACGCCCACCGCGGACGCTTCATTCACACGCCGTGATCCGATAGAGCGCGGATCGACCCTCGCTGTCAACCAGTTCGAAACCCTCCGCCTCCCCCAGTCCCTCGAGACCGGGGTTATCGGGTGGTTCCCGCACGGACTTGATCGGGTGCGGCTCCAATTCGAGCGCGTACTCCGCGCCTTCCGCCCGTATGGCGTCGCACACGGCCGGATCGTGAGCAGCGGTGTTGAGCGATTCGTTGATGAGAGCCACGTTCTCGTTCGCGATCAGCCGCATGTAGTACTGCGTCACTGCCCGGTCCGCGAATGCGAACGCGAGGCTGGCGCCCTGCCAGGGGTCGGCCGCGATCACGGTGTCCGAAGGAGTGGTCTGCGGGAGCCGCACGATCAGCGTGTACTCGTCGGGCGTCAACACGTCCGACTCGTCGTCCATGGTGAAGGTGTCCCGCAGCCGCGCCGTCGTGTCCGCCCAGCCCGGCGTCGGCAGAATGAGCAGCGCGAGTGCGGCCGCCAGTCCGCCCGCGGCGAGAGCCTCGCGTCTCTGCCGGGGACGCTCCGCCGTCGTCGCCACTCGCGTCGCCTCCTCACGTTCGTGCGACGACGACGTGAGCCACGAGTAGACCGACGTCGTGAGCCAATCCCACCCGAGGATGGCGATCGGGATGGTCGCAACCGCCACCAGCGCAGAGGCGCGGTACGGGTCGTTGTAGAACGGCGCCGCGAAGAACGACGTGGCGAGGTGGCTCTCGAATGTCGCGGTGGCCAGGTAGGTGATCGACAACAGTGCAAACGTGACGAGGACGATCCGCAGTTCGCGGCGGCGCGCCAGTTGGACAAGTCCGAGAACGAGCCCTATGGAGAGAGTCGCGACAAGGGGTTTCCCGAGGGACGTGCCGAGGAGTATCTCGCCGAGGACGCGCGGAACCGAGAGGAACGCCTCTCTCCTGGAGTCGGATATGCTGCCCGCTGCCGTCAGCCATATCACCGGGAAACCGACGGCACCGGCAATCACCGCCCACGTCCAGGGGCGAGAATCTCGCACCAGTCTTTGCCGCGTGCCGCCCGCCGGCTGATCCGGTGCTAACCCGTTCGGCACCAATGCCCGCCACGCGGCGAGGATCGCGGCCGGCATGAGGAAGACCGCCGCCCCGAGAGCAGCATTCGGGTGCGCAAACGCCGCACCTGCCGCGGTCGCCATGAGCAGACCGATCGCTTCGGCGAGGGAGAGCTGCGGGGGCCGCCGCCGCCCGAGGGCCTCCCAACCGGCTGCGACCACGGCAGGCATCAGGGCGAAGCCGAGAAGGTTGGAGTACAACGTTCCCCAGTCGAGCAGGGAGAACGGGAACGAGACCGAGGAGAGCGCAAGCGGACCCGCAACGAGGCGCCCGAAGGTTCCGGGTCGAATGCACGTCTCTGCGAGCCACGCAAGGCCGATCGGCCAGACCCCGAAGATCGTCACGAGCGTGCAGGCCTGGAATGCCACAGTGACCGAGATGCCGGTCAACTCCATGAGCAGCGCCGCCCAGTTGTACCAGCCCACGGGGTAGAAGCTCGCGACTCCCAGCAGCCCGAGACCGAACGGAGAGGCCTCGCCGGTGGAGACGATCAGATGAGTCGCGTTGAGGTGGAAGACGTTGTCGTAGGTCTGGGCGAACGCCTCAGGAGAAACCATCACATCGAGCACCGCCGGCGCCAGGACGATCGCTGCAATCGCGATACCGGCGAGATACTGGGCCGCCGCCCGACGGGCCCTGTGATCGGGCCGGGAGCCACCGGTGCGCCGGATCCGGCGGTGGCGGAACAGACCGAGAGGTGCGGCGGCCGCGAGCGCGACGCCGGCCACCCACACCCAACTCCAGGTCGATCCGGCGGAGTCCGCGAGAAGCGCACTCCCGGAGATCACCGCGACGCCCACGACCGGAGCCGCCGCGAGAGTCGCCAATACCGGCAGGCGGGCCGCCGCGAGAATCACCAGACCGGGGAGATACACCGTGGCTGCGGCCGCAATCACCCACGGCAGGGCCTCGGCCCAGGTCATCTCGAACGGCACGCGTGAACCCTCAGGCGCCGATCACCATGCGCGGCGTCCCGGCCCAGTATTCGGGCGAGGTGACGCGGCGTCCGTCGAAGAGCAGCTTCACGCCCGGGATGTCTGCCGGTGTGAGTTCGGCGTACTCGGGGTGGTCGGCCTGAATGATCGCGACCTCTGCAGGTTCGCCCAGGTGGTACGGCTCCCAGCCGTACTCACGGAGTTCGTCGTCGTCGAACATCGGATCGTGAACCCTCACCACGGCACCGCGGTCACGCAACTCCTCGACGGTCGCGAACACGCCCGAGAACGCCGTCTCCTTCACCTTGCCGCGATACGAGGCACCGAACACGACGACGCCGCGTCCCTCCAGCGACCCCAGCACGCTTTCGACGCGGCCCACCGCGTACGCCGGCATCCCCGCGTTGAACTTGCGGGCGGTACGCACCACGCTCGCATCCGGATCGGTCGAGAGATAGAGCCGCGGATACACGGGAATGCAATGCCCGCCCACCGCGATCCCTGGCCGGTGAATGTGCGAATAGGGCTGCGAGTTGCACGCGTCAATGACGCGCTGGATATCGATGCCGACCTTGTCCGCATAGACCGCGTACTGGTTGGCGAGGCCGATGTTGACGTCCCGGAAGGTCGTCTCCGCGAGCTTCGCCATCTCCGCCGCCTCGGCGGTCCCCAGGTCCCACACGCCGTTCGGCCGCGGCAGGTCCGGGCGCTCGTCGAATTCGAGCACCTGCTCGTAGAACTCGATACCCCGCGCGGCGCCCTCCTCCGTGAGCCCACCCACGAGCTTCGGGTAGCGCCGCAGGTCCTGGAAGATGCGCCCCGTCAGCACCCGTTCCGGCGAGAAGACGAGGTGGAAGTCCTCGGACTCCTTCAGCCCGCTGAGCTTCTCGATGAGCGGCTTCCACCTGGTGCGCGTGGTCCCCACCGGGAGCGTGGTCTCGTAGGACACGAGCGTGCCCGGCGTGAGGTGTGTAGCAAAGGACTCGGTCGCGGACTCCATCGCCGCGAAGTCCGGTTCCCACGTCTCGTCGTTCACGAACAACGGCACCACGACGACGATCGCGTCCGCGCCCGGCACCGCCTCACCGTAGTCCGTGGTCGCCCGCAGCTTCCCGGCCGGCACGAGATCGGCGAGCTTCTCGGCAAGGTGTGCCTCTCCCGGGAACGGCTCACGGCCCGCATTCACGAGCGCTACGGTCCGCTCATTGATGTCGACGCCGACCACCTCGTGGCCCGTGTCCGCGAACTGCACGGCCAGTGGAAGGCCGATCTTGCCGAGAGCCACTACTGCGATGCGCACTTGACGTACCTTTCGTCGGCGGTGATGCCCCCAGAGTCTATTGGCTCGCCCGGTAGGACCGTGACGCGGCTGCCCGGCCTCAGGCGCCGAGCAAGCGCCTCGCGTACGGAATCGTGGCGATGCGTCCCCAGCACGTGACTCCCGTGCGGCGTGCGATGTTCCATGCGCTTCGCAGAGACACCTCGTCACCGAGAACCACAAGGTCCGCCCCGAGGACGAGGCGTGCAACCTCCCGATCCCGGCGAAGCGCCCGCCACACCGCATGCCCCGCCACGTACAGGCGCGCGGTCCGGCGGAGGCGATCCGCGAGAAGCAGGGAGGTGTCCGGCGAGTACGGCCGAGGCAGGTGCCGGGGCACCAGCGTGCGGGCGCCGTCGACCGGTGCGGAGGCGATCACCCAGAGGGAGTCCTCCGGCCGCACGTGTTCGGCCGTGCCGGCCACGGCCCGCGCGGCACGTGCCTGATCGAGCGCCAGCAGTACGATCTTCATGGACGCCGACTCCCTCCTCACCTGCGCACCAACTCTCGCAACCGCTCGATGTGCGGACGCAGGATCTCCTCCCGGTGAAAACCGGTGCCGTAGCGGGCGGCCGCCTCGTAAAGGTCACGGTCTCTCGTGCGCGCCGCCACCGCCGCGTGAGCCAGCGCATCGGCGACGTCCTCCGGCCGCAGGGACTTCGCCGGGAACCAAAGTGGGTAGTCCCGCAGGATCTCGGAGGCCGCGGCCTCCGGCTCGTGCACCGAGACGATCGGAAGCCCAGTCGTCATGTACTCGTACGTCTTCCCGGAGGTGATGTACTCGCCCCCGCCCATGGCCAGTATCAGCACGTCGGAGTCCCGGTACGTCGGACCCACGCGGTCCTTGGGGAGCGGTCCACCATAGGTGAGGGATGAAGTCCGGAGGAGGTAGTCCAGGTTCTCGTGCTCGGGTGCCTCCTGGCGATTGAAGAACCCCACATGGCCGTAGAGCGTGCCGACGGAGTCCTCCAGGTCCCCGCGCTCGTGCGCGATGCGCCATCCGTCAGCGAGCTGTCGCACCGGCACCACGGAAGTGATCGTCCCCACGTACGTGAACCTGACCACCCCGCCGGGATTGGGCGACTGCGATAGTGTGATGCCGAGATCCGCGCCGTTGGGCACCTCGAGCATCTTGTGCGCATTCTCGGGATGCAACTCCGCGTGCCATCGCAGGATCGGAGCGTTGACGAACCATATCTCCTGCGCGCCCGCCATGAGTTTCCGTTCCCAGCGGTCGGCGCGGCCGCCGGGTTTGGTGGCCCGCTCACCGGTGAACGTGTTGAGCTGCCACGCGTCCCGGTAGTCCATGACATATGGCACGTCCGGCAGCACGGCCGCGCCCGCCAGGTCCACGTTGGGGTTCGCGGTGCCGATGGCGAGATCGATCGGATCCTCGCGGTGGAGTTCCTTGACGGCTCGGGCGAGCGGCACGTACCAGAAGCCGTAACGGTCCTCTGGGAAGGCCACCTGCTCGCGCCATGTCTCGAGCGCGAGCCACGGATACGGCAGGGCCACGCGCGCCCGCGGCCACGTGGCCATGTCGTCCTCCAGGTACCTCCGGACGTACGGCACGCGGACGAGGCGGATCCTGCGGTCGATGCTCTCCTCCATGGAGGGGTCTGCCCCCGTGTACTTGAAGAACGACTCGCGGTCCGCCGTAACCACGCTCACGCGCCAGCCGGCATTCACGAACGCATTCGTGGTTCCGACAGCGCGATGCACTCCCGAACCGCGCGCGGGCGGGTAGCCCCATGCGATGTAGGCGAGGTGCGGGCGCCCGCCGGCGCCCGCCGGGCGGTCGGCCCTACTGGTCGTCATGGCCCTCCCACGTGTCTCGCCCGATTGAGTCATCATCGCAGCAGTGCCGCAGCGATCGCGTATCGCGCGGCGCCGGCGGGGTGGAACCAGGATCTGAGATCCGGTCCGAGCAGGGCGCCCGGGTGACGATAGGACTTCGCAGCGGCGGCGAGCTCGGGGAGCTCACCCGCTCGCGAATCATGCACCGCGCCCAGGAGTCGCACCTCTCGAGATGAGAGCAACTCCCATGTCCCGGGTGCCCCGCGCAGGATCCGCCCGGCCAGATCGGCGAGGTCCGTTGCGTCACTCCCCTGCCAGTCGCCGGGCCTCGGACGCTTGACAATCGCGTCGATCACGTTCCGGCGCAGCAGCTTCACGCCGATGGCGCGGCGCACTCTCGACGGCTGACCCTGGAACCACGGCGAGTTCAACAGCGACCGGACGGGCGAGAGTTCCTCCGCGATCGGCTTGCGGACGTGCGTGACGCGGTCGCGCGCGTCCCCCATCTCCACGTATCCGGGGCCCTTCCCGGCGTAGACCACCCGGCCGCCGGCCCACAGCCTGCTGACGAACTCCAGATCGCCGCCGTTGCGGGCTCCTGGCGTGAGTGCCAGCCCCAGCGTGTCGACGGCGTCGCGCCGCACCAGCCCGAGCGGCGCGGAGCGGTAGGGCAAGCGGTCGCGGACGATGTCGAGAGGCCCGCGGCGGCAGAGTCTGACGGCCGGGGAACGGACCAGGTCCCGGTCGTCCCCTCGGACCAGCCGGGTCACGACGGCGTCCGCGTCCCAACGGTCCGCCTCGGCGAGCCAGTTGGCCACGGCTCCGCGATCGAGCATGTCGTCCGACCCCATGATCGAGACGAACTCGGCGCCCGAACGCCGAATCCCGTGGTTGAAGGGACCGGACGGCGAGGGGATGCCATCGTTCAGTTCGAGGAAGGTCACTCTGGCGGCGAGGTCGCCGGACATGGTGACGGCCACCGACTCGACCGAAGTGTTGTGGCAGACCACCACCGCGCGGGCCTCAGGGTTCCCGTCGGCGATCGAGCAGGCTGCACGGGCGACGGGACGCGCGGGACTGTGCGCGGCGATGATGACGTCCACCCGGGCATCTCCCGGCCGCCCGTGCTCCCGGAACCTACTCATCGCGCCACCCGCTCGTACACCTCGGTCCAGCGCTCCACGAAGGCATCCTCGCTGAATCGGGACGTGATCTCCGCCGAAATCTCTGCGGGATCCGCGTTCGCGGCAGCGGCAACCGCGGCCTCGACGCCGTCGGCGAACGCCTCGGGAGTCCGCTCACGGACCAGCCGGCCGAACGGCGGCCGCACGAAGTCGGTGTGCCCGCCCTCGGACTGGATGACCACCGGCCTGCCGGCGCCGAGCGCCTCGGCCGCAACCAACGAGAACGTCTCGATGGTCGAGGTGTGCAGCAGTACGTCCGCCCGATCGAGTTGATCCCTGATCGCCTCTCGCGGCAGCGCCCCCGTGAGCGTCACGGCGGCGCGAACGCCGAGTCGTTCGGCGTCGTCGGCCACCCCCGCCGCGAGGGGTCCGTCGCCGACCCACGTGAGGCGGGCGTCGTGGCCGCGACGGCGGAGTTCGGCGAGCGTGGCGAGCGCCAGCCCTGGATCCTTGACTGCTTTGAGGGCGCCGATCGAGAGCAGTCGGATCGAGCCATCCGGACAACGGCGCGGCCGCAGCCCGGGACTCTGGACGATGTTCGGGATGACCTCGACCCCGCGTCCGGAAACGCCGGCCACCGCGCGGGCCAAGTACTCGCTGACCGCGGCAACCACGTCCGGCACCCGGTAGATCGCCCCTGCAATCCGCCGCTTCGCACTGCCGAACCTTCCGGTCCCCATTCGTGGAATCCCCGACCAGTGCTCGGTGTGGACCGCCGGGGCGGCAGGTGCCAGCAGCCGTAGCGGCAGCAGCGAGGGGAAAGCCATCGTGTGCACCACGTCGGCGTCGCGCAGGAGGGGCCGCAGAGCGACGGCCGCGCGGGCGATCGAGGAGGGGCTCGTCGTCGACATCGGGAACCGGATCACCGGCACCCCGCCGGCAACGTCGCGCCGGACGCCGTCGTCCAGGGCGGGCGCCACCAGGTGCACGACCCCGACGTCGTGGACTCGCGAGAGTGCGGCGGCGTCAGTCGCGACGAAGCTGCCTGAACCGGGATTGACGCGGGAAGGGAACCAGCAGGTCACGACTCTCACGCGCACACGGACATCCTAGCCGCGCGTAGCATCGACCCATGGCTTCACCCGTCCGCGTGCTTCACATGAATGACTGCGCGTTTGTGGGTCAGAACATTGTCGAGGCGGCGGGCCGCGCCGGCCTGAATTGGCGGATTCTGCCGCCGGAGAGCACGTGGGCGCGGCTGCGCCCGGGTGAGACCACCACCAGGAGGTCCGCCCGGCTCCACGCCGCTTCCCGCAGATTCACCGCGGTTGCGCGCTCGCAGGTGGTGCATGTCCACTTCGCAACCACCGCGCGGTTGCTGCACCCGCGGTGGATGCCGCAGCGTCCGTACGTGCTCCATCTCCACGGCACGGACATCCGGTCCCTCTGGGTGGCCAAGAGCTCGCACGCGAGAATCCAGACGGCGATCGATCGGGCCGCACACGTGTACTACTCCACGCTCGACAACGCCGAGAACGCGCTCGCCGCGCGTCCCGATGCCGAGTACATGCCGGTGTTCGTCGACCCGGCCGGTCTGCCACGGTGGGAGCCCGGCCGTGACGGACGATACGTCGTGTTCACCTCCCGGTGGGAGGAGGTCAAGGGGCTCGAGGACATGCTGCGCATGGCACGGCAACTGCGCGCGGCGCTGCCCGGTACGCACGAACTCGTCGGCCTCGACTGGGGACCCGGGTCCGCAGCCGCCGCGGAGGCGGGCGTCAGGCTCGTGCCCGCGATGCCGCACGCCGAGTTCCTCCGGCTCCTCGCCGGCGCAGACCTCGCCATCGGCCAGGCGCGTCCGATCCTGTCCGTCTCGGAGATCGAGGCCATGGCCATCGGCGTTCCGCTCGCAGCGGCAGGTCCCCATCTCCCCGGCCCGGACGGAAATGACCCACCGATCCTCACCGGCTCGATCGAACAGACGGCCGAACAGGTGGTTGCCGGAGTTGCCGATCCTGCCGCGACTGCGGCGGCGCTCGGCGGCCGGGAGTGGGCGCTGACGGAGCACACCGCCGATCGCCAGGTCCCTCGCCTGCGCGGCCTCTACGAGCGGCTGGCGGCCCGCTGATTCCCGCGAGCCGCGGGGTCACTCACTCGGCAGAGGGCGGCAGTTCGATCATGCCGGCGAGAGCGGCCTGCAACGCGAAATCGGCGTTGCTCGCGACAAGTTGGTCGAAAGTGCCGCGTGACTCGATCGTGCCGTCCTTCATGAAACACACCAGGTCCGCGTACCGGATCGTCGAGAGCCGGTGCGCCACCGTGATGACCGTGACCTCGCCGTGGAGCGCCCGGATCGACGACGTCACGGCCTCCTCCGTGGTCGTGTCCAGGGCCGACGTCGCCTCGTCCATCACCAGCACCAGAGGATCGACGTACAGGGCACGCGCGATCCCGAGCCGCTGGCGCTGCCCGCCGGAGAGCGCGAGGCCGCGCTCTCCCACGCGCGCGTCGAGTCCGCCCTCGCGCGCCTCGACGACGCCGAGCAGTTGCGCCCTCGCGAGCGCCTCACGTGCCCGGTCCCGGTCATAGGCCTCACCCCAGGTGAGAGCGACGTTCTGGCCGATGGTGCCGTCGAACAGCACGACGTCCTGCGGCACGTATCCCACCGAGGCCCGCCAGGCGGCCAGCACGTCACGGAGGTCCTGGTCGTCGAGCCGGATCTGCCCGTCCGACGGCGTGATCAGTCCGAGAATGAGATCGACGAGGGTGGACTTCCCGGCGCCCGAGGAGCCCACCAGTGCGATGTGGTCACCCATAGGGACCGTCAGATCGAGGTCGCGCACCGCGGGCACGCCGGAGCCGGGGTAGGTGAACTCGACGTCGTCGAGAATCAGGGTCTGCGGCTCGCCCCGGAGCGGCTCCTGGCCGATCTTCTCCGCCTCGGCCACATAGCTCTCCGCGGCCCGGATGTCCCGGATGACCGCTCGTGCGTGCGGCAGGGTCGCCGACGTGGACGTCATCACGTTCTGGAAGCGGAGGAGCGAGGGGATCATGCGGAACCCCGCGAGACCGAACAGCGCGATGGACGTGAAGGCCTGGGTGACGCCGCCCTGAAGGAAGCCGAGCCCTCCCACGAGGACGAACCCTCCGATCAGAGCCGCCTCGGTCACGAATTTCGGCACGGCGCCGAGGAACTGGATGTTCGCCCGCGCCTGAACGGCGTGAGTCCTGTTCTCGTGGACCAGTTCGGCGACCTCCCCGTACTTGTTGCGCAGCGTTATCTCCTTGAGCGCCGCGACCATCTCCGTCATCAGCGTTGCCGCACGGAACGAGAAGTCACGGTTGGCGCGCCCGGCCGCAACCGCTCGCCGCCCGGACCACCAGTACAGGAACACCGCGACGAACAGCAGGTAGACGAAGGTGATCACGGCCATCAGCGGCTCCGCGATCACGATCACGAGGAGCACCGAGAAGAATGTCACGAACTCGGGTGGTAGGGATGCCGCAGGCAGAAGGAGACCCGAGGTCGTGTTCGCGATGCCCACGTCCGCCATCCGGACCAGTTCGGCGGAGTTGCGCTTCATCCGTTCCAGCCACGGGGCGCGGATGTAGGCCCGGAACAGCTGATCACCGATGACGAGTTCGTAGTCCGCCATCTTTCGCGTCACGTACCACTGCTGCAGCAGATTGAGCAGGGACTTGCCGATCATGAGGAGGCACGCTGCCGCGAGAACCCAGGCGAGGGCATCCTGCGGGATTTCGCCGATCACCGGGAACGAGACGGCCCTGCCGGCGGCGACGGCGGAGAGGATGAGCGCCATCAGGCCGATCGCCACAGTGTCGAGCATCGAGATGACGCTCGCCGTCACCGAATACCTGACCAGGAAGCGGCGTGCGTCGCTCGGAAGCAGGGGCAGCAGGCTGCGGAGGGCATCCAGGAGCGCTCTCATGCGCCGGTGCTCCTCACCGCATCCGCCTCCAGCATCCCGCGCATCCTCTCGGCCACGTTCTCGCCGACCATCTTGAGGGACCCATTCTGCTCGACCCACGCGCGAGCGGCCGCGCCGTCCCACGCCGAATCGGCGAGTTGCGCGTCGACCGCGTCCGCGACCGCCTCGGGATCGTAGTCCGCCGCCCTGCCGAGGCGCCCCGCCCGGACCGCCTCGGCTGCCGGGCCCTCTCCGGCCAGCACGACCGGAGTTCCGCAGGCCGCGGCTGCATAGACCTTGGTGGGAAAGGCGAAGCCGTAGTTACCGGGGCGCACGCTCGCAACGGCCACGTCCGCGCGATTGAGCCACTTGGCCACCACCTCCGCCGGCTGCACCGGGAGGAAGACCACCGCACCCTCCGGGAGGTCCGCAGCGGCGGCCCGCATCGCCGGAATGTCGGCCCCGTGGCCCATGAATACCAGTTGCGCCCGTGGATGCCGCTCCCGAATCATCCGCATCGCCTCCACGAAGATTCCCGCGCCGTGCACCTCTGACGCGGTGCCCGTATAGACGAGGAGCGGGGCGCCCTGGCCTCGGGGCGTCGATGGCACGTCCTCGGGCCGGAAGAGCTCCGTGTCGATGCCGTTCCCGACGACGACGACCTCGCCGTCGCTGAAACCCGCAATGCGATCGGCGACCTCCGCGGAAACGGACAGGACGACGTCGGCACCCCGGATCGCCGTGCGTTCCATCCACCTGACGGCCGCCCGGACCACAGCCGGCTGCCCCGACCCGGCGAGCGCCTCGGACCACAGATCGGCCGCGAAGTAGGCGTAGGGGAATCCCCGGATCGCGCATGCCGCCCGCATCACGATTCCCGTGGTGGGCGGGGGCTCGCACAGCAACACCGTTCCCCTGGGGAGCGCGAGCAGCCGGACGAACAGCGGCAGGTCGAAGCTGAGATACTGAACGTAACCGCGCACGTAACCGGAGGAGTCACGGATCACCGGGAAGCGGCGCACTTCGGCGCCTGCTCTCCGTGAACGCCGGGGTTCTCCTCTGAACGTCGTCGTCAGGACGATGGTCGGGGCAACGCGGGCGAGGCCGGCTGCGGCGTGCTCGAGGCGGAAGCTCGCCGCAGCGGGCTCGGGCGCGAAGATGCGCGAGGCGATCGCGAAGCCCCGCCGCGGCCGCCTCCGTGCGGGACTCACGCCGTCGGCGACAAACTGGAGGCGAGCATCCTCTCGATGATTCGCAGGGTCTCCACGCCGTCTTCCATCGAGACGATTCCCGATGGGTCTCCGTTGATTGCGTCGCGGAAGTGCTCCTGTTCGACACGCAGGGGCTCCCGCTTGGTGAATGCATAGCGCACCACGTCGCCCTCGGTCACGCCCCGGAACGCAGCGATGGCGTCCCACTCGGTGGCCACGGTGCCATTCACGTAGAACGTCAGGTCGGTCGTCCCGGTGTCGGCGATGAGGGCACCCTTCTCGCCCATGACCACGGTCTCCCGTTCCTTGCGAGGAGACAGCCGGTTGACCACGTGGTTGACAATGATGCCGTTCTCCAGGATTCCGGAGGCAACGACCATGTCCTCGTGCGGCTGCCCCGAACGGTGGGTGACGTGCGCGTGCACCTCGGCGTAGTTGGCGCCGCCGAGCCACTTCGTGAGATCGACGTCGTGGGTCGCGAGGTCCTTCACCACGCCCACGTCGGAGATGCGGGCCGGGAACGGGCCCTGCCGGGATGTGGCGATCTGGTAGATCTGCCCCAACTGCCCATCCATGATGCGGCGCCGCAACTCCACGATCGCCGGGTTGCAGCGCTCGACGTATCCGACGGCGCCGACGACGCCGGCCTCCTGGAACGCGGCCGCGACCCGCTCACCCGCCTCCACGGTGTCCGCGATCGGCTTCTCCACCATCGTGTGGATGCCGGCCGCCGCCAGCTTCAGCGCGACCTTCTCATGCTCAACAGTCGGCACGGCCACCATCGCCGCATCGATCCCCGCCGCGATCAGTGCATCGACGTCGGGCAGAACCTCCAGCCCCTGCGCAACGCCGAACCGGTCACCGTTCGCGTCGGCGATCGCGACGAGTTGCATGCCCTCGGTCTCGCGAATGACGCGGGCGTGGTGGCGGCCCATCGAGCCGAGCCCGATCATGCCCATCCGGATGTCCTGCATGTCACACACCTGCCTTAACAACCGTGTTCACGGCCTCGACGATCCTGTCCAGGTGCTCCGCCGTCAGCGACGGGTGCACCGGCAATGAAATGACCTCCCGGGCCGCCTTCTCCGTCTCCGGCAGGTCGAGTCCCGGCGCGTACGGCGCCAGCGAGGCCAGCCGGTGGTTCGGGATCGGATAGTAGACCCCGCTACCCACCTGCCACTCCTCACGCATCGCCTGGACGATGCGGTCCCGGTCCTCCGGCACCCGGATCGTGTACTGGTGGTAGACGTGCACCGCGCCCTCGGCCACGGGCGGCACCTCGACGCCTTCGAGGTTCGCGTCCAGGAACGCCGCATTCTCCTGCCGCTTCGCCGTCCAGGCACCGACCTTCGTCAGTTGCACCCTGCCGATCGAGGCGTGGATGTCCGTCATGCGGTTGTTCAGACCCACCAACTCGTTCTCATACTGCTTCTCCATACCCTGGTTGCGCAGCAGCCGCACCCGGCGGGCGGTATCCGCATCCGCGCAGGAAACAATGCCGCCCTCTCCCGAGGTCATGTTCTTGGTGGGGTAAAGGGAGAACATCGCGAAGTCACCGAACGTGCCCACCATCTGGCCGTTCAGACTTGCGCCGTGGGCCTGCGCCGCATCCTCGAAAACCATCAGGCCGTGCCTCTCGGCAATCGCGGCGAGTTCGGGCATCGCGGCCGGGTGACCGTAGAGGTGCACCGGCATGATTCCCTTCGTCTTCTCCGTGATGGCGGCCTCCACCGCCTCCGGGTCCAGGCAGAAGTAGTCCGGCTCGATGTCCACGAACACCGGGGCCGCCCCCGTGATCGCCACCGAGTTCCCGGTGGCCGCAAACGTGAACGACGGGACGATGACCTCATCCCCCGCCCCTATCCCGGACGCCAGCAGGCCCAGGTGCAGACCCGAGGTGCCTGCATTCACCGCCACGCACTCACGGCCCGCCACCAGCTGCGCCGAGAACTCTTCCTCGAACGCCTTGACCTGCGGGCCCTGGGCAATCATCCCTGTCCGCAGGACCGCGTCAACCGCGGCCCGCTCGTCCGCGCCGATGATGGGTTTTGCCGGGGGAATGAACTCGCGTTCCATCAATTCTCAGCCACCTTCAGTTCTCCGTTCTGCAACTCATACTCTCCACCCGTCTCAGGGCAGCGATACAGGCCCTCCGTCACGGGTTCGAGCCGCACCCCTGCGTGCGAGACCCACCCGATCTGACGTGCCGGCACTCCCACCACGAGCGCGTGCGCGGGCACGTCCTTGGTGACCACCGCGCCGGCGGCCACCATCGCCCACTCTCCCACCGTCACCGGGGCAACACAGACCGCGCGCGCGCCGATCGACGCGCCGCGCCGGACGGTCACTCCGACGTGGTCCCAGTCGGACGCAGACTTCTGTGAGCCATCGGCGTGGATGGCGCGCGGGTAGAGGTCGTTCGTGAGCACGGCCGCCGGACCGACGAAGACTCCGTCCGCCAACTCGGCAGGCTCGTACACCAGCGCGTAGTTCTGGATCTTGCAGTTGTCACCCAGTCGGACGCCGATGCCGATGTAGGCACCGCGGCCGATGATGCAGTTGGCTCCCAGCACCGCGTCCTCGCGGATCTGAGCAAGATGCCACACACTCGAACCATCACCGATCACCGCGCCATCAGCGACATCGGCACTGCCGAGGATCCGAACTCCCACTGCGCTCTCCAACTTTCCCACACCATAAACAGCGATTCGGGGACGACCGATGCCTGGGAAAGACTACCTGCCCGCATCGGGGACGCCCAAGTCCCTGGTCCCCCC
Organism: Actinomycetaceae bacterium; assembly: GCA_035647855.1. Taxonomy (GTDB): domain Bacteria; phylum Actinomycetota; class Actinomycetes; order Actinomycetales; family Actinomycetaceae; genus JAAZBW01. The sequence continues at coordinate 40,542 of DASRMP010000042.1, read as the reverse complement.
GGCCCCGCATTCCTCGCGGCAACTCGCGGCGACTCACGGTGCTGCAGAAGCGCCCGCAACGCCGACACCGCCCGAGCACCACCGGCAGACGGGGAGTAGTCCGGTATGTTTGAGCAAACCTTTGGGCAGTCGCTATCGGCTCGTCGAGCACACCCAGAACGGAGCCAAAGAAGTGCAGGCAGACATCGTCGTCGTCGGATCCGGACTCTTCGGTCTCACCATCGCGGACCGCGCCGCGAACGAACTGGGCCTCAAGGTGGTGATCGTCGAGCGCCGGCCCCACATCGGTGGAAACGCCTACACGGAGAAGGAGGAATCCACCGGAATCGAGGTACACAAGTATGGCGCCCACCTCTTCCACACCTCCAACGAGCGGGTGTGGGAGTACGTGAATCGGTTCACCGCATTCACCGACTACCAGCACAAGGTGTACACAACCCACAAGGGCGAGGTGTACCCCATGCCGGTGAACCTCGGCACCATCAACCAATTCTTCCGCTCGGCAATGGGCCCGGGCGAGGCCCGGGCCCTCATCGCCGAGCAGGCCCTGGAACTCGGCGGCAAGACGCCGGAGAACTTCGTGGAGAAGGGCATCTCTCTCATCGGCCGCCCGCTGTACGAGGCGTTCTTCATGAACTACACGGCCAAGCAGTGGCAGACCGCCCCGGAGAACCTCTCGGCGTCGATCGTCGCCCGCCTGCCGGTGCGCTACACGTACAACAACCGGTACTTCAATGACACGTACGAGGGGCTCCCCGTCGATGGATACACCGCATGGCTCGAGCGCATGGCGGATCACCCGAACATCGAGGTGCGGCTCGGCACCGATTTCTTCGACGAGTCCCAGGAGATCTCGAAGGGCAAGGTCGTCGGCCAGGTGCCCGTAATCTACACGGGGCCGGTGGATCGGTATTTCGACTACCAAGAGGGCGACCTGACCTGGCGAACCGTGGATCTCGAGCAGGAGGTTCTCGGCATCGAGGACTTCCAGGGCACCTCGGTCATGAACTACCCGGACCTGGACGTTCCTTTCACGCGAATCCACGAGTTCCGGCACTTCCACCCCGAGCGCGACTACACGAAGGACGCGACCGTGATCATGCGCGAGTTCTCGCGATTCGCCGATCATGACGATGAGCCCTACTACCCGATCAACACGGACGAGGACCGCGAGCGACTGCTGCGTTATCGCGACCTCTCGAGTGCGGAATCGCACGTCCTGTTCGGGGGCCGGCTCGGGACCTACAAGTATCTCGACATGCACATGGCCATCGGCTCGGCCCTCACGATGTTCGACAACAAAATCAAGCCGTACTTCGTGGACGGTGCGGGCCTTGAGAGCGGAGGAATCGACGCATGACCGCCACAACGGGTGCAGCCACCAAGAGAAACGCCGCCAACACCCCGATGCGGACCCTGAGCCAGATCATTCTCCCCCCGCGGAGCCAGATGGACGTGACCCCGCTGTACGTGGAGTGGGGAGAGGCCGCAGCGGCGGCCCCACCTGCAGAGCATGGCACGTCCGCGTCCGAAGAGAACCAGGTGACGTATCGTACGACCGATCGTCCCCGAACACAGGACTTCTCGGACGACGGGCTGATCCGGGCCGACGTGGGGACGCGCGTCTCGTTCGCGACCTACTTCAACGCCTTCCCTGCCAGCTACTGGAGGCGCTGGAGCACGCTGAAGTCCGTCCGCCTGCACGCAGAACTGGAGGGCGAGGGCAGTCTCGTCATCTACCGCTCCAACGCCAAGGGCAACGCGCAGCACGTCGAGACCCGTGACATCTCGGGCCCGTCGTCGATCGATGTCGACCTTCCGCTCGCAACGTTCGGCGACGGCGGCTGGTACTGGTTCGAACTCCTCGGCGGGACAAGTGGCCTGCACCTGAGGGCCGCGGAGTGGCAGGGCGAGGACAACGGCAAGTCCCCCGGCACCGCAACCCTCCAGATCACCACCATGAACAAGCCGGATTACTGCATCGAGAATCTCCGGTTGCTCGGCGCCAGCCCGCAGGCCCTCGAGCACGTCAGCGAGGTGCTGATAGTCGACCAGGGCACAAAGAAGGTCCAGGACGAGCCTGACTTCGAGGAAGTGGCAGCGAGTCTCGCGGGCAAGCTGCGGATCATCAACCAGTCGAACCTCGGTGGCTCCGGCGGGTTCTCCCGCGGCATGTACGAGGCCGTCAGCACCGGCGCGGACTACGTGCTGCTGCTCGACGACGACGTGGCGCTGGAACCCGCCTCCATCCCACGCCTGCTCACGTTCGGCGATTATGCTCTGAGCCCCACGATCGTGGGCGGCCACATGTTCGATCTGTACAGCCGCACCGTCCTGCATACGTTCGGCGAGGCGATCAATCCGTGGACCTTCCAGTGGGGCCAGCCAGTGGCCGGCCAGCAGAACTCCCACGATTTCCGCTGGGGCGGCCTGCGCGAGACCCGCTGGATGCATCGACGGGTCGATGTGGACTACAACGGCTGGTGGATGTGCCTCATCCCCACGGCCGTGATCAAGGAGATCGGGCTCGGTCTGCCCGTCTTCATCAAGTGGGATGACGCCGAATACGGCGTTCGCGCCAAGGCGGCCGGCATTCCGACCGTATCCCTGCCCGGCGCGGCCCTCTGGCACATCACCTGGGCGGACAAGGACGACGCCGTGGGCTGGCAGTCCTACTTCCACACCCGTAACCGGCTCATCGCGGCACTCCTGCACTCCCCCTACCGCGGCGGCGGCTCCGTGCTCCAGGATTCCGGCAAGATCGACGTCAAGCACTCGATCTCCATGCAGTACTACACCGAGGCCTCCCGCGTGCGTGCGCTCGAGGACGTGCTCGCCGGACCCGAGCAACTCCACGAGATCCAGCCGACCCGCATCGGCGAGATGCGCGCGATCGCGAGCGAGCACCCGGACGCCCAATGGAAGACGAGCCCTGCCGACTACCCCACCCCGAAGATGGAGAAGCCCCCGAAGCGTGGTCAGCAACCCAAGGCACCGGCCATCTATGCGCTGCCGCTGTGGACCGCCTCGACCATCGTGAAGCAGCTCTTCGTGCCGCCCAAGCCCCTGTCCCGGGAACACCCCGAGGCACACGTGGCGCATGTGGACAACAAGTGGTGGCGCATGGCGCGCTACGACTCCGCGATCGTCACGAACGCTGAGGGCACGGCGATGGCCTGGTACCAGAGGGATCCCAAGAAGCTGTGGACGCTGCTTCCGCGGTCTCTCGCCCTCCACGCGGAGCTCGGGCGCCGCTGGAAGTCGTTGGCCAACCGGTACCGCGAGGCACTCCCAGACATCACCTCGATGGATGCCTGGGGAGAGACCTTCGCGCGTCACACCGAGTCGGAAATCAGGCGATAGATGGCGGCATCCTCCGGACTGCAAGCGCCTGGCCGCCCCCACGGACTGGTGGGTGCACTCCGGAACGGCTTCCTGCTGAAGCTCATCGTCGACAAGGAGATCCAGGTCCGATACCGGGGCTCCGTGCTCGGCCTGCTGTGGTCCTACATCAAGCCGGCCGTGCAGTTCGGGGTCTTCTACCTCGCGCTCGGGGTCTTCCTCGGGCTCGACGCGCGCTCCGGTGGAGGGATCCAGCACTATGCGATCTACCTGTTCTCCGGCATCGCGATCATGAACCTGTTCAGCGAGACGTTCGGGAATGCGGCGCGGTCGATCGTGGGAAACGGCGGGCTGATCAAGAAGATCTATCTGCCTCGCGAGCTCTTCCCGCTCTCCTCTCTGTGGGTGGCGATGATTCATTTCCTGCCTCAGGTCCTGGTCCTTCTGATTGCCTGCATCGCCGTGGGCTGGCATCCCGACCTGCTCCAGATCGCGAGCGTATTCCTGGCGTTCCTGATCGTCGGAGTGTTCTCACTGGGTATCGGACTGGTCTTCGCCACCGCGGATGTCTTCTTCCGTGACGCCGAGAACATCGTGGATCTCATCAACATGGTCGCCACCTGGCTCTCGCCCGTGCTCTACCAGTGGATGATGGTGCGCGACACGCTGGGCGACGTGGTATTCGGCATCTACATGCTCAACCCACTCAGCGTGGCAGTGGAGCTCTTCCACTACGGGTTCTGGTTCCCGACCCTCACGGAGGAGGCCGCGTGGCACGTTCCGCCGCAGTTCTTCAGCGTCTGGGTCCCCGTTGCACTGGGCGTCGCGTTCCTCTTCCTGTTCCTCGGCGATAGTCTCTTCCGTCGCTTCTCAGGCCGTTTCGCACAGGAGCTCTGATGGCAGACACATCGATCGAGCACCCCAACCCCGGAGCGGACCGGGAGGGCAGGATCATGGTGCGCCTCGAGAACGTCAGGAAGCAGTTCGTCCTGCGTCACACGCGCTCGCTCAAGGAGGCGCTCGTCTGGCTCGTGAAGGGCCGCAAGGGTGACCTCTCCGCGAAATTTGACGCGCTTCAGGACGTCTCCTTCGAGATCTGCGACGGCGAGTCCGTGGCACTCATCGGATTCAACGGGTCGGGCAAGTCGACCACGCTGAAGCTCATCTCGGGCGTGATGCTGCCGGACGAGGGCACGGTCGGAGTACGCGGCCGCGTGGCGGGTCTCATCGAGGTTGGGGCGGGATTCCACCCAGATCTGACAGGACACGACAACGTCTACCTCAACGGCGCGATCCTCGGCATGACGGAGGCCGAGATCGACGCCGCATACGATTCGATCCTCGACTTCGCCGAGATCGGCGAGTTCATCAACACCGAGGTCAAGTTCTACTCATCCGGCATGTACCTGCGCCTGGCGTTCGCCGTCGCAATCCATACCAACCCGGATGTATTCCTCGTGGACGAGATTCTCGCGGTGGGTGACGAGCCATTCCAGCGCAAGTGCATCAATTACATCGAAGGCCTCGTGGAACGGGGAACCACTCTGGTGGTCGTCAGCCATGACCTCGAGCTCGTCAAGCGAATCTGCAAGCGCGGCATCGTCATGGAGAAGGGCCGTAAGGTCTTCGACGGCGACTGCTCGGCCGCCGTCGAAGACCTCCGCTCCCGTTAGTTCTCGTGGCGATAGATGAACGCGGCCATCGTCTCGCGATTCACGGTCTGGAGCGGCCGGTAGGTGCCGTCCGGCCAACCGGTGCTCATCCCGCTCGTGCGCATCCAGGTGATCTCCTTGGCGAACTGGGAATCGCTCGGGACATCGGTGAAACCCGTCGTGGTTGAGGTCTGGGTCGCGCCCGCGTAGCGATAGAGGAATGCGGCGAACGCGTCACGGGTCATTGGGTCATCCGGCCTGAAGGTGCCGTCCGGCCATCCCGTCGAGAGCCCGGTCTGCTGCATCCACGTGATCTCCCGGTAGAACTGGTGCGTGGTCGGCACGTCCGCAAAGGGGGAAACCTCTGGTGGCGTATGGCTCGGGCTGCCATTCATCCGGTAGAAGAAGGCCGCGATCGCGCCGCGCTCCGTCAGATCGGCCGGGCGGTACGTACCGTCCGGATATCCGGTGGATATGCCGGTGCGTCCCAACCACTCGATCTCGTTCTGGTAAATACTCGCATGGGAATCGCTGAAGATCGGCTCCGGAGTCGGAGCACCGACCAGGTTGCGCAGGGTGGGCAGCCAGTTCGAAATGTGGGGGCCCGGGCACACCGTACTCGCGGCGGGAACGTCCTTGTGGCCAACGATGCGCGGGACGGCGGTCGAGACGTCATTGAATTTGTAGGTGCCGCGGCCGTCGAGTCCGGCGAGGTCGAAGCGCCAGTTGACCACCCGGTAGATGGCGTCGTAGCCGGCGGAAGTGGGAACCACTTGCGTGTAGTCGCCCAGCAGGGAGACTCCGACCGTGTTCGTGTTGCGCGGGGCGGCGTGCGCCCCGATAGTCATCTCCTTCGCCGGAGATGCGTACGAACCCTCACGGCCCTCGAAGATTTGGCCGTACTTGTCGACGAGGAAGTTGTAACCAATGTCGCCCCACCCGCGCGTGACGGCGTGGTAGGTGTGAATGCCGCGGACGATTCCGGCGGACTGGGCAATCGTGTAGCTGTTGGTGCCAGCAGTGTGGTGGATCACGGCACCCTGCAGTGACGAGGAAACCGGACGCCAGGTCGCCCTGAGCGGGTCCGCTCCCCACTGCGCCCGGGTGATGACTGCCGGAGCACCGGCCGCCGCAGGGACCATCCTCGGCGCGACGCCGAAGGTGCCCTGAGCTGCCTGCGAACCGGTGTCGGGATTGTCGAGCGCGACAACGTCCAGGCGAAGGTCGGGCGGGAGAGTCCCGTCGGCACCGTTGACCTGGACCTGGACGGCCTCGGCGGTGCCCGTGATGAACGGCTCCGTGCCGGACCGTGTCTGCCCCTCCGGCGCGTTCTGGTCGACGTCGAGCGGCAACCAGGCGGACCACTCGCCGTCCTCCTGAACCCGCAGGTTCGTGACGGCGTCGTCACCCAGGGTGGCATCGGCAGGCCAGGTGAGTGCCACGACTACGAAGGGACCGGGCTCAAGGGGCTCGGTGAGCACCAACAGGTCGTCGACGGACGTCTCGGCCGGTCCGTCGAGGTGAGCTTCGGAAGCGGCGGTCGTCGCGGGCGCAGCCTCGTCTTCGAGTCCTGAGGGAAGTGACTCAAGGCCGGACTCCGCTACCTCGGTGAGATCGCCGTCGTCGGTGGTGAGCTCGAACGTCACGACGCCGTCACCGGGCGACGTCTCTTCAACGGGAGCGGTCGTGGCCAAAGCCGGTGCGGAGAGAACTGCCGTTCCGAGCGTGACCGCGAGGACAGCGGCAAGGGGACGTCTGGAGAGGCGGGAGGGGACCATGTGTGTTGACCTTCGTTCAGAACTTGTCAGCGAAGCGGTAGAGGAAAGCGGCCGTCGCATCTCGGTTGATCGCGTTGGCTGCGGGACAGAGAAAAACGCACCGGGCCATTATGCGAAATCACGATTGCCACCGTAGAGTACTTTCGGCCTTTGAACGACCGGCTTCGTATTGCGTATTTGGTCAACCTCGCCTGCAAGCCGGATGCGTCTCCCATAGAGTGGCGGACATGACTGCTGACCTGCCGAAAGTCGCCATAGTAGTCCGCACCCGGAACCGCTCGCAGTTCCTGCGACGTGCGCTCGCCGACATCGGAAAGCAGACGTTCACCGACTATTCAGTGACTATCGTCAATGACGCGGGCAACCCGGCCATTGTCGACTCGGTCGTGGAGGATAGCCCGCCTTTCGTTCGCGAGCGCACGACCGTTCTGCACCGCACCGAATCGACCGGGATGGAGGCGGCAACGAACGCCGGAATCTGGGCCTCCGACTCGGAGTACTGCTGCGTTCACGACGACGATGACCTGTGGGAGCCGCAGTTTCTTGAACGGACCGCCGGCTTCCTCGACTCCCATCCGGACACCGCGATGGTCGCCGTCCGAATACTGATCAGGTACGAACGGGAGGTCGAGGGCGAATTCGTCGAGACGGGCCGGGTGCCGTTCTGGGGAGAGCTCCAGGCGATCACAATCCAGGACCTCCTGGCAGTCAACCGGATCGTGCCGATCGGGATCCTCTACCGCCGCAGCCTCCACAGTGAGGTGGGGATGTACGACGAAAGCCTCCCGGCAGTCGGCGACTGGGAATTCAACCTCCGGGTGGCGTCCATTCACGAGATCGAACTCATCGACGAGCCCCTGGCCCTCTGGTGCCAACGGCCTGGCGCGAGCGGTTCGTCCGCCAACAGCGTCCTGGGGAAGGCCAAGGAGCACGCCCGATACGACCAGCAGGCGCGCGCCTCGGCCATTCGCGCGGATCTCACGGCAGGTTCCCGGATCGGGCCGTATCTGTATCAGGCGGATCTCGCCCGGACGTCTCTCGATCGAGCCGATGAGAGGGCCGAGCAGGTTCTGGGAGAGATACGGAGCCTCCATGCCCGGATAGATGACCTCGAGCGCTACATCGCAGAACGCACGAATCCGCTTCACATGACACGGCGGGCGTTCAGCCGCCTCCGCAATCGGCGAGGCGACCTCCCGTAGGCGTCAGCCGGACTATCGTGCGGCCTGCGTTCTTCCGAATCGCGCCCGTAGCCGATTCGCGTCATGCCGGCGGGACCGAAGGAAATGCCGAACCAGTTTGCGTCGTCGCTCATCGGTCGAAGCGAGCGCGGCGGCGATCGAGTCCCACCATGCCGTGTGGGCGGCGAGAAACGACGCCGGCCGGGCGCTCTCGATGCATGCCGTCACGAGTTGCTCGATCGCCGCATCGGAGGTGACTTCCCCCGTGAGCGGGACGTGCAGGTCAATTCCGAATCTGGCAAGGCAGCCTTCCATCCGCACCCGGCTGTACTCGTCCGGAGCGATGGCGATCACGGGAATACCCACGGCGCAGGCGAACACCACCGGGTGATAACGCGAGGTCACCACCGCACGCGCGGCATACGTCGCCGCCGCTGTCTCGAGAGCGGGACGAATCTGCCTGAAGACGAACTCCGCCGTCATCGCCTTGCCCACGGCGCGGTGGAACTCGGCATCGGCGTCACTACGTGCCGGAGTGCTGACGTGGGGCACGAAGTGCACCGGAACGGAGAATCTTGCCGCGGCGACGCCGAGCACACGTGCACAGGTGATCGCTGTCTCGTCGCGATCCGATGAACCCGACGGCGGGGAGAACGTTGCGGCGATCACGTCGGCAACAGCCCGGCCCCTGGCGAGACCGGCAAGTGGCAGCTCCGCGGCGTCATCGAAGCAGGGTCTCAACCCTCCGTGCCCGGGTGCGAGTTTTCTCGCGAGGCGGAGCGAGTGGTCCTCTCTCAGTCCGACCAGCGAAGCGTTGCGCAGCAGGTTTCGCAGCGTGCCCGCGTCCGCGGGTGAGAGTTCCGGTCCGAGAGTCTGCCCGCCGATTACTATCTGTTTTCCGAGCGCAACCGCGATATGGGCCAGGGCGGCTCGCTCGTAGAGAAGCCAGCCGTACCGCGAGTTCATGTTGCCGCCGCCGGCGATGAAGAGCGCATCCACACCGCGGATCGTCTCGATCACACCGAACACCTGATCGTCCGCAGGGAGTGCGGATCGCTCCCCCGCCATCACCCTCTTGATCTCGTTCAGATACCGCTCGCGGTCGGCCGGCGACCAGGGGAATCGCAGGGTGTGGGCGACGTCGGTCTCGGGATGCAGAGACCGAGTCTGCTCCGGATCCCTCGTCAGCAGAACGATGTCGGTGATGCCCCGGCGTCCGAGTTGGTAGACGGCGCCGTGCGCGATGGCTTCGTCACCGACGTGATATGCGGATTGGCCGATGTCAACCTCGATCGCGACGCGCATGGTACCCGGACCTCAGCTCCCCAGTACGAAGCTGCGATAGAGCCGCTCGCGGACCGATGTCGGGATCAGGCGATACCCGCCCCGCACCACCACGTTTCGGGCGGCCTGCAGTGGGCTGACGTATCCGGCGCCGAGCATGCGGCGCTGCAGCCCGAGTTCGGAAAGGAGCATTCTCCGTCCGCCGCGCCGCTTGTAGGCGCCCTGACCCACGCGGTACAGGACGAGTGATTCCGGGAGGTTACCGGTTCGCGCACCGTGGTTGATCATGCGAACGAAGAGCCAGTAATCCTCCATCTTGTCGAGGCGTTCGTACCCGCCGGCGCGGGCGACCGCGCTCTTCCTGTACACAACGCTCGGGTGGTTGAAGGGATCGCGGAAGCGGGCGACCCGGGCGATCTCCTCGGAGTCGAGAGGGAGTTCGCGTGCGTCACCGAGGTCGCTCTCGTCATCGTTGAACTCGGTGATTGCACTGCCGAGCAGGTCGTAATCAACCTCCACGAGAGGAACCTGACGGGCGAAACGCGCCGGAAGAGAGACATCGTCGGCGTCGGCGCGTGCCACGATCTCGTGTGTGCTCTCCCCGAGACCCACCTCGAGAGCCTCGGCAAGCCCACCGTTGACCTCCAGCCGGACCACCCGAACCGGGACTCCTGCCGTCATCTCACCGGACTCGGCGGCCAGGAGCACCGCCTCAAGGTCATCCCCCACGGGCCCGTCACGCACGATGACCAGTTCAGCGGGGCGCAGTTCCTGGTCCACGGTCACGGACTCGACGGCGCGGGCGAAGTGGGGTGCCACGTCGCCGGCATACACGGGCAGCAGGACCGAGAACTCAGGCATGCGACACCTCGGACAGAATGGCGCGGACGTCGCCTTCCACCGGAGTCCCCGCCAGCACCTCGGAAGTCGACGGCGGCGGTTCGGCGGCGGCGCTGACACCGCGGCGGAGGTGGCCGAGCAATGCTCTGCGATCGTCCGACCGCGCGAGGGTTGCCGCCCACCGCCTGAGCGACGAACCTGCGTACAGCACGCGATCCGCCGCGCCCAACGCGTCCGACCTGGTGAAGAGCCACAACTTGTTGCGCACCTCGTTGAAGAACCTCGGGCCGGGATCCGCATTCGACGCGCCGAACACCTTGGTGAGGTGGGTCACCCGGCTGGCCGGCACGTACAGCCCCACCCGATCGCGCAGAAGCCGGGCCGTGTACTCGAAGTCGTCGTTCCAGAGGAAGTAGCCGGCCTCCGGCAGCCCGTCCTCACGGACCGCGCGCGAATCGATGAGGATCGACACGAACGAGGACGAGCGGATCTGCTTCGCCCCCACCGCGAGTGCGTTGTCCCTGAGCTCCCGGGAGACTCCCACACGCTCACGCGGCGCGTTCATCGGATGCTCGCGGCCATCGTGCCAGTCAGCACGCGAGGCAAGCACCGCGGGCGTGCCCCGGTATGCCGAACGGGCGCGGAGCAACTCGAGAAGCGCCGACGGGCCCGGCACGGTGTCATCGTCCATGATCCACACCAGGTCCGCCCTGTGAGTGACAACCGCGCGGGCAATGCCGGCCGCGAAACCACCCGCGCCCCCCGTGTTGCAGGGCATGGTCACCACTTCAGTCACTGCCGAGTGCGCCGCCGCAACCGCACCCGAGTCATCCGTCGACGCGTTGTCGACGACGACCACAGCAGCGGGCCGCCTGAGTTGCGCGGCAAGACCGTCGAGCGCTTGGGAGAGGAGCGCCGACCGGTTGTAGGCCACCACCACGGCCACCACCCGGGGCTCCCGCTCAGATTCGGCAGCCGATGTCATGCAAACCACCCTACCCAGGAGGGGGCATTCCCGGACTAACCTCACCGGTGGCAACCGGGCCCGGATACTCTTGTGAGATGGCCCAGGACGCTGAAGATAGGCAGCCCCGCGAGCGCATCGGCGCCCGAGCGGAGCGCCAGCGTCCCGTGCGCCACTCCGCCAAGCCGGTCCACGGCCGTCGCACGCTGCGTGTACTCGCCACCACCCTCATCTTCATCCTGAGTTTCTCCACGGCCGGATTCGGGCTGGGCTACAACCGGCTCCAGGGCAACATTCAGCAGCCCAACATCGATGAGTTCCTGGGCACCGCCCGGCCGACCATGCCGACGCCCGAACCCACCGAAGCGTATGGCGACCCGGCGGCCGGCCGTGCTTTGAACGTGCTGGTGCTCGGCTCTGACAGCCGGGGCGGCGACAATGCGGCGCTCGACGGTTCCGGGGACACCGGGGGCATGAGGGCGGACACCACGATGCTCGCGCACATCTCTGCGGACCGGAGCCACGTGGACATCGTGTCGATTCCTCGCGACACCCTCGTCGACATCCCCGCCTGCAGACTCCCTGACGGCACCATGTCGCGGCCGCAGACCAACGCCATGTTCAACAGCGCTTTCGCGATAGGAGGCGCAAGTGGCGATGTGGGAGCCGCCGCCGCGTGCGCGATCCTCACGGTTGAGGAGCTCACGGGAATCTACATCGACGACTTCGTGGTGGTGGACTTCACCGGATTCATAAACGTGGTCGACGCCCTCGGGGGCATCGCGATGTACATCCCGGAGGACATCGTGGACCCGCGCGCGGATCTCGAACTCGAGGCCGGCTGCAGGCTCCTCGATGGTCACGACGCCCTCGGCCTCGCGCGCGCACGCAAGAGCCTCGGTGACGGCTCGGACATCTCACGCATCGGGCGGCAACAGGACATCGTGATGAAGATCATCGAGGAGGCACTGAGCTCTCGGCTTCTCACCGATCCCATCCGCCTCTATCGGGTTCTTGACGTATCCACACAAACGCTGACCACCAGCGAGGGCTTCGGGGACATCCCTCAGCTGATCGGCCTCGCGAACGCACTCTCCGGGATCAATTCGGAGTCGATCACGTTGGTGACCATGCCGTTCGACTGGGCGGGGAACCGCGTTGCCGTATCCAGAAGTTACGTACCGTACGTCTGGGAGTCGCTATTGGCAGATGAGCCGCTCGATTCCGCCATTTCCGGCGCGGGCTACCTCATCGCACAGGCAGGCGTGCCAATGTGGTCGCAGCGCGATCCGACACCACCGCCCGAGGTAACTGCGCCGGCCGAGGAGATCGCGGAGCCTGCAGTCATCGAGGACGAATCGGACGCCGAGTCGACCGATGCCGGCGACCCGGAGTTCGCGGTGAGCCCGGAACCGCCGGACCCGGCTGACAGTTGCACCAAGGAGAACGCCACATGAGGCCCGACGACGAGGTTCCTTCGTTCGCCCCTCAGGGAAAGGGCCGGCGCCCTTCAGCGAAGGGCGCGCGACCCGTCGGGAAGGCCATGCCCGCATCCGGGCCCACCCGAGTGCACCACCCCGCAGCACGCAAGAACAACTCGCAGTCCGCGCCACCGCCGGCCGCAGCCAGAGCGACGAGCGGGTACAGCCACGGCGCACGGGCAACCTATCGGGCCTCCGCGCCGCAGCCGCCCCTGCAGCAAGGACCACCACCGCCTGGCGGACACGGCGGACACGGAGGCGACGGCGGCTATCCGTCCCGCCGTGACGTCCGTGCCTCTGCGCCCCCGCCCCGGGCACCACGCCGTCGCCGTCGTCACCGCCCGGGTGTCATCGTCGCCCTCATCCTTGCGCTCCTCCTCGCATGGCCCGTGAGTCTGGTCATCTGGGCGAATTCCCGGCTCACGCGGGTGGAGGCGCTTTCGGACGCGAAGAGCACTGCCGGAACAACCTACCTTCTGGTCGGCAGCGACTCCCGCGCGGACGGGCAGATCGCAGACGGCACAGAGGGACACCGCGCGGACACGATCATCCTGCTGCACCGCGCACGCAACGGGCAGACGTCGATGATCTCCCTCCCACGCGACACTCTCGTCACGATCCCCGAGAGCGGCGACAACAAGCTGAACGCCAGCTACGCCTGGGGCGGCGCTCCCCTGCTCGTGAGGACAGTGGAGGGCCTGACCGGACTGACGGTCGACCACTACGTCGAGATCGGTATGGGCGGGGTCGTGAACGTCGTCGATGCGGTCGGCGGAGTCGAGTTGTGCCTCGACTATGACGTCAACGACGAACTCTCCGAACTCGTGTGGACCGCCGGCTGTCACGAAGCCGACGGGCGCACGGCGCTGGCATTCGCCCGAATGCGTTACTCGGACCCCTTGGGCGATATCGGGCGTGGCGCGCGGCAGCGGCAGGTGATCGGTGCGGTCGTCCGGGAGGCGGCGACGCCAGGGACTCTGGTGAACCCCGCGCGGCAAGTCCGCCTGATCTCGGCCGGCGTCAGCTCGCTGACCGTGGGCGAGCGCACCGGAGTCATCGGACTCGGCAGACTCGGACTCGCGTTCCGCAAGGCCATCGGGGACGAGGGCCTCACAGGCACCCCGCCCATCGCATCGATGGGTTACGACGCCGGAGCCATCGGCTCCGTGGTACTGCTTTCCGATGCGGCGCCCGAGTTCTTCGAGCGGCTCCGCACCGGTCAGCTCACCGACGCCGACTTCGAGGGGCAATTCTAGAAACGACGGGCCTCAACTCGTCTCGATACGGCGAGGCCCGGCCTGCCACGCTCTCCACGCGGACTCGGCGATCTCATTGAGGCCCAGATGCGCGGTGAATCCCATGTCCTCGGCGATGCGTTCGGATGAGGCGATCAGCTTGGGCGGATCGCCGGGGCGGCGCTCCTCGACCAGGGGCGTGGTATCGAGTCCGGAGGCGGCGCCGACGGCGTCGATGACCTCCCTGACCGAGGACCCGGTTCCGGTGCCGACATTGAAAACGTGGTGCTGGAGCTCCCCCTCAAGGGCTTCCATCGCCGCGATGTGCGCGGCGGCAAGATCCTTGACGTGCACATAGTCTCGGATGCAGGTGCCGTCCGGCGTCGGGTAATCGTCACCGAAGACGCGGGGTGACTCACCACGCTCGAGGCGATCGAGAACCATCGGGATCAGGTTCATGATGGCAGGGTCACCGAGGTCATCCCATCCAGAACCCGCCACGTTGAAGTAGCGCAACGCCACCCAGTTCAGGCCCCAGGCGCGCTCGCAATCCTCCATGATCCACTCGCCGACGAGCTTCGTCCGGCCGTAGGGGTTGATTGGGCTCGTGCGGGAGTCCTCAAGGATGATCGCCTCTTCCGGCTCACCGTAGACCGCCGCTGAGGAAGAGTAGATCATCTTCCTCACGCCGGTCTCCTCCATCGCCTCCAAGACGTTCACCAGACCACCCAGATTCTGGCGGTAGTAGAAGAGCGGCCGCTGGACCGACTCGCCTACCTGCTTCTTGGCCGCGAAGTGGATGACGGATTCCACCCGATGCTCGCGCATTGCCTGCGCCAGTACGGCGGGCGCATCGGCGGTGGAGATGTCGAGCCTGATGAGCGGGCTGATGCCCACCCGCTCGGGCTCGGATGAAGAAAGGTCGTCCACGACGACGACCTCGACGTCATCTTTCTGCAGAAGCCGGACCACGTGGGCGCCGATGTACCCCGCTCCGCCAGTCACCAGCACGCTCATGAATTCGCCTTCCTGTCCTGACCGCGCCGCTCCGCGAGCGCCCGGCCCTTCGCCTCTGCGGCCTCCCGCAGGCCGCCCTGAAACTCGACGACACGCGCCCGGAGGACATCATCGCCCGCTCCGATGATTCGCGCCGCCAGCAGGCCCGCGTTCCGCGCCGCGCCGATACCAACGGTTGCCACCGGAACACCGGCGGGCATCTGGACGATGGAAAGCAGCGAGTCCAGTCCGTCGAGGTCCTTCAGGGACACGGGAACCCCGATCACGGGAAGCGGGGTCACGGCAGCGAGCACGCCAGGAAGATGAGCGGCCCCTCCCGCCCCGGCGATGATGACCTTCAGCCCACGCTCGGCCGCGCTCTTGCCGTAGGCAATCGTGTCATCGGGCATCCGGTGGGCGGAATAGACGCCTACCTCGTACGGGATCCCGAACTCATCAAGCGCAGCGCCGACTGCCTCCATGACGTTCCAGTCGGAGTCCGAACCCATGACGATCCCGACAACCGCATTTCCGTTGCTCATCCAGGCTCCTTTCGCTCAAGGAGATCGTAGGCCACCGGGCACACACCGCCCGTCGATTCATCTCCGCCGGCGCCGCCGGCCAACCGTCACCAGTGCGCCCTGCGGCATCACGACATCCGGCGCGAGATCGCGTGGGAGGCCGTTCAGGAAGACCGTGAATATGGGCGGGCGGCGCTGTGTGAGGTCCAGTCGGCCGCCGTCGGCGATCACGAGGTCCTTCGCGAGGGCGAGACCGACACCGGTGGAACCGTGGCCAGAGACGCCCTTGGAGAACAGGTTCGGCGCGAGTTCGTCGGAAACGCCGGGCCCCTCATCGGCGACGTCGATGAAGACGCCGCGGCCCGATGCGGGACGCGTCGAGATTGTCGTGTCTCCGTCTCCGTACTTGAGGGAGTTCTCTATCAGCGTCGCGAGAACCTGGGCGAGCGCGCCCGGGCTCGCGAGTGCGATGCGCTGGGCCTTGTCGCTCGCCTCAATGTTCCGCCCCTTTTTACGGAACGGCTCGCGCCACTCCTCCAGCTGCTGGGCGAAGACCTCGTCCAGGCGGACGGCCGCCGTGGTGCCGCCCTCCGCTTTGCGGGCGGTCCGCAGCATGTCGTTGACAACGCCGGTGAGGCGCTCGACCTGCTGCAGGCACAACTCCGCCTCCGACTTCACCTGCTCGTTGTCCGATATGTACTGGATTTCCTCAAGGCGCATGGACAGTGAGGTGAGCGGCGTTCGCAACTGGTGGGAGGCGTCTGCCGCGAACTGCCGCTCGGCGGCGAGGCGGGCGGCCATCCGGTCCGCGGAGCGCACCAGTTCGTCCTGGACCAGGTCGATTTCCTCAATCCCTGAGGGCTGCACGTTCGGGCGTGTCTGGCCGCTGCCCAACTGTTCGGCAGCCGCAGCGAGATAGATGAGCGGAGCGGCGAGCCGCCGCGATCCCCGCAATGCCACGAGTACGGCCACAACGAACGCCACCACGGACGCGGCACCCACGAAGAAGAGCATGATCGCGACCTGGGTCTGCACGTCGCGAACGAGCACTTCCATGATCACGGTGGCGCCGGCGTCGCCGTCGATGGAACCAGTGCCCCTGGTGGAGCGCAGCACTCGCCCCTCTCCGAATTCGGGAGTCTCAACGCGATCGCCGTCGGGCAGGATAACGATGATGTGGGCGGCGTGGTTGACGCGGCCGTCGATCCACGGGTCGAGCATCGCTTCGTCGACCCTGTCACCCTGCGCGAGGCGTCTCTCGACGGCGCGCGCGAGCGTTTGCGCGCGCGTATCGAGATTGCTCTGCTGAGATTCCCAGATCATCGCCGAGCCCAGCATGGCCAACGGGAGCCCAATCAGAACCAGTGCGACCGCCACGGCGACGACGGCCAACAGGACCGCGCGCCGACGCATCAGGAATTGGCGGTCTCGAAGCGGAAGCCCATCCCGCGCACGGTGGTGATGTAGTGCGGGTCGTTGGCATCGTCCCCGAGCTTGCGACGCAGCCACGACACGTGCATATCGAGCGTCTTGGTGGAACCCGACGAATCGGTCCCTCCCCAGACTTCCTTCATGATTTGGTCACGCATCACCACGGAACCGGCATCGCGGAGGAGCACCCGCAGTAGTTCGAACTCCTTGGCGGTCAGCTGCAGTTCGCGCTTGCCCTGGAAGGCGCGGTGCGCTCCCACGTCGACTCGGACGTCCTGCGCGATGAGTTCGTCCTCGTCAGTGAGGTCGCCACCCACCCGGCGCAGCAACGCCCGCACGCGGGCGAGGAGCTCGGCAAGCCGAAAGGGCTTCGTCACGTAATCGTCAGCACCTGCGTCGAGGCCGACCACCATGTCAACCTCGTCAGCGCGGGCAGTGAGCACCAGAATCGGAGTGATCAGTCCCTGCGAGCGGATCCGGCGTGCTACGTCAAGACCGTCGATGTCCGGCAGGCCCAGATCGAGGATCACCAGATCCGCATCCGTCACCTCATCGAGCGCTCCCTGGCCGGTCGCGTGGGACTTGACCGTGTAACCCTCACGGCCGAGGGCACGTGCGAGGGGTTCAGCAATCGCCGGGTCGTCCTCGACGAGAAGTACGTTAGTCACAACGCCATAGTAAAGGAAACTGTCAAAAAGCGGTCAAGAAGAGCACGCTTGCCGGTCTGGGCATGCCTTTCGTTTCACCCGTTCGGCATCCAGATCTCGCCGGGTGACGGGGTCACCGCCCACTTGAGCTCGATCGGCCTGATCTCGCCGATACCGGGGACTCTTGCGATCGGCCGCCTGATCTGGTTGAAGTCGGCCGCGCTCGGGTGCTTCGCCAGCAGCGCTGCAGTGCCCTCGTCCATGTACACGGTGTCGCGCGGAGCGATGTCGATGAGTCGTGAAGCGAGATTGACCGCGGGCCCGAAGATGTCCCCGGATCGGGAGATCACCCTGCCCCACACCAGCGACGCGCGAACCGGGAGCAGCGACGGATTCGCAGAGATCGCGTGGATCATCGCCAAGGCCACCTTCGCGGCCGTGAGCAGGTCTTCCGCCACGTAGAGCACCGCGTCGCCCACGGTCTTGACCACACGGGCACCGTTCGCCGAGATGACGTCCCGCGTGGTCATCTCGAACCCTTGGACGAGATCGACCAGTTCCCTCGACTCCAGCTGCCGGACGCGGGAAGTGAACTGCACCATGTCAACGAAGCCCAACGCCCTCGGCACCGGCAGGACCTCGCCGGCACGCGGCTGTTCCGTGCGTTCTGCGAGTTCCGCCACCGTGCGCTCCGTCAGATCGACCGCCTGGCGGCGCCACGCGTAGCTGAGCTGGCTGAGCAGGAACCCCGACCTCTCAGGCAACTGGTCGAGAAAGATGATTCGCGCAGCCGTGTCATCCAACTTGTGCCTGCGGGTCATGTACTCGATCGTCGCCTCGAGCTGCCACAGCACCTGACGCTCCAGATTGTGGCTCTGCGCCCTGATCAGGGAGAGCATCGTCCTCTCGTCGAGGTCCTCGGATTCCACCATCTCCGTCCACGCACGCAGTGTGTCCACGTCCTCGGAGACGAACTTCACTTCGTCATCCGCCACATTTGCGAATCCCATCGCGCGCCAGAACGCGCGCGCCGCGGCAACGTCGGTGCCGGCCTGTTCGGCGAGTTGCGCGATCGTCATCGACGGCAACTCGCCCATGAGGGTGAGAGCAACCTCTTCGGTGGTCTGAACCGGGTGCTTGCGTTGCCTTTTACGTGCCTGTGGAATATTTGCCGCGATCGAAACCGGCTTCGCCGGCGCCGCCTTGGCGGGTGCGGGCTTCTGCGCCGGTGCCCCAGATCGTCTCGCGGGCGCAGCCTTCGTGGGCGTGACCTTCTCGGCCTTCTCCGGCGAGGCCGGCGGCTTCGACCGCGCGGCCTTCCTCGCGGGCGTCGGCTTGGGAGGCGCCGGCCTGGGCGGCGCCGGCCTGGGAGGCACCGGCGTGGGAGGCACCGGCCTGGGAGGCGCCGGCTTGGGTGGCGCCGGCTTGGCGGGCGGCACCTTCTCCGGTGGCTGTGGCGGCTTGTCGACAGTGGTCTCCAATCGTGGGCTCGGGAACGCGCCCGCAGGTCCCGGCGATGCTGCGGGAGCACGCTGCATCGGCGTCTTCCCTCCGACCGGGGTCACCGCGCGCGTCGCCATGTCACTCACTCGATCCACACTAGTACCCAATGTGGCGTACGACACAAGCGACGATGCATGCGAAGACCGACCGTAAGGCCGCTGTCCGCCAGATCCGTCATCGTAAGCGTTCGACGTCCCCGGCCGAGACACTCACGATCTCGCCCTCGTCCGTCTCAAGGATCAGGGCACCGTCTTCCCCGAATCCCGCCACCGTGCCACGCTTTTCCACGCTCGCTCCGGTCACCCGCACCTGCCGCCCGACGATCACGGACGCACTCACGTATTCCTCGAGGACAGCAGCGGCGTCTCGCTTCCAGTCGTCCAGTACCGCACGAAGCGTTTCACCCAGTGGACGCAGCACGTGCGCAGGCCGGGGCCCGCTGGTTCCGGTCGCCGTCGCGATGGACGCCGCCCACGCCACCGGCAACTCGTCCTCGCGGTGGCGACAGTTGATCCCGATCCCCGCGACGACGGCGCCGCTCACGTGCCGTTCGCACAGGATTCCCCCGAGCTTCCGCGCCCAGCCCCAGGCAGGAACATCGACCGGTTCTCCGCCGGCGACGAGCACGTCATTCGGCCACTTCAGGTCCGTGTCCAGCCACAGGCGAAGCGCCCGCCGGACCGCGACCCCCACGAGAAGCGGCACCCATGTGACGGGGAGGGCGTCGTCGCCGAGAATGATGACGACTGAACAGTTGAGGGACGCGCCCGGGAGGGACTCCCACCCCCTGCCTGCGCGGCCGCGCCCGCCGGTCTGATCGTCCGCGACGAGCGCGGAGAGATGCGGCCACTCGGCGGGCTCGGTATCGAGGGCGCGGATCAGATCGGTGTTGGTCGAGCCGGTGCGCTCGACGCGCACGATCCGAGTGAACGACATGGGGTTCCTTCCCGCAGGTTGGACTACCAGGGTGACACAGCCCATTGTGTGAACCGGACAAAACGGGTGTGGTCAATCGCGTGCAATCGTTTGACCCGATTGCGAGGTTTCACCACCTAGCCTGTATCCGTGACAGAAACCGCCGTGGACACCCTCGCAGAACTGAACGCACGCCGCGAACGCGGCGAGGCACTTGAGGAGACCGCCGCCAAGCGCCAGCACCCCCGAGACAAGCACACCGCCCGCGAGCGGTTGGACATGCTGCTCGATGAGGGCTCGTTCGTCGAACTGGACGCGTTCGCCACGCATCGCTCCACCGCGTTCGGGATGGACAAGAGGCGGATCGAGGGTGACGGCGTAGTCGTCGGGCATGGGACCATCCACGGGCGCCAGGTGTGCGTGTACTCCCAGGACTTCTCGGTGTTCGGTGGCTCGCTCGGCGAGGTGCACGGCCAGAAGATCACCAAGGTCCAGGACCTCGCACTGCGTACAGGCGTGCCGATCATCGGGATTTCCGACGGCGGGGGCGCCCGGATCCAGGAGGGCGTGGCGGCCCTCACCCAGTTCGCGGAGATCTTCCGCCGCAACGTGGCGGCGTCGGGAGTCATCCCGCAGATCTCTCTGATCATGGGACCGAGCGCCGGCGGCGCGGTGTACTCGCCGGCGTTGACGGACGTGATCGTGATGGTGGATGGCACGTCGAACATGTTCATCACCGGCCCGGACGTCATCCGGACCGTCACCGGGGAGGACGTCACCCAGGAAGAACTGGGCGGAGCACTCGCGCACACCACGCGCTCCGGCGTCGCGCACTACCGTGGCAGCGATGAGGAGGACGCGATCGATTTCGTCCGCGCGCTGCTGACGTATCTGCCGTCGAACAACCTGGCGGATCCGCCCTCGTTCGAGGTCGAGGTCGAGATGGAAGTCACCGACGACGACCTGGAACTGGACACGCTGGTCCCCGAGTCCGACTCCCAGCCGTACGACATGCGAATAGTCATAGAGGGCCTCCTCGACGACGGCGACTTCCTGGAGCTGTCCGCAGACTTCGCGACCAACGTCATCACGGCGATCGGGGCGGTGGAGGGCCACCCGGTCGGCGTGGTGGCGAACCAGCCGCTTTCCATGGCGGGCACTCTCGACATCGATGCGGCAGAGAAGGCCGCCCGCTTCGTGCGGACGTGCGACGCGTTCAACCTCCCCGTGCTGACGCTCGTGGACGTGCCCGGATTCCTGCCCGGTACTGACCAGGAGTGGAACGGGATCATCCGCCGCGGCGCGAAGCTTATCTACGCGTACGCGGAGGCGACCGTGCCCCTCGTCACAGTCATCACACGCAAGGCGTACGGCGGGGCGTACATCGTGATGGGCTCGAAACAGCTCGGCGCCGATGTCAACCTCGCCTGGCCCAGCGCACAGATCGCCGTGATGGGCGCTTCGGGTGCGGTGAATATTCTGCACCGGGGGGCGCTGCGGGCGGTCGAGGAATCGGGCGGGGACGTGGCGGCGGAGCGCGAGCGACTGACCTCGGAGTACGAGGAGGCGCTCGTCAACCCTTGGGACGCCGCGGCACGCGGCTACGTGGACGCGGTGATCGCGCCGTCGGAGACGCGGATCCAGGTGGTGCGCGCGTTGCGGGCGCTGCGGACCAAGCGGGCGACCGCGCCCGCCAAGAAACACGGGAACATTCCGCTGTGAGGCCGGAGGATCCCGGCGTGAGTCGTGGGGATGGGGAGTCGGAGGTACGGAATGTGGAGGAGACCGGCATGAACGCTGACGCATTCAAGTGGTTGGACCGCGGGATGCCCGCAGAGTTCGATGCTCCGCCGGGAAGTGCCGCCACCGTGGGAGCTGCCACCGTGGGACTCGAGGTCGTCGCGGGGACACCGGACGAGACCGAACTCGCGGCGCTGTTTGCGGTGGGGGCGGCCGTGCAGTCGGCGAGCGCCGCTGCTCAGGCCGTGGCCGACTCGGCCGTTGGCGCGGATTCTTCGAAGCCCACCGTCAATGGGGAGCCGCGCTGCGGCGAGTGGACGAACCGTGGGCGGCGGGGAGCTGTCCGAGGCTCCGGCGCGCGCGTGCCCGGGACGATGTCGAACGACTGGCGGTGGTCCCTCCGGGGGTAGCGCCGGAACTCGGCGGCGTGCGTAGAGCGGTTCGGGTTGGCAACTTTTCGGGCCGGAGGGGTGTTCCCGGGGTGTCGCGACTCCTGGTTGGAACTTGCTGAAACGCGTTACTGCACGCTCTGACCAGCAAACTTTGCCACCAGTTGACCGTTGGCAGGAACCTGCCACCCACCGGCCCGCCCTGGCCAGACCGGCTGGCAACTTCCTAGAGTGGAGCCAATCCGGAACAGCCCCGGACCCCCACCAGGGGGAAGCACCCAGCAGAAGGGAAGAAGCAATATGACTGCGCTGCTCGTCAACGAATACGCCGACCACATCGCCCGCACGGAGCGACGATCTAGCCCGGCCCCCAGGGCCACCCAGAGAAAGGACACCAACATGACACTGTTCGTCAACGAATACGTGGACCACATCGGCCGCCAGGAACTCCTCGAGAACCTCAAGGCCCGCATCACTGCCGAGACCGAGACCCCGGCCCAGGCCGACACCCAGACCGACGCCGACAACGGTTCGCTGCTCAGCGGGATCGTGCTCGTGCTCATCAACCTGCTGCTCGTCACCGCCATTGGTGTGAGTGCCTCGATCAGCACGGCCATCGCCTGGATGGTCACCATCGGCCTGGCAATCACGGCCGCCGCCACCGCCGCCGTCCTCAAGGACATGTTCGGCACGGACCCCCAGGGGTAGGCGAGGAATGATCCTCCTCGCCCAACCGAGAACAGGATCCTCGCGCCGTCAGTGCCGACGGCGCTTTTTTTATCCCCCGCGGATAGCATCGTCACGTGGCACTCGACGACGCATCCAGCGCCCCCTGCACCCTCGTTCTCGCTTCGGCGTCTCCCGCCCGGCTCGATACTCTGTTGGCCGCCGGGATCGAAGCCACCGTGCGTGTCTCCGAGGTCGACGAGGACGCCGTCCTCTCGGCCGCGGCCCTCAGCTCCGAACACAGCTTCGGCCCTGTCGATCAGGTGCTGACACTCGCGCGCGCGAAGGCCGAGGATGTCGCGGCCGCGATTCAGCAGGAGCAGGACACTCCCCCGGCCATCGCACCAGACTTCGTCATCGGTTGCGATTCGCTGCTCGAACTTGACGGCGCAATCATGGGCAAACCCCTGGTCCCGGAACTTGCGCGCGAACGTTGGAAGCTCATGCGCGGCAATTCGGGACTGCTGCACACGGGTCACTGGCTCGTGGACATGCGCAGTTCGAGCGGGAAAGTGATCGGAGAGGGCGCCGTCTCCACGGCTCGCGTCCACTTCGCCGACCTCACTGACGCCGAGATCGACGCGTACCTCGCCACCGGCGAACCGCTCCGGGTCGCCGGCGGCTTCACGATCGACGGATTCGGCGGTCCCTACATCTCGCGGATCGAGGGCGACCACCACGGCGTCGTCGGACTCTCGCTGCCTGTCCTGCGAATGCTCCTCGCGCGGCGCCGAGTCGGGATCCACGAACTGTGGTCCCTTTCCTGAATCGCCGTGGTGTGCACGAACGCCTTGGCTACGCTTCGGTTTGTGGTTCCCGCAGGTCTTCGGACCCTCTCGGTGAGTGGTTCCCCCAAACCCTGGGATTGCGCCAACGCCCTACTGTAGGAAGCTGAGCTGTTTCCCCTGGCGCCCGCCGGGGATGTTCGGACGAGAGGAATACAGGTGGGTGGATCCGTCACGAAGGTCCTGATCGCCAACCGTGGCGAGATCGCCGTCCGTATCATCCGCACGTGCCGCGATCTGGGCATCGCGACCGTCGCCGTGTACGCGGAGGTCGACCGCGACTCCTTCCACGCCTCGATCGCCGACGAGGCCTTCTCCATCGGCGGCACAACCGCGCAGGAGTCCTACCTGCGCGTCGACAAGATCCTCGACGTCGCCCGCCGCTCCGGCGCGGACGCTCTTCATCCGGGCTACGGTTTCCTTGCCGAGAACGCCGACTTCGCCCAGCAGGTCATCGACGCCGGTCTCACCTGGATCGGCCCGCCCCCGGACGCCATTCGCGCTCTCGGCGACAAGGTCACCGCACGCCATATCGCCCAGCGGGTGGGCGCGCCTCTCGTTCCGGGCACCGCGAATCCGGTTGCCGACGCCGGAGAGGTCCAGGCCTTTGCCCGCGAACACGGCCTGCCCATCGCGATCAAGGCCGCCTTCGGCGGCGGCGGACGCGGACTGAAGGTCGCGCGCACCGAGGAAGAGATCCCGGCACAGTTCGAGTCCGCCGTCCGTGAGGCAACCTCGGCCTTCGGCCGGGGCGAGTGCTTCGTCGAGCGTTTCCTGGACCGGCCTCGCCACGTGGAGACGCAGTGTCTCGCGGATGAGCACGGGACCGTCGTCGTCGTCTCGACCCGCGACTGCTCGCTGCAGCGCCGCCACCAGAAACTCGTGGAGGAGGCACCGGCGCCCTTCCTGAGCGTAGACCAGGAGGCACGGCTCGAGGAGTCGTCGATCGCGATCATGAAGGAGGCCGGCTACGTGGGCGCGGGCACGTGCGAGTTCCTCGTGGGGACGGATGGCACGATCTCGTTCCTCGAGGTGAACACGCGTCTGCAGGTCGAGCACACGATCTCGGAGGAGATCACGGGGCTCGATCTCGTCGGTGAGCAGATCCGGATCGCCCGCGGAGAACCGCTCGGGTACGAGCGCGTGGCCCGCACCGGCCACGCGATGGAGTTCCGGATCAACGGGGAGGATCCCGCACGCTCGTTCCTGCCCTTCCCCGGCACCCTCACCGCGCTGCAGTGGCCGCAGGGCCCCGGCGTCCGCATCGACGACGGCGTGCGTGAAGGCGATTCCATCTCCGGCGCATTCGACTCGATGATCGCGAAGCTGATCGTCTCCGGGCCCGACCGCCCGGGCGTGCTCGCACGTGCCCGCCGCGCCTTCGCCGAGCTGCGAATCGAGGGAATCCCCACGGTCGCCCCGTTCCACACCGCAATCCTCGACGACCCCGATTTCACCGCCGTTTCCGGCGAGGACTTCCGCGTGCACACCACGTGGATCGAGACGGACTACGCCGCGCGTCGGCACGACGCCCCCGCCCCTCTCTCCGCAGCTCCGGTGGACGCAGCGCCCGGAACCGAGGAGCGGGTCGCCACGCAGAGGGTCACGGTCGAAGTTGGCGGGAAGCGGCTCGAGGTGGTCCTCCCGCTCGGTCTCGGCATCGCCCACACCGCCTCTGGTCGCGGCCTCACGCCTCCTTCGGGTCATCGTGGCCGGCGCCGCCGCAGCGCCCCACCAGCTGTCTCCGGCAACTCGGTGGTAGCCCCGATGCAGGGAACCGTGGTGAAGGTGTCCGTCGAGGAAGGACAGACCGTGGAGTCCGGCGACCTGATCGTGGTGCTCGAGGCGATGAAGATGGAACAGCCACTGACAGCTCACCGTGCCGGAACGATCACGAAGCTCACCGCCGAGGCGGGCGCCCAGGTGAGCGCCGGAACGGTGCTCTGCTCGATCGAGGATTAGCGGCGCTGAATCGTCGTCATCGATACCGAGCGAGCCGCAGCTACCTCGGAATCGGGCGGCTCAGCGGGCTCAGCACAGCGGGGTAAGCCTGCGAACCGAGGGTTAGGGCCCACACGCTAACCCTCAGCTCCCGGCCTAACCCAGGGCACACAAAGCCGCCAGGGCACGCAAAGCCGCCCACCGCCGACCGCGATTCCGGCGAACGCGCTCGAGGCCCTCCGCCAGTCAGCGAGGCGGACTCCGCAGCTTAGGCTTGTCCCCATGACTCGACACGTGTCCGGCATCGGGCTGGCGACAGTCGCGGGCGATACCGTCCCGGACGTCTGGTATCCGGCGCCCGGGCTCGGCGAGGGCGAAGCAGTTCGGCGGGTCGAGTTCACTCCCGGCGACAACTGCGTCATCGAGGCGGGCCTGTATCTCACCGCCGGCACCAAAGTGATGGTCACAGAGGGCCCGCAGGCGCTGCCGCGACCGAACGCGCGAGTTGCGCTGAACCCGGACCAGCATGGGTAGGGCGGGCAACGGATCG
Organism: Actinomycetaceae bacterium; assembly: GCA_035647855.1. Classification (GTDB taxonomy): domain Bacteria; phylum Actinomycetota; class Actinomycetes; order Actinomycetales; family Actinomycetaceae; genus JAAZBW01. The sequence continues at coordinate 14,641 of DASRMP010000042.1, read as the reverse complement.
AGGCGCGGAATGGGCACCGGCCCGCGCGGCTGCACCGGCCGACTCCTCGTCAGGGGCTGCATTACGTTCCTCCTGATCATCGCGGTGTTCACGGGTGCGGTGTGGGCGGTCACGTGGTTCCTGTCCGGCAGGGTGATGCAGTCCGCGAACGCGTGCGTCGCGCAACTACCGGGAGGCGAGAGGTACTCCCTCTCAGCCGATCAGTCCCGCAACGCAGCACTGATCGCGGCCATCGGAACGGAACGCGGCCTGCCTGCCCGCGCCGTCACGATCGCCCTCGCGACTGCAATGCAGGAGTCGAAACTCACCAACATCGACTACGGGGACAGAGACTCGGTCGGGCTGTTCCAGCAACGCCCCTCGCAGGGGTGGGGCAGCGTGGAGCAGATCATGGACCCCGTGTTCTCGACCAACGCGTTCTATGACGCGCTCGTCCAACTCGACGGCTACGAGACCATGGAAGTCACGGTCGCGGCGCAGGCAGTGCAGCGCTCCGCGTTCCCGGACGCGTACGCCCGCCACGAGCCGATGGCGCGGGCATTCGCCTCGTCTCTCACCGGTCACTCGCCCGCGAGTCTCGCCTGCGATCTGCGCGAAGACGATGGCGGCGGCGGTGCCCCTCAAGACGGCACAGGCGCGCTCGCCATGAGCCTCGCCACGCTCACGGACTTCGGTACCGCCCCGGACCTCACCCCCGTCCTCGCCGACGACGGCGCTCCCCTCCTCGCGGACGGCGAGGTCGCGCTCGCTGCCGTGGACCCCGCCGCGCTGACCGGCGCCGCCATCGGCGACCCCGAGAGGGCCGTGTGGGCTGCGGGCCACTGGCTCGCCGCCACAGCGACGGAATCCGGGGTGCGCGTCGTCGTCGTCGGGAACGAGATGTGGACCAACGGCACTCTGGAGTGGACGGACGCGGGCGAACTCACGCAGCCGAATGGGACCGTCCTGGTTGGCTGACCACAGACGGCCTCAGCCCTGCCTGGTCTGCCGCTCCGAGCGCGGGACCCACTGCCGCTCCGGCTCGCCGACATAGACCTGGCGGGGCCGGCCGATCTTGGTGGTCGGGTCGTCCAGCATCTCGCGGTACTGCGCGAGCCAGCCAGGCAGCCGGCCGAGCGCGAACAGCGGCGTGAACATCTTCTCCGGGAAGCCCATCGCCTTGTAGATGAGGCCGGTGTAGAAGTCCACGTTCGGGTAGAGCTTGCGCTCGATGAAGTAGTCGTCGGAGAGCGCGATGGTTTCGAGTTCTTTCGCGAGATCGAACAACTCGCTGTCGCCGCCGAGCTTCTCGAGTACCTCGTCGGTGGTCTCCTTCACGATCGTGGCGCGCGGATCGTAGTTCTTGTAGACGCGGTGGCCGAAGCCCATGAGCTTCACGCCTTCTTCCTTGTCCTTGACGCGGGCCACGAACCTCCCGACCCCCTCACCGGATTTCCGGATCTTCTCCAGCATCGCGAGCACCGCCTCGTTGGCGCCGCCGTGCAGCGGCCCGGAGAGCGCGCCCACGCCGGCCGCGACGGATGCGTACATGTTCGCGTCAGCGGAGCCGACCATCCGCACGGTCGCGGTGGAGCAGTTCTGCTCGTGGTCGGCGTGCAGGATGAGGAGCCTGTTCAGTGCCGTGATCAGCATCGGGTCCACTTCGTACTTCTCGTACGGCATCCCGAAGCACATCCAGAGGAAGTCCTCGGCGTACAGCTTCGAGTTGTCCGGGTAGAGCAGCGGCAGGCCCTCGGCACGGCGGAAGATGTGCGCGATCATGGTCGGCAGCTTGGCGAGCAGCAGCACGGTCGCCTTGTCGATCGCGACGGAGTCCTTCGGGTCCAGCGTGTGCTGGTAGTAGGTCGCGAGGCCGGCGACGCCCGCCTGCAGGATCGCCATCGGGTGGCCGTTCGCCGGGAACGCGCCGAAGAATGCGCGGAAATCCTCGTGCAGCAGGCGGTGCCGCTTGAGCCGGTAGAGGTGGGCCTGGTAGGTCTCCACGTCTGGAAGTTCGCCGTGGATCAGGAGGTACGCGACCTCGAGGAACGTCGAGTTGGCCGCCAGTTGCTCGATCGGGTAGCCGCGGTAGCGCAAGATCCCGGCGTCACCATCGATGTAGGTGATCGCGGACTTCGCCGGTGCCGTATTCATGTAGCCGGAGTCGAGCGTCACGAACCCGGTCTCACGGAGCAACTTGGAAATCTCGATACCGCCGGAGCCCTCCACCGCGCTGTGCCGGGGGAGTTCGAGGCGCTTCCCACCGATGTCGAGAATCGCGGGAGAGAGGTTCTGGTCAGTCAACTGGGACCCTTTCGGTCGCTGGCCGGCGAGGCCTGGGGAAGGAGTGGTCTCGCCCCAGACTAGTGTGTGACCTCACCCACACGCGCGCCAAAATGCGCGAACGGGCGCCAACCGCGGCTAGAGCAGCGCGGACTCCCGCTCTGTCAGCCGCGCGACCGCCGCCCCGATACGCTCGTCGGTCGCCGACAGTGCGATCCTGACGTAGCCCTCCGCCGCGGGCCCGTAGAACGTCCCGGGCGCGACCAGGATGCCGAGTTCCGCGAACCTGCCCACGAGTTCCGACGACGACGTCGCCGCCCTCCCCCACAGATACAGTCCCGCCGCGGAATCCGGGTCGAGTTCGAGACCCGCGCCCACGACGGCGGCGCTCAGGATCTCACGGCGCCGGCGGTAACGCTCGACCTGCTCCTCGACATGGCCGTCATCACCCAGAACAGCCGTCATCGCGGCCTGGACGGGTCCCGGCATCATCATGCCGGAGTGCTTGCGGATCTCACGGATCGCACCGATCAGATCGGCGTCCCCGGCGAGCATCGCCGCGCGGTAGCCCGCGAGGTTCGACTGCTTCGACATCGAATGTGCCACAAGCAGCCCGCGGTGATCGCCCTCGCACACGCGCTCGTCCAGGAGTGAGGGCACGCCCTCGCTCGCCCACGGCTCTTGCCACGCGAGTTCCGCGTAGCACTCATCGGCGGCGACGACGGCGTTCCGCTCCCGCGCCCACGCAACGATCTCGCGCAACCGCTCGAGTCCCAGGACATGCCCGTGCGGGTTCCCGGGAGAGTTGAGCCAGACGAGGCGGGTCTCGCCGGGCCACGCGGCGACATCGTCGGACGCGAAGGGGGTGGCCCCCGCGAGGCGGGCTCCGACGTCGTAGGTGGGGTAGGCGACCGCGGGGTGGACGACGAGGTCGCCCTCACCGAGCCCGAGCAGGCTCGGCAGGTGGGCGACCATCTCCTTGGACCCGATTGTGGGAAGGATCTCGGCCTCTGTCAGGCGGGCGCCCCTGCGCCGCCCGAACCACGCGACCATGGCGGCGCGCAGTTCGGGCGTGCCGATCACGGTCGGGTAGCCGGGGCTGTCCGAGGCGGCGTCAAGCGCGCGGCGGGCGATCGCGGGAGTCGGGTCGACCGGTGTGCCGATCGACAGGTCCACGATCCCTCCCGGGTGCGCGGCGGCACGTGCCTTCGCTCCGGCGAGCGAATCCCACGGGAAATCGGGCAGGTCAGAGCCCCGGAAGCCCACGGCCCAGGCTCAATCGTGCTGCTGCGGCGGGAGCGCGGCGACCAGCGGGTGGTCGAAGTCGAGCGGGCCCATCTTGGCGGCGCCGCCGGGCGAACCGATCGAGTCGAAGAACTCGACATTCGCCTTGTAGTACTCACTCCACTGATCCGGCGTGTCTTCCTCGTAGTAGATCGCTTCCACCGGGCATACGGGCTCGCAGGCTCCGCAGTCGACGCACTCATCCGGGTGGATGTACAGCATGCGCTTACCCTCGTAGATGCAATCGACCGGACATTCGTCGACGCAGGCCTTGTCTTTCAGGTCCACGCAGGGTTCGGCAATGATGTAGGTCACAACAGAATCCTTCCAGGTGCGTTGGCTCGCCCGATCATTCTCTCATCCCCTGGTGGACAATGGGTCCCATGACCGCACAACCACCCCGGCTACCATGGCTCGCCTGGCAGGTGGGCGAGCGCGTGGTGGTCAGGTATTACGACGACGACGGTCGCCGCACCGATGCACTCGGCCACCTCACGGAGGTCGCCGCCGACCACGTCTGTATTGAGACGAAGCGTGGGAACGCGCGCGTGGATGCGCGCCGCATGATCACCGGGAAGAAGGTGCCGCCGGCTCCGCAGTGGCCGTGATTGGCACCGGCGTCACTGACAAACGTCACTGACAAATCACGCGGTGCCAGGGGGCATATGTCCACGTATTGGTCGTGCGGTCGAACTGAGAACCGTTCAGGTAGCGGGTCCGTGTCACGTCCACGGTGAATCCGTTCTGCCCGCCGGACTCGGGGATGCAGTTCGGGTCGCTGCTGGTCAGGACGCTCGGGCTGGTGAGGTTCCTGCGCGGCGAGGTGTAGGACTCGACCTCGAAGTAGGGGCTAGACCACGCGCGTACCCAGACCCTGCCCCCGGACACCCACGACTGGAGCAGGATTCCGTGCGGGGTGTTGTTGGTGAACTTCAGGTCCACGCTCGGATCCCACAGGGTCGACTCGCGGCCCTCGGGATACCTGCTGAACCAGCGTGAGTGGGGCTTGTGCTCGATGATGTCCATGCCCGCGAAGTATGCGGCGTTGTAGACAGTGGTCGACAACTGCGACAGCCCGCCGCCGACCGCGAGCGTGGAGACGCCGCCCTCGACGACGCCGGACGAGACGAACCCGTTCGCGACCGTGATCGGCCGCAACACGTTGAGCAGCGAGTAGGTCTGGCCCGGGCGAACCAGGTTGCCGTTCGTCTTCGCCGTGCCCGCGATCAGGTTGGCGGTGCGGACGTTGTCCGCGGTCAGCGGCGTGGAGAACTCGGAGACTATCTCGACAACGCCGAGCGCTTCGGCCGCCTCCGTGGTGAGGTCGGGTTCCATCTCGACCAGCGGCACCGCTGAGGAACGGGTGTCGGTCAGCGAGGCCGCACGGACGGCTTCCGTGACGGCCTCGGGCTCCAGACCAAGCCCCGACTGCGACGGCACGACGACTGGACGACCGCCCTCGAACACGAAGCGGGCGTTCCGTCCCGGGTTGCCGAGTTCCGGAGCATCCTCGACGATCCGCTCGGTGATCATCTCTCCATCGATCTCGAGCACGAGGGTGCCCTCGTCCGTCGGCACCAGGATGGCGGACTGTGCGAGTTCCTCGACCGTGATCTCGTGATTGGTCTCCCCGACGGCGATGAACACCGGTCCGGAGAGCAGCGGGGTGACGTACTCGGCCATCGCAGCGTCCAGGTCATCGGACGAAATGGCGGGCTCGACGATCTCCGTGACGAGTTGGATCGGCTGCTCACCTGCGGGCCACTCCTCGGCAACGACCTCGGCCGATGCCTCCGGGTCGATGCTGACGCCGTCGATGGGCTCAGTGATGGCAGGTGCTCCGGTGGAGAAATCGATGGACCCGTCGGCGGGTTCGACCTCGAGGTCCGGCACGAGGTCCTGGACCGCGCGGGTGAGGGCGGCGGCGTCGACGGTCACGACCGGGTCCGCGGGAACGGAGCCCACGACGTGGGGCCACAGGTTCGCGGGGTGGAGGGAGAAGCCGGTGATGTTCTCGACCGTCGCGTCATAGTCGACGGCCAGTCCTGCGTTCGCGGGATCGAGCGTGGCGGTCCGCTCCGCGGCGGCCACGGTGACGGGTTCGGCCAGGCGTGGAGCCAGCACGTCATCGAGCTTCGTGGCGGCCTGACCATCGGTCAGCCCGCCGATATCGACTCCGAGCACAGTGGTGCCGGTCGGGATCTTGTCCTGGGTGTAGAACGCGGCGCCGACATAGGCCGCCGCGAGAACGCCGACTGTCCCCAGAATCCACGCCAGCGAACGAGGGAACCGTCTGCTCTGCGACTGCGCTTCAGCTTCGAAATCGTCAAGCGCGTCGAGCGACTCGTTCTTCTTCTTGCGCGCCATGCCTCTCCTGGGTCAGCTTTCCTACCGGACCGATGCTAGAGCCCCGCTCCGGCAATTTCCCAGGGTGTGCCTCAACCGCAAGGAATCTCACATGTCAGGCAAATCCTCATGTTCCCTCTGCTCGAGCCGACTCGGCCACAGGTTGAACCAGCGCCGTGGCAACGCCGCCACGATGACTGCAAGGACGCCGGACGCGAGTACCCAGGTGACGGTCACCCAGTCCACGAGCAGGATCACGTCCCCGCCGGGGGCCACGAACGCCGTGAGTGCGATCCCGATGGCCGCCGCGACCACGAACGGCGCGAAGCTCCAGATCCCGGCGAGCGAACGCGTCAGCAACGCCCCGGCGCCGAACGCGATGAGCGCGACAGCAAGTCCGATCGGGAAGCTCCCGCCAATACGGATGACGAAGGCGCCCGCTACACCGATGACCAGTCCCAGGGCGGCGGAGAGCGCGGCGGACGCGACGAGATCGCCGGTGGACTCGTTCTTCATCCTCCGGATCTCCTCGCCCGCGATGACACCTTGAAGCGGTCGTTCGCGTCCAAGATCACCTTCCGGACCCGGACCGCCTGGGGAGTGACCTCGCAACACTCGTCCTCGCTCGCGAACTCGAGCGATTCCTCGAGCGTGAGCTTCCGCGGCGGCACGAGGCCCTCGAACGCGTCCGCCGTAGAGGAGCGGATGTTCGTCTGCTGCTTCTCGCGGGTGATGTTCACGTCCATGTCCTCATTGCGGGAGTTCTCTCCCACAACCTGCCCCTCATAGACGTCGGACCCGGGCTCCACGATGAAGGAACCGCGGTCCTGCAGCCGGATCATGGCGTAGGGAGTGGCCTGACCGGCCCGGTCGGCAACCAGCGAGCCGCTCGTCCGCAGCACGATCGGCCCCGTCCACGGCTCGTACCCCTCGTGAATCGACGACGCGATCCCGGTCCCCCGCGTCTCGGTGAGGAACCGGCTGCGAAAACCGATCAGCCCCCGTGCCGGCACCACGAACTCCATCCGCACCCACCCGGTGCCGTGGTTCGTCATGGTCTCCATCCGGCCGCGCCGGGAAGCGAGCAGTTGGGTCACCGTGCCGAGGTACTCCTCCGGGACGTCGATGGTAATGCGCTCCATCGGCTCGTGCACGACGCCGCCGATCAGGCGGGTGACCACCTGTGGCTTGCCCACGGTGAGTTCGAAGCCCTCGCGGCGCATCTGCTCCACCAGGATCGCGAGCGCGAGTTCGCCGCGGCCCTGGACCTCCCAGGAGTCGGGCCGTTCGGTGGGCAGAACGCGCAGCGAGACGTTGCCCACCAGTTCGCGGTCGAGGCGGTCCTTCACCTGCCGGGCAGTGACCTTGACGCCCTTGCCGCGACCGGCCAGCGGCGAGGTGTTGATGCCGATAGTCATGGAGATGGCGGGGTCGTCAACGGCGATGAGTGGCAGCGGCTGAGGATCGTCCAGATCCACCAGCGATTCGCCAATCATGATGTCCTCGATCCCCGCCACGGCGACGATCTCGCCTGCGTTGGCTTCCTTGGCGGGCACGCGGTCGAGGGCCTGCGTCCGGAGCAGTTCGGTGACCTTGACGGGGACCACGGTGCCATCGCGTTTCGCCCAACCCACCTGCGTGCCCTTCCTGAGGGTGCCGCCGTGCACGCGGAGCAGCGCGAGCCTGCCGAGGAACGGGGAGGCGTCGAGGTTCGTGACGTGGGCGCGGAGCACGTCGTCGTCGCGATAGGAGGGCGCCGGGATGCGCTCGATGATCGTCCGGAACAACGGCTCGAGACCGGGAGAGGCGGGCATTCCGCCGTCGTCGGGCTGTTCGAGGGACGCGCGGCGGGCCCGCGCGGAGGAGTAGACCACGGGGAGGTCAAGGATGGAATCAAGGTCCAGATCGTCGACCTCGCCCGTGAGGTCGCTCGCCAGGTTCAGCAGGAGGTCGGTGGTCTCCCGGACCACTTCGGAGATGCGGGCGTCCGAGCGGTCCACCTTGTTGACCACCAGCACCACGGGCAGGCGTGCGGCGAGCGCCTTGCGCAACACGAACCGGGTCTGGGGCAGCGGCCCCTCGGATGCATCTACGAGGAGCAGGACGCCGTCGACCATCGAGAGTCCACGCTCCACCTCCCCGCCGAAATCGGCGTGCCCCGGGGTGTCGACGACGTTGATCGTTATGCCGTCCGGCTCCCCCGCCGCGACCGCCGCCGGACCCCGGTAGTGCACGGCCGTGTTCTTCGCGAGGATCGTGATGCCCTTCTCGCGCTCGAGATCGCCCGAATCCATCGCCCGCTCCTCCACGTTGGAGTGCTCCCCGAACGCGCCGGAGGACCAGAGCATGGCATCCACGAGAGTCGTCTTGCCGTGGTCCACGTGGGCGACGATCGCTATATTGCGCAGGTCCGTGCGCAGGGGCATATGGGCTCGTTTCGTCGTAGGCACCTGCCCGCGGGCGGGGTGTCCGCCGTGAGGGCCTTTGGAATTGTACGCGCTTCGCGCCACCGGACCAGCAGACGGTCCTCAAGCAGCAGCACGCGGTGGACGCGGGCGGAAGCGGATCCGGCGCCTGGACGCGGGTGTCCGCAGTCAGACACGGTGAGCCAACCCGCAGATTCTCGACAGGTAGTACGGAGGGGACTCTCGGATACCGCATTGTTATGGTCTGTTCCGTGCCTTCGGGCAAATCAGTGGCGAGCGACCGGCACCACTTCCCATGAGGGACCTTGTGCCCGGACATTGGTCCTACCTCGTCCCTATCGTGAAGTAGGCAGCGAAGCACGAGAAAGCGGAGAGCATGTCACCCACTTTGCAGGCGGGACTACCCGCCTTTGTCCCCATGGCCACCGAGGCCGATGTCGAAGTACCGGATCTTTCGGTCGTTTCGATTCTCGGGCTCTCCGGACCAACCATCCTGACTCTCGGCGTCATCGTGTGCGTGGCCGGGCTGCTGTTCGGCGTCCACACGTATAGGCAAATCAGGGGTCTCTCGGTCCACAAGTCCATGCTCGAGATCTCCGAGCTGATCTACTCGACGTGCAAGGCGTACCTCATCCAGCAGGGCAAGTTCCTGATGGTTCTGTGGGTGTTCATCGCCGCCGTCATGACCGTCTATTTCAAGCTATTGGTCGGCTACCCGTGGTGGCGCGTCGGCGTGATCCTGGGCTTCTCGCTCATCGGTATGGCCGGCTCATACGCCGTCGCCTGGTACGGCATCCGGATCAACACGTTCGCGAACTCGCGCACGGCGTTCGCGTCCCTGAAGGGCCGGCCGTTCGAGGTCTACCACATCCCCATGAAGTCCGGAATGTCGGTCGGCATGGTCCTGATCTCAATCGAACTGATGATCATGCTCGGCATCCTGCTCATCATTCCGGGCGAGTTGGCAGGGGCCACGTTCATCGGCTTCGCCATCGGTGAGTCGCTCGGTGCCTCGGCACTGCGTATCGCCGGCGGAATCTTCACGAAGATCGCGGACATCGGCTCCGACCTCATGAAGATCGTCTTCAAGATCAAGGAAGACGACGCCCGTAACCCCGGCGTTATCGCCGACTGCACCGGTGACAACGCCGGAGACTCGGTTGGCCCCTCTGCCGATGGTTTCGAGACCTACGGCGTGACCGGCGTGGCCCTTGTGACCTTCGTGACGCTCGCCGTCGCCGATCCCGCGCTGCAGGCCCTCCTGCTCGTCTGGATCTTCACCGTGCGCGCTGTCATGGTCATCGCCTCCGCGGTCGCGTACCACGTGAACGACCTCAGGGCCACCCGCAAGTACGGCCAGGTCGAGACCATGAACTTCGAGGCGCCGCTCTCGTCGCTCGTGTGGATTACCTCGATCCTTTGCATCATCGCCACCTTCATCACGAGCTACTTCATGCTCATCGACCTCGGTGGAGCGGTGTGGTGGCAGCTCGCGGCGATTCTCTCGTGCGGCACCATCGCAGGTGCGCTCATCCCCGAGCTCGTCAAGGTCTTCACTTCTACGAAGTCGAAGCACACCCGTGAGGTCGTCACGTCCTCGAAGCAGGGCGGCCCCTCGCTCAACATCCTCTCGGGCCTGGTCGCGGGCAACTTCTCCGCATTCTGGCTGGGACTCGCGATCGTCGCGCTGATGGCTCTCGCGTACTTCTTCGCCGAGATGTCGCTTGGCGAATTCATGCTCGCTCCGACCGTCTTCGCATTCGGCCTCGTCGCGTTCGGCATGCTCGGCATGGGCCCGGTGACAATCGCCGTCGACTCGTACGGGCCCGTCACTGACAACGCGCAGTCCGTCTACGAGCTGTCCATGATCGAAGAGATCCCCGGCATCACCGAGGAGATCAAGCAGGACTTCGGCTTCGATCCTGACTGGGACCGTGCCAAGGTCATGCTCGAGGAGAACGACGGCGCCGGCAACACTTTCAAGGCCACCGCGAAGCCGGTTCTCATCGGAACGGCCGTGGTCGGTGCAACCACCATGATCTTCTCGATCATCATGCTGCTCACCGACGGTCTCAGCTCCGGCATCGAGTTCCTCTCGCTTCTCCACGCGCCTTTCCTGCTCGGCATGATCACCGGTGGCGCAGTCATCTACTGGTTCACCGGCGGCACCATCCAGGCCGTGGTCACCGGCGCGTACCGCGCAGTCGAGTTCATCAAGGACAACATCCGCCTCGACGCCAGCGCCAAGCGCGCATCGCGCGAGGACTCCATGAAGGTCGTCGAGATCTGCACCCAGTACGCGCAGAAGGGCATGCTGAATTTGTTCCTCGGCATCTTCTTCGCCACGTTGGCCTTCGCCTTCATCGAGCCCTATTTCTTCATCGGCTACCTCATCTCGATTGCCATTTTCGGCCTGTTCCAGGCCATCTACATGGCGAACGCCGGTGGGGCCTGGGACAACGCCAAGAAGATCGTCGAGGTCGACCTCCAGGCCAAGGGCACCGAACTGCACGACGCCACCATCGTCGGCGACACGGTGGGCGACCCGTACAAGGACACCTCGTCGGTCGCGCTCAACCCGGTCATCAAGTTCACCACCCTGTTCGGTCTGCTTGCGGTCGAACTGGCCGTCTCCACGGCTACGGAAATGGGAAGCACCGTCGTGACGACGATCCTTGCGGCGATCTTCTTCCTCGTGACGATCTACTTCGTGTGGCGCTCCTTCTACGGCATGCGCATCGGAGACGCGGCCACGGACGCCGAGTTCGATGCCGCCATTCCCGGCAGCGAGCCCGCCACTGACGCCACGGCAACTCCCAAGCTGCCTGAGGACGTCACAGTGGGCTGACACGCCTGGCGCGAATCCCCCTGGTGGTGGGCGGTCCCTTATATGGGGGCCGCCCACCACCCTTTTCGTTCCCGACGGCATGCACGACCCCCTCCCTCAACCCTCCCCGGCCTCTCGGCCGCGGCCTTAAGCAACTTCTGTAGGAGTTTCGGCAACGGGTGCTGGTTTCGTGCGGTCAGCGGGTGCTTTTCAGCCCGTTCAGCCGGTGGCGGAGCCTCTTGAACCGGTAGCGGAGCGACAACTGTAGGCGTTTGGCTTCTAGTGTAGGGGTTAAATACGCGCTTAACCCCTACAGCAGAAGCCAAACGCCTACAGTAGACGAATTCGCCCGGTCCGGAAGGCCGCGAACAGGCCAGAAGGGGGCCAAATCCACCCCTCGACGGCGTACGCGCCGGTCCACAGTGCCGAACCTCCTACAGAAGTAACAAAACACCGACGGAAGCGACTCACCTCGGAAGCGCAACAGGCTCAGAAATCGGCACAGAGGTGTCGAAACTGGCACAGAAGTCGTCGGAAGCCAGATCGGGAGGGCCTGTGAGAGCCGTCGCACCGGCGGAAACCCGCACAGCAGTGACCAGAGCGGACTGCCGCCGCTGAAGCGACACGCAAGTGTGGGCCCCCGGCCGAAGCCGAGGGCCCACACCTACTTGTGGATCGAGGTCAGAATTCGAGGGTCAGCGCAGCCAACTGTCGCCGACCCTGCGTCCCCAGATCTTGCCCACACCCCACGTGTCACCGGCGAGCGTGAGCGGGAGAATCACCAGCCCGACGAGTTGGAGGATGTGCGAGTCGAAGATCGGGTTGGTGCCGCCGCGCGTGAACGGGAAGGCTGCGAGGTACATCAGGAACACGAGGATGCCACCGGTGATGGCGGCGATCTTCAGTCCCGCACCGAGCAGCAGCGCCACGCCGATGGCGAGCAGTCCGACCATGAAGACGATATCGGCGAGGACGCCCCACGAAAGGAAGAACTCGAACATCGGTTTGAAGGGGTTGTTGACCTCGGGCGCGGTCGAGCCGCCAAGGAAGCCTGCCGTGGGCGATCCGCCGTTGATCCACGAGCGCTCGGGAGGGGTCGAGAAGCCGAGGCCGAACACCTTGTCGATGAAGGCCCAGAAGAACGTGAAGCCGAGCACGATTCGGAGGGCTGCGAGCGCGTAGCGCGCACCGCGGCGGGTAACGACTTCTTTCTGGAACGTGACGTCCGTGCGGGTGCGGACATCTCCTGTGGTAGCAGTGGTGCTCATGGGGAAGGCACTCCCTTCGAGGGGTTGAGCGTTGGGTGGTGACTGGTCTCCGGCCGAGAGGATTTCTTTCGGTCGAATTCCTCGATATTAAACGTTACGGGACAAACCTGCACATGGGACTTACGGCCCGCGCCCGCGCCGCGACATGCCACTTGGTCCTAGTTTCTTACACGTCTTCGAGTGATGCCAGTCACAAGTGCGTAACGGCCCAGTATCACCGTTTGCGGCGCACCGGAGATGCCGCCGCGCCAGGTCCTTGAACATGTCTTTGCAAATTCCATCACTGTAATTTGCTCAAAGTGGTTGCGCGGCCCCGAACGACCCCGTATAACTGTGGGTACGCAAGCGCGAGAGCGGCGGAACGGCCCCCAAGGGAACCGGTCGGCGGTCTCAAGTAGAAGCTTCCAAGGGCTCCTCTGGGGGTCCGGAGGCTTCGCAGCCAACTGGAGAATCTGTCGACCAAGGTCCGCAGAACTCCCGGCAGCTGTGCGTGACGGATGGTAAACGACGTTCGTACCTGGGGATTCGTCCCGGGGGCGCGCCGCGGGCGGGCGCGTGAGCTGGGCGCACCATCCGGCATCCGGGTCAGTCCGAAGACCGGGTGGACCGAGGCCGGGACCAACGCCTATTTGGTCCCGGCCTCACCTATGTCTCCGTACTTTTCTAGCGCGCGAAAGTGACGAAACGGCTTACGAGTGCCGCGTGTTGCCCAAACTGACGTGTGAGATCGCGCGCATCACCAGGTGCGCGGCCCCATTCCGCCTATCGCCACGCCCACCGCTACTGCCGGCCGAACGGCCGCGGCTCGAGTTCCTCCCAATCGAACTCGAGGTGCGGCAGCGTTTCAGTGACCACCTCGTACAGCTCATCCGCGAGCCGGCCGATCCACAAACCGGCTTCGTCGCCGGCGGCACTGATCAGAACGTCAGGGCAAACGGCCGCTGCGTCCGAAGGAGCAGACAGGCCCACGAACGCTCCGCCGTCATACGCGACGAGCTCGGGCTTCCCATCGATGGTCAGCCACGCGGGGCGAAGAGTGGCCAGCCAGTCATTGAGAACGTGGCGTGCCTGACCGTGGTCGACCGCGCCGTTCGCCCGAATTGTGGCGCGGACCGTGAGACGGGAACCCGGCGTCCACTGCGGATGCGACCTCCAGCGGTGGTTGACCTGGTACCTGCCTGCCATACATCCATCCTGCCGCGCCTCGCGCCGATTCGCCTGCTGTTCACCGGAGCGCGGGAGGGCATTCACGCGCCAACACACGCGGCGAGAAGAAGGGCGCCGGCCGGAGTTTCCGAGGCTAGTCTGAAGGTGGAGGCCTATTGAACGCACGTGTCCCGCTCTCCGTGCTGGACTTGGTGCCCTTCTCCCGGCGCCAGTCCCCCGCGGAGGCGATTCAGGCACCCATGGAGTCCGCCGCGGCGCACTTCGCTCCCGATCAACTCTGACTCCGCCCTTTCGCTCTACCGGTCCACGTTCACGCCCGACGCCCCGACGGGCACGCATGGTAAATGGAGTAGTTCGCATGAGAATCCGCATCCTGCAGGGCGACATCACTGCCCAGGAAGTCGACGCCATCGTCAACGCCGCCAATTCGAGCCTGCTGGGCGGCAGCGGCGTCGACGGCGCCATCCATCGTGCCGCCGGCCCCGAGCTCCTCGAACAATGCAAGAAGTTGCGCGCGACCACGGTCCGCGACGGTCTCCCGGTTGGCAGCGCCGTCGCCACGGAGGCAGGCCGACTCCCCGCCACCTGGGTGATACACACGGTGGGACCCAATCGGCGCATGGGCCAGGTGGATTCGCGGCTGCTCGCCTCCGCCTTCTCCGAGTCCCTCGACGCGGCAGCTGCGCTCGGCGCCGAGTCCGTCGCATTCCCGGCGATCAGCGCGGGCATCTTCGGGTGGGACCCGCGTGAGGTGGGCGAGGTGGCGGCATCCGTCGTCGCGCGGGATCGCTGGCCCGACATCGAAGAGGTCCGGTTCGTCCTCTTCAGCGATGAGATCCTAGCTGCGTTCCGGGCCGCCTTCGACGGCGCAGGAATTCCCTACGACGACTGAACGGACTACGCCCTCGCCCGCACTTGCCTTGAAGTCGACGTCTGCCCTACTATCGAGAACGGTTCCCATTATCTGAACAAAGGACGTCTCATGCGCCACGCACCGCTGCACCGACTGCCCGTGATCGCCGTCGCCACAATAGCGCTGGCACTCACTGCCTGCTCAGGGA
>DASRMP010000041.1:0-8782 GCA_035647855.1 Actinomycetaceae bacterium | reverse complement strand
AAGGCGGACCACGGCCTCCTCGTGGCATGGGGAGGAATCACGAGGCCCGCGCAGCGCGAGTTCGAGCAACACCGCACCTCTATCCGGGTGTGGGACGCCGAGGTGCTGCTGGACCAGCTCTTCGCGACCTACGAGCAACTCGCTGCCTCAATCCACACACAGATCCCGCTACTCCACGTCTGGGTCCTCGACGACGAGGGGTGAGCAGGCTGGTGCGGCGTGCGCACCCTTCGTGGAGCAGTGCTGCTCGAAATCCTTCGTGAACTTCGTCGAAAGACCTTCGAGACGATCTGCCAGGTGTCCTGGTGCTTGAACAGGTGCAGGTACTCGGCGTAGTTGCAGCCGTGCCAGCCCTCCACGATGACCTTGTCTGTCGTGCGGATTCGAGCGTCCTGGGGTTATTCGGTGAGGGTGTCGCCGGACTTGGAGGTGATCTGCCATCCCTCTTCCGTGCGGACGAGGTGGAAGAACTCAACGAAGCTCGTGCCGTGCCAACCCTCGATGATGAGCTTGACGTTCGCCACGTTGCCGTGGACGTCGATGAGCTCGGTGCGGTGCGTGGCGTTGGTGCTTCCACGGCGCTCGACGATCCGGTACAGCGCGGCGATCGGCCGGCCGTTGATCAGGGCGTTGGGGTGGAAGACCGACTGCAGCAGCTCGAGATCGCCGTTGGCTCCGACGACGTAATCGGCCATGACCTGCTGGATGGCGGTGTGGTGTGTGGTGGTGGTCGAGACCATTTTCCTGTTCCTTTCCTGGTGTGCGCTTCTTTGGTGTGTGCGCATGCATGTAATTTGGGGGCAAAAATGAGGGGCCGGAGGCTGTCGTCCCGGGCTGGAGGGGGCTCCAGTGATTGGCTAGAGGAGAGCCTCCACTGACTGGGCTGCCTGTGCGTGGAGCTTGCGACCGGCCTCCGTGAGGTGGATGTAGACGCCGCGCTTGTCGATCTCGCACATGCGCCGCTCAACGGCCGGCTCTGCGAGCGACGCGAGCCGCATGACGAGCCGCGAGGTGGCGGACTGGCTGAGCTGGATCAGACGTGCCGCGTCCTGTACGCGGAACTTGTGCTCCGGTTCTGCGAGCAGGTGGTGCAGGAGGTAGAGCTCGTTCAGCGACAGTCCTGCCGCTGACTGGGTGGCTCCCTCCAGGAGTTGCTCCGTGCGACGGAACTCCTGACATGACTGCATCCATGCTTCGAGCTTCGTGGCCGAGCCGTCGGCCGCCGTGGAGTTCCTCTCCATCAGGGCCTGGCTATTAGTTACTTGCACATGCATATAGTTTCATTGGCAGCCCCGCCTGTCAATAGCCGGTTGCGGGGAGGGGTTCTGCTGCTGCGGCGTCGGGTCTTCGCTTGTGTCGACAGCGTGCCAATTCCTGCCGGATGCCTCCGAGCGCGAGGCACTCGTCCAGGACGAGTCGCGCTACTTCGTGCCGGCCTACCGTGGCGTTCGCGGCTGGCTCGGGCTCAGTTTCCACCTGATCGGCGAGGTCAACCGCGTGGACTGGACCGCCCACGCCTGATCCGCTGGCTACTTTTTGAGGAGGCGCAATTGGGTATCCGCGTACACGGCGGCCCGCTCCATGACGGGGAAGGCACCGCCCGCGAGCTGCCAGGCATGGATGAGCCCTGCCGCCGCAAGCAGAAGGCCCTCGGCAATCGTGCCCGCATCCACGTCGGGCGTGAGAGTGCCTGCACTCTGGGCGGCCTGGATCTCCTCGCGGAGGGCGAGATAGGCGCGTCGGGGTTCGGCGAATGCGTCGGGAAGCCCGTGGCGTAGCTCTGCGATGGAGAAGGCCACGGACAGGTCCAGGGTGATGTTGACGGTTCCCATGAAGACGCGGTTCAGGAACAGGCGCCGGATGCGCTCCACGTGTGTCTCGCCGTCGGAGTTCGCCAAGAGCACGTCAACGGCCTCGTCCTCGGCAACGAGTCCGTGGAGCAGCGTTCCGTCCTTTGAGCCGAAGTAGTGATAGAAGGAGCCCACCGCCACGCCGACCTGCTCGGACTTGCGGGCAGTATACGTAGGCAGCTGAAACTAGAACCTGTTCTAGTATGGATTCGCATGTCAGGGAAGCGAGGCACAGTGGCCTCGCCGCATCCTCCCAATCCCGAAACACCCACCCAATGAAGGGAAGACTCACCATGAGAGCATGGATGTTCCACGGCCACGGCAAGCCCCTCGAACTCACCGAGGTTCCGGACCCGGTAGCTGGTCCCGGCGAGATCGTGATTGACATCAAGGCCACCGGGCTGTGCCACTCGGACGTATCAGCTCTCGATGATCCGAACTGGGCCGTGAACTTCGCCAAACTCCCGGTGGTGCTCGGACACGAGCCGGCCGGCGTCGTCGCCTCCGTGGGGGAGGGCGTCACGAACCTCGAGGTGGGAGACCGTGTGGGTGTCCCCTCCGGGCCTCCCAACAACGTCGGATACTCTCGCGACGGCGGGTACGCGGACAAGGTGGTGGCGATTGCGGATGCCGTGGTGAAGATCCCGGACGAGCTCGACTTCATCACGGCTGCGTCCGGAACCGACGCCGGCAACGTTGCGTACCACGCCGTGGTCACCCGCGGCCAGGTGGGGGCCGGCGAGAAGGTGGGCATCATCGGCATCGGTGGGCTCGGTCAGATCGGTGCCCGCATCGCCGTGATCATGGGCTGCGAGGTCTACGCCGCCGAGATCAAGGAGGACGTGTGGCCGATGGCCGAGGAGATCGGCGTGATCAAGTGCGTGAAGGACATCCGCGAACTCGCCGACGTCGGCCTCACCACCATCATCGATTTCGCTGGCTTCGGTTCCACCACCACGGGCGCGATCGAGGTGGTCGAGCCTCGCGGCCGCGTGGTCCAGGTGGGCATGGGCCAGCTGGTGTTCGAGATCAACTCGAACCCGCTGATCATCAAGGAAGTCGAATTCATCGGCTCCATGGGTGGCGGAGTCGAGGACCTCGGTGGCGTCTACGATCTGATGGCCGCCGGCAAGCTGGCACCCAAGATCACCGTCATGGGCTTTGACCAGATCGATGAGGGGCTGGACCTGCTGCGGAAGGGCGAGGTCCAGGGCCGCATCGTCATCGACATGCAGGACTAGCCTCAATGCCGTCAAGTTTGGTGGGTGGGGTGGTTTGTGCCGACGGCAATTGAACGATAATCCGCACCGGGCTGCGAGACGATTCTCTGAACGGGAGGGAGACCCCATGTCCGCAGTTCACGCCGTCGCGGCGTCCGAGACTGCATCCCCGCGAGTTGCTCGAAGTGCCTCGGCTGCTCCGAGAGTTGCGCCGAAGATGGGGCCGGGTCCGTTCGGGCCTGGCCTGAGCCGTGGGTTCGGGCACGAGATGGACCGGCTGACCTTGCAGCGGGCGATGGCGGGCGCTGGGCGGCCGGTGGACGCGGCGCGGCGGGCGCGCGTCGAGCGCGTGACTGGTCAGGATCTCTCACACGTCCGCCTCCACACCGGGCCCGCGGTGCGGGTTGCGGCGCTGGCCGCGGGAGCGTCCGGTTTCACGGTAGGCGACGACGTCGCGATCGCCGTTGGACCGGGCCAGGCCGTTCCCGAACGTCTGCTCATCCACGAACTGGTGCACGCGGCGCAGCAGCGGGCCGAGGGAGAGGCCACGCCGGCCCAAGCGGAACAGCAGGCGCGGGCAGTGGACTCGGGCGCGGGCGTCACAGGGTCGCTGGGGGCGGTTGGATTGATGGGTACCGGGAGGAGCTATGTGGCCTATGCGGCGGCGGACTGGCTCCAATCGTCGCCTGACGTCCGCACCTACGGCTATTCCGCCCTGTACGACGAACTCATCGAGATAGACGAGTGGCTGGACCGGCAGACCGGCAGCACGCCTGAGTTCGGACGTATGCAGCAGGCACGGGCGGTGATCGAGGACGAGATCACCCGGCGGTATGGAGCGGTAACAGCGCAGAACCAACCGCAGCGGCGTCGTCTTGAAAAGGAGGGCGAGACGGAGGGGGCCCGGCTTGCCAGAGCCCTCTTGGCGAACGGAGCCAGCGATCGCCCGGGCGTGCTGGCGAACCTTCGGATGATTGACTCAATCCGGCCCTATCACGGGCTTCCCGGCATGGCGTACCTCGTGCATGAGGGAGAGATGCGTATCTTCCCGCAGGTCCTGGCTGACCAAGTGCGGGCCGAAGTGACGAGCGCGTTGCGCAACACAGCGACGAGCGCGCGCGTCATGAACGCGGGCACGCAGGCGAGCATGCAATCGCACTTTGAGCTGAACTACGAGAAGCAACCGGTGGTCGGGTTCATCGTGAGCGTGCTCAGCCGAGAGACGGCCTCTGAGCTTGAGAAGCGCATGATGGGCCCACTCCGCGACTCGGAGATCGCACTGCAGAGGTTCCGGAACGCCGAGAGGACGGGATCGCTCGCGGAGATGGGCGAGGCCGCGTACACCGCCGTCGAGAAGGCGGAAGAGGCCGGCACGATCGTCTCGGAGGGTGTCGATCGATCGATTGCGGCCGCGGGATCAGCCGTCACTGGCCTGACCACCACGCGCGACCTCGCTTACACGGTCTCGCTGTCGATCGGAGCGATTCTCGCGGCTCCCGTGGCGGCGTCGGGGGTTGCGGGACTTGGCGTCACCAGGCCGGTGGCATCCGTTCTCGCTTCCCTGGGAACGACCGGCGTGGTGGGGATCGAAGGCTCCTTGCTCGGCTGGGTAGGCGGCTTTGGCGGCGAGTTGGCCTCCGGGGGCGGAGTTCACCGTGCTTGGAGTGCGGGCTTGAGCGAGGGCAAGCGGGTCGGCACCGAGGGAGCGTTGCTCGGTCTGAACTTTGGTACGACTCACGTATTGGCCAATAGTCTTGGCGTCGGTGCCAGTAGTCTCGGCGTCGGTGCCAAGAGTCTCTCGGCTTGGGGGAAGGTGTGGCGCAGCGCGTTGGCTGAGGCAGGCGGCGGCGGTCTGAGCGGTGCTATCGGTGGATACGTGAGCGCACCGGAGGGCGAGCGCGGCACATCCATGCTCTGGGAAGGGCTGGGCGGTCTCGGCCTCGGATTGTTGGGCGGCGGGAGTGGCGCCTGGGCCGAACGCTTTGGATCACGGGTGGCGCGGAACGTGGTCGGGCTCGGCGTCCCCGCCGTCGGAGAGACGGGTTTCACCTACTGGCGTACCGGCGATTGGGGCGAGGCCATTCGCGCAGGTGCCGTCGAGTTGATCACCGGGGCTGTGATGGAGCACCGCTCCGGTCTCGGACCGACGCCGGGAGAGATTGGAGCCCACAAGTTCGGCCGTCGGTCGGCAAGCAAAGGGCGCGCTTTCGTGACCGCGGCGGGGATCGACCTGCTCAGTTCTTCGGCGGTCCGGATGGGGGATTCCCGTTATTCATTCGGCCTGCAAAGCCTGGAACCGGGCACGGTGGCGGCTTCGCCTGCGCCTCAGCCGCCGGCGGAGTCGAACCCGGGCCTCGCCGGCGTCATGTTGCTTCGGCCGGATGTCCAAAGAGCTTTGGACGCAGGATGGATCAAGATCTGGAATCAGCGCGTGAGGTCCGGTGAACGCACGACCATCGCGGATGTGAGGAACACGCTCATCGACGCCATCGACCAAATCCCGGTAGATCTCATGACGTACCGCGAGCGGGGCGTTCTGATGTCGGAGCTTGACTCTCAGCTGTTCACCGTGCTGGACCTCTCGCCGGACCTGGTGCTATTCGGCGGACCGTGATCTGACCAGCTCTCGGGGCGCGCACCCGCCCTGCCAAGGACGTTTGATGCCATACGAAGGGCGCCGGCTCTATGCCGACGCCCTAACGTTCCGGCCATACGGGATTCGAACCCTGCTTTCACGGACACTTGGGAGGAATTGAACCTCCTGAAAGCTCCGAGAGCCCCAAATGCCGGTCTTTGCCGCTACCGTGCGTGTCTGCATGCCCGAATCTCCAGGGTAGTCCCGGGGATCAGGGCTCGCAACGCTGTTCGATCACGGTCGCGTCGGAGTTCACCGCCAGTTCACCATCGAGGTTCAGCACATCGCTGATGTAACGCAGGAGCCTGCGGCCGTCGTCGATCGTGTTCTCCAGGCGGACGCCGTAGCGGAACCCACCGGTCAGTTCGAGTCCGCGGATCTGCAGGTACGGTCCGAGGCGGCCCCACACGCGAACGGCGTCGACGGCGGTGACACCGGTCGCGCGCACAGTCCGCCCGGTCCGGCCGGTCCGGGTGAGCGTTGCGCGGTTGTCTGCCATTGTCAGGTGATCGAAGTTCCCCACGTAGATTGCATGCCGGTGCCTCATCCAGAAGTACGGTACCCGCGAGGTGACAGCGTTCCCGCTGATCACCACCCGCTCCGCTGTCCTGAAGTCGCGCCCCCGCTCCCGGAGCCCCACGTGAATCCCCTGGATCGCGTGCCGCACGGTGTTCCTCTCGATCCGCACCTCGGCCGCGCGCGAGCCCCCGACCACAATGCCCTGCCCGATCGCCCGCGCGTCCTCCACGGACTCTTCGACGAACTTCACGCTCGCCGCGCTGAGCTTCACCACATTGCCCTCGGTCAGCGCCGCGAACGCGAAGCGCTTCAGCGCTTGTCGCGGCGTCCGCTCCCGCCCCAGCCGATCAGCCGAGGCCCACCGGGACCAGTCAATGGCGAGCTGCCGGATCTCGTTGCGGCCATCGATCCGCACCACCCTCTTGTCATTCAGGGTCACGGACTCGCCCCCGCTCTCGGCCTCGTCATCAAGGTTCAGATGGCTCGCGACGTAAGTGGCGAACTGCTGGGCGACCGCCCTGCCCACCGTCCGTTTGCCGGTCGCCCTCTCCAGGGTACCGAGCACGATCTCGTTGTCGACGACGAGGCTCGCCTCCGCCGAGGCGATCAGCACCCCGGTCTGCAGCGCGCCGATCTCGAGACGGTTCCCGCGGACCTCCACCCGGCCCGGGGCGTCGCCGCCCGGCAATTGGGCCACATGAATCCCGGACTGTGCGCGCCCGTCCCCGTCCGGGCAACTTACCTGGCAGTCCCGCACTCGGATGCGGCTGCCCCCGTAGAACGTCAGAGCGCCGAGCAGGCCGGGGTCACCCGGAGGCGACGCCTTCCCGGGCAGCGACGATTCCACCCTCAGGTTCGCCACCTCGATCTCGTCGCACGACTTCGCCACGAGCACGGCCTCGCTGCTGTCCGCAACGAGCACGCTCGCCGGGCCCACGCCCTCGATCACGACCCGCCGCTTTCCGCCGATCGTCAGCGGGGCGCGCACCGGGTAGGTCCCCGCAGCGAGGCAGAGTTTGCCGCCGTCGTCGGGAAGAGAATCGAGGGCGGCCTGCAGGTCCTCGCCCGGGAACGCGGTGACCGTGCAGGTCCCGCTCCGTAAGTCGATGAGGTGCGGGAACGTGCGGCGGCAGTCCGCCAGGACCTTCTTCGCCGCCAGGTCGACGACGGCGAGCGGCGCGTGCGCGTGCACGATCCCGTCGGGGGCCGCGGCGGTTCGCGCCTCGACCGAATCGACGGCGGAGCCGCGCACCCGCACGCCCCACCAGTCTCCGGCGAGGTACGTGCCGGGGCGGGCCGTGAAGGAGATACCGGCATCGGCGCCGGCGAGCGTGGCCGTCACGCCTCCGGCCGCTCCGGCGCACTGCCCGTCCCAGCGGCGCAGGCAAAGCCCCGGCGGGCTGCCCGTGACGGAGCTCGGCGTGGCCAGCGTGACCAGGTCCCCGCCGGCCTGCGGCGTCACCTCCGCAACCGTGTGCAGAGCGCCGTGGCCCCGCCGGTCGGCGCGGCGGGCGAGCGTCGAGACCTCCACGAGGTCCCCGGGACGGAACCTCACGGCCGGCGAGGGCGCGAGCTTCACCGAAGCCCCGGTGACCTGAGCAGCGACGGCGTCCGCGCCGTCGGAGAATGACCACGCGAAACGGGCGGTCGAGGCGGTGCCGCCGTCGATGACCTCGATGCGGAGCAGGCCGTCGGGGAGTCTGGAGCGCGGGTCGTCCGGGGGCGCGCACGGGTCGGTGGCCACCGGCCCCGCCGTGCGCGTGACGTCCAGCCTCCCCGTGCCGATCGCCGCCGGTAGGGCATCGGACCCGCACTTCGCCGAACCGACGGGAACAACCCGGACCCGCCAGCCCACGCGCGTGCGCGTGGTGGTGTCCACCCCGTCCAGTGCCGGATCGAGCAGTGCAGCGTCCTCGGCGGCCTGTACCCCTTCGACGAACGCGTCGAGGTACACGAGTGCCGACCCGGACGCCGGCAGCGCCGGGATCTGCGACTGCGCGGTGTAGGCGAGGTCTGCGGGGTTACGGACGGCGAGGCCGTCCACCCACATGACCCCCGGGCGGACCGTGAGCGCGCCGGACTTGTACTCCACCTTGAAGGCGTCGCTGCCCTTCGGGACGCCGGCGAATCCGATGGCATCGCGGGCCACGCTGCGGGTCTCGCGGGCGGCGGCGTCGATGTTGAGGTTCCAGTCGGTGTCCAGGAGGACACGCCCCTGCTGCATCCGGGCGGAGGTCCATCGGTCCTCGGGGCGCAGGGGCACGCTGGTGAAGTCGCCTGTCATGTCAGTCCTCCGGGTGGGCGAGTGTCAGGTGCGGGTGCACCGTGAGTGGAATCATCTCGGGCAGCCGATGGCCCAGACGCTGGGCGAGCGGCCCCCTGCGGGCATGGTGGTATGCGCCGATCTCCCCGCCGTCGCCGGCGCCGGTGAGCAGCGCCGGCGGGGGAGTGACACCGGGGCCGTCCACCACTGGCGCCCAGTAGCCGGCCGAGTCGAAGCCCTCCCCGCCCATTCGCGGCAGCGGCCCCGTCAGGCAGTTGTGGCCGGGCGGGTGGGC
>DASRMP010000040.1:0-17744 GCA_035647855.1 Actinomycetaceae bacterium | reverse complement strand
GGCGGGCCCACCGTGAAAGGGCGGGCCCACCGTGAAAGGGCGGGCGCACCGTGAAAAGGGGTGGCGGATGGTTGCGCCCTCACGGGATCATGGTGTGATCGATCGATTCGGAAGGAGTCCCGCGATGGTATCTGGAACCGGCGCCGGCGAGCAGATCCGCAGGCAGCCCATCCGCGAGGAGAAGGCTGCCAAGGAGCAGGCCGCCAAGGAGAAGGCCGCCAGGGAGCAGGCCGTCGAGGAGCAGGCCGTCGAGGAGCAGCCCGAAGTCGCACCCACGCCCACAGGAGCAACCGACGGCGAAGGCGACGTCGACGCCGTGAAGGCGAAGATGCGCGATGCGCTGGAGAAGAAGAAGGCCCGCGAGCAGTCCGGGGAAGCCGGCCAGGGAAAGGCGAAGGCCTCGCACACGGCCGCTGCCGGCCAGCAGCGCCGCGTCTTCCGGCGCAAGTCCGGCTAGCGCGTAATGGGTCTCCCCGATAGGGGAGAACGGACACTACTGTAGGAATTTCGGTCCTGTGGACGGACACCTACGCCGTCGAAGGGTCGATTTGATCCCCTTTCGGCCTGTTCGCGGCCCTCCGGACCGCCGATTTTCGTCTACTGTAGGCGTTTAGTCTCTACTGTAGGCGTTACGCACGCGTTTAGCCCCTACACTAGAAGCCAAACTCCTACAGCAGACACTCCGCCACCGGTTCAGGAGGCTCCACTACCGGCTGAAGGGACTCGTAAGCACCTCCGGACCGCACCAAACCAGCACGCGCCGCCGAAATTCCTATAGAAGTCTCAGGTCTCCCCTGTCCGGAAGGCCTGACCCCTGTCCGGAAGGCCCGACCCCTGTCCGGAACGCCCGACGACGGCACTCCTCAGAACCCCTCGTCAGAACCCCTCGCGGGCCATGTCCGTGAAGCGCGAGAAGTGGCCCTGGAACACCACCGAGATCGTCGCGGTGGGCCCATTGCGGTGCTTCGCCACGATGATGTCCGCCTCACCGACACGGGAGGTTTCCCGATCGTAGGCATCCTCCCGGTGCAGCAGCATCACTACGTCCGCGTCCTGCTCCAGCGACCCCGACTCACGCAGGTCAGACATCATCGGCTTCTTGTCCTGCCTCATCTCCGGACCACGGTTCAGCTGCGCGACCGCAATCACCGGCACCTCGAGCTCCTTCGCGAGCAACTTCAGCGCGCGGGAGAACTCGGACACCTCCTGCTGGCGGGACTCCACCTTCTTCCCCGAGCTCATCAGCTGCAAGTAGTCCACGACGACGAGCTGCAGGTCATGCCGCTGCTTCAGACGCCGGCACTTGGCCCGGATCTCCACCAGGGACATATTCGGAGAATCGTCGATATAGAGCGGCGCCTCCGAGACGCGCGACTGCGTGGAGGCGATTTTTGTCCAGTCCCGGTCATCCAGGTTGCCGCGGCGCAGCCGGTTCAACTCGATGCCCGCCTCTGCGGACAGCAGGCGCATGGTGAGCTCGCTGCGCCCCATCTCCAACGAGAAGATCACCGATGTCATACCGGAACCGATCGAGGCGGCGCGGCAGATGTCGAGCGCGAGCGTGGACTTACCGATCGCCGGACGCGCCGCGATGATAATCATCTGGCCCGGATGCAGTCCGTGGGTGAGCTCATCGAGATCGCGGAAACCCGTGGGCACTCCGAGAAGCCCACTCCCCCGGTTCGAGTTCGCCGAGATCTCATCGGTGACCTCGTTCAGAATCTGGCCGATCGGCCGGTAATCCTCCGAGGTCCGCCGTTCCGTCACCGCGTAGACCTCGAACTGCGCGGTGTTCACAAGATCGTCAACGTCGCCCCCGTCGGTCGCGTAGCCGAGTTGGGCGATGCGCGTGCCGGCTTCCACAAGCCGACGGAGCACCGACCGCTCCCGGACGATGCGGGCGTAGTGGGCCGCGTTGGCCGCAGTCGGAACCGATGCGATCAGCGTGTGGAGGTACGGGCCTCCCCCGACGCGCGCCAGTTCACCTCGCTTGGAGAGCTCGTTCGCGACCGTGACCGCATCAGCGGGCTCACCGCGGCTATAAAGATCGAGAATCGCATCGAAGATCGACTCGTGGGCGGGACGATAGAAGTCCCCGGGCCGCAGCTCCTCGGCGACGTCCGCGATCGCGTCCTTCGAGAGCAACATCCCGCCGAGCACCGACTGCTCCGCCTGAAGGTCCTGAGGCGGAGTCCGGTCATACGCAACAGACTCTCTCTCGTTGAGCTGTGCAACCATCCTCGTCCTCCCCGCGCCACCTCGGCCGATGCCTTCATCAGACCGCAGAGGTCTGACAGAAACGTCCACCTGCACCGCCCGCGGCCGCTTCCCCGCATGAGTCGAACCGGATGGCTCAACCCAATCTCAGCCGTGTTTCACACCCGCAAGGGAGGAAGACTGCCGCTGAGACACTCGCCGGATCGGGAGGCCACATGAATCTAATCGGCTCGATGGATCCCCTCAAACCGGCAAAGACGTTCACTGTGGAGAACGCCCCGCGAACTGTGGATTGGATGTGCGCCATGCCCGGCGACTATCCACATTTGGTGGATAACTTTGTGGAAAGATCCCGAACTTCTGCCTCGCCCTACCCTTTTCGAGGCGGAAATCCGCCGATGCGCGAATCGACACCCTGTGGAGGAAAAATCGTCCGGCGTGTCCGTGGACGACACGCCGGAGGCGGAAGCCCACCATCGGTTGGCGATTTGGGAACTCTGGCTTTGTCCATCGTTGACCTGGATCGGCGCGCGGGCGGTCTTCCACACAGCGACGAGGGCGGCGAGCCACCGTGGTGACACGCCGCCCTCGTCGTCGTCGAAAATGGGCCTACTTGCCCGGACGCACCTGGACGTCGGCGTTCGCCATGACGTCCTCGTGGAGCCGGATGGCGACCTTGTAGTCGCCGACCGTCTTGATGGGCGCGGGAATGGACACGCGGCGGCGGTCGACCTTCACGCCCTTCTCGAGGAGCGACTCGGCGATCTGCGCGCCCGAAACGGCACCGAACAGCCGTCCGGTGTCCCCGGCCTTGACGCGCACAACGATCGGTGCATCTTCGATCTCGTCGCGTACGGCGCGCGCGTCCTCGATCGATGCGATCTCGCGCGCCTGCCTGGCGGCCTGCATCTGCTCGATCTGCCTCTCGGCGCCCTTGGTCCACCGGGTCGCGAAACCGCGCGGCAGGAGGTAGTTGCGGGCGTATCCGTCTTTCACCTCGACGACGTCGCCCGACGAGCCGAGGCCCGGAACCTCTGCGGTGAGAATGAGCTTCATGGTTGATTCCCTCCCGAGGATCAGCGAGCGGAGCTCGTGTAGGGCAGCAGGGCCATCTCGCGCGCGTTCTTGACGGCCTTCGCGACGAGGCGCTGGTCCTGGACCGAGACGCCGGTGACCCGGCGCGAGCGGATCTTGCCGCGGTCCGAGATGAACTTCCGCAGGGTAGCGGTGTCCTTGTAGTCGATGATGGGCGGCACCTTCACCGGTGCCACCTTCTTCATGGGCTTGCGAAGTTGGGGCCTCGCCATGGTGGTTCTCCTTAACTGAAAAATCTGTGCCGGGCGCTGTGCCCCGGCGGGCCGTTCACCGACCCTGGTTCGTGTGACTTGAGATCAGAAGCGAGATCAGAAGGGGGGCTCGTCGCCGAAGTTGGTTGCGCCGCCGGTCGCCCACGGGTCATCCGCGGCGCCGCCCTGCTGGCCGCCGTACTCGACGTTGCCGCGGCCGCCCTGCTGGCCGCCGCCGCGCTGCTCACCGCCACCGCCACCGCCGCCCTGCTGGCCGCCACCGCCGTAGCCGCCGCCTCCGCCGCCGTAGCCACCTCCGCCGTAGCCGCCACCGCCGCGCGAGGCGCGGGTGACCTTGGCGGTCGCGTACCTCATCGACGGGCCGACTTCGTCCACCTGCATCTCGAACACGGTGCGCTTCTCACCCTCGCGGGTCTCGAACGAACGCTGGACGAGACGGCCCTGAACGATCACGCGAGTGCCCTTCGTGAGGGACTCGGCCACGTTCTCCGCAGCGTCCCGCCACACGGAGCAGCGCAGGAACAGCGTCTCGCCGTCCTTCCACTCGTTGGAGTTGCGGTCGAAGCTGCGGGGCGTGGAGGCCACAGTGAACGACGCGACGGCCGCGCCGGACGGGGTGAAACGGAGTTCGGGGTCGGCGGTCAGGTTTCCGACCACAGTGATGATGGTGTCGCCAGCCATGGGTTCTCCGATCTCTGCTGGTTTCGTGCGCTGGTCTGCTCGGTGTCTACTTCTGCGGGGCCGGGGCCTTGCCCGGCTTGGATGCCGAGCGGTGTGCGTCCGGGCGCAGGACCTTGGTGCGGAGCACGGACTCGGACAGGTTGAGCTGACGGTCCAGTTCCTTCACGGTCGCGGGCGCTGCGGTCAGGTTGACCACCACATAGATGCCTTCGGATCGCTTCTTGATGTCGTAGGCGAGGCGGCGCTTGCCCCAGTAGTCGACGTTGTCGATCGTGCCGTTCTCGTCCTTGACGACCTTGAAGTACTTGTCCAAGGTCGGGGCGACGGTGCGCTCGTCGACATCAGAGTCGAGGATGATCATGACTTCGTATCCACGCATGCGTGTAACCCACCTCCTTCGGTCTGGAGCGGTTACGGTCGGTCCGTAACAGGAGGGTTGTAGCGTGTGGCCGCGCCGGAGGGATCCTGCGGCAAGGCCACCCCGAATCGTACACCGAGTCCGGTGACACGAACGAGTGTGTTTCGTCCCACTCAGGGTCTCCGCGTCTCAAGGTCTCCGCGTCTCAAGCTCTCCGCGTCTCAGGGTCTCCCCGGCTCAGGGTCTCCGCTGCCCCGGCGGGATCCATTCGTCGAGGTCGTCATCGTCACCCGCGCCGGGTGGCCGGTTCCGCGAGCTCGTGTAGTCCGGCTCCTCGGTCGGCTCCGTGGTGGGCTCGGGTCCGCGATCGGGATCGGGTCCGCGATCGGGCTCCTCGGTCGGGAGTTCGGGAGCGGGTTCCTCGGTCTCCGGTTCCTCGATGGCGGGTTCCTCGGTCTCCGGCTCTTGCGTCGTCGGCTCCACCGTTGGCTGAGAAGTCGGGGTCTCCGGCGCCAGGTTGATCGGGCCCGGGTTCGGGAAGGACATGACTTCCATGCCCTCGGTCGCACGGGACATGAACTCGTGCCAGATCATCGCAGGGAAGGAGCCGCCCGAGATCTGGGCGAAGCCGCCGAACGGCGTGATGACCTCTTCCTCACCATTCGGTCCCGGCTGGTACATGCTCACCACGGTGACGAGCTGCGGAACGAATCCACCGAACCATGCCGAACGGTAGTTGTTGGACGAGCCGGTCTTACCGGCGGCAGGACGGTCAGGGAGGGCCGCGCGAGTTGCGGTGCCGCGCTGGACCACGGACTGCATGGCATAGGTGGTCTCCGCCATCACCTGCTCATCGAAGACACGCTCGCCGAACTCCTGGGCCCGGTAGCGCGCGTTCCCGTTGCGGTCCAGCACCTCGGAGACGACGTACGGATCGTACCGTTCCCCGCCCGAGGCTATCGTGCCGTAGGCGCGCACCATGTCCCACGGGGTCGCCGCCGCTGAGCCCAGCACGTTGGAGGGCACGGGGTCGAGGCTCGGGGTGTCCTCCGAGATTCCGGCGCGAATCATCGCGTCGCGCGTGTTCTCGGGGCCGTACTTGACGTTCATCTGCACGAAGACCGTGTTGACCGACTCCGCGGTCGCGTCCACGAGGTTGATGCGGCCGCGATCGTGGGAGTCGTAGTTGGAGACGGGGAAGTCGTATCCCGGGATCACCATGTCGTCGTAGGACGCGAACCGGTCGCCAAGCTGCGCGCCGTTCTCCAGCGCCGAGATCAGGCCGAAGACCTTGGCGGTTGATCCCATCTGTGCCCGGTCCTGAGTGACGGCGTTGCGTGTGACCTCGAGAAAGTCGGGGCCGCCGTAGAGGGCCCTCACGGCTCCACTGCCCGGCACCATCGAGACGAGTCCGACCCGCATGTTCGGCGCGTGCCCCTCGGGAAGCGTGCCGACGGCGTCCACCGCCGCCTGCTGCATCATCGGATCGATCGTGGTCGTGATCGAGAGTCCGGCAGTGTCGAGCTCTGCGGCGGTGATGCCCGCCTTGTTCTGGAGCTCCTCACGCACGAGGTTCAGCACGTAGCCGTCCGTGCCGCCGAAGGTGTCGGTCGGTACGTAGTCGATCGTGGTCGGGAACACCTGGGACCGACGCTCCTGCTCGGTGATCCAGCCGTCCTCGAGCATCAGATCGAGAACACGGTTCCACCGCTGTTCCGCCCGCGCCTGGTCCACCGCGGGGTCCCACCTCGACGGCGAGGGCACGATCCCCGCCAGCAGCGCTGCCTCCGAGAGCGTGAGTTCAGCGGCCGGCTTGCCGAAGTAGTTCTGCGCCGCCACCTCGATGCCGTATGCGCCGCGACCGAAGTAGATCGTGTTCAGGTAGTTCTCGAGGATCGTTTCTTTGTCGCTCTCGGCGCTGATCTTGAGGGCGAGTATGGCCTCCTTGAACTTGCCGGGAATCGAGGTCGTGGTGCCCAGGTAGTAGCGCTCCACGTACTGTTGCGTGATCGTGGAGCCACCCTGCGTGGGCCCCCCGCGCAGGTTGTTCCACAGCGCGCGGGTGGTGCCCCGGAGGTCGATCCCGGGGTTCTCGTAGAAGTTCCGGTCCTCGGAGGCGACGATGGCGTGCAGCACGTGCTCCGGCAGATCGGCTGTCTCCACGAGGGAACGGTCGTACTCGCTGAACTCGCCCATCACGGTCTCGCCGTCGGCGAAGTAGACAGTCGTGGTCTGCGCCTGCGCGAAATCGTCCGGCTCAGGGATGTCAATGGTGACGTACGCCGCGACCAGGATGCCACTGACCAGGGCAGTGCCCGCGAGCAGAAGCCCCAGGAGCCACTTCCACCAACTCCTGCGCCCGCGGCCCTCACCCTTCTTCGCGTGATTGCCTCCGGGGTCCCGCGGGTAACCCGGTTTCGTTGCGCCATCGCGCGTGGAAACGCGGTTGGGCCGCTTGTTTGTCGCCAAGGTGTTCCTCGCTCCGTGCGTCGAACTGATCCCACCAGTATGAAAGCGTACCGGCGCCAATTGGAACCGGGGCGACCGATCTCACACCACTTTGCCGCAGGCCGCACGGGCGCACGGGCGCACGGGCGCGAAACCCCGCCCCTCATCCCTTTCGGCGTGGCCGCGGCCACAGCGTGGGCTTCGGAGCGGTCACGGTGAGCCGCCCGAGTCCCGGGTAGTGCTCGCGGACCGCGGCGCCGATCCGCTGGTGAAGCGTCACACCGCGAAGCGGGCATCCCGAGCAGGTGCCGCCGAGTTCGACGGTGGCGTCGTCGCCGTCGACGGCCACCACCCGGACCGTCCCCCCGTGCGAGCGGACGAACTCTCCCGTCTCACCTGCGAGGACTTCGCGCAGCGCGGTGGCGAGGTCGGCCGGCGCGGCCGTCTCCCACTCCTCCGGCCGCCCGAGCGCGTCGAACAGCGCCAGTCTCACAGGTTCGCCCCACTCCCGCCATGACTCCCCCTCGCCCAGTTCCACGACGACGGATCCCGCCTCGCAGGTCAGCCTCGCCCCGGCGCGCATGAGCCGGGCGACCGGTTCGGGAGCGCGCGTCACGAGACCCCTGCCCGGGACGACGGCGGCGGGTACGACCCAGCGGACGGCGCCGTCGTCGCCGGGGACGGTCTCGGCGTGGATGGGAAGCAGCGCGGCGGGGGCGGCGGTCACGTCAGCGCTCCGACAACCGTGTAGGCCAAGAAGGCGGCGATCCATCCGAGCGCGAACTGGTATCCGAACGTGATGGCGGGCCACTTCCAGCCCCCGGTCTCGCGCCGGATCACACCCACCGTGGCCATGCACTGCAGCGCAAACGCGAAGAACGCCAGGACGCTCGCGGTGACGGCCGGGGTGAAGAGGGGCTCGCCTGCGCGGGGGCCGTCGTCGACGGTGAGGCTCGTCAGCGAGCCCATGGGGTCCTCGGGGTCGGACGCGGCGGTGATCTGGCCCAACGTGGCGACGAACACCTCGCGAGCCGCGAGCGAGGAGATGATGCCGACGTTGATTCGCCAGTCGTAGCCGAGGGGTTCGAAGACGGGTTCGATGGCGCGGCCGACGTCGGCGGCCCAGGAGTTGTCCACCTGGTAGGCGGCGACGGCGGCGGTATCCTGCGGGCCGATGCCGGCCTCAGCGAGGTCATCGTCGGTGTGCGCCGGGAAGTTGAGGAGCACCCAGAGCGCGACGGTGGTCGCGAGGATCACCGTGCCGACCTTCCTGACGAACGACCAGCACGACTCCCCCACGGACAGCGCGATCGCGCTGAGACGCGGCATCTGATAGCTCGGCATCTCCATGTAGAACGGCAGGGAGAGGTTGCGGCGCCCGCCGATGCGGCTGAAAACCCAGGCCGTGCCCAGCGAGGCGAACGCGCCGGCCAGGTAGAGGGCGAACATGAACAGGCCCTGCGCGCCGAACGGCCCGAACCGGGTCTCCGCGGGCACGAGCATGCCGATGAGCAGCACATATACCGGGATACGCGCCGAGCAGGTCATGAGCGGCGCCGCCACCATGGTGGCGATGCGGTCGCGCGCGGAGGGGAGCGTGCGGGTGGCCATGATTCCGGGGACCGCACACGCCAGTGAGCTCAGCAGCGCCACGAACGCCCGGCCCTCGAGACCGAAGCGGCTCATCACGCGGTCCATCAGGAACGCGGCGCGGGCCATGTACCCCGTGCCCTCCAGCAGCGCAATGAAGAGGAACAGCAACGCGATCTGCGGCAGGAACACCAGCACGCCGCCGATGCCGCCGATGATGGCGTCGCCGAGGAAGCTCGCGAGCCACGGGATCGGCACCTCCGCCGCAACCCATCCGCCGAGTGCCGCGAAGCCGTTCTCCATGAGCTCCATCACCGGCGCCGCCCAGGAGAATATCGACTGGAACAGCAGGAACATCACCGCGAAGAAGATCAGGGTGCCGAAGACGGGGTGAAGGAGCACGTCGTCGATGCGGCGCGTGCGGGCATCCTGCTGGGGGCGGACATAGGACGCGCGCGCAAGAACGGACTCGATCCAGGAGGCGAGGCCCGCGGCGTCCGGCGG
Organism: Actinomycetaceae bacterium; assembly: GCA_035647855.1. Taxonomy (GTDB): domain Bacteria; phylum Actinomycetota; class Actinomycetes; order Actinomycetales; family Actinomycetaceae; genus JAAZBW01. The sequence continues at coordinate 8,639 of DASRMP010000040.1, read as the reverse complement.
GATGGGAAGGCGGCGGGTGCTCCACGTATCGATGTCCGCAAGGTGTTCGCGCAGCGCGTCAAGGCGGCGCCGATCGCCCGCAGGCACCGCGAGAACCGGGACGCCGAGGGCGGTGGCCAGGGCATCGAGGTCCACGGAGCCGCCGCGCCGGGCGAGTTCGTCGCCGAAGGTTACGGCCACGGTCGTCGGCAGGCCGATGGTGAGCAGGTGCGAGATGAGCGAGAGGGAGCGGCGGAGTGTCGTCACGTCGGCGACGACGAGGATCGCGTCCGGGTACTCGGGTTCGGGGAGGTCCGGGTCGAGGAGGTCGACGACGATCTGCTCGTCCGGGCTGATCGGGTCCAGCGAGTAGCTGCCCGGGAGGTCCTCGAGCACGAGGTCGACGCCGCCCGGGCCTGCATGAATCGTGGCCTCGCGGCGGGCGACCGTCACTCCTGGGTAGTTGCCGGTGCGCGCGCGAGTGCCCGCGAGCGCGTTGAAGAGGGTGGTCTTTCCGGCGTTCGGTGTGCCGACGAGGGCGATGCGGCGGGTCTTCGTCGCGGTCGCGGTGGTGGTCGAGGCGAGCGATTCCTCGACTTCGTGCTCGCTGATTTCCGGTCGGTCGGCGCGTTCCGGTCGCTCGGCGGGAGGGGGCTCGCAGTGGCTCACGTCGGACTCACGGGACCTCGACGGTAATGCACCGCGCCTGTGCGTTGCGGAGGGCGAGTTCGCAACCGGCGACGTCGACGACCATGGTCTTGCCGAATGCATCCTCGCGTTGCTTGACGACAGTGGTGCCCGGAATGAAGCCGAGATCTACAAGGCGGCGGGCGGCGTCGGGGCGGAGCAGGTCGCAGACGCCGCAGACTCTCCCGCCCTCGCCGACGGCCAGGTCGGCGATTGAGGCGTGATGGCCGGGCGAGCGGCGGCAAGCTCCGTTGATGTCGCGTCGCCTGAGTCTTTCGCTCAGCTGACTCATAACACCTCGTTCTCCTCTTCGATCCCGCGGACTGTTCCGGCGGGTGATCTTGCATGGCCCCAGGCAATCTCTTGCCGGCAGCAACCCGATTAACGGAACGAGGCTATTGCGAAAATGCGGGGGGCGGCAAGGACCTAAGACCCTGGTTGCGGGCCCCACGTCTTGAGGCATAGTCGGCGGGCGCCGAGTGTCCGCTCCGGGGACCCAACATGCCCGCTTCAGCCCCTCCCCGCGCACTCCGGAGACCCAACATGCCCGCTTCAACCCCTCCCCGCGCACTCCGGAGACCCAACATGCCCGCTTCACCCACTCCCCGCACACTCCGGAGACCCAACATGCGCACTTCACCCGCTGAAACCCACCTCAAGCATGCATTTTGCGCCTCCGGAGCACAGGAGCCCCGCAACAGACGGCCCCAAGACCGTGCCTCCACACTCCGGAGACCCAACATGCCCGCTTCAGCCGCCGAACCGTCGCATCAGGGCGCACGTCCGTCACATCAGGGCGCACATCCGTCACGATGGCGCAGTGACGTCACTTCGCCATCGTGACGCTTGCGCGCCATGGTGTGACGAACACGCGCACCGCGCACCGCGCACCGCGCACCGCTCGCCCAGCGTTCAGCGCTCGGAATCCCACCAAGCGCGCAGCCGGCGGGTCGCCTCTTCCTCTCCGAGCGGGCCTTCCTCCATCCGGAGACCGAGCAGGTACTGGTAGGCCTCGCCCACCTCCGGCCCCGGCCTCAGGTCCAGCACGTCCATGATCTGGTTGCCGTCGAGGTCGGGGCGAATCGCCCGAAGCTCCTCCTCGGCGGCGAGTTCCGAGATCCGCTGCTCGAGATCGTCGTAGGCGGCGGCGAGGCGGAGGGCCTTGCGGCGGTTCCGGGTGGTGCAGTCGGCGCGCGTGAGGCGGTGCAGCCGCTCCAACATCGGACCGGCATCGGTCACGTAGCGCCGCACAGCGGCATCGCTCCACGCCTGCTCGCCGTAGCCGTGGAACCGCAGGTGCAACTCCACGAGTTTCACCACGTCCTTGATGGTCTGGTTGTCGAACCGCAGGTGCCTCATGCGGGCCCGCGTCATCTTCGCTCCGACCATCTCGTGATGGTGGAAACTCACGCTCCCGTTCCGCTCGAATCGCCGGGTCGCCGGCTTTCCGACGTCGTGCATCAACGCCGCGAACCGAAGGCGGAAGTCGGGCGCGGGCACGGGGCCGTCCAGTCCCGTCTCCAGTGCCATCGCCTGGTCGAGCACGGTCAGTGTGTGCTCGTAGACATCCTTGTGGCGCCCGTGCTCGTCCACCGTCTGCTGAAGCTTCGAGAGTTCGGGCAGCACCACGTCCGCGACGCCCGTCCACACCATGAGCTCGATCCCTCGCCTCGGGAACGGCGAGATCACGAGCCGTTCCAACTCGGCGCGCACACGTTCGCGCGCAACGATCTCCAGCCGTCCGGACATCGAGCCCATCGCCGTCATGACGTCGGGCGCAACCTCGAACCCCAGCTGCGCCGCGAAGCGTGCGGCCCGCATGATCCGCAGGGGGTCGTCATCGAAGGACTGCTCCGCGGTGACAGGGGTTCGCAGCACGCCCTCCTCGAGATCGGCCAGACCGCCCGTCGGGTCCACGAACTCGAGCGACGGCACGCGCAGCGCGATCGCGTTGACGGTGAAGTCACGGCGCGTGAGGTCACCCTCCAGCGAATCGCCGTAGGCCACGATCGGCTTCCTGGAGCCGATTTCATACTCCTCGGACCGGTAAGTGGTGACCTCGATCGTGGTCTCCCCCTTGCGGGTCCCGATCGTGCCGTATTCCCGGCCCACGTCCCACAGCGCGCTCCCCCACTTCCTGAGCAGCCGCTCGGTGACCTCCGGCGGCGCCGACGTGGCGAAATCGAGGTCATGGGGATTTGCGATGCCCATCAGTGCGTCACGCACAGGACCGCCGACGAGCGCGAGTTCATATCCCGCAGCTTCGAAAAGCGTCCCGAGTTCCACGATGTCGACGGGCAGGCCAGATATCACGTGCAGCGCGATGCGCTGAAGTTGTTCGGAGGGGGGATTCGGCACGTGGCGATTGTCCCATGAGCCACGACGACGGCAATCAATCTGGCAACAAGCCTCGCAGGCGGACGTTTGTGGTGTGGGGGTCCGCTGGGCCGTCCAATCGCGGGTGCCCCGCCCCGCCTGTCCCGTTATCCACAACCGCCCACTACGATGGCTGTATGTCAGCCCATCCGAGCCCCCGCAGGCAATCCCTGCCCAGGCGCCGGTTGGCTCCCCGCCGCACGCCGCTGCCCGTCGTGGACGAGACGAGTGCAGGAGGCCTTGTCGTCGACGTCGTGGATGGGAAGGCCTACGCCGCCGTGATTGCGAGACGCAACCGCGCGGGCCGGCTCGAGTGGTGCCTGCCCAAGGGACACCTCGAAGGGAACGAGACCCCGCCCGAGGCCGCCGTACGCGAGATCTACGAAGAGACGGGCATTCATGGCCGCGTGCTGCGCCACCTCGCGACCATCGACTACTGGTTCGCAGGCACCGACCGCCGCGTCCACAAGGTCGTCCACCACTATCTCCTCGAGGCCCTGGGCGGGGAACTCACCACCGAGAACGATCCTGACAAGGAGGCCGAGGATGTCGCGTGGGTGTTTCTCGACGACGTCCCCTCCCGCCTCGCCTACCCGAATGAACGGCGTGTGGTTGCCACCGCCTGGGATGTACTGACCGGGAAGCCATGAATCGGCCGGCATTCCGGCCGGGTTTTGCCGCCGCCGCGATCCTCGGAATGGCCCTGTCCACTGTCCTGGCCGCAGCAGCCGGCACCGCCGAGCCCGCCCCCGCGGTTGCTGGGGCGGTCGCCCTGCAGGAGGCCCAGCCGGATGCCGCGCGTGTCGGCCGACCCGCCGTCCCCGACTACGGCTCACTCGACGTGAGCATCGTGAACGTCGAACCGATGGTGCTCGTCGAGGGGGACACGCTCGGTGTGACGGTGCAGGTCACGAACCGCACGAACGCAGACATCGAAGGCGCGGGCGTGGAGCTTGCCGGCCAGGGCTGGACGCCGAACACGCGCACCTCGCTCACACGCTGGCTGGACCCGGACGTCTACTTCGCCACCATCGAACTCACGACCGCGCCCCTCCCCGATCTCACTCCCGGCTCCACGGCGGAGGTGCGGCTCGAAGTGCCGGCAACGGACCTCCATTTCAACACCTGGGGCCCGCGGGGAATCGAGGTCACCTCGGTCCCCCCGCCCGCCGAAGACGACGGTGGCGTGGGTTCTGGCAGCGCCGCCGTTCCCCGCGCCGACCGCGAGCGCTCCTGGGCGATCTGGTGGAACGAACCCGCCGTGGAGCCGCTGCCGTTCGGCGTGCTTGTCCCGGTCAGCCCCACCGCGGAGGAGCTGAGTCTCGGCAGCGGCTGGCAGTCGCGCTACGAGGCCTTCCTCGCGCAGGGCACCGAACCGGGCGTCACGCTTCTCGTGGACCCCTCGCCCCTCGACTTCCCGCCGACCACCCCGGAGGACCGCGGCGCCGTCGCCGCGCACCTCGCAGATGCGCACGAGGTGTGGACCCTGCCGTGGGCGTGCGCGGACACGGAGGCGCTGGTCGGCGCCGGCCGCGCGGCAATGGTCGAGGAGTTTGCGGAGCGCTCGGCCCATGAGCTCGAGGCCATTGGCGTGACGGTGTCCGGCCACCTCGACGGCACGATCGATCCCACTCCCGCCGCAGCGGCCGCGACCACCGGACCGCTCGTGCTCATGTCCGACTCGGTCGCCGGCTGGTCCGGACGCGGCACTCCCTCGGGCGTCGTCTCGATCGACGGCCGCCAAGCGATCGTCCTCGACGAGATCATCCGGGACGTCCTCGGCGGCGCGACCGAGGTCGACGGCGCCGTCGTCCCTCTCACCAACTCCCAACAGCGCCAACTCCTCGCCGCGACGACGATCGTCACCATCCGCGAGGACCCCCAGCGGACGCGGCCCCTCTTCGCGTCCTTTCCCATCGACGACGACGGGCAGGACGCAGCCCTGGTCGGAACCGTGACTCAGCTGCCGTGGATCTCACCGATGACGCTCTCCGATGCGGCCGACTATTTCCCCGGCTCCCTCGCCATCGACGGAGACGAGACGCTCAGCAGCAGCACCTTGCCCGCGAGCGCGGTCACAGCCGGTGAGCTCAGCGAAGCGGACGCGATCCAGAGCCGATTCGAGGTGTTCGAGGAGGTTGTCGCCGATCCGGCCGCGATCTCGGCGCCCGCCGTGGACCAACTCGACATCGTCGCGGCGCGCGCGTGGCGTGACGCCCCGTCGGAGCGCGCCCGGATTCTGGCGTCCGCGCGCGAACTGGTCACGTCGTTGGACGGGCGGCTGAGTATCGTAGCGCCGTCGAGCGTCCTGATGATCTCGGAAACCTCGAACTTCCCAGTAACTGTGGTGAACGGTTTGGCCTCGGACGCGACCGTCGTCGTGTCACTGGAGTCGAACGACCGCATACTCCAGCAGGTGGACCCGCAGACGATCACTGTGGCCGCAGAAGGGGAGTTCCGGGCGGAGATCCCGGTGACCGCCGTCGGGTCGGGGGACCTGACGATCGAGATCGCGCTGCACACCCCGAGCGGGACGCCGCTCGGCACGAGTTTGCCGATCGAGGTGCGGATGCGGGCCGACTGGGAGAACGTCGGCCTGGTGACGCTCATCGCGCTCGCGTCGGTCTTCTTCGTGTTTGGCATTGCCCAGACGGTCAGGCGTAATCTGCGCGAGGATCGTTCTGCCGTTATGGAAGAGGCGGTCGAGCAGTTCGAGGCCCAGCTTGCCGCCGAGTCGGCCGCCGCTGAGGCCCGTAACGGACACCGGTTCGGCGGCCCGGCGCACGATGACAGCCCGGAGGGGCATTCCGAGGAGAATCACATCGCATCGGAGGACCAGCGCACATGACAACCACCGCAGGGACAGGGGGCGGACTGTTCGCGGCGTTCACCAAGATGTTCTCGGGCACTCTGGTCTCGCGCATCCTGGGCATGGTGCGGCTGCTGGTGCTGCTCGCCGCCCTGGGCTCCATGGGCGCGGCCGATGCTTTCAACGTGGCCAACGGCCTGCCCAACACCCTGTACAACCTGCTCGCCGGGGGCGTGATGAACGCGATCCTGGTGCCGCAGATCGTGCGGGCCCTGCGCCGGGATGACGGCGGGGCCGAGTACACGAACAAGCTGATCACGCTGACCGGCCTGATCCTGTTCGTCGCAACCGTGATCCTCACGGTTGCCGCTCCGCTGCTCGTGATGCTCTATGCGGGTCAGATGGATCCGGCGTGGCGCGGAGTCGCCGTGGCGTTCGCGCTGTGGTGCATTCCGGAGGTGCTGTTCTACGGCCTGTACACGCTGTTCGGGAACATCCTGAACGCCCGGGGCTCGTTCGGGCCGTACATGTGGGCGCCCGTGCTGAACAACGTGGTCGCCATTGCCGGTCTCGCCGTCTACATCTGGGTGTACGGGACGGCCGCCTCCGGCGCCGGCGCGCACCCGTCCGAGTGGGACGGTGCGCGGATCGCACTCGTCGGTGGGTTTGCACTGGCCGGGGTCATGAGTCAGGCGCTCGTGCTGATCATCCCGTTGCGACGGTCCGGGGTCAGGTTTCGGCCGGACTTCAAGTTCCGGGGCGCGGGACTGTCCGGCGCAAGCCGGATGGCGAAGTGGGCGTTCGCCGCGCTCGCGGTCGGCCAGGTGGGCTTCCTCATGCTGTCCAACGTGGCCAACGCCGCGAACGGCGTCGCGACCCCGCTTCGAGAGGCCGGCGATCCCGCCTACCTGACGATTCCGACCATAACCGCCTACACCGCGACATTCGCGGTATACATGCTGCCCCAGTCGCTCGTGACCACCTCGCTCGTGACAGCCGTCTTCACCTCCATGTCGGCCAAGGCCGCCGCGGGTGACGGCGCCGGCGTCCGCGACGACATGTCCCAGTCCATCCGCGTGCTCGGAGTCTTCACGGTGTTCATGGGCGCGGGGATGATGGTGCTCGCCCTGCCGATCGTCCAGTCCATCCTTTTCACCACCGAATCTGGTGCGGAGCCGGCGTTCGCGGCCGTCCTCGCCGCACTGGCTTTCGGGATCCCGGCCCAGGCGGTGTGGACCGTTGTGCAGCGAGTCTCGTTCGCATACGAGGACGCGAAGACGCTCACGGGCATCCAGGTTCCGATGTCACTGGTAATCGTGGTGTTCGGTCTGTTCGCGGTGTTCGTCCTGCCGCCGCAGTGGTGGCTCGTGGTGACGGCATTCAGTTCGACGCTCGGTCAGTACCTGGGCGGCGTTCTCGGCTTCCTTGCACTGCGGAAGAAGCTGCCCAGCCTCGACGGCTCCCGGATCCTCCGCACCTACCTGCGGCTCGCGCTCGCGATGATTCCCGCCGCGCTCGCCGGCTGGGGTGTGCTCACGCTTTGGGACCCCTACACCGAGGGCGGTGGGATGGGCCAGATTCTGGGCGCGCTCGCACGGCTGTTCGCAGTCGGTATCCTCATGCTCGCGATCTACGTCACACTGCTCCGGGCGTTCAAGGTTGACGAACTGGACGATCTGATCTCACCATTCAAGCGGCTGTTCGGTCGTCTGCGTGGTGGACGTCCGGCAACGCCCGCGTCGCCGCCTACAATGCCTGCGTCGCCGCCTACAATTGGCGGCAAGGGGGAGTCGGGGGAGTCGGCGGGGGCCACGGGCCCGCGCGAGGAGCCCGATGGGGACGGCGGACTGCCGGCCGGGAATGGCGGAAAGGAGAAGGCTCTGCAGGCATCGAGTACCCGCGTCATGCTCGCAGGCCGTTTCCGCCTCGACAAACGCACCGACACTCTCGAGACAGGCGCGGAGGTCTGGACCGGGCGTGACACGGTGCTCGATCGTGCGGTGTCCGTCGTCGCCGTCCCGAACGTGGAAGGCTCGAACATCGCGTTCGATCTTCTCGACTCCGCACGCCGCGCGAGCCTTGTCGAGGACAACCGGTTCGCGCGCCTTGTCGCGATCGCCGAGGGCGAGATTGCCGGCGCGCCGGTGGCCTATGTGGTGTCCGAGAACCCCCCGGGCGAGCGCCTCACGGCGTTCGAGGGTTCCTTCGACGACGGCGCCGCCAGAGCCGTCGTCGGGGAGACCGCCGCTGCGCTCGAGGCCGCTCGCAGGCGCGGCGTCCAGCACGCCGCGCTTACGCCCGCGCTCGTCCACCTTTCCGACGAGGGAATCGCCATCTCGGGACTTGCGTACTTCGCGGTCGCGACTGGCCAGTTGGTGGACAACTCGGATCCGGTCGAGGCCTCGCTGGAGCGATCCCAGAGTGACGCCGACGCCCTCGCCGGGCTCTACTCCTTCCTCACGGGTGGCAGGCAGGCGCCTCAGCTCGCGGACGCGGCAAACGCCGGAGCGGTCATGCGGGCGCTCACACCGTGGGAAGAGATCTCGATTCCTCCGGCATCCTCCTCCTGGCGCGGTTCGGGGCCGCCGCCACCGCCGTCGACCGGCGCCAATCGTTGGTCCAGCGCAGCGGGAACCGCGGGTGCTACTCGCGCGGCGGACTATGCCGGAGCCGCCGGGACTGCGAGTGCAGCGAGTGCAGCGAGAACTGCGGGTGCAGCGGGGGCCACGAGAACGCTCAGCTCGGCCGCCGATTCGGGCTCCGGAGATACTCCGCCCCCACCTCCCCC
>DASRMP010000039.1:0-177074 GCA_035647855.1 Actinomycetaceae bacterium | reverse complement strand
GCCCGAGCCCACGCAGCGAGGAGTTCCCCTTGAGCTTGATCCCGACGGCCTCGTACTCCACCCCATCGATCGTCACAGTGGCGCTGAGCCACTCCTTCTCGCCCGTGGAGGTGTAGGTCTCGATCATGGCGTCGTAGGCGGCGCCGTCGACCTGCACGTCGATGCTGTGGACGACGGCGTCGTCGAACAGACCCTCCGCGGACGACGGCGTGGTGGCGGGCCCCGAGATGGCGGAGGTGCAGCCGGCGAGCACGACAACGGCAATCGGGGCGAGGGCGGCGGTGCGCGTGGAGCGTAGAAGGCGTGTGGGGCGAGCGGGCATGGTTCCTCCGGTATTCGTCCGGCCCAGTCCACCAACGCGTGCTGCAAATCTACTGCCAGCACGCTGAGAAGCCTGTGGGAGTCGCGCGGGATGAGCTGGCGACGGGCCGGCGCGATTCCACGCTGGAGAGTGGCCCTGCAATTCACGTTCGAGGCGATTCGTTGCCACGGGTTGTGTCTGTTGTGATGGAGTGATTGTCAACGGGCTCTGGGGCGGATCCGTCGTCGAGGGGGAGCCTGGGAGGCGCATAAGGGAGGGACTATGTTGTCCTGGCAGGCACTCCAGGAAAACTTGCTACGTGAGCTACCCGCATCGGAGCGAGCCGGCGTGGAGCGGTTTGACGAGCCGATCGAAGGCATTTCTTACAGTTCAAACTATGGTGTCGTGCAAGCCTTTCGAGACTCACAATCTGTAGTGATCAGTGGACCGCAACCACGCGACGTCCAACTTTTCGATCCGCATGCCTCGGAGAAGACCGTTCTGAATGTCATCAAGCAGAAGCTTGAGGCGTCACGGACGGGAACCCCGTGGACGGGTCCACAGCGATGGGGTCACAAACGGCCGAATGCCGTCACATCAATCGCCGACTCTCTCCTGTCCTCTGGGGTAGATGTCGTCGGCACGGTCGCACACAGCGGCCTTTTCTTCAATGCGACGTGCGGGGAATCGAGCCACTGCGTGATGAAGGTCGACCCAGTAGCAGATCAGGCTGTGCACATCTCGCTCGGTTGGGCTTCGGCGACCGTGCATCGTAGCCCGGGCCTCGATTTCTGGGTGGTTGACGTGATGTGGCGCGACCGTCCACGTCGGTGGGGATTCAACCTGGGTGCGAATCTCGATCTCGCGAGTAAGGACGCGCCACCCGACGAAGTCGCGCGAGACGTTCTCGCACTCATCAAGCGGGGGGAAGCAGGATTCGTGGAGGAGATCGCATCTCCTCTCCAGACGGCGTTGGACACGGGCGACCCTGTCGAGGTGGCCGCCAATTGGCTGGCGGAAATGGGCTTCGACCCCAGCCTCATTTGGCACCTCACTGAATCAAGTATCGATACGGACTACCTCGAGTCCTTGGCCGACGCTGCCGAAAATGAGCCGTACCTGTCATTCACCACGGAAGGCGTCACCAACGAGGCCGCGGAAGTCGCCGAACTGGACGGTGTAGCACTCTTCGGCCTCGACCCAACCACAGGTGAGCTCTTCACACTCACTGCTCCGGCGGAGAGTCTGGTGCCAGTTGTCCTTGGTGGAAAGCACACGCTGCCCGAACTGCCTTTCACCCGGCTGTATCCACAAGCGTTCTCCTCAATTTGGCACGACGACGAACCGTTCCTCTCACAAGAGGAGTTCGACTACTTCGCGGACCTGCATGCAGCCTTTGTCCAGCGCGTGGAGGCGCATCACGGTGCGGGGTACCTTCAGCTGGACGGCATGACCCAAGAGGAACGCGACGAGGCGATCCTCGATCACCGCGAACAACTCATGAACATGACGGGATCACGGCAACCCGCCCCTGTGCCGGAGGAGGCCTGACTGGCACCACCTCCGCAGCCCGGGCCGACGCTTGGCAGGTGCGCGGGCGCTCGCGGCCCGCTCGAACTCTTCACGAAGGAGGTAAGACACAGCCGGGTCAATCGTCTTCGCCATCAGTGCTCTCTTGCGGAGGCGGATTCAGCCGGCGCCGGGTGTGGGCGTGGCCGGGTACCGTGGGTGGGGAAGCTGGGAACGGCGTGGAGGCACGCGTAAGCGGGAGGAGTGGCGATGGTCGGCGGGGTCGAGTTGGTGAGTGACGGTGAGGGGCTTGCCGTCATTGGTGGTTCGAGTGACGTCGAGCGGTTCTTTCTCTCGGCAGGTCTGGACCGGGCTCGCTCGAGGCAACTCGATCTTCACCGGCTCTGGTCGGCGTCGGGGGCAGGGGGTGCTGCGGCACAAACCGCTGCGGATGTTGCGGCGAACTCCGGGCGTTGGATCAAGCTGACCGCCGAGTCCGCCGAAGCCATCAAGAAGTTCGATCTAATGCCGACCAAGACTCCGGGCATCAGCCACGCGATGATTGGCGATCCCGGTCGCGTCAAGCAGTGGCTCCAGGTCGTCCGAACGCCGTCCGCGCGGACTACCGGCGTTCTGGGTGGGCCGTTCGCGCTCTCTGCGCTGTCGACAATGATGCAGCAGCGTGCGATGCAGGAGCAGATGGATGAGATCGTCGATTACCTCCAGGAGATCAGCGCGAGGGTCGACGACGTCCTCCGTGGCCAGAAGGACGCAGTACTGGCCGACATGATTGGCGTTGATCTGATTGTTGAGGAGGCGCTGACGGTCCGTGATCAGGTTGGACGCGTCTCCGAAGTCACCTGGTCGAAGGTGCAAGCGACTGGCATGACGATCGCGCGCACGCAGGCGTACGCGCTGCGTCAACTCGACTCCATCTCTGGGAAGCTCGAGAGGAAGGCGGACATGGGTGAGGTCGCCAAAGCGACGAAGGCTGCCGAGCCGAAAGTGCGGGAGTGGCTCGCGGTACTTGCTCGTACATTCCAGCTCCAGGATGGTATTGCGGTCCTCGAACTTGACCGCGTGCTCGACGCGTCACCCGAGGAGCTCGACAAGCATCGGCTCGGGTTGGTCGCCGCACGGCAGAACCGGCTCGAACTCATCGCCGGAAGCACCGCGCGATTGCTGGAACAGATGGACCAGACCGTGCGCAAAGCGAACGCCAAGGTGCTGCTCAACCCGTTCGACTCGCCCGCTGCGGCGAGGTCGAGCAATCAGGTCAGGAACGGTGTCGTCGAGTTCCGGGGCCTGCTCGGAATCGAATCGGGGCGTGAAACGCAAGAAGCGAAGCGCTGGGCCCAGGCTGCCGCGGAAGTTCGCGACAAGGTGGTTGCGTCGGCTTCAGGGGGCGTCAGTGCTGCCGGTCGCTTCGGAGCGCACACCATCGATCGGGCAACTGAAGCGTTTCGGGCGGTCGATATTGACGGGGACGGCGTCCCAGACCAGCCCAGGGCTGCCGCAGCGGCACAGGAGGCCGGTGCGGCGATCAAGGGTGGAGCAGCCGGCGTCGCGAGTGCGTTCGGGACGCTGTTCAATCGGAAGCCTGCCAGCGGGACTTCACCCGAAGAGCCGGAGCCCGAGACCGAAGCAGGCCAACCCTGATCGTCCAGTGGGACTGTAAAGAATTGATGCGTCGCCATCACGGAGCGGCGATCGAAGACTGCAGCCATGGTCTCAATCGCGATTGGCGTGGAGTAGTTGCGCGAAGTGTGTCAGCGATACGGCGTCATCCGATTGGATGTCTTCGGCTCGGCAGCCCGGGGCGCGACCCAGGAGGCCAGGAGGACAGTGACATCGATCCGTTGTACACGCTGGCGCCGGAGGCACGTTTGCCGAGCGCGATGTTGCTGCTGTTGAGGCCGACCGTCAATTGCGCAATGCATTGCTGTGGAACTTCACCGTCCTGGGGGAGGCTGCTGCCCAATTCTCAGACGACTTCAAGAAGGCGCATCCGGGCTCTGCTGCTTACGATCGAGTCGTGGTTCACTCGTTCATCCCGTGAATTGCCGGCACTGAGGCCACTACCGACAGTGCTGGAAGAGGCCTTGGTCAACGGCCATTTCGGGCAATAGGCAATAGGTGCCTTCAACGCTTGAGGCATTTCAGGTTCGGGTGGTTGACTCCATGGAGCGACTGCTCGGAGGGGGCACCGAGCGGTCCGCCTTCTATTTGCATGCCTACATTGGTTCAACCAGTTCGCTGATCAGGAGAAACCCCCATGTTTGACCATCGCCGGAACAAGTCCACGTTTCTTCTCTCGAGTGCTGCGGTCCTCGCTGTGGTCCTCGCTGGCTGCGGCTCATCACCCGGTACCGAAGCACCTCCCTCCGGCGAAGTCACCAGTGGGGCCGCGACCGCGGACGCGGCGGCCACCACAGAGGACGGAACTCCTACCGAGGAGGCGACCATGGATGAGGCTGGCGTCCACTGGGGGTACGAGGGGGACACCGGCCCCGACCATTGGGGAGAGCTGAGCCCCGATTTCGCCCTCTGCAGCGCAGGAACGGAGCAGGCGCCGATCGATCTTACCGGTGCGGACCAGCAGGATCTTGCTGATGTTCTCTTTGACTACCGGTCGGCGCCCCTGCAGGTCCTCAACAACGGACACACCATCCAGGTGCCCTCCGACGGTACGAGCAGCATCACGGTGGATGGCACCATGTTCGAGTTGGCGCAGTTCCACTTCCACACGCCCAGCGAGCACACCGTTGACGGAGAGTACTTCGCGGGGGAGTTGCACCTGGTGCACCAGGATGCCAGTGGCAGCTTGGCCGTGGTCGCGGTGTTGCTCGAGGAGGGCGCCGAGAATGAGGCAGTTGCGCCGATCATCTCTCACCTGCCGGCAGCCACCGAGCAGGAAGTGGAGGCGGATGGTGTCACGCTCGATCCACTCGATCTCCTCCCCGGGAACCGACTCACTTTCCAGTACACCGGATCGCTCACCACGCCGCCGTGCAGTGAGGACGTCAACTGGTTCGTTCTGACAACTCCGGTCGAGATGTCTGAGGCGCAACTCGGCGAACTTGAGCAGGTCATGGGACACAACAACCGCCCGCTGCAGCCGCTGAACGATCGGGATCTGCTGGAGGACACTGTCACCGGGTGAGCCGAGCGGGCGCCCGCCCGCGACGGACGGGAGTGCCGCCCGGCGGCCGTGAGCATGGTTGCGGCGGCGAGGTGGACGTTGACGCCGGTGGTGGCCTGCTTGCCGGACCACAGTTCGGATGGTCTGTCCAGGACCTGCACGACAGCAGCGTTCCGTTGACGAGGTCCGCGGCGTGGACCGGGTCCGCGGGCAGAGCCCCGTGACGCACAGCAATCACCTGCGTCGGCTGGGCGCCCTGCCCGGGGCGCCCCCGGCCGCAGAAGCGATCTCCAGACACCGGGCACGGCTGCGGTATTCGTCGTCGCCGAGTGGACCATCAACCTCCACATTCCCGACGACGACGGCGCCAGCTTTGGTGAACACCCGATCCGAGTGAGGTTCGGGCCGTCGGCGCGGTTCTCCAACGAATCGGACGCCACGCCTGGCCCTCGATCCGGTGGGCGCTGCGAACCGTCGAACAGAGAAGTGGTGACTGCGTTTGCCCTCGCCACCTTATCGACGGGTTCACGCCGCGGCGACGAACGTCACGATGCCGTTGTCGAGATCGATCGAATCGAATGAGTAACCTGCAGATCGCCAGGCGGAGCGAGCGTCGGACGACTCCCACCACGAGGCGTTCACTGCGCGATCTGGCAATCCGTCCAACAGGATCTCGAGAAGACCGATGGGGAGCGTCACGATGTCGTCGTCTTGGAGTGAGAGATACCTGGTCACGAGTTCGAAGGTGTCCCGCACAGGTGGACGCGGCGGGAGATCCGGATCTGGGATGTTTGCCTCAACCCACTCAGGTTCGCATGCACCCGTGTTAACTAACTCCTCACGCACCCACATAGAACCCAGATAAACCAACGCCGCATAGGGATAAGAGTCTCGAGCGACTTCAACTTCCAGTTCTTTTCGAGCTTGAATTGCCTGCGCCAATGCCACTCCTTTGGCTTCCTTCGCAAGGAGCTGGGCGCGTCTATTCTGCTCGATGAACGTAGCAACAATCCGAGCGCGTTTCGCAGAAGTGGACACAATTACCTCTCGTGCCATCACCTCGCCGCCGTCGATGGCAAGAAGTACGTTCAGACGCGCCTCCCAACCCTGAAGCTCAGCTTCGGCGACTGCTTTCTCCCATACTCGACGGCGAATTGCTGCAATCACGGAGCCGCGCACTTGATGAGCACCGTAGTGAGCTGCGTCAATCGCCTGCGCGAGATCCTGTTCAAGAGCGGTCTCGGTCTGTGCAAGCTCGCGCTCTGCCCTGTCGCGTGCCTCATTTACTTTGTTGCGAATCACGCCAGCGGTTTCCTTGAGGTTGCGCGCAACTGGCGGGAGTCTCCGTTTAGTCAACTCGGTGTTGGCACGAGCAAGGGAGAGATTGACGGCACTTGAGTATTCCGTGACGCAGGCCGCAGTGAACTCCTGCGCCTCGGTCAATGGCCCCATTCGGATGCCCCACGCCATCGCTCGACCCAGGAACCCGCCCACTGTCGCACCCGCGATTTTCCCCACGGTCAGCCCGATGGGACCACCCAGGAACGCGCCGATCCCGCCGCCGATCCAAGAGCCTGCTACGACGCCGCCCCCCGTGACGGCCGCGTCGACGGCAACGTTGCCGATCGCTCGTCCGCCAGAACCGTGCTGCTGCGCCAGCCGCCCCTCACGGATACCAGATCTCACAACAAGAATCGCAGTTCCTATCCCTGGAAGAAGATCATGGGCCTCGAACAAGTCGCCGAACTCCCAGCTATAGAGTTCGGGTCCGATCGCATCGATTATCGACTCCTGAATGCCCGAGAGCTCCAGAGCATCGGCCACGACGACGCTGTGCTCCGAGAGCAGGCTCGGGTCGATCTGTTCTGACACGCGCCAGGGGAACGCATCACCAGGAAGATTCGCCATGTCAGAGTTCACCACCACCGGAATATCCGGGTACGTCGCTAGGTGCTCTCGGACGGCCGAAAAGTCCTGCCCAACCTTCACATTGAATTCATGTCCTCCAAGAGAGAAGTCATACACGGGATGGTTGCTCGCCTCCGGCACCTTGAGAAGGTCACCGGCCCAATCCAGCTGGCCGAACAGTTCATGCTCGGCAACATGGCCGCGAAACATGGTCTCGAATCCCTGGGATGCCAACGCATAGTCCCTTTCCCGAAACACGGACCACAGGTCGAGGCCATTCGAAAGCGACTCGCCCGTCAGGTGTTCGGCGGCGTCGAGCACGGACTGGTCCACACGCCACAGATCAGCCGCTTGGACGATTCCGGCAGTGACTCCCGCAACTGTTGCCGTGGAAGCGTTGCCTGGCGACTGCTTCCTCTGCGTCCTGTGTCTCCCAGCGGCTGGGCCCGTTCCCGGCTTGACCGCGGAGGACAGGTTGTAGTCAAGCGTCAAGTTCGGGAGTTCCCGACTCGCTGCCATTTCCGCAATGACGTCGGCGCCAGCCCGCCGCCGAACCCGACTGTGAGGAGAACGTCTGGCAGCCAGGAATTCCCAAACCACCCACAGGACCACAACCACAATCGCGACTAAAAGCCCGATGCCCATGTGACCGATGGTTCCACTTAAGGGGATGCTGCGGGGCAAGACTCGGCCAAACCGAGCGGCACCAAACTCATCGAGTTCGACCTCGAAATACCACCTGGTATCCCGTGGCAGTATCCCGTGGCGGTCCTGCGGACCGGATCCATTTTGGGTCCGGGATCCCACGCCGAACGCCGAAAGACGGCGTGCCCAAGCGGGACACAAGCCGCACTCAACTTCGTGGGCTCCACACGCGGCTAATGGAACAAGGACCTGACCATTCAGGACCGGGTGCACAGCAACGACACAGTCCTCGACAAGGATGCCTTCACTGTTGGCCGTCCAGCGTTGCTGCCCGTCGGGGGCCGAGCTCAAGGTTCATGCGCCCGGTTGCTGGTCTGGTAGGCCCATCAGATAGGCGATCGTCTGCAGGTGGAGTCCGGGTGTCATGTCACCGATCGATGTACCGACCGCGTCGTCCATATATCGGGCGATCCCAGTCTCTTCCACGTAGCCAAGCCCGCCGAAGAGTTGCACGCAGTCCTTCGCGACGTCGATCGCCATGTCACAGATCCACACCTTGGACATATGAATGAGCTTCCGGATCATCCGGTCCTCATCCATCAGCCTGCACGCGTCGTACAGCAAGGCGCGACCGAGTTCGATCTTCGTATCGTTCTCCGCCAATCGGTGAGCGACGGCCTGCAGAGACGCGACGGGTTGGCCGGCGCGGGTGCGTCGCTTCAGGTACTCGATGGTCTTGGCGTGCGCACCTTCCGCAGTGCCGAGGGCCACGGCCGCCATCAGCGCGTACGCACCGACGAAGAGCTTGTTGTCAGGATTCGTCATGTCGAAGGGGACTTCGAGATCTGCCGGGACCCGGCAATTGGTGTAGGTGATCGTGCCGCAGTTCTGTCCAGAGAGACCCATCTTCTTCTCGACGTGACTGTTGTCGAACCCCGGCGTGCCCTTCTCGACCGCGAACATCTTGATCTCGCCCGCGTCGGTCACCCCGATGGAAAGCGCGACATCGCCGCGGCCGTTGCCGGTGATATAGAGCCTGGTGCCATTGAGGACCCACTCATCCCCATCGCGGCGAGCAAAGACCGTCCACTCCGAGTGGTTCGTGGATCCCTCGGGCGGAGTCATCGCGGTCTGCACCAACACCTCACCGGCGAGAATGCCCGGCATGTATTTCTCGACAAGCCCCGGATGCGTCAACAGCAGACCAGGTGCGATCATGCACGCGCTGAAACACATGGACAGGCCAGGCGATTCCTTGGCGAGTTCCTCGCAGATCACCGCGGCCTCCGTATATCCCAAGCCAGATCCTCCGACCTCCTCGGGCAGCAGCGTGCCCACCATGCCCATAGTGCCCAGTTGCCTGACCAGGTCCACAGGGATGTCATTGCTGGTGTGGATGGCCATCGCGCGTGGCTTGACAGCGGTCGTCGTGAACAGCCGAATCGACTGCTGAAGGAGTTCTTGCTCATCGGTGAGGAAGTGGGACACTGCTCGTCAGCTCCTGGTACTCGTGAATGCTTGGATTCGCTGCGGCACTGCAACGGTGGCTTCACCGTACGCCGACCCGCGTCGCCTGGCGTGGATACCGAATACTCCGCGAGTTCATTCGGCAAGGGAGTCAGCCTCCGGGAGCTCCACCCGCGCCGCCACCCGCGCCGCCACCCGCGCCACCTCCAGGGCCGCCGCCGAATCCACCGGAGTGGACCCCGGCGGTCACGGTGCCGATCTCGGTGCCGTCGGCGATCACGGTGTACTCCTCGCCCGAGGTGATGCCTGACGCGGAGTAGACCACTGATGAGAGCGTCTTCCCACTCGTGTACGAGGCAAGCATTGCGCCCGTGGAATCGGCGAGCTCCAGCGTGGTCCCGGCAGCAACCGAAGTGCTGAACGTGACGGACACCCAGCCCTGCGAGGACGAGGAGTCCGGGACCTCGGCCATTCCGGAGGCGCCACCGGCAAGCAGCGTCCCACCAGTGACCTCGAACGTTCCGTTCACATCGATCGCGCCGTTGCCGTTCATCGTGGGTCCGTAAACCGTGAGAGTTCCACCGCTCATCGTGGCCGACCCATTCGAGTCGAAGCCGTCCCCTTCCGCGTGGAGGGTGATCTCACCGCCCGTGATCTCTACCCAGGCATCGTCGAGCGCCGCGAACGTGTCACCCGGCCGTCCCACTGCCTGAGAACCGTCACCACCAGCAATGTTGATGCCATCGTCGGTGGCATGAACCTCTATGGAGCCACCAGCCATCGTCATCTGCAGGGCCTCAAGCCCTTCGTATGATCCGGCCACCGTGAGGGCGGCGCCGTCCACCACCATGGTGCCATCCGCGTGGATACCATCGTCGCCCGCCGAGATCGTGGTGGTGGCCGCACCCAGCAGAACGCTCTGCGCGTTGATGCCGTCCTCCGAAGCGGAGAGGTCCTGAGTTCCTCCCAGAAGCGCCACCCATCCCACGGTTGCATCATCTGTGTTGTCCGCTTTGAGTGCGTGCCCACCAGCAGCCACGGTGATGTCTCCTCCCGTCACGTACACGTAGTCCTTGCCGCGGATGCCGTCGTCCACCGCGTCCACGGTGATCGTGCCGGACTCGATCACAAGGCCGTCTTTGGAGGCGATCCCGTCGTTCGTGTTGCCCACCAAGGCGAGCTCACCCGTGCCGGTGATGGACAGATCGTCCGCCGAGTAGAGGGCGGCGTTGGGGACGTTATCCTCGGATGTGGAATACCCACTCCCGTCGGACAGCGAGTTCCGGGAACCCTCGGCCAGCACAATCGTCACCTCGTCAGCAGAGGTGATCGCAAGGGCGGAGTCGGTCGCGGAACTGACAGTGAGGCCATCAAGCACCAGCACCACCTTCTCCTCGCCCGCGTCCACCACCACCTGCCCGGTGAGCTCACCGGTGAGGCGGTATGTGCCACCGCCCGAGATGGTGACCGTGCGGTCCATGGAGGTCACGGCCGCGGACTCCGAGCTCGCCGCACTCTCGGCGAACGTCACAAGAACTGCCTCCCCCGCCTCGTCCACTCTGTGCGGTTCCTTCAGCCCGGTGAAGGAAGCATCGATCACGGCGGATCCAGTGGTCATGTTCGTGGCCGCGCCCACGGAGCCGTCGGGCTCCGTGACGGCGGAGGAGGTGTCGGGTACCTGCGTTGATGACGGTTCTGTGGCACTCGTCGTCGGGACGCTGACCGACCCACTGCCGCATCCCGCGAGGGCGAGAGCGACGACGGCGGCAGCCGCGGCGAGCAGTGCTGCGGTGTTGGAAAGACGCATGGTTCTTCCTTCGTGTTCTGGTCCCGAAGCGGGACCGGTGTGTGCGAGGAGACTCGTGGTGGGTGTCAGTAGCCGAGTGCCGCCGGCACATCGTGATCGAGTGCGCGGAACCACTTCTCGGGCGAAAGCCCGGGTGAGAGCGCGGCGAGCCCCACACCGAACTTGGAGAACCGGCACGGCCGGTGGCCTAGGTGCCAGAAGAGCCGGTCCAGTTCTGTGGGCCGCACCCCTCCCTTCGTCTCGACGACGGCCAACCCGCCGAAGTCACTCTCCTCACCTTCCGGAAGAGCACAGGTGAGAGATGTGTCAATAGTGGTGCGGTAGGGGCCGTCCTCGCCCGGCAGGCAGAGGGTGACCCGAACGTACGAGGTGGACAGTGCCGGCCGCAGGGCGCGGGTCTGGAGATCCACCCGGGCCGCCCCGAGCACTTCGTCAACGAACTCGAGCGCATCGGCCGAGAGCGGCATCGCCCCGTTGTGGGGGCGCCGGTGCTTGACCGTCATCCGGCGAGGTCCGGCGATCTTCACCTCCAGAAACTCCCCGCCCGTGGTCTCGTACCGTCTCAACCGGACCTTCGCGCGGCGGCGGCGCTTCAGGCCCGCCGCGTGGTAAGAGTCCAGGGCGGGCGTATCGAGATAGCAGGAGGAGTACTCGAAGCACCGTTCCGCCCCGATCTGGAGAACACGGGTGCCCTCTGGCAACCGTTCGATCAGGTGCGGGAGCTCTGCTGCTGCCAGAAGGTACTTGCGGTCACGCCTGAGCTGGCAAGCGGCCACGGCATCAAGCTCTGCCAGCAAGACCGCCGGCAGGCCCCAGAGCGCTGCGTGAAAAGTACTCGCCTGCGCGGGTGCCTCGCGTAGCACGGTCACGCCGCCACCATCTCGGGGTGGGCACGCATCGCCGGGCGACGCAGCCGCACCGCCACCAATGTGGAGTCATTCACCAGATCGAGCTTCAGGGTCTCCACGTGGAGCACCTCACTGCCCAGCAGGTTCGCGAGCGCGAGGCGAAGGCTCTCCGGATCCGCGATGGCCCGGTCGAGCTGGACCGTGACCTTCTCGTTGGTGGGCAGCAGCCTCTGCATATCCGCGATTGTGAACACCAACACGATCACTCCCATGAACACCACGGGGGTGAGCGTTCCCGAGGATGGCCCAATCCCACCGAGGAGACCGAGCGCGAGCGAGGCGAAATAGTAGGCCACCTCCCGTTGAGTGAGTTCCTCCGAACGGAGCCGGATGATCGAGAGGACCCCGAACAGGCCGAGGCCGAGCCCGGCCGCCACCGTGGACGAGGCGAGTACCGCGGCCACCGCGAGCACGCCCACGTTCACACCCAGATAGGCCACCGCCATGTCACGACGGCGGTGGCGCGGCAGGTACAGCGCCAGCACAAGAATTCCGACCGCCACGGCGTCGGCCGCGTAGTAGAGATACGGGCTCACGGTTCACTCCTCGATCATCGGGTTCGGAACCATTAGGCCCGAGCCACCTGTGAAGGCGCCTCTGTGAACTTGTGAGCCAGCTGTGGAGCCGTGCCTGGGCTCGGCAAGGACGAGCTCAGGGCATGACGACGATCTTGCCCGGCGCATGCTGCTTCTCGGCAGCCTTGAACGCCGCAACGACCTCGTCCAGCGGGAAGGTCTGGACGACCGGGAGGAGCAGCCGTTCCTCGGCAACAGCCTCGGCCAGGCCGGCCAGGTTCTCCGCGGTACGGGACTCCCTCTCGACGTTCAGGATGCCCAGTTCCTCGACCGCCCCATAACCGGCGATCGCGACGATCCGTTCACGCGGGATGCCGAGCGCGACCCCGGCGTCCAGCGCCTCCCGCCCATGACAGTCGATGACGGCGGTGATCTCGCCGCCGCCGTCAACTCTCTTGGCGAGTCGCTCAGCCAATCCCACACCATACGAAACCGGCTCGACCCCAAGCGAGCGGACGAAATCGTGGTTCCGCGCCTCCGCGGTTCCGAGCACCGTGGCTCCCGCCTCGACCGCCAACTGGCAGACCAGCATCCCGACCGAACCGGTGGCGCCGCCCACGAGCACGGTGTCGCCCGGTCCCACAGGGACGGTCCGCAGACAGGACACGGCTGTCTGGCCGGGGACCCTGAGGCTGCCGGCAACCTCCAGGGGCAACGCTGCCGGCCGGCGAACCAGGTTCGCCGCCGAGGTGGTCACTCGCTCGGCAAAACTCCCCGCGCCGCTTCCGAGCACCTCGTCGCCAACTGCGACGGGCGTGCCGTCCCAGTAGACCGCACCATTTCCGACCTGCTCGACCGTTCCCGCCAGATCAGCACCGAGCCTTCGCGGGAACGGCGCCTTGGAGAGTATGAAGCCGCTGCGCACTTTGATGTCGTAGGGATTGATCCCCGCCGCACGCACCCGGACGACGACCCGCCCCTCTCCGGGCGGTTCATCGATCTGCTCTGCCAGGCGGAGGACCTCTGGCCCGCCTATCTCGTCGTACACCACTGCCCGCGCCATGCCGCCTCCGTCTCAGGTTCCTGGACATCCTAGCCCGCCGCAAAATCCCCAAGCCTCTCGCCTGCGCCGCCTGCGGCGCCGTCGCCAAACTGCATCCGAAAACAGCAACGCGGGTGTAACGATGGTTGGCAACACGATTAGTTAAGGAGTCACCATGACTGAAGAGACGACAGTCGCGGCCCCGGCAATGGCGCGCATTGGCGATAAGGCACCCGCGTTCGAGGCCGTGACCACGCAGGGACCGGTCAGCTTCCCTGGAGATTACGAGGGTAAGTGGGTCATTCTGTTCTCACACCCCGCCGACTTCACTCCGGTCTGCACGTCCGAGTTCATGACGTTCGCAACCATGGAAGAGGAATTCCGGGCATACAACACTGAGCTGATCGGCCTGTCCATCGATGGCCTCTACAGCCACATCGCATGGCTGCGGACCATCAAGGAGAAGATCAAGTTCCGCGACATGGAGAACGTGGAAGTCAACTTCCCGCTCATCGAGGACATCACGATGGAGGTCGCCAACAAATACGGCATGGTTATGCCCGGTGAGAACTCCACACAGGCTGTCCGCGCCGTGTTCGTGATTGACCCGCAGGGGATTATCCGCACCATCATCTACTACCCGTTGAGCCTCGGCCGGAACTTCGATGAGCTCCTACGCGTGGTGAAGGGTCTTCAGACTGCCGACGCGTTCAATGTCGCCATGCCTGCGGACTGGCGGCCTGGTGAGCGCGTGATCGTTCCGACTGCCGGCTCCTGTGGCGTTGCCAAGGACCGCATGGAGAGCACCGACGATGGCCTTCAGTGCGAGGACTGGTTCTTCTGCACGAAGCCACTCTCGGAGGAAGACGTGGAGGCGGCGATCCGCAAGGCGTAAGCCGGAGACGTCTCGGACGATCGCACCGTGCAGGAAGGGCGTGCGCCATTGCCCCGCCTTTCGCGAGGTCCTCGTCGGGACCCTCGCCCCCATGCAGTCAACGGCAGTTGGACAGGCGGGCAGAGCCAATACAGATTGACTCTGCCCGCCTGTGACGAGTGGGGCAGAAGAAGAATGGATCAGTCGCCCCAGCGGGCCACGAGCCGACCCGTGACCTCATGCTTCTTCAGCCGCTCCAGCCCCTCACCGATCCCCTCGAAAGGGATCACTTCGTAGGTGGGTTGTATCTCGCCCTTGAGCATGAGTTCGTAGAGTTCCTCGATGTCCTCCACGGTCCCGCCGAGAGAGCCCTCGATGGTCTTGCCGAGGATCGTGTTCGTCGCGATCGTGAACGTCGGCTGCCCGAGGCCCACCTGCACCACCTTTCCGCCACGCTTCACCGCGTCGAGAGCTTTCTGGGTGGTTTCGTATCCGGCGTAGTCCACCACGAGATCGAAGGTTCCGCCCGCCATGGGGTTCCGGGCACCGGCCGACCACTCGCCCGCGTCCTTGACGCAATCGGTCACCCCTGCCGCCTTGGCGAGAGGCCAGACTTCTTCCTTGGTCTCGGCCACGTGTACCTCTGCGCCGGCGAGCACTCCGGCACGGGCGCCGACCTGGCCCAGTCCGCCGTATCCGATCACGCCTACCTTCATCCCCTTCGTGGCACCACCCACCTTGATGATCGCGTGGTAGCTCGTCATACCGGCATCGGTGGCAAGCGCGGCAAGCGAGAGATCGAGGCCCGCTGGTACGCGGGCAAGATCGCGGTAGTCCGCAGCCATCTTGTCCGCGAAGCCGCCCGGAGTGAACATCCCTGCGGGCAACTGCACACCCGACGGACACACTCCCACCACGTCACCAATCTTGAATCCGGTGACCTCGCTGCCCATGGAAGAGATGACGCCCGCGTTTTCGTGACCCTGCGTCATGGGAAGGAATGGCATGACGCGATCGCCGAGCTGCATGTACATGACGTCGGAGTGGCAGAGGCCGGCCGCACGCATGTCGAGAATCACCTGGTTGGGTTCAGGAGTGGGATCCGGAAGCTCGTTCATCTGGATTGGCGCCTGATTGCCCATGTACTGCCACGCCCTCATTGCTGGTCCTTTCGTGGGAGGGATCTGGTGACGCCCCTGTGGGCAGCGTCACATGCGAATATCTTAACAGTGTTCAGAAATGGGCCGTGCAATGATCATGCCATGGTCAAGGCGAGCACTCGACGACGGGGAAGGCCCCCCGAAACCAGCCACGACGAGATCCGCGATATCGCACTCAAGCTTTTCTGCGAACAGGGATACGCACGCACCTCGCTGGCCGGCATCGCAGAAGCCGCAGGAATCAGTCGAACCACACTCTTCACGTACTTCCCCTCAAAAAGAGACATGATCTGGGTCGACCACGACCGCCGTCGGGCCGATATCGATCGTGCACTGGCACAGGGCCCCGCCCATCCCGTGGTGGATCTGATCATGCGCGGGCTACTGGCAGGAGCGAGTTACACCATCGCAGAGCACGATGTGCTGGCCACACGATGGCGGATTGTCGAGAACGAGGACGAACTCCGCGCCTACCGAGCGCTGGCGGACCAGGAGATGACGCGGCAGATCGCCCGAAGCTCCGCCGATCGCGCACCGGGAGCGGATGCGCATCTCATCACGCTCGTCACCCGCGCTCTCAGTGCTGCAGCATCGGTTTCCATCGGTGAATGGGCCGCACAGCAGTCACCCACGGCAGATCTGTACGCTCACATCAGCACGGAGATTCAACCGATCGTCGACGCGCTGCGCCCTCTCCTTCCCTAGACCGCAGAAGCGTCGCGATCTCCGTAGTCAGCTCCACCAGGCCCGCGAAGTCCTCCGCAGTCCGGACGAACGCGCCCGTCTGCGCGTGACAGTTTCCTCCAGGACGCAGTTGCGCTTTCGCGGGAGGCCGCTTCCTTGGGTGTTTCGTTACTACTCCAGTGAATGCAGCATTCTCAGCCCATGACGGGCCTCCCCGATAGGGAAGAGTGGAGGCTTCTGTAGGAGTTTCGGCGGCGGGTGCTGGTTTCGTGCGGTCCGGGGGTGCTCTTCAGCCCGTTCAACCGGTGGCGGAGCGACAACTGTAGGCGTTTAGACTCTAGTGTAGTCGCTTGACACGTGAATAACTCCTACAGAAGAAGCTAACCGCCTACAGTAGACGAATCTGCCGGTCCGGAGGGGTCGCAAACAGGCCAGAAGAGCCTTGTCACAGGCTGAGTCGTCACGGCGCCATTGCTGCCGCATCGCAGGGTTCAACCGCTGACGTCGATGATCCACGCTCGCGCCGTACCCTGGCCCAGAAGCTTCGGACGCCGCAGATCCGCCGAGACCGGCAGCGGGAGGGCCATGGCGCTGTCTTCGGTGAGGATCTCGACGACGCCGGTATCGGAAAGAACTCGAATCGTCCCGCCAGGCCAGGGCATCTCCCACCTCTCTCCGGCACTCGATGCGCAGAGGGACTCTCCGCCGATCTCCAGGCGAACGAGCCATCCGTCGTCGTCCGTCCCGAACTCGACGACGTCCGCTTCCTCGGGCGACCACACGACGTCGATGACCGCCGGACGGTCCATCTCGCCGCCGTCGAGTCTGACCTCCTCGGAGCGCCGGTCGGCGAAGACGCCGCTGAACGTGGAACAAACGCGGTCACCCACTCGGTGAAGGATGTGCGGGACGGAGTGTGCACCGGTCCACGCTGTGCCACGTGTGTTCCGCAACCAGTAGATGAGACCCGTGCCCAGGCCCTCGGCCGAGAAAGCGGAGCCCGCGTAGTAGCTCGGCCCGTACGTGAGACGCCGCCATGGCGAGCCGGTGAACACATCGCTCTCGATCACGCCGACGGAGTACGCCGTGTAGTGAGCGACAGTAGGCTCCCACACGGCGACGACGAGCACCCACGCGCCGTCGACCTGGATGAGTTGCGGACACTCCCACACTGTCCCGGTCCATACGGAGCCGTCGGTGGGGGAGCGCTCCGAGCCGTTTCGCTCGGCCAGGACACCACGGAATGCCCAGTTCTCGAGGTCCTCGGACACCCACTGGTAGGCGACGGCGGTCCCGTCCCGTCGCCCGCCACCGACGACCATGCGCCAGCCCGTCCCATCGCGCACCACGTACGGGTCACGGAAGACCACCACGTCGTCTCCTTCGGGGCAGGTCACGACGACGTCGCCCTTGTGCCACTCCGACCAGTCCGCGTCCGCGGCGTGGGCGACACGTACACGCCCGATGTGGATGTTCTCGGACGAGACGGAGGTGTAGAACATGTGGGCCTCTCCGTGGTCGTCGACTACAAGGGAACCCGACCAGACGCCGTCGTCTCCTTCCCCGGGCTCGAGCACGGTGCCCATCTGGTGCCAGCGCACGCCGTCGTCACTTGTGAGTTGCAGCCAACTGCACTCGGGCGCCCAGGCGGCCGCGCCGGGGATGTACTGGGAGAACATGCGGTAGGTGTCACCGTGTTTCGCCAACCCGATTGGGTCATTGATCCAGCCCTGCTGGGCCGCGAAATGCACAAGAGGGCGGTGGCCGAGAGTTGTCATCGGAGTAGATCTGAGTTGGAAAGGTTGGGTGGCGCCACGGACTGTCGGCGCACGAGGGGGCAGGGCTGTATCTCGCGGCGAGGTTCCATTCCCGGATCGTCGAGGAGTTCCACCAGAGTGTGGACGGCCCATCTGCCCATCTCCCGGTGGGGGAGTGCGACCGTTGTGAGGCCCGGATATATGCCGGAAGCGATCACTTCTTGGTCGTCGAAGCCGACCAGTGCGACATCGTCTCGGATGCGCAGACCGAGTTCGAAGGCAGTGCTGTAGACGCCCATGGCCATCCGGTCGTTGAAGCAGAACACCGCGGTCGGACGGTCAGGACGGTCGAGAAGCCGCCAGGACGTGCGGAATCCGCCCTCTGCGTCAGAGCTTCCGAACGCCACAAGCGAATCATCCACAGATAATCCCGCCTCGAGGAGCGCGTCGCGATAGGCACGGAGGCGCATGTGTGTGGCGGGGATGTCGTCCTCATTCGACAGATAGCCGATTCTCGTGTGGCCGGCGGCGAGCAGTTCCGCCATCGCAGTCCTCGCGCCCCCGTACTCATCCGGAACGATCCACGACGTCGTTTCATCTTTGGTGGTGGCGTCCGCGACTACCGTGGGAGTATCGCTGAGCCCGGCCGGGAGTTTCACTTCACGGTGGTACGTGGTTGCGTATATCACGCCATCCACGCGGTATTTCCGAATCGTCTCGACGTCATGCTTCTCGGTGGCCGGGTCGCCTTCGGTATTGAACATCAGGAGAGTGAAGCCGTGTTCGATGGCGCTCTCCTGTGCGCCGAGAATCAGTCCGAAAGCAAAGGGGGTCGTCAGGATCGTGTCACCCAGAACAGCGATCAGGCCCGAACGTTGGGCCCTGAGATTCTGGGCGATGCGATTGGGTTCATAGCCGAGTTCCCGTGCCGCATTCTCGACACGCCGCAGTGTCGCCTCCGCGATACGCGCGTTCGGGTTGCGATTCAGCGCGTGGGAAACCGTTGTCATCGACACGCCTGCGCGTTCGGCGACCTCGCGGATGCCCGCGGTCCTTCGGTTGCTCACATTCACTCTCCTCCGCTACTCATGGTTGCACGTCTCACTCGTCCCAGAGGCCGTGCTCAGGCCAACGACGGGGAAGGCGCTCCTCAACGGGTGGGAGCGGTGGGGTGGGGAGGTGCGGCCCCACCTGGTACCAGTAGGCGACGGATGAGTAGTCGTTCCCCTGGTCGTTCGCATGGCCGTGCTCGATGCTGACGCGCAGTGATTTCGAGAATCGGACCGGATCTTCGATGTGGAATCGGTACATGCTCCAGAGACCGAAATGCTCCTGAGGGGATGCTCCGAGCGTGATGCCGTGGTAGGGCCCCGCATATTCGCCGCTCGGGAATCCCCATGCCGCACCGACATAGTCCTCGGTCCCGGTGCCATGCAGTGAGGGCGGCCAGGTTTCGCCGTCGACGAAGAACATATCGTCCCCTTCGCCCGGCCAGGTGAACTGCTGGTTGGACGCGTTGAAGTTATCGATCGAGAGCACACATCCGACGAAATGACCGCGCCCCTCTGCCTCGAGGATGACGTAGTTCTCGTCACCAGTGAGGTTCTCTCCCGCGAGGTCCCACGGGGCAGGGTCCGCAATCGACGGTTCGTGGACGACCGCAGTGCAGGGCTTCTCTTGACGATAGACGGCATGGAACTTCCCGACATCCTTCGGCAGCGGCTCCTCCGTCAGTGAATAGTCGACGTAATAGAAGAGATTCTCGATCGGCTCGTCCGACTCGTTGATGAGTTCGATGCGGGCGGAGGAGGCGAAGGGCATCGGCCAGAACGAGTTCATGGCCGCAGCGAATGGGCCTTTGGGGCCGCGTCGAGGGCCGAACACGCACGCCATCGGCAGTGATACGTAGTGTTTGGCGACGGCGTGCCCGACGCCGAAGAAGTCTCCCAATGGGGCACGGACAGAGGGCGTCATCTCGCCGTCCCAGTACATCTCTATGACCAGCTTCCGAAGGTATTTCTCCGAGTAGCAGCGGGTGGTCAACCAGATGTGTTCGATGCGACCGGTGCCGACAATGTCGGCGATTACGGATGTGGCTCCAGGAGGAACACTCTTGAAATCCCGATTCCCTCCAGTCCTGTCCCAGCTCGATTCGCGGAGCGATCGGCCGGCCTTGACGTGCGCGAGACCTCCGAGGGGGCTGTTGGGAGACCAAAAATCCATGTCGATTCCTTTCAGATAGTGGATCAGTCTGCAACGGCTCCGAGCGTCATGCCGGTGACGATGTGGCGCTGGAGCAGGAAGGTTAGAACAATGACTGGGATGGAATAGAGGGTTGCGAGGGCGGTCATCGGCCCCCAGTCAAGGCCGAACTGCGTCTGGAAATTCGCGATGACGATCGGGGTGGTTTGCGCCCGCACCGATGTCGTCAGCAGAGCGAAAAGGAATTCGTTCCACGAGGCAAGGAAAGCGAAAATCGCCGTCACTGCTGCCCCACCGGCCGTCACTGGGAGAACGACCCGCCACAGCGCGCCGAAGCGTGAGCATCCATCCACCCGTGCCGCTTCCTCCAGCGATCCAGGCACCGCTTCGAAGAAGCTCGCCATCAGCACGATAGAGAGAGGAAGCCCGATGATCGTATGCGCGATCGCGAGCCCGAAGGACGTGTCGCTGAGTCCGAGCGCCCGGATTGTGCCAGTTAGCGGAAGTCCGATCGCAACCGGCGGAACCATCCGCACGACGAGGGCAGCAAGAAGCAGGACGGGGCCAATCCTCGTCTTGAATCGCGAGATTCCATAGGCGGCGGGAACTGCGAGAACCAGACTCATCGCAGTCGTGATGAGCGCCGTGATCGTGGAATTGATGAATGAGGCGACCACGTTCGGCTTCGCCAACGCTGTCGCATAGTTCTGACCCGTCCAATCTGCCGGTAGTAGTGAGGGCGGAATGGCAATCACCTGTGAGGGTGTCTTGAACGAGGTGAGCAGCAGGTACACAAACGGGAAGGCATAGAAGGCGACGACGAGGACAAGCAGCACCCACAGAACGGTCCTCATTCGGCGGGATCGAGTCTCAAGTCCGGTCATGACCCGGCTCCTGGCTTCCAGATGGTCCGAACGGCCATGAGAGCGAGCAACACCATCGCCGCGAGGAACACGACGCTCATTGCGCTCGCGTATCCCGGATCCTGATATCGGATGGACGTCTGATAGATGAGGAGAGAGAGCGTCTCCGACGCTCGTTGGGGGCCGCCGCCGGTCTGGATGAGGATGATGTCGAATGCCTTGGCGGCATCAATTCCCCGAAAGACGAGTGCTACACCGATCATGGGCCGGATCAGCGGCAGGACGATGCGGACCAGCAGGCTCCAGCCGCTCGCTCCATCAAGGCGAGCGGCCTCGATGACGTCGCCGGGTATGTTCTGGAGCCCGGCGTAGAGCACGAGAGTAACGAAGGACGTCGCGAGCCAGATGTCCGGCAGCGTGACCGCGAGGAGCACGATGGACGGATCCGATAGCCATCCGATGTCCGCCGGCGAACTGAGGATCCCGACGCGGAAGAGAATTTGATTGACGATTCCGAAGTTGTCGATCAGGAGGAATCGCCAGAGGAGTCCGGCGACCACCGGCGCGATCATCAACGGATAGATGAAAATCGTTCGGAGGATGCCGGATCGGCGGCCAAGGGCTGAGAACATCAGCGCGACGCCCAGGCCGATGGTGAATTCCATTGTCACGACGAATACGGTGTAGAAAAACGTTCGGAGCGTGGCTCCTTGGAATGCGCTGGACCGGAACGCCGCGCTGTAATTGTCAAGACCGACGAATTCGCGGAGGTTGCCGATGGGCTGGATCTCATGGAACGAGTCCAAGAGCAGCTTCACGATCGGCCACGCCACGAACGCGAGCAGGAATACTATTGCCGGCGCCATCATCAGCGCGGCGAAGCGCCGGTCCGTCATGCGCATTGGACTCCTTCGGGACGAAATGGCGGCAGCGGCACCCTGCACCGCCTTGGCGGACCGGCGAAAGAAGAACTGTGTGGTGGGTGGGGCGGGGTCGCCCCACCCACCCTGCGAACGTCAGCTGACGATGTCCTCGATCTGGGTCATGGACTCGTCAAGGAGTTGTTGGTAGTCGGCACCGGGCACAACGGCTTGCTGAAGCATCGGGATGAGCGCGTCGTCGACGATTTGCTGCCACTCGGGCACCGCAGGCCGGGCGGTCGTACCTGGCGCGTCCAGCGTCTCGAGCAGCGCACCGAGGTTCTCGTGTCCTTCGAGTTGGGCTCCCTCTTCGAGTGCCACGCGTGTCGCCGCAAGCCCAAGCGCGGTATCGAGTCCGAGTTCATTGTTTTCGTATGAGTACTTGATGAACTGCGAAGCCAACTCACCCTGCTCTCCTCCCTGTGGGATGGAGAGGTACCACGCGCCCGGAACACCCGCGACGCCACCGGGTCCTGCCGGCATCGGGACGGCGCCAACCATGCCTGCAACAGGAGAATCAGAGGGAACTTGAGTGTATGCGTGTGCCCAGAATCGCGTCATCGCCAACTGTCCCTGGTTGAAGAGGTTCTGTGCCTCGGCCCAGCCGACCTGCGCCGCCCCGGGCGGGGCGATCTCGACGTTGCTGACATACTCCTCAAGAGCGGCAAGGTGATTGGCATCGTTGATGATGACGTTGCCGTCTGCGTCGAGCACCATGGCATCAGAACCGGCCTGAAGAACGAGTGCGAGCCACTCGGTCTCAACTCCGCCCTTGACGTCCGTGCCGTAGAGATCGATCGCGCCATCGCCGTCGATGTCGCGTGTGAAGAACGCCGCGGCATCGTTGTACTCATTCCACGTCGTCGGCGCGGCCAACGCATATCCGTACTCCGCCTCGAAAGCGGCCTGCTCCTCCGGGTCATCGAAGAGATCCGTGCGGTACAGGAGGATCTGGGCATTGGTCCATGCGGGCATTCCTACGTAGTGACCGTCGAAGGTGGCCTCCTCGAGCAGAGCGGGGAAGAGGTCCGCTTCGACGTCAGCTGTGAAGAGGTCATCGATGGGCTCAAGGGCGGGGCCGAAGGCCGACATCCAGATTGCGTCCACCGCTACGACGTCGAAGGAGAGATCGCCGGAGGCGAGTTCACTCGATATCCGGTCGTAGAGCGAGTCGTACGGAAGCTCCACGAAAGTGACAGCGGTACCGGTCTCCTCGGTGAACGAGTCCGCGATCGGCTGGAGCTGGGCGAGGCCTCCGCCTTCGACCACGATTGTCAACGAACCGGCAGAGGCCGCATCCTCTCTCGATGTGGCAGCGGCCGTGGCGGGCGCAGTTTCGGTAGGGGACTCTGGGTCGGTACCCGCCCCGCACGCGACCAGGGCGGTGGTGGCAATGATGGCAAGCGCCGCTGGAAGGACGCGGCTTGGGCGAGTCTTGGACATTACAATCCTCTCAGCTTCGTTGCTGCGAACAAGTGATGGTGGCAGCTGTGCCACAACGTTTTGTCATCTTAGCCGAAACGTTTTGGCACCGTCAACGACTTGGGAGGGTCAACAGCCCCTTTGGGCACGCACGACTATCTACTAGTGGTTCTTCAGCCAGGAGAGGAGAATGAAAACGAACCAGATCCCTCCGGTGATGAGTACCAGAATGACGTTCAGCAACACGTTCCACTTGTAGATGGGCTTCGACATGGTGCTCCTTGGGCTCGGTGAATCGTTGTCCTCCACGCTACTCTGCCGCAACTCCGTGTTGGGATCGTGACGTGACAACCAGAGGAACCGTTCTGCGGGAGCGCACGCTCCGCATCGCGCTCCTCCTCAGCGCCCCCGGCCCACTGGTCACAGGAATCTCGATGGTCATCAGCGGATCCTCCACCCAGGTGGCCGACTTCGTGCGGCGCACCTCGGAGCTCGTGGCGCTGTTCGTGGCCTGGTGGACGTTCCGCCGCGTCCACCGGACCGCCGAAATCTCCGCTGATCAGCGCCAGAGACTCGAACGCCACGCGAATCGGGTTGCCGGAGGCGCGATGGCCTTATCCGGATCCGCATTGCTCGTGATCGCGGTCGTGAGGTTCTCCGACCGGACGCCCTACGGGAATGTGGTGATGGGTCTCGTGATCGCCTCCCTCGGGCTCTTGACGAACAGCTGGTTCTGGTTCCGCTACCGCTCTCTGACGCGGGAGAGATTCAATCCCATCATCTCCACCCAGCAACGGCTCTACCGAGCGAAGTCACTGGTAGACCTGTGCGTGGTGGTCGTTCTGACCGCAGTGGCGCTTGCACCGGTGCACCCCGCGACACGAGTGCTCGACGTCGGCGGATCCGTTGTCGTTGCCGCATACCTGCTCTGGAGCGGGCTGCGAACGCTTGCACGCAGCGATCGTGTGCCGGACTCGGGTCCCTTGCGCGCCGGATAGCGCCGACACGCTGGGCGTGCGCGCGCCCGGCTCGCTGCAGAGGGCTATAGGGCAGTACCGCCAGTCACCTCAAGATGAGGTCCTCCACCCGGAGAATCTCCCGGGGTAGGGAGTCCGCCTCGAGAAGTTCGAGCGGATCGGCCTGAATCCAGGTGGTGAGGTCGAGTCCGGTCAGTGCAGCGATACGCTTCACTGGAACTTGGAACGTTCGGTAGGCGCCGAAAGAGAAGTTCTCCGGATGGGTGGCGAACTCGCCGAGCAGCGCCTCCTGACTGAGCAGGTACGCCGTCGCCGACAGCACACCGGAGGCAGGCACCATGGCCACCAATTTGAAGAACTGCCGGGGCAGCGCAACTCCACGGTAGAGCGGATCGCCGTCGTCGAGCACCGGCCCCGACACCACCGAGACGCGAAGATCGTGGTTGTCCACGTTGTTGAGGACGTAGTCCTCCAGACCGAGCCAGAGGGTGGAACCCGCGTTGAAGGCGTGGTGCTGGGGAGTGGAGTTGGTGAAGTGGAACGTGTCGTCGTTCGCGGCCTTCGCCGCATCGCCCCACGCGGGATCGAGGCGACGCACGAGGTGCCCACGATCGAGGTCGTTTTGTGCGTAGACCTCTTCCCCGGTCTGGAACTCGCGGGGCACTCGCGGGTCCATGATCCACCGGTCCGACTCGCGCTTGGGCCGGGCGGCAGTCTTGCCGTCGATGTTCACCGCCGCGAACAGTGCCAACCGGCGGGCCCGGTTCAGCAGCACGCTGAAGTGGTGATAGCGCAACTCCTCCGACGCCACATCACGCAGCGCCTCCACGCCCGGAAGCGGCAGCGGAACACCCAGGAAGTCAGGGTCGTAACCGTCCCGGTTGCTGTAGTCCGGATCAATCGAAATCGCCTCCGGCGCGGCTCCCGGGCTACGCGCACCCGGCACGGGCGCCTCCGGGATTGGAGCGGCGGCGCCCAGCACAGTGACGCCGGGGGTGGTACCGAGCCGTACCGTGATCCGCAGCGGAACGTCGAACGTCACCACACCCGCGTCGTCGGGAGGCCCCGGCGAGGATTCCGACGGCGGAGCCTCCTCCGCCGGAGGGCGTCCCCCGAAGTCCGGCATTTTCGGCACCACCCGAGCCGGGGTGTGGACATTGGCGAGCTCCTTGATCAATGTGCGCTGCTCGGGCGGCAATTCGACCATGTCCAGAAACTTCAGGATCCGGCTGATACGGATCCCCTCGTTCAGGAACGTGTACTCGGGCGCGCGCTCGGGTGTGGGGACACTCGCGTGATGGAGTGCGACCACCTCCCATTGGTCGTTGAATACCGGGGACCCGGACGATCCCGGCTCGGTATCTGCCGCGTAATGCACCACCAGTTCGGGAATGTCGATCAGGCGATTCTCCCGCAGGGCGATCTGCTTCTTCCGTCCCCGCGGGTGCTGCACGATCGTCACGCACTCGCCGATGATCACGGTCCCCTGCGCGGCCGTGAGCGGGCAGAAACCGTAGCCCGAGAGTCCCTCAGAGTCTCCCGCAACGGCGACCAGGGCGAAGTCCAGTTCCCGGTTCGCCACGAAGAGCCGGTACGGGTCGAAACTGAAGACGGCCGGCTGCAAAGGCCTGCCATCGATGCCGTCCTGATAGTCGAACTCGATGACGCTCTTCCGCGTGGTGGCGGTATCCGGGAGCACATGGTGATTGGTCAGCAGCAGTCTCGGCGAGACCAGGAATCCGGTGCCGTAACCCATCAATTGGCCGCGTTCGTTCCGGATGTTGACCCGTCCCACCGCGTGCTGCGCCACCACCCCCGAATCCAGGTAGCGCACATCCACGAAATCGGCCGTATTGATGATGCGTTCAAGCAGTTCTCCGGCAGCTGGTTCGCTCCCATCGATCGTTCCCGACAGCTCCGCACCGGGCGCGTCCGCACCGATCGCCCGTCCGACGGCGTCCTGCACCAGAGCCTCGGCCGGGGCCGTCGTGGGGGATTCCTTGGGATCACCACCCGCGAGGTATCGAGTCACGCGGTCAAGCCGTTTGGCGACCCGGAGTGGGTCGTTGGCCGTCACCATGCCGTCCGGGTTTTTCAGACAGGTCTCCGTGCGCCGACGCTCCACCTCACGATCCTTTGCCCGGCGCTCAGCGATCCGCTGCTGGATCCACAGTTCCTCATCCACCACGTTTGGCGCGGCTTCACTTGGGCCGGTGGAAGCCGTGTCACTCGCTTGGCCGAATGCGAAGCTCGCCATGACGTCTGCCTCCGGGGTTGGTCACCGCCACTCGGGCGATGAACCGGACTGGGTAACGCACAGTGTCCTCGCATTGTGTACACGTCGCAAGATGTCCCAATGCCGCTCAGCGTGCGCCTGCGCGTTCGGTTCGTTCCGGACGCCAATCCGCCGTACTGGCAGAGACAACTGTGGGACACCCGCGCCCGCGACATACAGTATGGGCTCTGTCACACTGTCGCTGTCAGTTGCAGATGCCGAGTAGGGGATGACGTCATGAGCGAGAAGTATGTTGTCCTGGAAGTGCCGGAGGACTCGAGTGAGCGGGGACCCGGTGTGAGTCTGGAAACGTTCGAGGAGACCACACCGAGGGTCGAGGTCCAGGAGATGACACCGGGCCGGGCCGCAGCGATGAGCCAGCGCCGATCCACCAGAGCGATCGCTCCCGTGATGCCGATGAGGCTCATCCAGCCAGTCGCCGTCGCCGACGCCACCGACGAGGTTGCGGGTCCAACCTGGGGCGTCCAGGCGGTAGGTGCGCACACCTCGCCGTGGACGGGGGAGGGCGTCATCGTCGCGGTGCTCGACACCGGAATCGACCCCACCCACCCGGCCTTTGACGGTGTCGAGTTGGTGCGCCGCAACTTCACCGACGAGAGCGACGACGACACCCACGGCCATGGCACCCACTGCGCCGGCACGATCTTCGGGCGGGACGTCGAGGGCGTACGCATCGGGGTGGCGCCCGGCGTCACGAAGGCTGTGATCGGCAAAGTGCTCGGCAGCGGTGGTGGAACCAGCGACCAGATCGTGGAAGCGATCCGCTGGGCAATGAATGAAGGCGCGAACGTGATATCGATGTCGCTGGGGATCGATTTTCCCGGCTACGTCAAGATCCTGCAGGATCGTGGCTTCCCGGTGGAGTTGGCGACCTCGAAGGCGCTGGAGGGGTACCGCACGAATGTGGAACTGTTTGCCGCGGCCGCATCGCTGGTCTCCGCGCAGGCGGCGTTCGGACAGTCAGCGTTACTGATCGCGGCGGCGGGCAACGAGAGTCGGCGCCGGATTCGGCCCGACTACCTCATCGCCGTCAGCCCACCCGCCGTGGCCAAGGGGATCGTGTCAGTCGCCGCACTCGGCACCGGGCAGGACGGCTTCTCGATCGCGCACTTCTCCAACACCGGAGCCCGCGTGGCCGGACCTGGCGTGGACATAGTGTCCGCGAAGCCCGGCGGCGGCCTTCAATCCATGAGCGGTACCTCCATGGCGACACCCCACGTAGCCGGCGTCGCCGCACTGTGGGCCCAGAAACTGGCCGCTGCAGGCCGGTTCGGCGCCCAAGTGCTCGAAGACCACCTCACCGGGAGAGCGTCCGCTGACGGGATGAGTGCCGGATTCGACCCCGACGACATCGGCTCCGGAATGGCACAAGCACCCCAAGACTGAGGACGCGGTCCCAAGTGGGTACGGCTTCCTCAGCTTGTGTGACTCGCCACCGCCGCTCAGCTACCCGCGCTACCGGGCACCATGACAGGTCCACCGGAGATCCGCCGGTAGACGAACACGGCAGCGATCGAGACGAGCGGGACAGCTACCAGAAGGCCGACGCCGAGCGCCAACAAGCCAAGGATCAGAACTCCGAAGGAGGCAAGCAGAAACAGGAGGGTGGTTCCCAGGTTCTGCGAGACCAGTGTGGCGCTGCCCTTCAGCGCGTCGAACGCACCTACCTTGCGGTCAAGGACAACCTCGAGATACCAGACCCCGAGGATGGCGATGATGATGCCGGGGATGAGGAGAAGGAAGAGCCCGAACGTCACTGCCACGTAGAAGAGCCCCGCGGCGAGCAACGCCTGACCAAGGTTCGGGATCCTGACGAAGTCATTGAAATCGATGCGCTTTCCGTCGGCCGTGAGGAGGGCTGCCTGGATCATGGCCGCGGTAATCGTAAGGCCGATGACCGCGAAGATCAGGTTGACGAACCAGGATGCCGGCGTGTCGTATACGAACATCAGCCCGGACGTCCCGCCGGTTCCACGTAGATTGGTGACAATCGTCTGACCGATGCTGTTGACAATGAAACTCACCAGGGTCACAACGATCCACGGCGCCGGGGTCAGCTTGAACGCCTGCCAGGCGTACCGGAATGCCTCGCCGATCGAGACCGGTTGCCGCATCCCGCCCGGCGGCGCGTAGGGCGGTTGCTGCCCGTAGGGCGGTTGCTGGGAGTACGGCGGCTGCGAATTGGGAGCCTGCCCGTAGGGCGGTTGCTGCGAGTAGGGTGGCTGCGAATAGGGAGCCTGCCCGTACGGGGGTTGCTGGGAGTACGGCGGCTGCGAATAGGGAGCCTGCCCATACGGCGGTTGCTGCGAGTACGGCGGCTGCCCGGAGGCAGGCGGCTGCGTCGGGTACCTGGGGACGTCGTTGCCGGCGTCTGGGGTCTCTGGCGGGTTGGTCATGTCATTCATCTCCTTGGGATGAGTGATCGGTCCGCCCCCAAGCCAACTGGGCGACGGTAAGCCGTGTCAATGCAGTTTCCCCCTTTCCACCGGACTACCGCCAGTCCTCATCCATGTCCGCCTGGTTGCCAGGGTCGCGAAACGATCCTCAGCGTCATCGATTAGATCTATATCGAATCCCGCCTCGTCGAGGAGTGGCACGAGCCGAGCGGGCGCCACCACGAGATCATCCGTACCCATACCCTCGTGGCGAATCGCCAGTTGCTCTCGCGAGATCGGATGGAACACCAGCAACTTGCCGCCGGGGCGCAGCAGGCGGGCGAATTCGGAGAGCGCGCTGGGCACATCTGCGAGGTGTGGCAGAAGGGCGGCGGCGAGGACCCGATCTGCCCAACTGTCTGGCAACGGGACGCTCTCTGCCCTGCCCTCAATGATCGTGGCCGTCACATGCCTACCGAGTCGGACTGCCTCGGCACGCATGGCGGGAGAGGGTTCGAGCCCTATTACCTCTCCATGGTCTCCGGCAGCCGCGACCAAGCTGGGCAGGGCCTGCCCGGTGCCGCAGCCGACATCGAGCACGCGGTGCCCCGACCTGACATCGAGCAGTCCCACGGCCCGCTCGTACTTGTGCCGACCGGGCGCGCTGTCCTCCTCCCAGGTCGCAGCGATCTGTTCGAACGGGTCACGACTCATGACTCGCCACCGAAGGTGTCGATCATCAGATCGGCGTTGTACTGGAACACATCGATCAGGCTCTCACCCGGGCCCGGGAAATTCCTCGTGGCCACAGTCGGGATACCAAGTTCCTCTGCGAGCGCCGCACCGCCGGGCACGTGCGCATTGTCGATCACTGCATCTGGGCTGAGGCCGACGAACTCCTGCAATTCGCTGGGAGACATCGGTGCGGGTCCGTAGGTCCCAACGATTTCGAAACCAGCAAAGTTCGGCCATGGCTGCATGAACGTGTGCGAAGCCACCGTGGCGGGACCGCCGGCGAGCGCCGCGCGTAGCTCTGCCTGAATCTCCAGAACCTGATCCTCGAAGTCTGCAAGGTTCTGTGTGGCAATTTCCTCGGTGCCGAGTTCGGCCGCGATCTTCATGACCTGCTCGTTGATGACAGGGAGAGTGTTCAGAGCTTCGACCTGCACGGTGGCCGCATCGCTGCCGACCGCCTCCTGCATCTGCTCTGCGAAACTCTCGAATCCTCCGAGGACGACGAGATCGGCGTCGTCGAGCGCTTGGAGATCTGACGGGCGTGGGTCGTAGTCAGGTGGGTGCTGCAGGTCGGCCGGCGCCAACACCGTCACATCTGTTGC
Organism: Actinomycetaceae bacterium; assembly: GCA_035647855.1. Taxonomy (GTDB): domain Bacteria; phylum Actinomycetota; class Actinomycetes; order Actinomycetales; family Actinomycetaceae; genus JAAZBW01. The sequence goes on along the minus strand of DASRMP010000039.1, from coordinate 146,963 downwards.
GCCGGCCAACTCCGCAAACGCGCCGACCCAGGAGGTCGAGGCGACAACTGTGATGTCCGTTCCTTCGGCGGATGTGGCGTCATCACCAGCCGTGGCGGTCTCTGTCGTGGGCGTAGCGGTCGGTGCGTCTGTGGCCGTGGCGCCTCCTCCGCCACCACATGCCGCAAGCACCAGGGCGGCTCCAGTGAGGGCAGTGACCTTCCACAGGCCCTCAAGGCGTGTACGGATTGTTCTCATGTTGTCCTCCTCATGGGGGTGGTCGCGACCACGATTGCGGCCGCTGTCAGGATCAGGATTGGACCGGGTGGGAGGTCCAGAACGAGTGCGACGATGAGGCCGACCATGTTGCCAAGGAGGCCGAGGACGATCGACCACACGATCATCCCCTTGAGTGAGTCGGCGAGGTTACGTGCTGCGAGTGCCGGCAGGAGCGTCACCGCATCCACCAGGAGCGCGCCAGTGAGCCGAATGGAGGCCGCTATCGCGACCGCGACGGTCACGAGGAGGAAGATGACGAGCGCATCAGCGTGTACTCCGCTCGTGAGAGCGAGTTCCCGATCGTGAAGGACGAGGGCGAGTTGCCTCCGTTTCACCACGAAGAACGCCAACAGGAGCAACGAGATGCCGCCGATCACCCAGAGATCCGCGGGCCTGGTGGCGAGAATCGAGCCCCACAGCAACTCGAATGCGCCGGCCGCGTTCACTCCGGCAATGGCGAGCACGAGAAGCGCAAGCGCAATCGCCACGGTGAGCAGGAGCGCGATCGCTCCCGTGAAGCCAGAACGTGATCGACTCATCGGCGCAAGGAGACCACCGGCCACGGCAGAGAGTACGATCCCCACTCCGATCGGGTCCACCCCGATGAGAAGGCCAATCGCGGCACCGAGCAGTGCGACGTGCATGATCGCAAAACGCATGGGCACGAGGTCGAGTCCCACCAACACGATTCCGGCGAGGGGTAGGCCGAGCGAGGCGAGGATGAGCGCGATGAAGGATCTCTGGACTGCTGCAAGCTGCAGCAATTCAACCAGTTCATTCATGCGCCACGACCCGGCGAAGACACCACCGGAGACACCACGCGGAGCTTCCCGAGCGCCATGTCGGCCACCCGATCGCACCGATTGGCCAATGCCGCATCGTGGGTCACGGCAAGGACGGTCACCGGCAGCGCCGTGAGGATCTCCGCGATCTGATGCTTGCCGTCGAAATCGAGTGACGCCGTCGGCTCATCAGCAAGCAGGACCCCAGCTCCGGCAGAAATCGCGCCGATCGCCCGAGCGATCTCTGACCGTTGGAGCTGTCCCCCCGAGAGTGCGCCCAGTGGACGATGCCGAAGATCTGCCACCCCTAACGCAGCTGCCGCATCAAGCGCAGCCTCATGGTCGCCAGAGCTCTCCAGGAGTTCGTCAACCAGAATCGGGAACTGGCCCGTCGCGGGACGCTGACGCACTTTGGTCACCTGCTGCCAGCGCCGCCTTCGGCCCACGATGTCCGTGGCCTCCTGACCATTCACCTCGATGGTGCCCGCACGGAGTGGGATAAGACTGAGGATTGCTTTGAGGAGGGTGGATTTGCCGGACCCGTTGGAGCCGGTGATCGCGATCAACTCACCTGGGGCAACATCGAGACTGACATCGTCCACCGCGACTGTCCGCCCGTACCCGCAGGTAATGCCACGAACAACGACAGGCATTCCCTGCGACCTTGTCGCAATAAGCATCGTGTAACCATACACAAGGTCGGCTTGGAATCCCCGCCGATCCCGCAGGCGCGGCCCTGCAGAAAGGGATGCACGAGCGTGCTGGTAGCGTCCGTCCTGTGTCAGCCGAGCGACTGAACCGTGAGCAGTTCTATGACAAGTTGGCGGCGTTGGACGAGGCCGGCCTCAGGAAGGTCTGCGGGAGCGACTCGCGTACGGCGAGTACGAGGACCGGATCGATGGAATCTCTTCCCACCCCGCGCTCAATGGCACCCGCCGGTTTAGGGTCGCACCATGACTGAGACTTCATCCGGTACGGCTCTCGTTGCAGGCGGCTCCCGCGGACTCGGACTCCTCATCGCCGAGGGACTCCTTCGGCGGAGGTTCACGGTGTCCATCTGTGGCCGCGACGCAGATACTCTCGACCGCGCTCGCGCCAGTCTGGAGCCTCTTGGCCGAATAGACATCGAGGTGTGCGACGTGCGGGATCGGGACGCCGTCGCCGCTTGGGTGGAGCGTGCAGAACGGGATCTCGGACCGGTCGAGGCGACGTTCGCCGTCGCCGGGACCATCCAAGTGGGGCCCCTGATCGCGGCCAGCCCGGAGATGTTCGATGACGCCATCGACATCATGCTCCGTGGACCGATCCACCTCGCCCTGGCGGCGCTGCCTGCGATGCGTGCGCGGCACCGGGGACGGATCGGCACCATCGCGTCCATCGGCGGCATGGTGGCGCCGCCCCACCTGCTGCCCTACGTGGCGGCGAAGTTCGGAGCGGTCGGATTCAGCGACGGTCTCGTCGCCGAACTCGCCGGGACAGGGGTGACGGCGACGACGATCATTCCCGGCCTCATGCGCACCGGGTCGCCCGAGCGGGCGAGCTTCTTCGGTGACGCCGCCGCGGAGTACGCGTGGTTCAGCCCCTTGGCCTCGATGCCACTTGTCTCCATCGATGCCGAACGCGCCGCCCGGCGGATCGTCAACGGGGTCCTCGCCGGCAAGCCGATGGTCATGTTCACCCCGCTGGCGTTCCTCGGATCTCGGACCCGTGGGCTCTTCCCTGGCACCACCGCCCGCTTGATGGGTGTCGTGAACCGCCTTCTTCCGAGCGCAGATCCTGGCGATTCGGAGATCGTCGAGGGCCGCGTGGCCGAACAGCGGCTGGGACCGCGCGCGTCTCGCGTCGTCGGAGCGCTCACGGTGCTCGGGAAGCGGGCCGCGGAACGCACGAACGAGCGATAAGAACGAGGTCGACCAGGAAACCCTGGTCGACCTCGCATCATTCACCGAGGATCGCGATGATCAGCGCTGCGTCGTCGGCTCTCCCACGGGGAGCACGGCGGCGATGGGCGCCTCGGGCTGCTTCTCGATACCGGCGGCGGCGTAGACCTCCTGCTCCTCGAGAGTCTCCTTCTCGAGTAGGGCGATCACGATGCCGTCGAGCTTGTCGCGGTTGTCGCGCAGCTGAGTCGTGGCCTCGTCGTAGCACTCGTCGACGATGCGGCGCGCCTCGGCGTCCGCCTTGGCGAACAGCTCATCGGAGAAACCGGAGGCTCGGGGATCCCCCTCGTTCGGGTATATCTGCAGCGGACCGATCTCCGGAGACATGCCCCAACGGCCCACCATGCTCCGCGCGATGTTTGTCGACGTCTGAAGATCGGACTCGGCGCCGGTCGTGATTACGCCGTACACCACGTCCTCCGCGGCCATACCGCCGAGCGCGCCGACGATCCGCCCGCGCAGGTAGTACTCGTCGTAGCCGTAGCGGTCGCTTTCCGGCGTCGAGACGGTCACGCCGAGCGCGCGGCCACGGGGAATGATGGACACCTTACGAACCGGGTCGGCGCCCGGGCGGAGCATGCCGAGCAGCGCGTGGCCCGCCTCGTGGTAGGCAGTGCGCTGACGCTGGTCCTCCGGCATCACGACGTCGCGCGCCGCGCCCAGTTGAGTCTTTTCCAGCGCATCCCACAGATGACGGGAGTTCACGTGCGTCTTGCGTTCACGGGCGGCTGAGATCGCCGCCTCGTTGATGAGGTTCGCGAGATCGGCACCGGTCAGGCCCGGTGTCGCCTTCGCGATCGCCTCCAGGTCGACGTCGTCGGCCATGGGGACTCCGCGGCTGTGGACCTCCATGATCTCGACCCGGCCCTTGGCGTCCGGGGCGTGAACCGTGATCTGACGGTCGAAGCGACCTGGGCGCAACAGCGCCGGGTCGAGCACGTCCGGGCGGTTGGTCGCCGCCATCACGATGACGCCCTCCGATCCGGTGAACCCGTCCATCTCCGTGAGGATCTGGTTCAGCGTCTGCTCGCGCTCGTCGTGCCCGCCGACGGACCGTGCGCCTCCGCGTGCGCGCCCGATGGTGTCGATCTCGTCGATGAAGATGATCGACGGTGCGACCTTGCGGGCCTCACTGAACAGCTCACGAACGCGCTGGGCACCCACACCCACCACCATCTCGATGAACTCACTCGCGGAGGCGGAGAAGAAGGGTACGCCCGCCTCTCCTGCGGTCGCCCGTGCGAGCAGCGTCTTGCCGGTGCCGGGCTCGCCGGTCAGCAGCACGCCCTTGGGGGCCTTGGCGCCGAGCGCGCGGTACTTGTCCGGGTTCTTCAGGTAGTCGACGACCTCGTTGATCTCGGCCTTCACCTCATCAATTCCGGCGACGTCGTCGAACGTAACGCGCACTTCCTCGGGATCGACGGGCTTCTTCTTGCCGCCGCCGAAGAGACCGCCACCGCCCCCAATGGCGTCACCCATCATGGACCGCTGCCTGCGGAAGAGCCACCTCCAGAACAGGACCAGCAGGATCAGCGGCAACAGCGACCAGAAGAGGTTCGCAAGTGGGTTGACCTGCTCCACCAGGGAGGTCGCCGAGATCTCGGTTCCTTGGTCCTGCAGCTCGACGAACAGGTTGTCCGTCGCCCAGGTCGGCCGTTCCGTAACGAACTCGCTGTACTCGCGCCCCTCAGAATCCGTTGCGGGTTCAATGAGGCGGCCCTCGATGGTGTCGCCCTTGGAGTACACGGCGGAGACGTTCCCGTTGGCGACCTGCTGTGTGAAGTCGGTGTAGGAAACCGTCACCGTCTGGCTCACGAGGCCCCCGAAGACGGTGAGGACAAGGAAGGACAGCAGGTAGACCGCCATCCCCCATCCGATCAGGCGCGCCCAGTTGAACCGGGGCGGCTCCGGGTCGTCGCCGGCGCCTGGAGGAAGGCCCTCGGTGCGCCATGGCTGCGGGTCGTGGTCTTTCGTGTCGTTGCGTCGTTCGAGTTTTCCGGCCGGTGCCGGGCCGGGGTCATCCCGGTGGTTTTCCGTTGGGTCACGCTGTGTCTGGTCAGTCATTCCGTCTCGCTTTCGTTCGGGCGCTCAAGCACCAAGTTGGGCCGGCGCCCGATGATCATCTGAAGGGTGCCGCTGCGGCTCAGGAGGTGAGCCGGTCCCGGAGGGTGTCGATCCGCTCCTCCCAGGTCTGTTTCCTCTCCTCACGCCGCTGCGCCCGCAGACGGCGGCTGGCCTCCTGGCTCGCCGCCTCGGCGGCGTCCTCGGCACGTTCGAGCTCATACAGGACGAGCTCGGCGGGCCGGCGGAACACAATCCCGCCGAGCGGGAGCATGATGCCGTCAAGCACCACCGGATCGACCTCGACGAGTTGCGCCAGAACCGCCGTTCCCCCTGGCGGGAGCAGCCGGCTGAATTGGGCGAGCGCGGTCTCGGTCCGCTCCGCCCGCCGAACATCGAAGTATCCGCCGAGCAGCGAGCCGGCACCCCAGCCGAGCAGGAGTCCGAGCGACCCTCCCAGCACACCGATCAGGATCCCGAGCAGCCCTCCGCCCACCGACGCCTTGCCGATGACTTCGTCCTGCCCCTCCGCGACCCTGATCCGTCCGTCCGGTTCCCGTTCCACGAGAGCCGCGGCAACGATCTCGATGCGGCCGTCGGCATCGGCCCGGCGCAGTTCACTGATCGCCTCGTATGCCCTGCCCGGTTCGTGAAACGTAATCAAGGCGACGTTCCGGTCACCCATCCGTGTCATCCCTTCGTTTTCCTCTCGGAGTTGCTCTCCATCCCATTTCAGCGGATTTCTGAATCGATGAACATGGCCGGGGAGCCAACGCCGTCGTGAACGTTTGTGCGAAATGACAAACCACCCGGGATGAGGTGCCGCCGTGCGGTCCCGTCCCGTGCAACGATGTGTCATGGCCGCCACGCAGTCCGTTCCCGCCACCGTGCTCGCCGAACTCGGCGACCGCCTGGGCACGGAAGCAGCTCTGATCACCGATGAGGTGGTCTCCATGGTGGAAGAAACCGCACCGGCGATGGCAGATCGCGCGCTTGGCCTGCACGAACTGCTCCGCACCGTGTCCGCTGAGAGCCACGCAGCGCTTGTCGAGGCGTTGCACAGTGGCGAACTGGACCTCCGGCCGCCGGACTCAGCTGCCGCCTTGTCCTACGCGCGACGCCTCGCGCAGGCCGGTCTTCCCTCGGACACCGTGGCGGTGCTCTTCCAATCGCTCCAGCACGTCTATCTCCGGCATGTCGCCCACGCGCTCGCCGAGATCGTGACCCCTGAGAGATACGTCGGGTACCTGCCCCGGTTGCTCGACCTGTCTTTGTCACACGGCACAGCCGGATACCGCGACGCCATCTCCCAGTATCAGGAGTTGATCGACTGGTCCGCACAGCGCCGGGCCGCCGGGCAGCTCACGACGATCCGCGCGATCCTCAACGGCCAGGTCAACGACGTCGGGCTCGCGTCCCGCACTCTCAGGTTCCCCGTCGAGGGTCTCGTCGTCGGCTTCGTATTGCGGGCCGACGACGTCGAAGGCTCCAGCCCCGCGGACGTCCGCCGGCTGATCGGCGAACTCCCAGCGGTCCGGGATGTCCTCGTCGTCGCCCTCGACGACGTGAACGTGGCCGCATGGGCCTCGCTCGGGGGCCCGCCCACACGCGACGAGTGGTCGCAGGGGCTCGGCGCGCAGTTCTTCCATGTCCGGGCGGGTCTGGGGGAGATCGGCGAAGGCCTCGAAGGGTTCCGATCCACGCACCGCCAAGCGCTCCAGGCTTACCGAGTCGCCGCCCTCTCGCCCCGGAGCAAACTCCTTGCGGAGTACTCCGACGTCGCCTCGCTGGCCTTCCTCGCCGAGGACCCGGTCGCTGCGCAGCGCTGGGTCGAATGGGCGCTCGGGAACCTGGCGGGACCCGGCGACGGCAACGCGAGGCTCCGTAGCACATTACGCCACTACCTCGCCGTCGGAGAGAACCCGTCAGAAGCCGCGCAGGGCCTTTTCGTTCACCGCAATACCGTGACGTATCGAGTGAACAAAGCAGTGTCTCTCCTGCCTGACGGACTCGACGGCCACCGCATCGATGTCGCCCTCGCGCTCGACTACCTGCGCTGGACCGATTGAACGTAACCCCTGCGAGGGTTGTTCTATCCGTGCTTCCGACACCGCCGGCTCAGGCGTCGAAATCATCATGGGTGGTGACGCGGGCAAGTTCGATCTGCCCGTTCGGAAGCACCCAGTAGTGGATGCGCCGGGCCGAGGGCGTGTTCACCTGGAGGCTCGCGCGCCATGCCACGGCGCCGTCGTCCCTGACTCTGATCGGGTCGTCGCCACCGGGGCCGGTGCGGAGCTGGTGCACCTCACGGCTTGAAAGTGAGGGGGCGAGCCCCGTCACGATCTCGAAGGCGACGTCGGCGACCTTCTCGTCCTTGATTCCCTCGAGTCGTCGGAGGGAGTCGAGGAAGCGCGGGCCGATGATGTAGTCGGGGAGCGGCCGGTCGGATTGCTCGCCCGGCAACGTCCGTGTGGCCCACTGGGTCAGTACGAGGTAGCGGAATCCCTGCTCGGAATCGGCGAACTTCGGACCCGCGTCCAGTACCTCGGCAGACCGCCTATTGCCGGCCTTGCGAAGCCGGGCCTTCGCGGCTTTCAGTTCGTGCTTGAGCATATTCGCGTGGCGCCCGGCGTCATCGAGTTCACGCTTCAACCCCTTGCCGTGCTGCTCAGCAGCGAGCTTCTGCACACGGAGGTTCTCCTTGTCGCGTTCGAGTTCGGCAACCTGAGCCTTCAGTCCGTCGATCTGGCGGAGCAGCGCCCGGGTCGATTCGGCGGGCACCGGCGCAGGAGGCGCCGCTGGGGATGCCGCGGGAGGCGCCGCCGGGGACCGCCCGGAACGAGGCCGGTTTCGGTCGAGCATTGACGGCTTCGGTTTTGGAAGCGGAGGTGCGGGCGCCGGTTCCTGGACAAGCGGTTCCTCGGCGGGCAGCTCCTCGACCGTGGCCTCCGGTCGGGCGGGGACGAGGAGTACCGGGGGCGCGCTGGGCTGCGGCAACTCGGGCTCGACGTCGTCAGGTTCCTCGATGAGCCAGGGTGGACCACCGGGGAGCAGAGCCGGGGCGGTGAGGATGGGCTCGTCGTCGTCGACGTCGCTCATGATGAGCGACCACTTGGGTCCGATGGAGACCACTCGCGCCGGGACGACTTCGCCGACCGTCATCAACGTGCGCAGATCGTCGAGCGGATTCGTCGTGACGTCCTCCCGGAGGACGGTGACCGCGATCGCGGGGTTGGTCGTTCTGGGATAGAGCACCAGATCGGCCTTGCCGTTGCGCACCATCGCAACTCGCGCGAGCACGACGTCGTCGGGGGAGTAGTCCCTGAGTGCATCATCGGCCGACCGGAGGCCCTTCGCGACGTCGATGCGGTTGGTCTCGGCGTCGTACCAGCCCTCGATCCGCTGCCCCACCGCAAGAACCCGCCCGATCAAGACGTCCTCGAGGATGAGCTCCTCCGCCACCGTTGCGGGCAACCCCTTGCCGATGTCCACGAAGGCGCGTCCTGCGACGATCCCCTTCACCACGCCAACCACGCGCCGCAGTGCGCGGGCCGGGCGCGAGGCGAGCAGGCCTGTCGCGGCCGCCATCCGGAGTGCGTCGGAGATGAGTTCCTGAGTCGCGCTCTCGCCGTCGTCGGCGTCGAAGGCGAAACGCAGTGGCGATTTCGTCAGGTCGGAGGCCCATTCGTGGCCGACCGGGTACGCGCGGCCGGCGCCGCCGTACACCTGCGTGCCCTCCACCATCCGGCGCGAGAACTCCCACGTGAACTCACCCGTCGGCATCAGGTAGACGTCGGCGAGGCTCCCTGTCTCTCTGGCGATCTCCTCGGCGTCGATCCACGGCTCGGTACGGCCGGCCGGAATCGTCACGACGACGACGGGCCGCCTGCGCCCATTCCCGTTGAGGAGATCGGCGAGCGCGGCTGCGGAACGCGCGTCATCGATGCGCTGGATGCCTGCCACCCGTCAAGCCTAAATCCGGTCGCGCCTGTGATGAGAGTGGGGCGAGTCAAGGCATCCTCATTTCAGAAACGAAAAAGCTAGTGGGTACTACGATGACTTATCCGACGAAAGGAGCCGACGTTGGCGCAACAGCAGCGGGCGACGGAAACCAAGGAGTCGCTGATCCATGCTGCGGCCGCAGTTTTTGGTCGGCAGGGCTACCGGGCCACGACATTGAGAGACATCACGCGTGAAGCGTCTGTCACGCAGGGGGCGCTCTACTTCCATTTTGACTCGAAGCGAGAGCTCGCCGAGGAGATCATTCGTCGGCAGCACGAGCTGTCCAGCGCGGCAGGGGCGGCTTATCTTGAGTCCACTCAATCGGGCATCGAGAGCATCGTCCGGTTGTCCGGGGATCTCGCAGCGCAAATCCTCAGCGAGCCTGTAGTTCGCGCCGGTTTGCGTTTGAGCACGGAGTCCGCGGAGGATCTCGCGGGTGTGGCTGCGGCGCCGTACCGAGATTGGATTCACGCCTGTCGTGTCCTCCTCGAACGCGCATCCGTCGCAGGGGAGACACGTGATGGACTGAACATGGACGCAGCGGCGGAACTGGTGATCTCTGCCTTCACGGGCACTCAGTTTGTTTCAGCCGCGCTCTCGGGGAGTGATGATCTCCTCGACCGTTTGGAGCGGATGTGGCCCGTCCTACTCGCCGGCATTGTTCGTGACTCGCATCATCCTGTCCTCAGCTCAACGTCCTACCTGATTCGTCAGCTCGCAGGAAGTTCCTCGCCCGCGTAGCTCGACACGCCGATAGTGGCGTCCATCGCCAACAGTCCCTCTGAGCTCGCGGCGATGACAAAGCGGCCGTCGGAGGACGGAAGTGATTGCAGCGATTCGATAGTGAGCTCTAGGGGCCGGTCGAGTTCGACGAACCGATGAAAGCGGCCGTCGAAGCTAGTGACTCGTGGGTGCTGTAGCCGCGACGATGAAGTGGCAACCGCGCATGCCGCTTCGTAGATGGCCATGCCAGGCAGATGATCCACCGCGTGGTCAAAGAAGTACGGATCCTCAGCGTCGATGGATGCGGTCCAACTCCGGGCGATGAGCGCCGCGTCTGGTGCCGACCCGAGCGTCACGGGGCGTATGCTGCGTCGGTCCGCCGTGGACGGCTGACGCGGCGTCCGGTGCGCCCGCAGTCTTCTGTAGACAGCAGGGGTAATGACACGAAGCCACCCGTTCCCAGTCGCGATGACCCGTTCGCCGGACATCATCGCAAAGACGCTGAGGAGTGAGCGCAGCTGCTCCCGCGGGTCAGGGCCTCCTTCGCACTGATATGCAGTTTGGTGGGTGGTCGGAGGGTGAGCGATCGCGTGCGCCGAGCGAACGATCAACCTCCTTTCACTTGCCCTCCCCGCAGGAGGCCCCGTTGCCCAAAGACAGCATGGGTCCAGGGTCGACCGGGCCTAGCAGCTCACTGGATACATTCACAGAAAGATTGTAGCTACTACGTTTCAACTAGCCGGCTGTTCGGACGCGCCCCCAAAGAAGCCAAGATGCACCCTTGGCCAGAAACAAAGTAGCCGCTATGTTTAGCCCATTCGCACCTCGAGAAAGGTCGGTCTGATGGAAAATACGCGTAAGCGCGGCTTGGCGCTGCGCATCAGCCAGGAGCGCTGCCGCGGCAGCGCTCCTGGCTGGTGGGTGACTGCCGGCTGCTGGCCCCGCGCAGGCCGCAGAGAAGGAGCCCACGCCGGTGGCCAGTGGCGGGGCTATCTCGCCTGATGACACCGACGTCACAGTCAGCGATATCGTTCCCGAGGGCACGATCACGCCCTTCACAGTTCAGAACGTCGGCGGTGGGACGTGGAACTACGGTTCGTACCTCAACATCTGGCCGCCGAAGACGTGCTACTCCAACTACGTACACAACACGAGGTACCGCAGTTCGACGGCCATCATCTCGGCGAGCGACGTCAAGCAGTACGCCAACGCGGGCAACTGGTCCAACGCGAGCACTTGGGCGGGCGCCGCGTACACCTGCTACACCTACTGGGCGACGTATTGAGTCGTCCGCATGGGCAGTGAGCGAGGTACCCAGGATACGTCGCTCGTCATCTATGGTGTCCGGCACGACCGCTGTCGTGCCGGACACTGCCGACTCCGGTCGACCGCGCGAGAGGGCTGGGGCGCGACTGTGAAGGCGACGCTGTGTGCTCTCATCGTCGCGATGTCTCTCCTCGTTCCGCTGTGGGTCGTGGGGGATGCGGTTGTCCGGGGAGAATCGCGCGCGTGGAATGCGGGCATGAGCACTGGGACGGCGTTCGATTGGCCGGACGTTCCAGTAGTAGCAGACCCGGACATCACGGAGAGCATCCTCGCTGAGGCTGTGATCGCGTCGGGCGTTGGTGTGTCACGGATGAGCGTTGAAACGACTGAGTCCGGTCGCACGACGCTCATCTACTACTTGTACCTCGGACGAAAGGGATCGCCTTTGCTAGGTGAGTTCACGTTGCGCGAGGGCCGGTGGCTGACCTCCGCGGAGTCGACTGGTGAGCGCGTTGCCGTAGCTTCGACTCCTGCAGATGGAGTAAAGGTCGTTGGTGCGCCGCGTGTGCTGGGTAACGCCTACGACCTCGAGTTCCGACCTCTGGACGCCGCCTTCGACCGCCTTCCTTCCGCCGGCACGTATGTCATTGATTCTCAAGACGATGGAGCTGTCGAGCTCTTTCTGTCCACTATCACAGACCGCCTCGGTTCTCTGAACTCCACCGCATATGTCGAGATACATCCCGCTGGAAGTACTGACAGGCCGTACCTAACAGACGCAAACGGTCTCTGGTTCGTGCCGTATGCGGTCGTGCCGGTTATCGCGGGTCTCGGTCTCGCAGTTCTCACACGGGAGGCGAAACGAGTCGGTGTGCTGAGGCTGCATGGTTTTTCGATCGGCCGTTCCTGGTTCGAGGTCCTCGGCAAGCTGGAGATCGCAGCGTTCGCTGCCGGCGGTCTACTCTCTGCCGTCGTCTTGCTCCTGGTGCCTGGCACCGACGTCGCTCTGGCCTTCTCAGTGGCCGCTTCGTTCAGTGCGGTCGTCTTGGTTGGCCTGTGTACGTCGTTGCTTTTCGGCGCATTCATGATTACGCGTATCCACGTTGCCGATCTCGTCAAGGGAGCCGTGAGATGACAACGACTATCTATCAGCCGGAACAGGTTGGGCGTCGGCGGGCGCGTAGCCGTGCCGGTATCACGGTGCTGTTCCTCGCGAAGGTGGTTTCCGGTGCAGTTGTACTGCTCGTGCTGCTGCAGGTACTGCAACTGCACGCGGAGTCGACCGCACGCGAGGACCTGTTGACGGGGTGGAAAGTAACCTCCGGGTACGGCGTGTTCTACCCTCACTACAACGGGAACGATCTTGAAGAGTTCGAATCCGACGGTCATGAAACCAAGATCGCTGAAGCCGGTGAGCTCTACTCAGAACTCGACAGCGCGGGCGCAGTCTTCATCGATGCGAGCAATTATCGCGAAGGGATCCCGGCGTTCCCCTGGCTCCCCGTGGCACCGATCCGGGTGAACGCCAACTACCTTGACGCGTTTCCGGTTTATGACGAGGACGGCACGCAGATCGCCATCGATGGGACAGAGGAAGACTGGGTCGTTCTCGTCCCGTCCACCTACAAGGGCTCCGAAGTCGAGATTATTCGATACTTTCAGGCATCTCGCGTGGGTGACGGTGAGCTCGAGGGTGCCGTACAAGGACAGGGAAACATGCTTGAAGAGCCCATTCCTGATCAGTTCCGTGACCAAGCCGTCCGGATAATCTGGATGGCGCCCGAGCAGGATGTCTTCAGTTTCAACGCGACGGTGGAGATCGATCGCGGAAATTTGGTGCGCGATCCGATCCTCGAGGTGATGACCCCCTCCAACAGCCTCACCATCGACCGGCTGAATTCGATCACTGGTGAGATCAACACCCCGCTCAAGATTCGGCTAGACGGCGACACCCAGACCACCTTGTCCGAGATCAGGCCGACACTTCAGCGACTGAGTTTGGATGACAACCTCGTGGATCTGGTCGAGGCGAACGAAGCGGTTTTCGTCGAACTTGGTGGACTTAGGGGCGCCATCGCATGGAGTGCGACGGCAGCCGGCATCGCAGCGCTGCTACTGCTGGTCCTCAGCGGGTCCTTCGTCGCGGTCTTCTCAGACAGGCGCCGCCGAGCACTGATCGTTCGCCGGTTGCATGGTTACGGCCTGTGGCGCACGTATCAGGGGCTACTCCTTTGGGTCGGTCTCGCGTGGATCTCGCAAGTGCTCCTTGCCCAGGTGGTTATGGCTGTTCAAAGTGCCAGTGGGGCCCCGGCGACGGAGAGCGCCTCGTTCACGGAGCCGGCTCTGGGCTTGGTGATGCTCGCCGTGGTGCTCCTTGTCGTTGATGCGGCTATTGCGTTAACGACCGCCGTAATTCTCGAACGACGGAACACCGTCAAGCGACTGAAGGAGCTGTAATGACCGCGGCTGCTGAGCTCGTCCACATCTCCAAGAGTTATGGGCGTCGTGAAGTTCTCACCGAGTTCGACTTCGAGCTCAAGGCCGGAGAGATGGTCGCTGTTACGGGGCCGAGCGGGTCAGGAAAGTCAACGCTACTCAACCTAGTTGGCCTTCTCGAGCGTCCAGATCGAGGACAGGTTCGACTGTTCGGCGCGGACGCACCGATGCCACGCACAGCCCGATCCACGCGATACCTTCGCCATCACTTCGGGTACCTGTTCCAGAACTTCGCCCTGGTGGAAGACGCAACTGTCGAGCAGAACCTTGAGATTGCCCTCGCCTACGTCCATCGCCGATCGCCGCGAAAGAACCTCATAAGGGAGGCGCTCGAGCAGGTCGGGTTGGGCGGAAGCGAGAACCAGAAGGCGTTCACGCTCTCGGGCGGCGAACAGCAACGAGTGGCCATCGCGCGGCTCCTCCTCAAACCCTGCGACATTATCCTCGCCGACGAGCCCACCGGTGCCCTCGACCCCGACAATCGTGACTCCGTCCTTGGGTTGCTGAGGGAGCTGAACCAGCGAGGCAAATCGATCCTCATCGCCACGCACGACCCGGCGGTCGAGAACTCCTGCGTACGGACCGTTCACCTGGATTCTCCCAGACGGGTCTCGCAAACGCCTTGAGTCGGACTCACCCAATTCACGAAACGGAGAAGAAGTGAGGATTACACATCGGCGAATCATCCGCCCCACGCTTACGGCAGCAATTGTGGTCGTTGCCGCGCTCGGGACAGCATCACCGGCCGTCGCTCAGACGATCGACGCTCCACGCCCGGAGCCCGCATTGGAGAATCTCAGCGCACAAGAGCAGGAGTTGTTCCACTCCGGTCAGCCTGCCGTCCTCCGCATCGACCCCGCAACAGGCGGCTTCCTCAGCGTCGAACCCGCTCCCGCCGCGGTCCAGCCCTTCGCCGTGTACTCGAACTGTAGTGGCGATCGAGCCTGTTGGCGGGGGTGCCTCTCACCTCACATCTGGTACGGATTCGACGGCAGCGGTGTCACACCCACCCCCAGAACCAGCAAAGCGCAGCGCGCGATTGATCTGGACGCGTAGTTCTGCGCAACGCGAGGCGATACGCTGCGCACACGGCTTGTCCACCGGCCAACGACGGTCGACCACATCGCAGACGATGATGTCTTCAGGAGGAGATCCCGATGGCTGAACAGCCAAGACACCGCAACGATCCTGCCGTGATCCGGCGCCTGCTCGCCGTACCGGCGCGCTGGGCGGTGGTCGGCCTGTCGGCGAACACCCGCCGGACCGCCTACGGGGTTGCCCGGTTCTTGCAGGAGGAACTCGGCAAGGAGATCGTTCCCGTGCATCCGCGGGCCGAGGAGGCGCACGGCGCCACGGGATACGCCAGACTCGCCGACGTGCCGGGCCCGATCGACGTCGTCGACGTGTTCGTGCGTTCCGAGATTGCAGGCACGATCGTGGACGAGGCCATCGAGATCGGAGCGAAGGCGGTATGGCTGCAACTCGGGGTCGTGGACGAGGCCGCCGCGGCGCGTGCCAAGGCCGCGGGCCTCGATGTTGTTATGGACACGTGCCCCGTTATCGAGGCGCGGAGTTGAGGCCGGGGAACCGCCGCCCATTTGAGTTGTGTCCGTCAAGAATCGCAAAGGGTTAGACGCTTCCCCAATTGTTCCGACATTCTCGCGGGTATAGCCTGTGCGCACAGATGGGCGTCGAGGGACTGGACAACGGCGGTCCGTAGCCGAAACCCGGTCTCGGGCTGTGAGGAAGTGTCATGGCGAAGTTCTGGACCAGCTCAAATGACCCGGCTGCTCCGCGGGGAGATCCCGCACGCCTGGTGGTGACGCTGACCCCTGTGAATGACGAACTCTACGAGGTGTCTGCGGATGTCGACGGCGGGCCGCCGATGACGGGGCAACTCGTCCTCAACCCGGCCTGGCGGTTCCAGATCGAGCGGGCGTCGTCGGGGGAGTACGCCGCCGATCCGCTCCAGGATGTGGGGGCGCAACTCTTCAGGGCGCTCTTCTCCGGCTCGCTCAGCAGAGCCTGGGCGCAGGCCAGGGAGAGAGCGCGGGCGAAGGGCGGGCTGCACATCGTCATACGCTGCGCCTCGCTCCAACTGCAGAGCCTGCCGTGGGAGCTCTTGTCAGACCGCACGCTGACCTCGTCATCGGAGCGCATCGCGATCTCCGAGGGCTGGTCCGTCATCAGGGACGTCCATGTTTCCGGTGACGTCCACCGGGATGGACGTCCTGTTCCCAGTCAGCACGGGGATCTCGAAGTCCTTGTGCTGACTACACCGTCGCCCGGCCTGGACCAGGAAGCCGGCATCGATATCCTGGTCCAGGCGTTCGGCCAAGAGGTCGTGACCCTCGCGCCCAACGCGGACGAACGCACGATGCTCACTGCGCTTGCCTCGGGCTCCGCCAAGATCGTCCACTTCCTGGGCAGCGGCCGGCAGTGGCGGAGTTCCGTCCAGGATCTCGTTCTCAGCCACACGGACCCCGGGCAGATGCTCACCGTCAGCGGGCAACAGCTGACTGCCGCAACTGCCGAGGCCCGGCAGCCTGAACTTGTGGTCCTGGCGGCCGGCTTCACGGACCAGCTCGCCGGCCAACTCGCCACGGTGGTGCCGGCCGTGATCGGCTTCCGCGGTCAGGTCAGCGACACCGGGACCGAGGTATTCCTGGCTGAGTTCTACCGGGCGCTGGTTGCTGGTGCCACGGTCTCGCAGGCGGTTGCGGCAGGCAGAATGGAGCTGGTTCTCTCACAACCTCTCGGCGACGAGTGGGCGCAACCAGTCCTGTACCTCTCGAAGGATGCTCCTCTGATCGCGGCACTGCCGGTGGCAGCGCCCGCCCCCGAGGCGGTCACGCTGACGGGTTGGCCGAGCCAGGACGAGATGACCGATCTCATCGTCCAGATGAAGCAGGCGAATCTGCGCGCACTACGCGCGCAGTGGGCGACCGTCGAATCAGCCAACATGCCTTCGACCATTGCGTCGCAGATGGAGGCTCTCGGCAACGATCTCGAAGAACTCACGGGCGGTGCCCTATGAGTGACTCCGCACGCACTGTCGATTGCTGGAGCGTGGCTTCGCATCTTGCGGCGGCGGTAGTCCGTCTCGCCGAGTGCAGGGCCATGGTCCATGGGATGAAGCGCGACATCGAGGCGCTGAAGCCCACGAGGTTGACAGCCGTCGTCGGCGAGGAACAGCTCGTGGAGTCGGCGCGGCAACTGCTCGGAGAGGCCGATAGACAGGTGTCCGCCTTGATTTCGCCCGATCCCGCGCTCGCAGAATCCCACCTGGAACGGCTCGAGACGGCCGTGAACGGGCCGATGTGGGATTTGGTCCGATCCACCGCGCAGGAGCTGGCTGAGCGCCGCATCCAGATCGAGGAACTGGCGCAGCTCATCACGGAAGAGTTCTCCTCCTTGCGTCTCAACTTCGATCGGCTCGCCAATGCCGTTCGCAGGGCGGACGCCTTGCGGCTCGACGGCGCCGAGGAGCCGCGCAAGCTCGCCACGGATGTCGAGGGCAAGTTCCGGGCGAGCGAGCCTGAGCTGCGGATCGGGCACTATGACAAGGCCGCCGTCGCGGTACGGCACGCCAAGGCCCTGCTCCTCGAGGCCGGCCTCGCCACGCAGACCGAATCCGGCGCGATCGTGGTCGACGCGGAAAAGCTCGACGAATACACCAAGACCTTCGAGGAACAGGTCCGGGAGGCGGGAATCCGCGATGACAAGATGACGCGCCGCGCGGAACTGTTCGTGATCTCCGGAGGAGTGACTGGCCTCAGCGTGCCCTACAAAGTGCTGTTGCGCCGACCGGGTTACGGCACGATCCAGGAGACGAACCTCTACGACGACGTCGAGGCGCTCGTAATGGACCAGCAGCTCTTCCGCGACACCATCGACCACATCTCCGAACGCGCACTGGTCGGGATCCGCTCGTCGAGTCCAGTCGTGGGGGAGCGCGCTGACACCGGCACCGGCGATGGGATCGTTCGCCGTGCCGTGCCCGTGCGCGCGACGTCGAGATCCGAACTGCTCGATCAGCTCGATCCGCGGTCTCGCCTCGAGCGGATCGGCCGCCGGATGTACAGCCTGCTGATCCCGGACGCGATGCAGCGACTCATCGACGAGACCGACGAGTTCCCACTCACCATCACGTCGAACAACCCGGAACTGCCCTGGGAACTTCTCCACGACGGCAAGGATTTCCTCTGCCTGAAACGCATGTTCGCGCGCATGCCCGCAGGGCAGACATTCCCACGGAGGACGCGCGAGACGGAGTCGCTGACCGAGTCGCGGAATCCGAAGGTGCTGTTGATCCACTCCGAGGCCGGCGAACCGTTGCCGAAGGCGTGGGCCGAGATCGAGGCAATCAGGGAACGGCTCTCGAGCATGGAGCCGAAACCGCTCGTCACGCTGCTCACCGGATCCGACGTGACATCGAGCCGGCTCACCGATGAACTCAGCCTCGGCAACTACGACGTCATTCACTACGTGGGTCATGCGGGCTTCGACGCGGACAGGCCTCACCGCAGCTACCTGGCACTTGCGAGCGGGGAGCAGTTCCGGGCCCAGCGAGTGCAACGCCTTCTCGAGGGACACCCGGTCGTATTCCTGAACGCCTGCGAATCCACGAGGGCGTCCCCGCAATCCACCGGTCTGCCCACCGGCAGCACGGTCGCCCAAGCGGAGGGACTGGGCTCCGCATTCGTCTACGGCGGCGCCCAGGCGTGCGTCGGATCGCTCTGGCCCGTGTTCGACGACACCGCCGCCCAGTTCGCCATCACGTTCTACGAACAGCTCATCGCCAAACGGGAGCGGGTCGGCGAAGCGCTGCGGGAGGCCAGGCAGCGCAGCTACTACGACGGCGCCGATGCCATCACCTGGGCCGCCTACGCGCTCTATGGTGACCCGGCCTACAGGCTCGGTTCGTCGGTCGTCACTTCATGGTCGGCCACCACCTGATCTGTTCATCCGCCACCTACGACCTGTTGAAGGAGTCCTCATGAGCACCGCACGCGATGTCTACGCCCTCCTCGTCGGAATCGATGCGTATCCGCGGCCGGTCTCGCCGCTGCGGGGCTGCCGCAATGACGTTCTCGCCGTCGCTGGCCTCCTCGAGAAGCGGGTGACGAGTGCGGGGGACACCCTGCACGTGAAGACCCTCTTGGACGAGGAGGCGACCCGGGACGCGGTGATCGCCGGATTCCGGGAGCACCTGGGTCAGGCAAAGGAGGGCGATGTCGCCCTCTTCCACTACAGCGGACACGGGTCGCAGGACATGGCGCCGAGCGAGTTCTGGCACCTC
The DNA here is from genome assembly GCA_035647855.1 of Actinomycetaceae bacterium. Taxonomy (GTDB): domain Bacteria; phylum Actinomycetota; class Actinomycetes; order Actinomycetales; family Actinomycetaceae; genus JAAZBW01. Next base: position 128,133 of record DASRMP010000039.1, on the reverse strand, counting down.
GAGCCGGATCATCTGAACGAGACCCTTGTCCTGTGGGACTCGCGCCTCGATGGGCGCTGGGACCTGGCCGACAAGGAATTGGCCGCGCTGCTGACCGAAGTGGCCGCCGAGAATCCGCACATCTTCGTTGTGCTCGACTGTTGCCACTCCGGGAGCGGCACGCGAGCGGAACTGGAGGACGGCATCGGCAGCCGCCGCGCGCCCACCGACATGCGTCCGCGGCCGCTGAGCAGTTTCCTTTTCGACCCGTCCGGCATTGACGAGATCGTCCGCGCGGACGGTTCGGAACGGGCGGCGCTCGGGGACAGCGGCTGGAGCCGCACCCGCGCCAATCACATTCTGCTCTCGGGCTGCCGCTCGAATGAGACGTCGAAGGAAGTCCTTCATGACGGCTCGTCCCGCGGCGCGATGACGGTGGCACTGGTCTCGGCGATCGAGAACGCCGGTAACGCCCTGACCTACCGGGAACTCCATCGGCAGGTCAGGGCAACGGTGGGCCGGACGGTACGCCGGCAGAACCCCCAACTGGAGTCGTCTTCCGCCTCCGACCTCGATCGGCCCTTCCTCGGCGGCGCGGCCGACCCCGCCCAGCCGTGGTTCACCGTCACCCACGGCGCAGGCGATTGGACCATGGACGGCGGTCGGGTGCACGGCATCACCACACCGCAGGGCGAGGAAGCAGTGCGGGTCGCGATCTCGGACCCCGACGGCGCAGAGGTCGCCACCGCCGACGTGATCCGCGTGCGCCCGGGAGACTCCACACTCTCGGTGAAGTCCGGCGACCTCGACCCGGCCCGCAGCTATCGCGCCGTCGTCGTCTCGACTCCGCTGCCGCGACTGATCGTGCGGATCATCGACGACGGCGGTGCCGCGGATACCGGCGGTGCCGATGCGCTCCGAGCCGCCCTGGCGGCCGACGGAGGCCCCGATCTTGTCAGGGAAGCCGGACCCGAGGACGAACCTCAGATCGAGGTGCTCGTCGAGCCGGGCGGTTTCGCCATCACCCGCCGTGGCGGTAAGCGGCAGCTGTGGCCACGTGCCAAGAGCGCGACGGAGGCGGTCGCGATTCTGGAGCGGGTCGCGGTCTGGATGACGGCTTTCGGGTTGGGGAATCCTGCGAGCAGGCTCCCGCGCGAGGCGGTCAAGATCCAGTTCGACGCCGAGCCGGACCCGGGCCAATCACTGCCCTTCGAGGTCGACGGTGGCTACAGGCTCGAGTACCTCACGGAGGACAGGTCCCGCCCTCGCGGATACACCGTCACGCTGACGAACACCACGAACCGGCCGCTGTGGGTGGCTCTCATCGATCTGACCGACACGTTCGGGATCTACACTGACGCGCTCGAGAGCGGCTCCCAGCATCTCGACCCGGGGGAGTCGCTTCCCATCGAACTCCTCGCCATCGTTCCCGACGAATTGTGGGAGGGCGGGATCACGGAGGTGACCGACGTCCTCAAAGTCATCGTCGCCACGGAGGAGTTCGACCCGCGGCCGATGGAGCAGAGCGACCTCGACGTATCGGCTCCGGTGACACGCAGCGCGCGCGCCGCCGGAGGGGCCGGCGCGCCGCTCTCGGCTCTCGACCGGCTGCTCCGCCGAGTCGCGACTCGCCGGGCGAAGCCGCCCGCGGCCGAGGAACCCGGTGTCGACTGGTTCACCCGGGACCTCACCGTGATGTCGGTTCGGCCGCGCCCCGGGGTGGCCACGAGCCAAGATGAGACCGGCACGCTCGCGGCGGGCGTCGTCGTGCGGCCGCACCCCTCCCTCAGGGCGACCGTACAACTCACGACGGCGGACGACGCAACCCGCGATCTCGCGGCCGCGCCCGTGCCCGAGCCGCTTCAGGTGGAGGGCACCATGTCCTTCACTCTCACGACGACACGGGAGGGCGGAGCCGGATCTGACTCCCTGCTCCTGCATGTCGATCCGGAGAGCCCGGCCGAGGCAGTGACCACGGATCAGCCTCTCGTGATCACGGTGGATCGAGAACTCGCGGCGGGAGAACATCTGCTGCCGTTCGCCTGGGACGGTGAGTTCTACATCCCGCTGGGGCACGCCCGCCCCTCCCGGTTCGGGCCAGGAACGGACATCGTCATCGAGCGGCTCTCCGAGCCGGTCGCGACGGCGCGCGATCTCCGTGGCGCCATCAGGATCCTGTTCCGCAAGCTGGTCGGCAACGTCTTCGGTCTTCCTCCCGCCTACCCGGTCCTCCGGCTCGCTACCGTGTCCGACGAAGGCGTGGTCAGCTATGACGGGAACAAGGACGCGGTGAAGCAGGCGGTCGCCGCCGCGGACTCGGTTGTCGTCTATGTGCACGGCATCACCGGTGACACCCTGGCCATGGCCCGGAGCTCCCGGTACATGGCGACCACTGGCGCGAACCGCGCCGTGCTCGCCTTCGACTACGAGAGCGTGCATACCATCATCGAGGAGAACGCCGCATCGCTGGGTGCGATGCTCGCCGGCGTCGGCCTCGGCGAAGGCCACGGGAAACGACTCGACGTCGTCGCCCACTCGATGGGAGGACTCGTCTCTCGCCACCTCGTCGAACGGATCGGCGGAGTGGGCATCAACCAGCTGATCACCGTCGGCACACCGCATCTCGGGTCCGAGTGGGCCGACGTGCAGAAGTGGGCGACGGCGGCGATCGCCTTCGCTGCCAACGGGTTCATTCCGGTGGCCTGGCCGGTGACAGTGCTCTCAGCGCTGCTCGGCGCCATCGAGAAGGTGGACCGGTCCCTCGACCAGATGGAGCCGGGTTCCGGTTTCGTGAAGCAACTCGGCAACGCCCCTGACCCGCACACGCGCTATCAGCTGCTCGTCGGCGACCGTTCGCTCATCCCAGCGGTGAGTGAAGAGACGGCACCGGGCGGCGTGCTCGCGCGGCTGCTCGGCCGGCTCAACCCGGGGAAACTCAAGGGCAAGATCGCCGACCTTGTCTTCTTCAACAAACCCAATGACCTCGCGGTCACGGTGACCAGCGCGCAAGGAGTCCCTGAGGGCCGCGATCCAGTACCGCAAGTCCACCTGGTCCCCTCCGATCACGTGAGCTTCTTCGAGGAAGCCCCCGCCCTCGAGGTCCTTTCGGACGTCCTGTCGATGTCGGAGGTCCCGACGACGGGTTCCCGATCCCTGACCAGGAGCGAAAGGACAGTCACTCCGAACGACGTCGTGGTGGTGCTGCCGGGGATCATGGGATCCACCCTGGGGGTCGCGCGGGACGGCGCTCCCGCCGCGAACCACATGGTGTGGGCGCCGACCAGCGGCGCGATCTGGCGAGGTGCCACCAGCGGCTTCAGATCCATCACTGGTCTGCGACTACCCGCCGGCATCGGGGACGATCATCCCGGCGACGGCGTGGAGCCGATCGGGCTGATGCCCACAGTGCACGCCATCCCACGGCTGTGGACCCCGATCCACGGCTACACCGAACTGCTGGCATTCCTCGAAGAACTCGGTTTCCGGCGGCAGCGGCCCGGCGACCCGTACCCGGGAAACCTCTTGCCGATGCCGTACGACTGGCGGCTGTCCAACCGCTACAACGGCCGTCGGCTCGCTCGGATCGCCGGCGAGGCGCTCGAGCGATGGCGGGCCCAGGGCGGGCGGTACAAGGACGCGAAACTGGTGCTCATCGGGCACTCCATGGGAGGACTCGTTGCCCGCTGGTTCATCGAGAAGGAGGGCGGCGCGGAGATCACCCGGAAACTCATCACGCTCGGCACTCCGTGGCGCGGTGCCGCCACCGCGCTGGAGCAGCTTGTCAACGGCATCCGAAAGGGTGCCGGCCCGTTCACACTGGACCTGACCGAGTTCTCACGCAGCCTGCCGTCCCTGTACCAGCTGCTGCCGGAGTACGCGTGCATTGAACAGGGCACGGGCTACCTGAAGATCACCGAGACCACACTCCCGGACCTCGACAGCGCCCGGGCGGCGGACGCGATGTCCTTCCACACTGCGCTGCAGACCGCGGAGACTGCGCGTCCCGGAGCGCTGACAGACACGCACATGATCGTGGGGACGCGGCAGCCCACGGCCACCACGATCCGCCGCACCGGAAGCGGGGTGGTCGCCGTGCGGACCATCGCAGGGCGGGAGGACTTCGGGGACGGCACCGTCCCCATGCCCGGGGCGGTCGGTCTCGGCCAGGCACCGAACTCCAACCTGCTGCGCCGGGTCGTGGACCAGCACGGCCACCTGCAATCGAACAGGGCGGTCCACGACGAACTGCAGGAGATCCTCACCGCGCAGCCGGTCGCCTACAGGGAGGCGGAGGGTCGCGCGCCGCTCAGGGTGCTGGCGCCCGACTTCGTCGCCGCCAACGAGGACCTCCCGATCGAGGTGGACATCGACACCGGCGAGGACCACGCCCTCGTCGTCGCCGTCCACGACGAGAACGGTGCACTCCTCGCGCAACGCGAACCCGAGGTGAGGAACGCGCACGCGGAGGCAGTGTTCGCCGCCGGCACGCTGCCAGCGGGCATTGTGACCGTGACTGTGCGAGGAATGCCGGGCAGGCCCGTCCAGCCGGTGACCGCGACGACGCTCGTCTGGAATCCACAATGAGCCAGCTTCATCGGATATCTGCCTGTCCGAGGCGTAGGGTGAAGGTATTGCCATACTTGCGGGCTGCCGGTGCAAACCGATGTCGAAAGCCCGAGCTTGGCGGCAAAGGAAGCCGAAGGAGGATTCAATGCCGAGCATTACCCGTGAACAAGTCCGCATACCAATGGATGTGCCGACCAGTGCGCGTGAGACATACATCGACAACTACTTCGCCGCCACTCGCGGCACCGGACGGCTGATGCTGTTCGCCTGTGACCAGAAGTTCGAGCACCTGAACGACGACTTCTACGGCGAGGGCATCGACCCGGCGGACAATGAGCCCGAGCACCTCTTCCGGATCGGGAGCCAGGGCGTGTGTGGCATTCTCGCAGGTCAGCGCGGACTGATCGCCCAGTATGCGGCCGACTACCCGGACATAAACTACCTGGTCAAGATGAACTCGAAGACGCACCTGGTGAAGACGTCGGCGAAGGACCCGGCGAAGCACCAGGACGATCCGCTCTCCACGCAGCTCCACGAGCTGCGGAGCGTGCTCGATCTGCGCGAGAACGGCGTGAACGTCGTGGGCGTGGGTTACACGATCTATCTCGGCAGCGGCTACGAGGCCGAAATGCTGCGGGAGGCCGGCCAACTCGTCGCGGATGCGCACAGGGCCGGCCTGATCGTCGTGTTGTGGATATACCCGCGTGGGCGCGCGGTCGCGGACGAGAAGGACGCCCACTTGATCGCGGGCGCAGCCGGCGTGGCGGTCGCTCTCGGGGCCGACTTCGTCAAGGTCAACCCGCCGAAGGGCGATGAGACCGTGTCCGCGGCGACGAAACTCAAGGAAGCAGCGGCTGCGGCCGGCCGCACGGGCCTGGTGTGCGCGGGTGGTTCGACCGTGGACGCGGAGACTTTCCTGACGCAGCTTTGGGAGCAGATCCACGTGGGCGGCGCGATCGGCAACGCCACGGGACGCAACCTCCACCAACGTTCACTCGACGAGGCGGTCCGCCTGACGAAGGCCATCAGCGCCATCACGCTTGGCGACTGGAGCGCGGAGGACGCCCTGGCGGTATTCAACGGCGAGAAGGACTTCGGCATCTAGCGAGGAGACACTCCCTGGAGAGGCTGTTGTGCTCTCCCAAGGAAGCCACTTCCGTTACGGGTTCGGCCGAACCCGTAACGGAAGTCGAAGCTTCTCAGTTGGTGATCCAGGCTCCGTCCGGACGCACCGCTACAGGCGCTCCTCCTTGATGAGGCCCTTCGAGTAGGCGTCCATCAACTCCTCGAGGTCGGTCATGCGCTCGCGGAGTGCGGCCCCTTCGTCGGTGTCCTCCGTCAGGATGCGCCGCGGCATTTCCTCGGTGACGGTGAGCTTCGGGGTGTAGCTGCCCATGTCGTTCTCGATCTCGCTGAACGTCGTGTGTTCGGCGAGCGCGAGGGCGTGGGAGTTGAAGATCAGCGTGTAGCCGGCGATACCGGTCTTCGGCTGGTAGGCCTTCGAGATCCCGCCGTCGATGACGTAGAGTTTGCCGCCACCCTTGAGAGGCGTCTCACCGTCCTTGATCTTGACCGGGACGTGACCGTTGAAAATGTGTCCCGTCTCGGCAGGTACGTCGAACTCCTCGAGGATCTTGTTGCACATCTCGGGGTCCTCGTACAGCGTGTAGTAGGGGTTGTAAACCTCCTTGCGGACCGCCTTGTCCGCGACGAAGTAGTTCTCGAACGTTGACATCTTGCTCTTGCCGAACAGAGGTGACAGTGGCCCGATCCACGTGTACCACATGAAGTCCACGGCCTTGCGGTGGTCTTCGGAGCCGTCGCGGTCGTAGTAGGCGTTGATCATCTGCCGCTCGACGTAGTCGAACAGTTCCCTGCCGGCGTAGAACTTGCCGTCCATCGTGAGGCCGTCGAATTCGCCGTCCTCCGTCAGAGGCACGCAGCCGTGGTACAGCAGGTTGCCGTTCGCGCGGAGGTAGGTACTGCCGGTCGCGTAGAGGAAGTCGACGTGGCGGCGTAGCGTCTCACTCGCCAGGAACGAACCTTCGATCGAACGGAGCAGTTCCTCCTCGGCCGGGGTCAACCGGGCGGGGTCGTCCGGGTCGATGGTCGGGAAGTTGGTGTCCAGCAGCGGGAGCTCCTGGTCGCCGTCCTTGAATACCATGCGCCTGAAGTCGGTACGGCGCAGTACGTTGCGCTCCGGGATGCCCCACTCCGGGTTGCGGTCAAGCATCTGGCTCTCCAGCTTGAACTGGAGGATCGCAACGGCCTTCTGCATCCGGGCGGCCAGGTCGGGCTCCACCTGGTCATAGATGTTCTGGTACAGCGTCTTGGGCCGGAACCGCTCGCACGGGTCGTCGCCGTAGACCTCCTGGGCGAAGGCGGAGAGCGCCCGCAGGTTCAAGCCGTAGCCGTGCTCAAACGTGTCGAACGTGTTGTAGCCGATTCCCACCCTCAGAACGCAGCACATCGACACCAGGTTGCCGGCGGCGGCTCCCATCCACAGTGCATCGTGGTTGCCCCACTGGACATCGACGTTTCCGAAGTCGATCAGCTCTTCCATGATCTTGTGGGGACCGTTGCCGCGGTCGAAGATGTCCCCGATGATGTGCACGACGTTGACGCACACCTTCTGGATCATGACGCACAGTCCGATGATGAAATCCCAGACGATTTCCGACTCCGCGATGTAGGAAATCACCTCCGAGTTGTAATCGCGACGGAAGGGATCGGTCGTGTCCGTGAAAAGCAATTCGCGCAGAATCGAAGCGTATTCCTCGGGCATTTTCTCTTCGATGGCGCCGCGCCGGTACTTGACGGAGATGTGCCGGCAGAGTTCGATCAGGCGGCTCACGGCGTATGCGAGCCACTGCGGGTCCGCGCGGCCGTCATTGCGCATGATGCGCAGCACGTTCTCCGGTTGGTACACGAGATTGGCCAGGTGGTTCTGTTCGTCTTCGCTGAGTTCGCCATCGAACCGCTCGTCGATCTTGACGCGGATGTTGCCGGAGGCAGAACGCAGCATGTGGATGAAGGCGTCGTCCTCGCCGTGGAGGTCCGAGAAGAAGTACTCGGTGCCCTTGGGCAGCTTGCCGAGGCCCTTGAGACGGATCAGTTCGCCCTGGATCGACGGAATGTTCGGGTACTCCTTGGCGAGCAGCCGAAGGTATTTTTCGTTTTGCATCCCCACTCCTGAATTCGGATTGCCGGTCGTCTTTGATCCGCGACGTCGGTTCACAGTTGCCTCGTCACCGCTTCATGGATTTCGGGAAACGTGAACCAGAAATGCGGAGCTCACCTGCAACGATACCGAGCAGGTGTACCGGTCGTCCGTCGGTTGATGACGGTTGCCCCCACCGGCGAGCGCCCGAGGGACGCCATCCAAGCGCCTGAGAGATCTCGTTCAGTCAGTGACCATGGAGGCGCAGACTCACTCGAAGTACTCGTCGCCGAAGCCGTAGTTCTCGATCACGTAGTCCATGTCCTTGTCCCCTCGCCCGGAAAGGTTCACGAGGATGGACTGCGGCAGCGTCGGGTCCTCCCTGCACAGGTTGATGGCGTGCGCGAGGGCGTGGGAGCTCTCGAGCGCAGGAATGATGCCCTCCACACGGGACAGCAGGTAGAACGCCTCGAGCGCCTCCTTGTCGCTCACGGCGTGGTACTTGACGCGGCCCGAGTCCCGGTGGAAGGCGTGCTCCGGGCCGACGGACGGGTAGTCCAGTCCCGAGGCGATCGAGTACACCGGCTGGGCACTGCCGTCCTCATCCTGCAGGAGGTAGGAGTTGAAGCCGTGGAGCACACCCTCGCTGCCGTACGTCATCGACGCGGCATGGTCCCCGCGGTCCGGGCCGCGGCCCAGTGGCTCCACTCCGTGGATTTCTGAGTAGTCGCCGAGGAACCCCGAGAAGATCCCTATCGAGTTCGAACCGCCGCCGACGCACGCGGTGACGACATCGGGCAGGATGCCTGTCATGTCGAGGAACTGCTGGCGAGCCTCGATACCCACCACATGCTGGAAGTCGCGCACCATCATGGGGAACGGGTGTGGGCCCACCACGGATCCGATGCAGTAGATCTGCGTCACGGGGTCCTCGACGTAGGCGGCGAAACACGCGTCGACGGCCTCCTTCAGCGTGCCGAGGCCCTCGGAGACCGGGATCACGCGTGCGCCCAGCAACCGCATACGGGACACGTTCGGCGCCTGCTTCGCGACGTCGACGACGCCCATATACACGTCGCACTCAAGCCCGAAATAGGCGGCCGCAGTGGCAATGGCGACGCCGTGCTGGCCTGCACCGGTCTCGGCGATCAGCTTCTTCTTGCCCATGTACTTCGCGAGCAGGCCCTCGCCCATGCAGTGATTGAGCTTGTGTGCGCCGGTGTGGTTGAGGTCCTCGCGCTTGAGGTAGATCTGTGCGGCGCCCATGCGCCGCGAGAGCCGATCGGCGTGATACATCGGCGTCGGGCGGCCCTGGAAGTGCGTGCGAATGTCACGCAGTTCCGATATGAAGCGGGCGGACCGGGAGATCGTGTCGTAGGCGTCGCGGATCTCGAGCATCACCTCGGCCAGTGCCGGCGGCAGGTAGGCGCCACCATAGGGACCGTAGTATCCCTCACGGTTGGGGTAAGTGTTGAAATAGGTGGCATAGTCCGGCTTCTTCACCGATCTCCTCCTGACTCGCAGTATCCGGGGCGTATCTGGTCGCCCATCGGCTCAGGGTATAGAGCCGCCAGATTCCGCGGCGAACGGTCTCAGTGGGTGTTGTGCCCTGGCTTCCGACGACTACTTTGCACGTTTCATCAACGGCTTCCAGCCACCACTGCAGGAGTTTCACCCCTGTGGACAGGCTCCCACCCGTCAAAGGGTCGATTTGGCCCCCTTCTTGTTCCCGAGCGTGTTGCGCTTTCGTAGGAAGCCGCTTCCGCCGGCGTTACGCCACTTCTGTAGGAGTTTCGACAGCGCGTACTGGTTTCGTGCTATCCAGGGGTGCTTTTCGGTCTGTTCAACCGGTGGCAGAGTCTCTTGAACCGGCAGTGTACCGACAACCGTAGGCGTTTGACCTCTTCCGTAGGCGTTTCACACGCACTTAACACCTACAGAAGAAGCGAACCTCCTACAGTAGACGAATTCGCCGGTCCGGAGGGCCGCGAACAGGCCGAAAACGAGCCAAATCGACCTCTCGACGGCGTCGGCGCCGGCCCACAGGGCCGAAACTCCTACAGTGGTCTCCGTTCTCCCCCTCGGGGAGGCTCATTCCGGGCCGAGAAGGCCACATTCACCGGACTGGCGGCTGAAATCCGCGGCCGAGGAGGCCCGCAGGCGGCGTCGATCCGCCTGAAACCAGCACGCGGAGCCGAAGCTTCGCTCCACATGCGGCCTGCGATGGGACCATCCCGCCGAAATGGGGCGGATCCCCGCAAACCCCATCGGAATCCCCATCGAGACTTGGGGATTCTCCGGGATACTCCCCGAAGCCAGACCACACGGTCATTGGCCAGACTTCTTATCAACGCCACAGAGGCGACAAAAAGGAAGCCCCTCAGCTTCCTGATGAGAAGGGAAGAGCCACATGGCCATCAACAACAACGACGTCCTGTCCGGCAACAAGACGAAAGTGAACGTCAGCGACAGCGGGAACGACAACTCCACAAACGACAACCGCACCTACGACAACGACACGACCAACGTCGACAAGTCCATCAAAGACTCCTTCAACGACGAGGTCGAACTCGAGGTCGAGGTCGAGGTTGAGGTCGACAACTCCATCAAGGACTCCTACAACGACGACATCGACGTCAAGATCGAGGACTCCTTCACCAACAAGGAAGACAACTCGGTCCGCAACCAGGATTCGTTCAACGTCACGACCACTTTCAACACCCAGACCCTGAACGACAGTTCGACTACCGTCGGCGTGCGCCAGTACCAGGCCGGCCTCGGTGACCTCAACCTCGGCTTGGGCAAGTTCGGTGCGGCCGGCCTGGCCGGTGGCGGACTGGACCTCGACAACAGGTCGCTCCAGCTCGACCAGTCGGTGAACCAGATCATCGAAACCAACGGTGGCGGCGGCAACACCATCAACCAGGCATTCAACCAGAACGCAACCACCGCCTTCGGTGACGACTCCATTGCTGCCGGCAACAACGTGATCCAGACCGACGTCGATCTCGACCTCAAGACCGACGACATCAACGTCGGCAACACGACCATCAACGCGAAGATCAACGACTCGTTCAAGGACTACTCGGAGAACTACGATCTCGACGCGCGCATCCGCATCGACGACTCGTTCAACGACGAATCGGTGAGCACCAGGATCGACGCTGAATTCGAAGACTCCTTCAACAGGAACTTCGATTACGACAGCGTCGACGTGGAGATCGAAGACTCGTTCACGGCTGAGCTCGAGATGAGCAGCACCCAGTCCTGGGAAACGGACAACTACGGCAACATCTTCAGCCCTGGTGCGGCAACGACCGGTGGGGAAGGCGAGTTCGAGATCGACATCTGATCTTGATTCGGTCGTAGCCTCTGTGCCCGACCGCCCTCCGGGGCGGTCGGGCACAGGTCGTTCTATAGTGCACATGTGAAGAACGGGGAGACTTCGATGACTGGACAAGCTGCCACCAGGCGCGAGATTCGCGAGCGCAGCAACCGGGGCAAGCCGACCGCCGCGGTCGCCCCGCATGCCATACCTCCGTCAGGCGAGCTCATCCGACTCGTGGACAAAGTGGGCGGCATCGCCGAGGCATCCAAGCGCGAGGACCTCGTGGAGCGTCTCGGCGTGACAGCGACCCGGCTCCGCAGCCCGAACATCAGGGTTGTCATCGTGGGGGAATTCAAACAGGGCAAAAGCAAGCTCATCAATGCACTTGTGAACGCGCCGGTCTGCCCCATCGACGACGACGTCGCCACCACGGTTCCCACGGCGGTCGAGTACGGACCGCGACCAACTGCAACCGTGCTGGCACGCCACGGGGACGAGATCAAACGGCAGGATGTGCCGATCGATCAGCTGGCCGAGTACGTCTCCGAGTCGGGTAACCCGGGCAACACCCGTCACATCGTAGCGGCGGAGGCGCAGCTGCCCCGCGAGATACTGCGAGGCGGCCTTCAGCTTGTCGATACTCCGGGGGTCGGCGGCGTCGAGTCGAGTAATGCGCTCGCCACGCTGTCCAGTCTGGCAACGGCAAACGCGGTCATCTTGGTATCGGACGCGTCGCAGGAGTACACCGAGCCCGAGATTCAGCTGCTCCGTCATGCGATGCGGGTCTCCCCGAACGTCGCAACGGTCCTCGCCAAGACCGATCTCTACCCGGACTGGCGCGAGGTGGAAGAGATCGACCGTGGCCACCTCAGCGATATCGGCAAGATGCCGCTCTTCGCGGTATCGAGTGACCTCCGCCTCCGGGCGGCTCGGCACCAGGACCGGGAACTCAATGACGAGTCCGGTTTCCCCGCGCTGGTCGCGCACCTCCGTGGGCAGATACTCGAACGCGCAGAGGTCCTCGCCGCTCGCAGTGCGATCCACGATCTGAACTTCGTCGTCGACCAGATGAATCTGGCGGCGCGGAGCGAACTGAGCGCGCTCGTCAACCCGCAGGACACACCCCGGCTGATTGCCGAACTCGATTACGCGAAGGAGCGGGCCGAGGAGTTCCGGAGTCGATCCTCGAAGTGGAATGTCCGGTTGGGGGACGGCATCACCGACCTCATAGCCGATATGGAGCACGACCTGCGCGATCGGCTTCGCCGCGTCCAGCGCGAAGCGGAGAACGCCATTGACGAGGGCGATCCCGGGCCCATCTGGGACCAGATCACGGAATGGCTCTACCAGCGCGTCGCCGACGCGGTCTCTGAGACATTTGTCTGGACGGAGGAGCGGTCTCGCTGGCTGACTGAGGATGTCGCAGAACTATTCCTGGCCGAGGAGATCGAAGTGCCCACCTTCAGCGTGGGTGACACCCAAGGCGTCCTCGATCCGGTGGAACCCATTCCCGGCTTCGAACCGGGCCGGTTGAGTGCGGGGGAGAAGATCTACATCGGCGTCCGGGGCTCGTACGGTGGCGTCCTCATGGTGGGCCTCGCGACCGGTCTGATCGGGCTCTCGCTGATCAACCCAGTCTCCCTACTCGCCGGCGTTCTCGTGGGTCGTCGCGCATACCGGGAGGACATGACGAACCGGCTCGGACGGCGCCGATTCGAGGCGAAGAGCATAGTGCGCCGATACATCGACGAGGTGACCTTCCAGGTCGCGAAGGAACTGAGGGACCGGCTCCGCGTGGTGCAGCGCACCGACCGGGACCACTTCGGAGCGATCGCAGACGAGATGCACCGCTCGCTCTCGGAGGCACTCCTCGCAGCAAAGCAGGCCGCGGGGGACTTCCAGGCCGATCACGACAGGCGCGTCGCTCAGCTCAAGTCGCAGATCCGGCAGCTTGAACAGTTGAGGGCAGATCTGCCGCCGCTCCCGCCCGCGCAGGTCAAGGATGTCGTCCTCCGATGAGCCGCGATGTGAAACTCGAGGTGCTCGACCTCCTCGATTCGGCTCGCACCCTCTACGGCGTTCATGCACCCGGAACCCTCACCGAACTCGAACGGAAGATGCAGGAGCCGCTGCGCCTCGCGATCGCAGGCATCGTCAAGTCCGGGAAATCCACTCTCCTGAACGCGTTTCTCGGGGAGCGCGTCGCCGCCACAGACGCAGGGGAATGCACCCGTCTTGTCACCTGGTACAGGTATGAAGCGACTCCGTCGGTCACGTTGTACCGGCACGACGGATCGCGGCGGCAACTCCCCATCGAACGGGCGGATGGCAAACTCACATTCGAACCGGACATCCCGACCAATGAAATCGACCGGATCGAGGTGGGCTGGCCCGCCCGCGCACTCCAATCGGTGATCCTCATCGACACACCCGGAATCGCGTCACTCTCATTGGACTCGTCCGCTCGTTCCACGGGGTTCCTCGCTCCCGAGGACTCGCACCCGAGCGCCGACGCGATCGTCTACCTGATGCGTCATCTCCATCCCTCGGACCTCCGATTCCTTGAGTCGTTCCGGGACACGGCCGCCGGGACGTCACGCACGGTCAACGCCGTCGCAGTGCTGTCGCGCGCTGACGAGGTCGGGTCGGGGCGCATCGACTCACTCCTCTCGGCGCGCAAGGTGGCCCACAGGTACGAGCGCGACGATTCCCTCGCATCACTCGTGCTGGGAGTCTTCCCCGTGGCCGGTCTGCTGGCGGAAGGTGCGCGGACTCTGAGTGAGCGTGAATTCGCCGCGTTCCGCGAACTGGCGGCGCTGCCGCACGAGGATCGGGAGAAGGTACTGGTCTCGGCGGATCGTTTCATCCGGTTGAGTGACTTCACGACACTTGCGGAGGAAGAACGCCGGGAGCTCATCTCGCGGTTCGGAATCTTCGGACTCAGGCTCGCCACCTCGCTGATCAGGACTGGGGCGACGAATGCGTCCCTCCTGTCAGAGCAGATGGTGCGCCAGAGCGGGCTGATCGAGTTCGGGAACTTCGTCCAGGACCAGTTCGTCGGACGCGCTGCAACGCTGAAGGCACACGGCGTTCTCGAGAGCCTGGAACGGCTGCTCCTGACCCGCCCCGTGGAGAATCCCGCGCCCCTGTTCGCCGGCATCGAGCGGATCCGCCTCGGCCTGCACGAATTGAGGGAACTCTCGCTTCTCTCACTTGCCAGGACCGCGGGGCTGCCGGTACGCCTCAGTGAGGCGGGTGCCATTCGAATTGTCGGAGGAGAGGGCCTCGCAGCACACCGACGTCTGGGGTTGCCCGAGGGCTCGAGCCGCCACGCGCTCGAGACCCGCGTCTCGGACGAGCTGGCGAGTTGGAGGGCGCGGGTTCACGACCCCGCGAACGATCGAGCCGCAACCGAGGTGTGCCACGTCGTGATCAGGAGCCTGGAGGGGGCTGGCTCACAGTTCCGTTCCGGGGGAGGTGACGATCGTGCCCCGCTTGATGTCATGCTGGCGAGCGGTCCACGCGATGGCACCCGGGAACGCGCCCATGAGCATGGCGAGGACCGCCAGACCGGCCTGGGCGCTCAGCAACTGCTGTAGGAAGAGCCCGCTCTCCCCCCGTGCGACGAGTTCCACGATGAGCGCGAACAGGATGACCTCCACGACCACGCTCGCGAACTGCCACCAACGGATGCCGGGGCGCCGGCTCATGAACGAGACGAGCAGCGTGATCTGCACGAGCAAGACCCCGATCATCGTTCCGAATGCCGTCCAGAAGACGATACCTGCGGCCTCCGAGTAGGTGGGATCGGTGCGCGATGTGTCGACGTCCCGGATCGCCTCGCTGATGAGCGGCAGTTGGTCCTGGCGGATGACTACCAGGTAAATGACCGCCAGCGCACCCGCGATGAAGCTGAGGGCCCACAGCAATTGGCTGAGCCGCACAGTGAACGGTGGCGGCTGTTTGATGAGGACGGGCGGCGGGTGATTCGGGTTCGCCAAGGGCGGGCGCGGGGGACGCTCCCTGGACTGGTCCAAGTGCGTCCCCTCGTCGTTCGCCCGCACCGCAATCTCGTTCGAGGTCACGGCTGGTCGTCAAGCAGGTCGATAGGATCCGCTTCGACGTCGTCGAAGGCGTAGTCGTCGCCCGGGGTTCCATACACCTCGACCGGGTCATCGATGGTGAGGTCGCCCAGTGGCTCCGGATCGGAGGCAGGGCCGGACTCCGGCGTGCTTTCGTTGACCACCACCGGCTGGTTGACGTTCTCACTCTCGGTGTTGAACGACCCTTCGACAGTCGTATCCACGTCCGCGTCCGCCGATTGGTCGTTGAACGACTCATTGACGTCGGCATCGACATCGATGTCAACGTTCGTGGACGAGTCGTTGAAGGAGTCGTTTATCTCCACGTCGGTGTCCGTGTTGCCGATCGCGATGTCGCCTGTCTCGATGTCCGTGGTCGACTCGTCGATGAGAACATCCTTGCCGGCAGCGATCGATTCGTCGCCGGAGGCGATGATTGCCTCTTGGTCGAAGATCTGCATGACGTCGCCCTCGGCCCAAATGGATTGGTTCACCGACTGGTCGACGATCGTCGCACGATTGTCGATGCTGAAGTGATTCGCGACGTTCGTGATCTCACGGATGAGTTCGTACTTCGGTTGCTCCGGGCCCGGCCGCACGACCACAGTCGGCGGCGTGGTGTGCACGATGGCCGACGGTGTCTGGATGGAGATGACGTCGGGGCGGTCAACAACGACCGGGAGCACGGTGCGCACGTCTTCTGCACAGATGTCATCCAGCCCGGCAGCAGAGAGCGCTTTGTCCGGGTTGTCGGCGAATTTCGCGGCAGCTTCCGGATCACGCAGCAGGCTGAGAATGAACTCGATGATGGCATCGGCGATAGTCGCCAAAGGTGTGGTCATAGTTCGTCTCTCCTAGGTCTTGGCGCCGACCGCGGCATCAGTCCTCCGTAGGCTTCCAAACCTACGAAAGCGAGGTGCGTTCGGCATCGGGGTTTACTCCTATACACGGACACGGGCACTCCGGGATTCACCCCGGGGCTTCCCGGACTTGGGGGCTGCGGCGTCGTCGGGCGGGTCGATGACGAGCCGCAGCTTCGAAATCAGGTCGGAGCGTGAAGTCGCGGTGAGGCGACGCCTCATGTGAGCGACGTGATGCTCCACGGTGCGAGGAGAGATGAAGAGCGCTTCTCCGATCTCGTTGTAGGTCTTGCCCCGCAGGATGAGACGCGCCACCTCGAATTCGCGTTCGCTCAGCAGTGCCTCGGCATTCGCGGTGGAAGCGGAGGGTTTCGTCTCCCCGCCGACGGCGGGTGCGCTCGACTGTGCGGAGTCCTTGGGGTGGAGGTCACGCGCGCATGAAAGCAATCTGGTCGCGACTCGGCGATCGTCCGTTCGGCTCGAGCCGTGCCCTGCAAGCCGGGCGCCGTCCCATGCGAGGCCCGCTGCGCCGAGAGACCGGGCAGCTTCCTCGACTGCACCGCCATCGACGTTCCCGGCCAGCACCGAGACCCAGACGCCTCCCGCTTTGGCCATGGTCGCTGCCACTGGACTGTGCTCTGCCGCCCGAACGAGCGCCTTCGCGTACGGAGCGAGGGAGTCCGGGCGACCGAGGAGAATACCCTGCTGGATGCCGGCCCACCAAAGTTGCGTGGACCAGAGCGGTGGCGAGCCGAGACGCTTCAGCAGGCCGAGGCCGCCTCTCAGGTGAGGAGCAAGGGTGGTCGAGTCACCGAGCCGGGCTGCGGCACCGATCAGCGCGGCCAAGGGGAACACCATATAGAGGTCGATGTCACCATTCGACGTCACCTCGCCGGCATTCGCCCATGCCACCTCCAGCGCGTTGAGATCTTCATAGCGCCGCGTAAGCGTGACCCGGACTGTCTGGTCCAACGCGGCATCGCGCGGGCTCATCGGCAACGTCAACTTCTCGGCCTCCGCCAACGCGCGTCGGGCGTCTGCGGGCCGTTCGCCCTGGATCGCCACCAGGGCCTGCCAGAGCAGCAACCGTCTACGCGCCCAACGCCCGCCCTGATTGCCTGCGACCGCAGCTTCGAGTATCTTGCCCGCCCACACCACGTCTCCGGACCCGATCGCGGCCGAAGCGGCGATCACCGCCGGCAGTTCCGGAATCGGGGAAGTGACTCCCGATGCGGTATAGAGTTCCGATGCGCGCACGAGATCGCTGAGAGCTTCCCCGCCCGGGTTCCCCTTGAGTGACGCCTGCAGACCCCGGTCGAGGAGCCGCAGCGCAATCCTCAGTGTTGACGGAGGCGATCCGTCGGACACTCCGGTGCTGTCATTCGATGGCACCGCGTTCCCGCTCCCGATGTGTACGATGCGCGCCAGTCCGGTCGCGATCTCATCCATCGGCCTGTTCGCGGGGTACACCTCGCACGCCGTCGGCATCATGCCGCGGGCGGTCCACATGGCCGCGGCGGCGTTGACGATCCAGTCATCATCCCTGTAGCGCTCATCCTGCAGAGCCGTGTCGATGAATTCTGCGGCGGCGTCGAGATCCCCTGTGGCCCACGCGGCCTGTGCGCGACGCAGCACCAGATCGGAAGGGTCCGCTCCAGTCACGAGCGCCACGCGATACAGTGCGCCGGCCCGCTCGGGATCGCTTTCCAGGACCAGGTCCCCCCTGGCAACCAGAGCCGCCCCCACACGCGGGTCCCTGATCCCGTCGATGAGTTCCTCATACGATCCGTCATCATCACCGGCGGCCTGCGCAATGCCGGCGGCCAGCACGTCCCCGTTCGCGGCCTTCCAGCGAAGTGAGACCGAAGTGCGGACTGCGGAGCGCACGATCGGAAGCGGACTGCCGCTGCGCAGCAGGAGACCCTCCGCGTAGCCCTGCGCGATGAGCTCGTCCGAGGCGTCGCTGTCATCCTCCGAGAACGCGCGCTCGCCCAGACTGCCGAGACTCAGCCGTTCGATCATCCGGCGCAACGGCGCCTCCAGAGTGCCCAGACGATGGAGCACCTGATCCTCGAGGTCGCGCCGGAGTTCGAGGTGTTCGTCACCGCCGTTGCAGTCCTCCGAATGGGAGTTCGAGAGCGCGTAGGTCACCACCCATGCCGCTCCGCCGGCCACCGCGAGGAGCTCATCGATACACGCTTCAGGGACAGTAGTTCCCTCGCTCGCGAGATACGCGAGGACCTCGGCGCGCAGGACCTGCCCGAGAATGATGGGAGGAGCACTGCGCTGGAGGAGCCGCTCGATGTCCGTCAGCTCGCGCGTCCGCGGCCAGGGACGTCGCGCAGCGACCAGCCCCGCGTCCGGATTCCCCGCCCTGACGAGCACGGCCTCGATTTGCTCAGGCTTCAGCAGGTGAAGATCATCGACGAAGAGGACTTCATTCGGGGGCACCTTCAAGATGTCGGCGTCGACGTCGAGAACTCGAACAGGCAGCCCACCTGCCAAGAGCTTCTCGCGGAACTCTCTGAGAACGGCCGACTTGCCGGATCCGGCTGTGCCGGTGACGAGCAATCGCGGCAGCGCCTTCCACGCGGCGACTGTCTCGATCCGGCGTAGCGCGTTGCGTGCGCCCGTGAACAGGAAACTCGTAGCCACCCGATCACCAACCCTGTGGGAGATCGATGGAGCATCCGGCAGAGGGCTCGGCCCCGAAAAGACTGGGCGAGTCCGAATTCCAGGATCTGACGAGGAATGCCGCGGCGGCCAGGATGAGCAGCGCCAGGATGATCCTCCAGACCCACGTGGCCGTACGAGTGGGCTGGGCCTCGGCCGGATCGAGCACCAAGCGAGCAGTCTCCGGGCGGTCCGGAGAACTCGTGGGATCCGGCGTCGCCTGAGCAGATGCCGGGCTCGTCAGTCCGCTCCGGGCCGCACCCATCGCGATCAGCGAACCGATGTCCGTATCAGCCAGGACAGGGCGGCCGAGCGCCGCGGAGATCCGCTGAGTCACGTACGGGATTCGTGATGAGCCGCCTGCCAGCAGGACACCGTCGACGTCGGTCAGAGGAACGCCGGCGGAGTCGATCGCCTCGGATAGTACGGTGACGGTGCGATCAAGCTCGTCCTCGATCATCGCCTCGAACTCTGAACGGGTGAGACGCACCGAAGCGGGGCCCTCCGCTCCGCGGACCGGGATCGTCACCTCGGCCTCGGTCGAGAGAGCCTCCTTGGCCCCCGCACACTCGCGGCGCAGCGCGGCCACCTGGGGGGTGGGAGTCACGGTCAGCACGTGGCGCACAACCAGGTCGTCGAGATCACTCCCTCCGAACATTTCGATCCCGGCCGTCTCGCCGACGACGTGCCAGCCGTCCCCCTCCCTGCGGATAAGTGCGGCATCAAAGGTGGTTTCACCGAGGTCATAGATGGCGAGTGCGCCCCGGTCGAGCGCGTGACCCGTGCCTCGCGCCGCCGCTTCCGCCTCCGGCATCAGATCGAATCTGCCGGCGTAGCGGGCCGCGAGCGCTTCGCGAACGAGGTCGATCCGGTATGGGCCCCACACCGTCGGATATGTGAAAACCACCCGCGCCGGTGATTCCCCTTCCCTCTGGGTCACCGTCTCCACCACCGACGCGGCCAGCCGCGCGTATGCGTCTTCCGCAGAAATCAGATGGTCCCCGACGACGAACGGGACATCGTCACCGATCCGGCGGCGCAGCCCGCCCACCAGAATCTGCGGCTCCGAAGCGCCGTGTGCGGCCGCGACGTCGCCAAACGAGATCTCGCCGTCGCTCGTTACCGAGATCAGCGCCAGGAGGTCCGCTTCCATGCGCCCGAGGGGGGCCGTCTCCACCACAACCGTGCCATCCGGCGAGACTCGCGCGGTCGCCGCGTGGACGCGACTGCCGCCGATATCGACGCCGAGGTGATACGACACCGCCCATTCCTCCCGTGATGGGTGCTGCTCATCACGTTCCGCCGGGGCATATCCAGCCGCCGTCACTGCAGCATGATTATGGTCACCCTAGCCTCAGTTGCGGAGGGAAGGCGAACATCGGGGCGTCCCTCTTTTGTTTTGTCCGATCTTCAACAACCGCCAAAGAAACATGACGCTGCACCGGCGCGGGTTGGGGCCTCAGTCCTCGGTGTCGTGGCCCTTTCCCTTCCCGGCATCCTTGGTGAGTGTCGCCGCGTGGTCCGGGACTCGGCGCTGGGTCGAGAGAGACGTCCGCCGGTACCCGAGGCCGGGAGGACGTTCGGGCAGATCGATCGGCTCCTGGGGCCCCAGGTCCTCGTACGGGAGCGATTCGAGGAGGTGGTGGATCATGTTGAGCCGGGCAGCCTTCTTGGAGTCGGACGGCACCTGGAACCACGGTGCTGCTGTCGTGTCCGTGTGGATCATCATGTCGTCCTTGGCGCGGGAGTACTCCTCCCACTTCGTGATGGACTCCATGTCCATCGGCGAGAGCTTCCACTGCCGCAGCGGATCGTTGAGCCGTGACTCGAACCTCTCGTACTGCACCTTGTCCGAAACGGAGAACCAGTACTTACGCAGGTGGATTCCGTCGTCGACGAGCATCTGCTCGAAGATCGGGCACTGCCGCATGAACAACTGGACCTGCGCCGGTGTCGCGAACCCCATGACCTTCTCGACGTTCGCGCGGTTGTACCAGGAGCGGTCGAACAGCACGATCTCCCCGGCGGCAGGGAGATGCGCGATGTAACGCTGGAAGTACCACTGCGTCTGCTGGCGCTCGGTGGGGGATGGGAGGGCGGCGATGCGCGCCACGCGCGGCGAGAGATACTCGGTGATCCGCTTGATCGTGCCGCCCTTTCCGGCGGCGTCACGGCCCTCGAAGATGATGATGACTCGCTGGTGAGTCTCCTTGACCCATCGTTGCAGCTTGCCGAGTTCACCCTGGAGGCGATACAGCTCCGCCTCGTAGACCTTGGACGGAATCTTGCGTACGCGGTACGGCACGGATTCCTCGGGAGTGTCCGGGTCGATGCCGCGCGGAATTTGGGCCATACGCAATTCTGTATTGCACGCGCAGCACCCCGGGGCGATATGGTCTACAGGCCGAGAAAGCGTGCCTTTGCAGCGCTGTACTCGCCGTCCGTGAGCCCGCCGCTGCGGTGAAGCCGGTCGAGCCGCTCGAGTTCGTCGAGGAATGCCGTGTGCCCGGCGGGGGATGAGTCACTCATCGGCTCGGCCATTCCGGGGTCATCCGTCTGCTCGCCAGGATGGTCTTCGCTCGCGGTCGGGTCCATCGGGCCGGTCTCGGCGAGCGGCTCGCGCGCCCGGTCGATTCCCCCGTTGATCGCTCCCTCGACGACGGAGGCAATCTTCCGAAGGCCAACCATGAAACCGGTGCCGATTGCGCGCCCGCCCTCACGCATGCTCCCCTTGGTCTCGTCGCTCACGGGCAACTTCTCCACGAGAGAGTCGTACGCGTTCGGAATCTTGGGGTTGTTCTGGAAGCCGGCCAGAGAATCGTCCAATTTGCTCATCGTGTCTCCTTCTCGCGTTCGGATCGGGTATGGGTCAATCGTGTCACGTGGCACTTCCCGCCGCGCGGCATTGTGGAAGAAGTCGAAAGCGGCATCCGAGAGGCTCGCAGCCGTCGTCGAATCGTCCGAAACCCTGACAAGAGTGGTCAAGCCGGTATGGAAGCTCCCAGGAAAAGTGCGACCGCCCCCTTAGCATTGGCTCAAAGGACATTCATCCCGGAGGCAAGGAGGCCCCATGTCCGTACAAGTCAGCATCGGCGCGCGAGTCAAGCCCACAATCATGGTCGATGGCCTCACGTTCAAGGATCTGAACGGCGACGGCGAACTGCAGCCGTACGAGGACTGGCGCCTGAACGCTGAGGAACGCGCCGCGGACCTCGCGGCGCGCATGGAGATCGATGAACTGATCGGCCTGATGGTGATCAACAGCCGCCCGATGGGCCGCTATCAGAAGGACCCCGCCAAGACCTCGCACGATGGGCTTCTCGACGAGGAACGCTACGAGTCGCACCGCATGGGCAGCCCCCACCTGGAGGGATCGACCGAGATCATCGAGGAAAAGCACGTCCGCCACTTCATCGCCCGAGAGTCTCCTCCGCCGCAGTTCGTGACGGCGTGGGTGAACGCCCTGCAGGAGGTCGCCGAGGGCACCCGGCTCGGCGTGCCGGCGCTCGTGGCATCGAACTCCCGCAATGAGGCCGGCGGTTTCAAGTTCATGCCGACGGCGGACGACACCGACATGACGCTGTGGCCCGGCACGTTGGGACTCGCCGCAACCGGCGATCTGGACATCATCTCGGACTTCGCGCGGAAATCCCGCGCCGAGTTCAACGCGATCAACGTCCGCAAGGGCTACATGTACATGGCGGACACCGCCACGGATCCCCGGTGGTTCCGGTTCAACGGCACGTTCGGCGAGGATCCCGAGTTCCTCGCACAGGCGATCGACCGCATCGTCCGCGGGTTCCAGGGCGAGAAGCTCGATCGCACATCGATCGCGTTGACAACGAAGCACTTCCCGGGCGGCGGTGCCCGCGAGAACGGCTTCGATCCGCACTATGCGGAGGGCAAGTACAACTGCTATCCGACGCCCGGATCGCTCGAGGCGTACCATCTGCCCCCGTTCAAGGCCGCCATCGCCGCAGGCACGAGCTCGATCATGCCGTACTACGCGATACCGTCCAACGAGAAGTCCTACGTGCCGCAGGCGCCGTACCGCGACGAGTTCGAGGAAACCGGCTTCGCTTTCAACAAGGCGATAATCACCGGTCTTCTCCGTGAAAAGTTCGGCTTCGAGGGCTACGTCAACTCCGACTCCGGTGTGCTCACCGGCATGGCCTGGGGCGTCGAGGACCTGACGATCCCGGAGCGGGTCGCCAAGGCCCTCGAAGCGGGCACCGACATCTTCGCGGACACGAACGACGTCGCGTCGATCAGGGCGGCCTACGACCAGGGCCTCGCAACCCGCGAGCGGCTCGAGCTCTCGGCCCGTCGCCTCACGAAGGAGATGTTCGAACTGGGCCTTTTCGAGGACCCGTACAAGGACCCGGAGGAGGCACCGCTGATCGTTCGCAGCCCGGATCACCTCGCCGCCGCGGCGGACGCGCACCGCAAGTCCGTCGTCCTGCTCAAGAACACCGGCGGGATCCTTCCGCTGGACCTGGACAGCCCGGCACAGAAAAAGGTCTACGTGGAGACCTTCGAACGGGACTTGACCGTCGAGAAGCTGGATGAGGTGCGCGCCGAACTCGAGGCAATGGGGCTCGGCGTGGATTTCACCACCGACTTCCGGCTTGCAGACATCGCCTGGGTGCACCTCAACCCGTTTACCGGCGACTACTTCGCAGCCACCCCGGAGCCGCTCGATCTCGCGATCCACGAGGCGACGAATATCCGGTTGGCCAAGGTGCGCGAGATCCGCGACGCCGTGCCCACACTCCTCGTTTCGGTCAACTTCATGCTGCCCTGGCTGCTGCACGAGGTCGAGCCCATGGCCGACGCGCTCCTGGGCGGATTCGACACATCCACCTCGGCGATAGCCGAGGTGGTTTTCGGCAAGTTCGCGCCCGTGGGCCGCCTGCCCATCACGTTGCCGGCAGGACCGGACGCTATCGCCGTCGACGAGAACGGCATCTGCGCCTCCCCGAACGATGTACCCGGCTACGACAAGGAGCGGTACATGGAGGGCCGCACCTACGTGTACCGCGACTCAGACGGCAACGACTACCGCCTGGGCCACGGACTGAACTACTGACCGGATTGTCGCATCCGCACCATGCGGTGCGGATGCGACAATGGGCGCAGACCAGAACGCCGGGTGAGGAGTGCTGTGGCCGAGACGTCACGGATTTGGACGATTCCCAACGTCATCTCGTTCCTGCGACTCGCCCTGATCCCGGCGTTCGGCTATCTCATCCTCACCGAACGGGACATCGCGGCCATCGTGGTGCTGGTGATCGCCGGCCTCAGCGACTGGCTCGACGGCGCACTGGCGAGGTGGCTGAACCAAGTGACCGTGCTGGGACGCCTGCTCGATCCCGTGGCCGACCGGCTCTATATCGGAGTCACGTTGATCGCGCTCGCGATCCGGGAGTTCATACCCTGGTGGCTTGTCATCGTGATCGCCCTGCGGGAGATCGTGCTGATTGTCTGCCAGGCGGTGCTCCGCTCGAACGGCTATGGGTTCCTCCAAGTGAACTTCGCGGGCAAGGCCGCGACGTTTGCGCTGATGTACGCGTTCCCCCTGCTGCTACTCGGCACCCTCGGCGGCACGCTCGGCTACGTGGCCACAGTGGTCGGCTGGGCGTTCGCGCTCTGGGGCGTCGGCCTGTATTGGCTGTCGGCACTTATTTACGCCGCGCAGGCCATACAAGCCGTACAGACGGCAGAGGCTCCGGCATGAAGGAGAATGAGTCGTTCGCACGGCGCGAGCTCGATCGCTGGCGCGGCGCCGGCCAGGAGGCGGCCCACAGGGCGTCGATCGCGGGGTCGGCCACACAGGGCGTGCTGCGCCAGTTGCTCGACAGTCCTCTCGATTCCGGCTACCGCACGGGCAGGCCCACCCACGAACCCGGCACCTTCGGGAAGATCGTCTCCATCTTGCTGATCGCGCTCATGACCACCATCTCCGTCTGGGCCGCGCGCGAACTCCAGCGGGTCCGTGCAGGTACGCTCGCCGCCAACGCCCATCTGGTCGAGCAAGTGCACGAACGAGGCGAGACACTGGACCAGATCGAGGCCGAGATCCAGCGGCTCGACACAGAAATCGTCGCACGCCGGGAGCTTCTCGCTCCGGCCGATTCCGCCCAAACGGACGAGACTCGGATCCTCGCCGCCCGTGTGGGCCTCCTGCCCATAAGGGGCGAAGCCCTCATCATCGACATCGACGATTCGGCGGTGACCAGTTCGCAGGGCCGGGTGCGGGACTTCGATCTTCAGGTCGTCACCAATGCTCTCTGGGGCCTGGGCGCCGATGGCATCGCCGTGAACGGCGAACGGCTTTCCAGTACGACCGCGCTCCGCACCGCGGGGCAGGCGATACTCGTCAACCTCGTGCCGCTCTCACCGCCCTATCGGGTTGAGGCGGTGGGAGACGCCGGCGCGCTTCAGGTGGGCCTCGCACAGACCCGGGCGTCCGGGCATCTCGCGATGCTCCGAGACACCTACGGAGTGACTGTCCAAATCTCGGTGGCGGCGAGCGTCGAGCTCCCCGCGGCGCCGTTGCCCACGATCGGCGGACATGCGGTCCCGATCGGGACGGACCCACCGGAGAGCGCCCGTGGGATCATCAGGTGAGAAGTGATCGTCAGGTGAGTAGTGAGGAGTGTGGATAATTGATCGTCGCCCTCGGCGTCGTGCTCGGAGTAGTGCTTGGTGTACTCGCTCAGCCGACGATCCCGCCCTATCTCCAGCCGTATCTGCCGATCGCCGTGGTCGCGGCGTTGGACGCCATGTTCGGCGGGCTTCGCGCCCATCTCGACGGCGTCTTCTCCGACCGTGTGTTCATCTCCTCGTTCATCTTCAACGTCCTGATCGCGTCGTTCATCGTGTTCCTGGGTGAGCAATTGGGTGTCGGATCGCAGATGACGACCGCCGTCGTCGTGGTTCTGGGAATCCGGATCTTTGCGAACGCCGCGGCGATCCGCCGGCACATCTTCAAGGCATGAGCGACCGCAAGACTCCCAGCGGCGGCGGTGGCCGGCGCTTCTGGACGCGGGTACTCATCGCAGTGCTCTGCGGACTTGTCGCATTCGCTGCCGTGGTGCAGGCCAGGCAACGCGAAACCGATACGCTGTCGACGCTCCGCCAGGCCGAACTTGTCCGGATCCTCGACGAGCTCTCGACACGTGTCGAGGAACTCACCTCCGAGCGAGACACGCTCAGCAGAGAACTCGCGGATCTGGAGTCCGGCGTGATCAGTCAGACCGCGGCGGCCGAAGCCGCAGCGGAGCGCGTCCGCGCGCTCTCGATCCATGCAGGGACGATCCCGGTCCACGGACCCGGGGTCGCTTTGGAGATCCGGGATCCTCAGCGGGGCCTCAAGGCACAGAGCTTCGTGTCACTGGTCGAGGAACTCCGCAACTCCGGGGCCGAGGCGATCGAGATCAACGATGTTCGGCTCGGCACGAACAGCTGGTTCGCCGATGATGAGGCAGGGATCTCGCTCGACGGCATCGATATCGCGCCGCCGTACACCGTGGACGCGATCGGAGATCCGGGCACGATAGCAGTCGCCCTTGAGATGCCCGGTGGCGTACTGGCGGCATTCCGGACGGCCGGAGCCGCAACCAACCTGGAAGAGATCGGGGATATCGAGATCCACTCCGTCCGTGACATCCCGGCGCTGGAACACGCAGAAATCGTCGAATGAACTCGAGAGATAGCCAAGCTCAGAGGGGTGCCTCAGCCCAGACGGCAGGCTAAGGTTGAGCCAGAGATTCAGAGGAGGTCAAATGTCGCAGCAGGACAAGGACGGCAATGTCCCACAGACCGCTGTATTCGGCGCCGTGGGTGCGGAAGCGGAGTCGGATGAGTACCAACTCGCGCTGCTCGACCACTCGGATCAGGCGGCCGTCGAGGCCCTTCCACCGGAGTCCGCGCTCCTGATCGTCCAGCGTGGCCCGAACCAGGGTGCCCGTTTCCTCCTCGATGCACCCCGGACCACCGCCGGCCGCCACCCGAACTCGGACATCTTCCTCGACGACGTGACTGTCTCCCGCAAGCACGCGGAGTTCCTTGCGCACGAGGGCGGCCACATGGTCCGTGACGTCGGGTCGCTCAACGGCACGTACATCAACCGCGAGCGTGTCGATTCCGCCGTGCTTCGCGCGGGCGATGAGGTCCAGGTGGGCAAGTACCGGCTCACCTACCATCCCTCGCCGCGCCGCGGCCAAAGCGAGAGCCGGCCGGGGTCTGACGCCTCGTGAGCGTTTCAGGCCTGGCCGGCCAGCCGGAGAGGCCCGCACGCGAGGCGGCGGCACCGTGGCCACCAGATGTCTCCCGCAGGCCGACGATGACAATCGGCGCAGTGATTTCGATCTTGCAGGTCGAGTTCCCCGCTGTGTCGGTCTCGAAGCTCCGGTTTCTCGAGGACCAGGGGCTCGTCACGCCATCGAGAACCGGTTCCGGCTACCGGAAATACTCGCAGGCTGACGTGGAGCGGCTGCGATACACGCTCACGCAGCAACGGGATCACTACCTGCCGCTCAAGGTCATCCGCGAGAACCTTGAAGATCTGGACGCCGGCAGGATCGTAGAGCCGGTCCGCTCGGCACGCGTCGTCGCCATGGACGGGCGTCTGGTCGTTCCGGCGAGTGGCGCGCGTGTGACCGCCGTGGAGCTGAGCGAGCTGTCCGGCGCGAGTCTCGCCGACGTGGACGAGATGGTCCAGGCGGGACTCCTCCAGCCGGATTCACGGGGACGTTACTCGGCCCGTGCTGTCTCGGTGATGCAGCTCGCCGCGCGGCTGGCGGCACGTGGCATAGCACCGCGCAATCTGAGGTCCATGCGAGCGAACGCCGACAGCACCGCCAGCCTGATTGACCAAGTGGTGGCGCCCGCTCGTGCCCAGAACTCTGCGATCGCGCGCGAGCGGTCCGCCGCGGACGCCACCGAACTCGCCGAGGTATCCGCGCAGCTGTACGCGGAGCTGCTCCGTATGTCCGTCGGAGAGAACGGGTGATAAGCCTCAACCAAAGGTTGAGATTTGATCACGACACCTGCGTGTCGGCGTGTCAGAACGGTGGTCATGTCTTCGTGCCCTAGCGTGACTCTCGAGCAAGTCGGTAGGCTGGATTCCGGTACGGAAACGTTAGCGGGGACACGAAGATGAGTACGGACGCTGCGGCAATGCCAGGTCGGGGTCAAGGCATGCTCTTCGGCGACGCATTGGCGGACATCGACGAGGAAACCGGCTACCGCGGTCCCACAGCCTGCGCCGCCGCCGGCATCACCTATCGTCAACTCGATTACTGGGCGCGCACCGGGCTCGTCGAACCCTCGGTCCGCGGCGCCGCCGGGTCGGGCACGCAACGCCTCTACTCATTCCGCGACATCCTCGTGTTGAAGGTGGTCAAGCGCCTGCTGGACACGGGTGTGTCCCTCCAGCAGATCCGCACCGCGATCCAGGCCCTGAAAGACCAGGGCATCGATGACCTCGCGCAGATCACCCTCATGAGTGACGGCGCTTCGGTCTACGAGTGCCGCTCGCCAGAGGACGTGATCGACCTCGTGCAGGGAGGCCAAGGCGTCTTCGGCATCGCAGTCGGGCGCGTGTGGCGCGAAGTCGAGGGAACGCTCTCCGAACTGCCCACGGAGCGGGCTGTCGAGGCGCATCATGACGAACTTGCCGAGCGGCGTGCCGCCAAACGGGCCTCGGGCAGCTAGCCGTGGCCAGGGCCGGTCACCTTCGCTCTCTGAGCTCCCTCAATAGGACGGACCTCGAATTCCTTCTACTTCTCACCGCTGGGTGGGATCAGATCGATCTACGGCCGAGGCGCCTCGCCGCCCGCCGCGTCGCAGTCATCGACCACAGTGTCGACGACGAACTGGACGTGGCCCTTCACGTGGCGGCTCAGGCGGCTTCGGTTCAGCTTGTCCGGGTCCCGCCTGCGCTCGCTCGTGATTCCGAGCGGGCGGCGCCCATCATCGGACCGGTCATGGATGCGCTTCTGCTCGCCGACCCACTCGGCGTGAACGAGGAGTGGTACGAGCAAAGCCATCTGCCTGTCTTCAACCTCATGGGGCCGTCCGGGGCACCTCTGGACGTCGTCGGGCAGCTTCACGGGCACCTCGTCGGCGGAGGCGCGATCCACCGCATGCGGGTCACCTGGAACGGTCCGGCCGCGCCGGCGTTGAGGTCCTGGGTGGAGGCGACCTCCGGACTCGCGATCACCGTCACGCAGGTGGCTCACGGATCGGACATCGATCGCCAGCTCCTGGCGCAATTGGAGGCGGAAGGTCAGCAAGGACGCTTCGAATGCGTTTCCGAGGCGCCCGCCGAATCCGACCTCGATGCACGCCGGCCACTCGATCTGCGCACCCGCGCGTGCGTGATCGCCGCGGTGCTCGAGTTCGGCCTCCATGTCGCCTGAGTGAATCGTGAATAGCCGCCGCCCGAACCATCCTGCCGTCTGGGGACTTGCTCTCGCCTTCGTCGTCGCCCTCCTGGTACTCGCGTACGTCGGCTTCGTTCGGACCATCACAGGTCAGACGATCGACGAGCAACTCCTCGTGGCTGCACGTGGGTTTCTCGATGCGGAGGTTGCCCGGGACGGCGCTCTCGGTTTTCTCCGCTACCTGCCCGAGGTATCGGCGGCTGTCGCGGCCAGCGGACTCGTCGCGGCAAGCATCGTACGCCGATCCATCAGTGCGCCGGTCGTGGCGCTCGTCTCAGCGCTCGCAGCCGCGACCACCACCCAGATCCTGAAGAGCGTGCTACCGCGCCCGAACCTCGGCATCTCCGAGGCAACCATGAATTCGTTCCCATCGGGACACACCTCGGTCGCTGCGGCCGCGATGCTGGCCATCGTGCTCGTCGCCTCCCCGCGATGGCGTCCGGTCGCAGCGACGCTGGGCGGCGCTTTCGCGTCGCTCGCGGCAGCCGCAACCTACATTCTCGGCTGGCACAGACCGGCCGACGTCATTGGCGCGGTCCTCGTAGCCGGGGCATGGGGGCTCATCGGAGGGTGGATCATCCTGGCCCGAGAACCGAAGTGGAACACTTGGCATCGAGGCACCCGGGGAGCGCCGTCGGGCGTGTGGCTCGGGCTCCCGTGGATTCCGGCGATCGTCGGCCTGGGCACGGCAGTACTCACCTGGTGGCTCTTGCTTCGCGAGCCGACGCGTCCGTTCGACGAGCTCGTCGGCTGGTACATCCTCGCCGGTCTCGGGCTCGTCATCGGCGCCACCATGGCTGTGTTCGGAGCGGCCTCCGGTCTCCTCACCCGCGAGACCAGAGCGGCCGATTAGGTGCAGTACCTCGCGGACCTCTTCACGGTGATCTCTCGCGCGCTTCGCCTCGATCCGAACGCAATGGCCGGGATGGAGGCCGGCTATGGCCCCTGGGCGATCCCGATCGGCATCCTCGTTGTCGTCACGATCTCGACGCTGATCGGCGAAGCGATCGTCCTCGTGATCAATCAAGTGCGGAGTTTTCGCCTCGTTCTCACTCTCGCATTGTCGGTGATCGCGCACCTGCTCACCTACTTCGTGCTCGGCGCGGTTGTCTGGGTCGCGGGCTCCTTGATCCTCGGTACCGCGCTCCACCTGCAGACGCTCGTCCAGTCCGTCATGGTTTCGGCGGCGCCCTACGTGCTCGGGTTTCTCGTGCTGCTCCCGTACTCGGGACCGGGCGTCGAAAGGTTCATTCAGCTCTGGAGTTTCGCGAGCCTGTGGGCGATCGTGATGTACGAGTTCTCAACGGACCGCTGGACCGCCCTGCTGATCACCGCGATCGGCTTCCTTGGCATGGTGGTCGCCAACCGGACTATCGGGCGTCCGCTGAGCTGGCTGCGCGATCGTCTCTGGAGGTTCGTGACCGGCGAGCCGATGCTGCTCTCGGCCCAGGAGATACGCGACTCGTTCGAGATGCCGCCGGCCGAGCCGCCCGCCGGGAAGCAGGCGCAATGATCGTAATTGAGATTCTCGGCGCCCTCGTGCTCCTGCTCGTCATCGCCGGGCTCGTCGCTCCGATGGAGTCTCTCGGTTGGTGGGCCCGAACGGGTCGCGAGGACAGCCGTACCCTCCACGAACGGAACTACGCCACGTTCCACCGGCCCAACGCGCCGGAACCTGCGGAACCCGGCGAGAACACAGGCCACTACCTCGTGTTCTTCTCGGGAATCGGCATCAGCTCCGGAGAACTCCTCCCGCTGAAGGAGGCACCCGTCGTCGAAAGGCTCAAGGAACGGATCGGCGGCACAACGATGATTACGGACGTCTATCCGTACTCGCCTGCCAACCGTGGCCTCACGGCGAACCGCCCGTTCTCCTGGCTCTGGCGGCGGCTCACGGCCTTCAAACAGGCCAGCAAGCACGGGAAGATCTCCTTCCTCATCAACATCCGCAACGCCTTCCAGTGCTTTGTCTCCATCGACCAGCGCTACGGCCCGGTGTACAACCTGGGCGTGGCGGAGCAGATCTGGGAGGCCCTTCTCCGCAGGGGCTACGACTCCGCTGATCCAAGTCCGGTAACGATTCTCGGTTGGAGCGGGGGAGCGCAGATCGCGGTCGGGGCGTCGTGGTACCTCGCGTCGCTCGGGATTCCCGTCCATGTGCTCTCGATGGCGGGAATCTTCGGTTCCGATCCGGGCATCGACCGGGTCAAGCACTTGTGGCACCTGACCGGCAGCCTCGACAAGGTGCATCGCTTGGGCGTGGTCGCGAGCGCCGGCCGGTGGCCCATCGCACGGAACTCGTCTTGGAACCGGGCGAAGCGCGAGGGGCGTGTGACCGAGATCGATATCGGGCCACTATCTCACTCGGGAGAGCACAACTACTTCGCCGCCGGACCGCCGATGGAGGACGGTCGCCAGCCGCGCGAGCACACCGTGGACGCGCTCGTGAAGGTCCTGGTCGCCCGCGGATTCGCGTACGACCGCGAGGATCAGCCGCCGAAGCCGGCCTCGACCAGGTAACCGGTCTCCAGGTCACGCACCGAGACCCGCACCAAGCCGGTGGAGTCTACGGTGTACATTTCCTCGATCTCGGGGCCACCACCGTTTCCGCTGCGCTCGACGCTCACCAGCGAGAGTTCGCGTCCGTCCCGGAGAGAAGGGTCGACTGGGAAGAGGATCTCGCCGAGCGGGGCAATATCCCCGCGGGGCTGGCCCTCCTCGAGCAGCGAGTACTCGATGAACCGGTACCACGCCAGGTTGTGGGCCGCGCGGTAGCGGCGGCTGATGCGGACCTCGCCGTCCTCGGGCAGACGGTTGTCCGGGCTGAGGACCGGGTCGAACGTCACGCCCGCGCCCCCGTCCCGCTCACGGAACACGCCGACTCCACGCGAGAGGCGGTCCTCGAGGCTGTAGCCGGCCTCCGGGTCGAGGGCGATCGCGAGTCCCACGGCCGCAGATCCGGCGGGCATCGGCGAGCGGTGGACGCGGCGCCCGAAGTGCTCGCGCAGTTGGCGTGCCACGATCGGCAGGGTCGAGGCTCCGCCCACAAGGTAGACGCCGGCGACGTCGGAATCGGCAAGAGCGGAGTCGTCGAGGCCGCCCACGAGACGTGAGATGGCGTCGATGGTCTGCTCGATCAGCGGGGTGGCCGCCTTGTAGAAATCATCAACGCGCACGACGACGTCCTTGCCGGCAACGGTCAGCAGCATGCGGCGCGACTGCGGGGCGAGGCCCTCCTTCGCGTCCCGGGCCGACAGAAGGAGTTCGGCATACTCATCGACGCCGAGGCGCTCGATCGAGGTTCCCGCCGCTTCGAGAGCGCAGGCGGCCAGGACGGCGTCGAAGTCGTCCCCTCCGAGGCGGTTGATGCCCCGCGTGCCGAGGATTTCGTGCGCGAGGCCGTCGACGCGAACGAGCGAGGCGTCGAACGTGCCCCCTCCGAGGTCGTAGACGAGAACTCGCGTGCGGCGGGCGTTGAGGGTGCCGCCCTGCCGGTGGGTGTATTCGAAACCGGCCGCGGACGGCTCGTTGATCATCGCGACCACGTTGAAGCCCGCGCGGCGGTATGCCTCAAGCGTCAGGAAGCGCTGCGCACCGTGAGCGTGCGCGGGCACTGCGATCGCCACGTGGTTCAGCGGGTCCGTCCTGAGCGGCTCGCTCAGCGACGAGGCGGTGTGGAGCCGGTCCTTCACATGGGAGAGGAACCCGGTCATGAGGTCGAGAAGCGGGATCTCAAGCCCACCGATGGTCACGGTGGAGTCCGACGTCACCGCCGGCGAGGCGAGTTCGCGCTTGAACGAACGGACCAGTTGCACGCCGCGAGCATGGTTCGCGTCCAGCGCATCGAAACCGTAGACCAGCCGGTCCTCATCGAGTCCGGCCACGGTCGGGATGTAGTCGTGCGAGTCGCCCTCATTGTCGAGGAAAGAGACCACCGGATAATTGCCGCGGTCCACGTGGGCGGCGATCGTACGGGTGGTGCCGAAGTCGATTCCAAGACGCATGGGTACCACCCTAGCCTCCGGTTCGTCCCACCTTTCACAGCGGCAATAGCGAGCCGCTCACACTCGGATGAGTGAAGACGGTCACAAGGCCCGTTCAATTCATGGTCAATCCCGCTGGAGGCCCGCGCCTGAACTGGAGTCCGCCATATGTGGAGCGGCTCCCGCGCCAGGCACGCACCGTGGGGGAGTGTGATCCAGAACATCCTCCAGATGAGACGCGGGCGCTCGGCCGGAACGATTGAACCTCGACCTCCACGGCGTGCATGACCGCGGGCTCACCGGCGTCATGGACGGTCCCGGGGTAGCGTTGGCGGCATGCCAGCGAACAAGGTACCAACCGTCCGGCTTCGCTCCGGAGTGCGTGTACCCAAAGTGGGCCTCGGCACTTCGCCGCTGAAGGGGGCCGAATGCGAGCGAGCCGTGATTTCCGCGCTCGAACTCGGCTACCGGCTCATCGACACTGCGGAGAACTACCGCAACGAGGACGCGGTCGGTGCGGCCGTGCGCCGGAGCGGCATCCCGAGGAACGAAGTTGTCATCACCACGAAGTTCAACAGGGAATGGCACTCCATCGACGGCGTCCGGGAAGTCCTGAGCCGATCACTCGAGCTTCTCGGATTCGACTACGTGGACATCCTTCTCATCCACTGGCCGAATCCCGATCAGGACCGCTACGTGGATGCGTTCGAGGGAATGCTTGCCGTCCAGGACGAGGGCCTCACGCACGCGATCGGCACATCCAACTTCCTCCCGCGGCACCTCGAAAAGCTCGCCCAGAACGGTTACATTCCCGAGATCAACCAGATCCAGCTCGATCCGCTGCGGCCGCGCCGTGACGTGCTCACCTACATGACCGCGAACGAAATCAGAGGCGAGTGCTGGAGCCCGCTCGGCGCGGGCAAGACAGACCTCCTCGAGCGGCCGGAGCTGAAGATGATCGCGGGACTCCACGATGTCACCGTCGGGCAGGTCGTCCTCCGCTGGCAGGTGCAGCAGGCACTCGTGACCATTCCGAAGTCCGCCTCGCCCGAGCGCCAGCGTGACAACCTTGACATCTTCGGCTTCGAACTCTCGCGCGCCGAGATGCGCCTCATCGATACGCTCGAGGACCCGGATGCCCCGGTGAGCGATCCGGAGATTTTCGGCCACTGAAATCCTGCAAACTGAGCCCATGCCCATTCAAGAACTGCAACTGACACCGGTTGCCCGGATTCGGTCCGACTTCCCCGCCAAATTTGGCATCCCACGGCAGTCAGGCCTTGTCCCCGAACTGACCGCCCACGTGGTGTTCGAACCGGAATTCCGCTCACCCGATCTTGTTCGCGGCATTGAAGGATTCTCGCACCTCTGGCTCCTGTGGGTGTTCTCGGAGCATATCGAGGAGGGCTGGTCGCCCACCGTGCGTCCGCCCCGGCTCGGCGGCAACGGCCGGGTTGGTCTGTTCGCCACCCGCACTCCGTTCCGGCCGAACCCGATCGGGCTCTCGGCGGTCGAGCTGCTCAAGGTCGAGTCCCATCCGGAGGGGACGATCCTCACCGTCGGGGGAGCGGACCTCATGGACGGCACCCCCATCATCGACATAAAGCCCTATGTGCCCACTGACGCGATCCGGGGGTTCCGCTCCGGGTTCGTCGATTCGAGTCCACGCGAACCGATCGCCGTCGAGGTGCCGCCCGAACTCGAGGCCAGGGTGCCGCCGCAGCACCGTATGGCGCTGCGCGGTATTCTCGCCCAGGATCCCCACCCGGCGTACCAGCACGATCCGGCACGCGTCTACTCGATGACGTTCGCCGATTTCGAGGTGGACTTCCAGGTTAATGACCGCCGCGTGCGGGTAGTGAACATCCGCTAGGCGTCAGCCCTGCCGGCGCACACGCCGTCGGTTCAACGGGCGTTCTGTTCGTCCATGAGTGCGGTCTTCTCGAACTCGTCCGAGACCCACGCGATGAGAGGCTCGATCTCTATCCAGTCGGCGGCGATCCGCGCGGCGGCCGCATCCTCGCCCCGCACTTCTGGATCGACCATACGGCGCACGAACAGGTGCTTGTGGCGCAGCAACCGGATGCGGGGGTGGTCGCGGCTGAAGCCGCGAGGAGCGGTGGTGAGCGAATCGCCCGCTACCTCCCAGCCGCTCGAGGTGAGTTCCTCGAGGATCACCTCGAGCTCGTGGCCGCGTGCGGGATCGTCGACGGCGGCGCGATAGGCGGCGATCTCACGTGCGGCCGCGTGGTAGAAGCCGCCGCCGGTCATGAGGCCCTTCACGCCGAGTTCCGCGTACCAGCCCGCTGCGGGACCGGTCGAGATGTACGCGCCCTGATGAGTCTTGTACGGGGTCTTGTCAGTTCCGTAGCGGAGGTCCCGGTAGGGCCGGAAGATCTTTGCCTCCCCGAACTCCGGGCGCAGATCCGCCATGATTCTCTCGAGGGGGTCGCGCACGTCCCGCTCCCACCGAGTTTTGTTGGCCCTCCACCAGGGTCGTTCGTTGTTCAGGACAAGTTCGTGGTAGAAGAGTGCCCCGGCCTCAGGGAAGGACGGTTGTTCTGCGTCGTGTGCCATCGTCTCCATCGTGCCACGCCGCCCGCAGGGCGGTTACGCGGGAGGTTTCGCCCGCCGCGATCAGCCGCTCGTCAGCCGATCACCATCTCGAGTTGCTCCTCCATGCGCGAGATCCCCAGCGAACCGATCTCGATCGCACGCAAGACGCCGTCGCTGTCGATGAAGTAGTGGACGGGGATGCCAGGGACTGAGTACACGGCCGAGATCGCGGAGTCGGGATCCGGCACGTTGCGGTAGGTGAGGCCGAGGCGCTCCGCGAACTGCGAGACCGCTGCCGCGTCCTCGCCGATGTACACCGACAGGATCTCCACCTGGTCGCCGAGGTCCGATGCCTGGATTGCCTGGACGTCCGGAATCTCGGATCGGCAGGAACTGCACCAAGTCGCGTTGACTATGAGCCACACCGGCCGGCCCTCGAAGCCGTCAAGCGATATTTCCTCGCCGTCGATGGTTGTCGCGGTGAAGCCGGGTGCCGGCTGATCGACTGTCGGCAGCGTTCCGGCGGAATCCTCGACGTCGACAGCGGACACGCCGTCGGCCGCTCCGGGTCGGTTGAGCCAGAAGAAGACGACCACGAGCGCGGCCAGTGCGATGAGGACTCCGACGCCTTGGACGACCCGAGTTCGAGCACTACGCATACGAGTGAAGGCCTCCGAAGAAGTGGTTGCCGAAGTAGGCGAACAGCACGGAGGCGAAGCCGATCACGACGAGCCACGCCGCCCGCCTGCCTCTCCAACCGCGGAAGACGCGGGCGTGGAGGTAGGCGCTCCAAATCAGCCACGTGATCAGTGCGGCGGTCTCCTTCGGGTCCCAGCCCCAGTAGCGGCCCCACGCGGTCTGCGCCCAGACGGCGCCGAGGATGATCATGGCGGTGATGAGCGGGTAGGCGATCACGGCCGCGCGGTAGCTGACCTCATCGAGTACTTCGCCCGACGGCATGCCGCGCCATTTCACGTACGGCCGGATCAGGTAGAGGACGGCAGCGCCGAACGAGATACAGGTCGCGCCATAGGAGAGCATCGCCGTGCCCACGTGGAGGGTGAGCATCGGATTGTTCTGCAGTGCCGGCATCAGCGGGCGCACGCCGGTGTCGAGGTTCAGCCCGTACAGCAGAAGCGCGGCCGCGATGCCGATCGCGACGAGTGAGATCGCGCGCATGTCGTACCGCCACTCGAAGACCAGGTAGCAGGCGACGATCGCCCAGACGAACGCGATAGCGAACTCGTGCTGGTTCGTGAAAGGCGCATGCCCCGTGACGACCGATCGCATGACGATGTAGACGGTCAGCAGCACGAGCGCGAGGACAGTGGCTCCTGTGGCGATCTTGGCGGCGACGCCCATGTGCCTGACCCTGGTGGCCTTGCCGGAGCCGGGCGCACTCCCTGGAACTCCTGCCGTCTCAGCTTCCTGTCCGTCCTTGCCACCGGCTCTCTGCGCGCCGACCGTCACCGCTTCCTTCTGCTCGGCCACTGTCACGACCTTCGCGGAGTTGAGCGCGACCAGGTTGGCGAGCCACCCGATCAGAAGCAGCGTGAAGGCTGCCATCAGCAAGTAAACAGCGAACTCAGGCACGGTCCGCCTCCGTTCTCTTCGTGGTGAACTCGCGGCGTTCACCGATCTGGTCGAGGAGCTCCCCGAACTTCCTCTCCTGAATGGGGTCAAGGTTGTCGACGCCCGCGACACGCACGAGCGCGCCGTCGTCGCCGTTCGTGATGCGTACCCAGAGCCTGCGGTGCCGGAACCCGAACGTGGCGACCGTGCCAACCATGAGAAGGACCGAGCCGATCCACACCCACACGGAGCCCGGGTCGCGGGCGACGGTGAGTCCGGTGAACTTGGTCTCGCGATCGAACGCAAATATGAGACCGTCGAGTTCGAAGGTCTCACCGGGGGAGAGGGTCTCTCCGCCGACTGCCTGGTCAGTTCCGGACGGGTACACCACCAACGTCATTTCGCCGGGTGCCATGTGGCCGCCGGTGCTGCCCGAGGCGGGGACGGATGCGACGACGTCGAACCCCTGGTCCGGGAGCTGGAACGATCCAACCGAGTAGAGTCCGTCGGCCGACGTCCAGTCGAGCGGGACACCGCGGTCGAATACGGTCTCGCCGCCGGGCCCTGTGACCGTCAGCGCCAGGGCGGGCCCGTAACTGGTCTGGTGGATCCGGGTACCGTCCCAGGTGAGTGGCGAGTTGACACGGACTTCCTCATCCTTCAGGACTGTGTCGCCGTCGCGGAGGACGAGACGGCTGACATAGTCGGCGGGGGAACCGTCCGGGTTGTAGGTGTCGGAGAAGCTCGTGGCCTCGATGGTCAGGTTCGACTCGGGCAGAATCGGGTGCGTGGTGCCCACGGTCGCCTGTATGTACCGCTCGTACCCTAGAGTCGAGCTGACGAGCATCCCGAGGATGATGATGACGAACGCGAGGTGGGCCGCCGCGGTGCCGAAGGGACCCCACCGGTTCTTGTCGGCATACAGGCTCGTCGCCGGACCGCCCGCGTCGTCGATGATGCGGAACCGCTGCTTCCGCAGCACCGCTGTGACGGATTCGTAGGCGGTCTCGGTTCCCCCAGGCACGTGGGAGGCGCCGAGAACCT
Organism: Actinomycetaceae bacterium; assembly: GCA_035647855.1. Taxonomy (GTDB): domain Bacteria; phylum Actinomycetota; class Actinomycetes; order Actinomycetales; family Actinomycetaceae; genus JAAZBW01. Next base: position 89,879 of record DASRMP010000039.1, on the reverse strand, counting down.
TCGCGTGCCGGAAGAACCCTTCGCTGACCCGGACGTGCGGGTGCTGCGTCCGCTTCCAGAGTTGCGGGAGGCGGTGCACGGTGCAGGCGATGATGCTCAGGGTCAGAAGCGCCGCGACGGTGACGAACAAGACCGATGAGTAAACGTTGAAGATCCCGAGCGACTCCAGGATGTCCGTCCAGCCGCCGTAGCGGGGACGGACCGACTCGAGCCATTCAGCGCGCTGAAAAGGATCCTCGCGAACGGCTGCCGGCATCTGGGCGATGAGAGTCCCGAGGAGTGCGAGGAACGCCATCACCAGGATGACCACAACGCCCGTGTTCTTCGAATGCAGGAAGCGGTAGATGGCAAGCGGGATCTCCGCCCACACGGACCGGCCCTTCGTGGGAGTGTCCGGCTCGGAAGGCGAATCTCCGGTCACGGGCTTCTCGCTCGCAACTCCGGAGGTCTTCCCCTCGGTCCGGGGAGCCAGCAGCACGTCGTCACCGTGGCGCATGCCTATCCCTCCTCACCATCTCGTAGCGCGTTCAGGTGTGTTTCGACCGTCGCGGCGAGATCCGAGCCTGGTGCGAGCTCGATCACGTGCTCCCAAGCGGCCGCGGCGGCCTCCGTGTCCGGCGGGTCCTGGGAGAGGTGGAGGAACCCGAGGTTGTAGTGCGCCTGGACCCGTTCCGGATCCAGTTCGAGCACGGCGTTCCATGCCTCCTCGGCGCCCTCGACGTCGAGATCGTTGAAGCGGCTCACACCGAGCATGAGGTACGCCTCGACGTCGTTGGGAACGCGTGCGACGACGTCCTCCAGCCACTTCGCCGCCGTACGGTAATCTTCGCCCTCGAAGTGCAGGTCCGCCATGGCCCACATGGCATCGACGTTCTCGGGATCGGCAGCGAGGATCTCCATCTGTTCCAGAACAGCCGCCGTGTCAACGCCGCCGGCCTGGCCCATGCCACCGGCGACCGGCGATGCCGACTCCGTCGCCGCGATGTCCGGGTGACCATCTGGCATCTCGGGGTTCCCTGGCCTGCCCGTCTGCTGCACCGCGACCACTACCGCGGCCACAACCAGCACGGTCACCAGCGGAGCCCATTTCTTCGCGGTGCCCCTGGCCTGGGCGCGGGTGCGGGGCGCAGCCTGCACCTGCTGTTTCGCACGCGGCTTCCGGCGGGGCGGCGGCTCCGCCTCGCCGATCTCCGCGAGAGGATCCACTTCCGTCTCGGCAATGGAAAGCGCGTCCGCGTCGGGGGGCACGGCTGACGCCGCCTCACGCTCGGCCTCATCGAACAGCGCGTTGAGGCGGGCGCGGGCGGCGGCTACCGCTGCTTCGTCAGCGTCCGGGGACAGTCCGAGCGCCTCCCGAACGCTCTGCGACGGGCCTGGGGCGGTGGGTTCCTCAGGCACCTGGCATCACCCTTCGCCGGCGGCGGCCGCCTCGACATCTGCCGAGGGGCCCTCCAGATTGACACCTTGCGCGATCAGGAACTCCCCGACTGTGCCCACATCCTGACCCTGCAGCGCGAGCTGCCCCTGGAGGATGAAGTTCTGCGCGTCATTGAGGATGCGCATCTCGTACTGGTCCGCGTGGAACCCGAAGCCGTTCTCCGAGTACACGTAGTCGATGTAGAACTGCGCGGCCTGGTGGTAGGACTGGGCAAGCTCCAATTGATCGGCCGGCGTGCCGTCCGTCCGTGCGGTCTCGAGCGCCGCGATGAACTGCACGAGGGCGTCCATCGCCACGTCACGAGAGTGCATGAACCTGTCCTGGATCGTGAGGACGCGGCTCTCGAGTTCCTCCTCCGAGGCGCTGTGGCACGTGCCGCAGGACTCGTTGATCATGAGCAACGGGCTCTGGACGTGGTGATTGGTCACCTTGTGCGAGCCCTCGCGCTGATACGGCATGTGGCAGTCGGCGCACGTTACGCCGGCCTGGGCGTGAGTCCCCTGCATCCAGATCTCGAACTCGGGGTGCTGCGCCTTGATGATCGGTGTGCCCGCCTGGGGGTGAGTGAAGTCGATGTGGCCGTCGATCAGGTAGTAGCCGAGGATTTCCTCCATCAGCATGCCGTTCGCCCACGGGAATGTGAGGCGGTTGTTCGCGTCGCCGTCGAAGTAGTACTCGACGTGGCACTGAGCGCATACGAAGGAGCGCATTTCCTGAGCCGTGGCGTCGGTGTTGACGTCGTAGTCCTCGATCCCCTGTGTGGCCATGTAATCGGCGATACCTTCCACGAACGCGGGGCGCGTGATACGCAGCGCCATGGTCTCCGGGTCGTGGCAGTCGATGCAGCTGATCGGGTTCGTCACATGCTCGCGGGCCTCTTCATAAGACATCGCGTTCATGGCGTTCCAGCCGGCCTCGCGATCACCATCGCCGAGTTCGGAGAACACGGTTGGCAGAGAAGCGTGGCAGTTCATGCAGGTGCCGGGCTGGTTGAACCGCTCGTTCGTCACCCGCTGGGTGAAGGTCTGGTCTTCGAGCATGAACTCGTGACCACGTGCGTGGCGGTAGTCCACGGAGAAGGCGTATCCGTCCCACATCGTGACGAGGCGAGGGTCTTCCTCAAGACGCGAGGAGGAGACGATCGTGCGGGGGTCCGTGTCCGTTGGCTCCTGCTCGACCGGAACCGAGCCACCATGACCTGCGGTCGGGCCCATCTCCGCCGTGCGGAGGAACTGCTCGTACTGGACCGGGAAGTTCTTGCCCCAAACCGATGGGTCGAGGGTCGTCTCGTCCACGTCGACGACGCGTGCGTACGGAACCTCGGCCTCGATCTGCCGGTTCAGGATATTCATGGCCAGAGCGGTGATGCCGAAGGTGATGATCGCGGTCAGGATCACCGCGATCGCCAGGATCGGACCCCGGCGGCGGCGTGGTTTCGCCTCTTCCGTGTTGGTCAGGCGGGGGGATTCGTTCGATTCGCTCATTTCCTCACCTACAGGTGTCCGACGTCCGCGTGGCATCTGGCGCACGAGACTTCTTCCCCGGATGTCCGGGTGATATGGATTTCGCTCACCATGTCGCCGTGGCAGTAGATGCAGGCGTCCTGGATCACGCGTTTACTGAGATCGGAGGCTTCGAGGTTCTCCGGATGCCGGCCAGTGGTGAATTTGTAGGCGTGGTTGAAACCAAGGATGCCCTTCACCACATACTTCTCGGCCACGTTCGTGTGCGGCATGTGGCAGTCATTGCAGGTGGCCACGTTCGCATGGGAACCCCGTTGCCAGCTCTCGTGCCAGTCCTCCATGATGTGGCACTGCGCGCACGTAGCCGGGTCGCTGCCGAGGTAGGCCCAACCGTTCGCGAAACCGAACGTGAAGAGCCCGACGCCGAGGAGCGACCCGCCGACGAAAACCGCCGCCGCCGTCAGGATCTGGCCGGGCGAGAATTTCCTCCCGAAAATCCTCACGATGACACCGCCTTCCACCTGAAGATTCGCCACTCGGCGGCGAGCCGACGTCCGCACTGACGTCAGTTCCAGGATATCCGAGGCAGTTGACGACCTCCAGACGCTTGGCCACTTCGGAAGGCGCTCGGTTGCGATTGCTCGTACCCTGGGTCCCATTTCCAGGACCTTGGACTCAGATGGATTCGGCTGGTCGAAGCCATGGCGGGGCGTGGCCGTTCGGCCTAGAGTCACGTGTGGATCGATCGAGGAGACGCGGATGTCTTTGGATGCTCAGAACTTGGTCGTGCTCGGAGCTGCAGGCAACCTCACTTCACGGCTCTTGCTGCCCGGCCTCGGCAAACTGCTCGCGGGGGATCCCGAGCGGCGAGTCATACTGTGGGGAACGGGCCGCGAACCCATGGAGGCCTCGGCGTGGGGCGCGCGCGTCAGTAGTGCGCTGGTTCGCGGTGGCTGCAGCGAGGAGCGCGCGATCGAGATTGCGACCGAGTCCAGATTCCTGTCGTTGGATGTCACCGACCCGGACCAGCTGACGGAGTTGATCCTGCAGTTGCCTGATCGCGATCGTGCGGTGCTCTACTTCGCACTGCCGCCGCGCATCACCGAGGAGGTTTGCCGGCAACTCGTCACGGTCAACGAACGTGAAGGACTCGGAGGGCTCCGGCTCGCACTCGAGAAGCCTTTCGGTGCGAATCTCGAGGAAGCCAGGAAACTCAACGAGCTCCTTGCGCGGTTCCGGAGTGAGGACCAGGTCTTCCGGGTCGACCACTTCCTTGGCGACTCACAGGTGCTCAACCTCCTGGCGCTGCGCTTCGCGAACAGGCTTCTGGAGCCGGTCTGGCGCTCCGCGCACGTCGAGAGCATCTACATCGTCGCGAACGAGACCATCGCACTCGAGGGCAGAGCCGGCTACTACGATGGCGCCGGCGCGCTGGTCGACATGTTGCAGAGCCATCTCCTGCTGGTGCTCGCGCTCGTGACGATGGAGGAACCCGCCCGTCTCGAACCGCGCCACGTACACGACCTCATGGCACACGTCCTGAGCGTCACGCAGCTCAAAGATGGCGACGCCGTGAATAACTCACGCCGCGCCCGGTACACCGCGGGGATGAGCGACGGCCGTCCCGTTCCCGACTACGTGGACGAGGAGGGCGTGGACCCGTCCCGCGAGACGGAGACACTCGTGGAGGTGGACCTCGAAATCATGAATCGTCGCTGGTCAGGGGTTCCGATCCGGCTGCGTAGCGGCAAGGCCCTCGATCGTGACAGACGGGAGGTCAAGGTGACCCTCAAGCCGGTCGAGTTCGCTCCCCACGGCATGGGAGGCTACCCACCCACCAACGCTCTGACCATCAACCTCAATCCCGACGAGATCAGCGTCCGGATCGTCACCAACCAGGGCGGCAGCAAGTTCCGTCTCGGAACCGCGGACCTCGATGCCGCGCTGGGGGAGAAGGCGCTCGCCCCCTACTCAGAGGTGCTCGCCGCGATTCTTGACGGGAATCACATGATCGCCGTCCGCGGCGACATCGCGGAGGAGTGCTGGCGGATCTGCGAACCAATTCTCGAGGCGTGGAGCAAAGGCGAGGTGCCGATCGAGGAGTACCCGGCGGGCAGCACGGGCCCCGAAGGCTGGCAGTAGGGGACCGCCCCACAGTCTCGGCCGTGTCAGATGCCGGGCGCGAGGCTGTGGCGGCTCTGCATGGCGTACTGCGGTGAGAGCCGCCCATAGCGCTCGAGCAGAGGCGTCATCGACTGGCGCAGGTACTCGTAGGCTTCCTCGGCCTCGTCGGAGACCTCGACGACGACGTCCTCCTCCTGCGACCTGAGCAACTGGTAGCCCTCCATGAGGCTGTCGACCCGTTCCAGTGCGTAGAGACCCAGAATCCCCGCACCCAGGCCGGAACCCTCCTCGGCTCCCGTCACCACGAGAGGCCGGTTCAACACCCCGGCTGCGACGTCCCGCCACAGTTGCGATCGGAAAACGCCACCTGTCGCACGCACCTGGGAGACGCGGGCCATCGTTCGGAGGCGCCGAAGGATCGTCCAGAGCTGCAACGCAACTCCCTCGATGCCCGCGCGGACGAAGTGGTCAGGGGTGTGGGGGCGCCGCACGTGCAGGAACGCGCCCCGGATCTCCTGGTCCCACAGGGAGGCTCTCTCCGAGACGAGGTAGGGGATCATACGGAGCCCGTCGCTGCCGGGTGGGACACCTTCTGCGCGAGTGCACGCCTCGGCGTCGTTCAGTCCGGGCGCGAAGTTCTGCGTGAGCCACCGTTGGACCATGCCGCCGTTGGAGATCGCGCCGCCGGAGACCCAGATGTCACGAGTGAGGGCGTAGCAGAACAGCCCTGGCGCAACAGCGGGAGTCTTGATGACCATGCGCAACGCACCACTCGTGCCGATGCTGAGTCCGGTCACACCTGTCTGGAGTGCGCCCGTGCCGAGGTTGCCGAGAGGGCCGTCACCGGCGCCCACGACGACCGGAAGCCCGGCAGGAAGACCGACGGCGTCCGCAGCATCCTTCCCGAGAGGGAGAATGTCCGTCGTGTCGAGAATGCGGGGGAGTTGGTCCTCACGCACGCCTGAGAGTTCGATGGCTTCCGGGTTCCAGGCGCGCTCGGCGAGGTCGGCCATCCCGCTGCCCGACGCGCTGGAGAGTTCCGTGACCACCTCACCGGTGAGTGTCACGAGGATCCAGTCCTTCAGGCCGATCCAGTGGGCAGTGTTCGCCTGGATATCGGGATGGTGTTTGGCGAACCAGCGCAGCTTCACCAGCGGAGACATCGCGTGGACGGGTGTGCCGGAAACGCGGTGGAGCCGATCTCCGGCAGCACCGTAGCTGATCTCGTAGGCCTCCTGAGTCGCGCGGGAATCGGCCCACGTGAGAAGTTCGGTCACGGGACGGTTGCCCGCGTCGAGGCCGACAAGGCCGTGCATGGCCGTACTCACGCTGATCCCCATCACTCGGCCGGCGTCCACCTGGGAGACCGCCTCACGCATCGCGGCGATCACGCCAGCGGCGATCGCGTTCGGATACTGGACGTGCCATCCGGGCTGAAGGCTCACGAGCGGATATCCGCGTTCGGCAGTGATCCGGACGGAATGATCGAGGGAGAACAGGGATGCCTTGGCGGCGGTCGTTCCGACATCGAGGCCGAGAATCAGGTCAGAGGAGCTGCTGCTCATGGAGGATCCCTTCATGCGGAGGTCTCCGGCAACGCTATCGAAGCCGGGGCAATTAGACGGCTCGGTTCAGGGCAGCTCCGCGAATTCGGCCATGCGCGCCATGCCTGGGCCGACGTTCGCCTTGAACTGTTCGAGCGCGGCTGCGACGCCTGAATCACCGGCGCGCTCGGGCGGTACCCTGCCCGGGTTCAGGGTCGTCCTGTGAGCCCACTCCCTGACGTCGGGCTCCGCCGCGAGCGCCTGCGAGGCCCGGTTCGCCATGACCTGCATCCGCGCCCAACTGGTCGGCGTGTCCGACAGCGGCGAGGGCCGGCACACGCGGTTCTTGTCGGCGTCGTCGATACGCGTGGCCTCCACATAGCCGGTGAGGGCAGCGCCGAAGCAGGGGAACCCCGCACGGACGGGCTGCAGCGTGATCGCCTCTTCGCTCCAGATCGGGACGACAGGTCGATACTTCAGTCCGGAGGCGGCACAGTGCACGACGACGGCGTCCTTCGCCACCTCGACCTCGCTGGTCGCGAAGAAGAGCCGGCCAGGTTCGACGCGCCGCAGATGCCCGAGGCGCAGCACGTTCTCAACAGTGCAGAGGATGTCGATTTCCCACTGTGCGATCGTTGGTGTCTTCGCCATCGTGGGGTTCACCGACGGGTCGATTCGTAACACCGAGCCGAAATCCTCGAGCCGGAAGAACATGTCCTCGGCAGACTCCGCCGCCGCTGCGGCCATGACGATGTGCGCCGCGAACTGGAAATACTTGGCGGGATCCGGCTGGAGGGCAGCCCTGTTGAACATCCAGGGATCACGCGGGCGGAGCCAGCAGATCCCGTCCGGATCAACGCCGTTCTCCAGCAACCAGACGCACGTGTCCGTGGCCGTCTTGCCGGCGCCCACGACGACGTATTGGCCGGGCGCCTCGGTGAGGTCGACGAGTTCATTGGCCGGGATGACGCGTGCGCCGTCGCCGACTGCGAAGGGAGGTTTGGTGCGCCTGGGAATGTCGGGGGACAGGTAGCTCGAGTTCACCAGGCGGGCGCCGGCCGCAACCTCGTGGGTGCGGCCGGAGAGCCGGGAGATGAACCTCCGGCCGCCGACGTATTCGCAGTTGGGGTAGAACTCCACCTTCCCGGACGCGAGCATGCCCTCCATGACGCGGGAACAGTAGGCACAGATCTCCGCCGCCGTTGCGCGTTCGTGCTGACCGGCCTCAGGCCCCGTCTGCATGATCCGCCCATCGCCGAGCATGGTGGACGCGACTCCGTAGTACACCGACGCCTGATGCAGTCGCACGAAGGGGTACGAATCGAGCCAATGGCCTCCAGGGCCGTGCCGACGATCGACCATGACCACGCGAACGCCGTCGGCGTGATCGATCAACGAGTCCACGAAGGCCATCGCACTCACACCCGCTCCGACGACCAGGTAATCAGCGGCGATCGGAACGCTCATGAGACAATGGTCGGCCGAACTGCTGGGGGCGTCAACGGGAGGATTCGAATGCGTAAGAAGTTGTCCGTGGGTGTGCCAAGTGCAGCAGTTGCGGCCGTCCTGCTGCTGGCTGGTTGCGGCGCCACTGGTGACGCCGAGGCGGCACCGGGCGGCAGTGGGCAGGGTGAAGCAGCCTGCACGGGGTTCAGCGATGTCATGACGATCGTGGAGAACGCGGACACGGGCGTTGGTGACGGGCGCATGGACCCTCAGGAGCAACAGGGCTGGTACCGGCTCGCGACGCGCGTGCTCGATCGCCTGCCATCGGGTGGGGACGGTGCCGTCGACCTGGCGGTCGTGGATCTTCAGGGCATCGCCCCGGCGGTTGCGCCGGGAGCGGGAACGGAAGTAGTTGGCATTGGATCACCCGAGTGGCACAGCGCCACCGAGACCCTCGCCGACGCGTGCGGCGCCGCTGGTGTCGAGTTGACGATCGACGTCTTCACGGGAGGGTGACGGACTTGCCGTCCACGAATCGCCAATTTGTCATAATGTGCATTATCGGATCATTTCGAATCCGGTCCCGCGTGGGTCGGGGCCGAGCAACCGATCCACGACGAAGCCGACGAAGGCCCGGACGTCATCCTCGGGGCGCGGGTCATAAAGCAACTGAGTTGACAGCCCCTCACCCAGCGCGAACCACGCCCGCGCGACCATGTCCGGATCAACGTCTGCCACCTCGCCTTCGGCCATTCCGCGGCGGACGAGCAACGCGATCCGTGCGGTAAGTTCCCGATCGCTGGCCGCGATCGCGCCGCCGATCGACGAGTCGTACGCGGCCCGCTCGGCGAAGCCGGATGCCTGCAGTTCCGCCGCGCGGCGCGCGTCGTCGAGCGGGAGGACGACCATCATCAGGTCGACCAGCCAGCGGCGCAGGTCGGGACGGCCCGGCTCACCCATGGCCGGCGCCGAGGCTCTCTCCCGCATGCGGTGGAACATGGCATGCTGCATGACGTCCTTGCTCGGGAAGGCCTTCTGCACCGCGCCGGGCGACATGCCGGCCTCTGCGGCCACTGATCTGAAGGTCACCGACGCCATGCCCCCGGCGGCCAGTACGCGCAGGGCCGCGTCCGCAAACTCGGACTGTCTGGGCGTGAGGTCCATCCGGCAAGCCTGTCAGAGCTCGGCAGGCAGGCGTCGCCACAACCAGACGGCGTACGCCGTGACGATCGCCGCCTCGACCATGCTCCCGGCCAGTGCCACGGTGCTCAGGGGGTCGCCGCCGCTGGAAAACCCGACGAGGTCGTAGGCGAGGTGCCACACGATGCCCGGCCACAGGCTGCCGGTGAGGATCACCAGTTCGGCCAGCACGAATCCCGTCAGCGCCGCGAACACCACCTGAAGCACGAGGTAGAGCGGCGGACGGGTGCCGCTGAGCGCGTTTGCCAGGTGCATGACGCCGAACAGCACCGATCCCCAGACCGCTGCCCTGCGGGTGCCGAGCGGGCGCAGGACGGCCTGGACGAGGCCCCGGTACCAGATCTCCTCGCTGAAGCCGATCGCGATCGCCAGGGCAGCGTACGCGAGCGCCTGCACCGGGGTGACCTGAATACCCCCGACGACGACGCCCATCACCGGGAGTACGGCCAATGGCAGGAACCACAGGGCCTTGTCGGCGTTTCGGACAGGGCGGAAGCCGTACGCCGCCAGGCTTGCCGGCGAGCGCTTCATGACGGCCAGGCCGACGAGGGCAGACACCCCGACAAAGGCCGCGGTGAGCAGGGTGGCACTGGCGGTATCCAGCCCCGCGACCTGCGTGGTCACCTGGCCGGTGGCGGAGCCGATGGCGGTGAGCAGTAGACCGCCCAGTGCGAAGACGATGGCCGCAATGACGGGCTTGCGGACGCGCCAGACGGCGAGATCTGGAGTGAAGGTGTGAGTCGGCGTTGTCTCCGCGACATGAGTCATGGGCCCAGAATACGCTTGTATTCCGACCGTGTCGATGGTGATTTCACGGGTTCGCGGGCATGCCGGGGACGCCCGCCGCTTCCGCGACCTGGCGGTAGCCCGCGGCCAGGCTCTCCACCGTCTCGTGCGCGTTGAGCCCGCTCGGGTTCGGCAGGACCCACAAGAGCGCTCCCGCGAGAGGCTCTGTCTGCTCACCCGCTGTCGCCGACCGCCGCCCGAAGGCCGTTCGGTAGGCGGTCAGGCCGAGCACGGCGACGACGGCGGGCCGCCACTCCCCCACGGTCCGCTCGAGCCGGGTACCGCCCTCGCGCAGTTCGGTGTGCCTCAACTCGGCGGCGCGCGCCGTCGCATGTCCGACCAGGTTCGTGATCCCCACTCCCCTGCCGAGCAGGTCTTGACGGTCGGCGGGATCGAGGCCGCGGGAGGCGTCGACGGGCCGCGAGGTCAGGCCTGCGCGGAACATGGCCGGCCAGAAGCGGTTGCCGGGCCGGGCGAACGGGGCGTCCACCGCGGCGGACCAGAGCCCCGGATTGATCCCGACCAGCAGTAGCCGCATCCCCGGCCCCACGACGTCGGTCATCGTGGCACCGCGGTAGTTTTCCAGATCGGGGGGCCGGCCGCCTGCCATGAACGGAGCGTACGACACAGATGAGGCTTCCGGCTCCGCGTGGGCCTCAACGCCGCTGCGAACGCCTCACCGCGTGTGAGTCTGGCTCTCCGAACCGATCCAGATGCCCATGCGCGGCAGAATCCTGCGGTGGATCACCAGCACGAGCAGTGTCCCCACGATCGCGGCACCGAACACCAGCAGCGAGGTGCCGATCGAATTCATCAGATTCGGGTCCACGAGCATCACGACGCCGAGGGAGAGCATCAGCATGCCGCCCGCGAGTTTGAGAACGCGGCCGTGCTTCTCCTGGAGCTTCGCGCTGCGCATCGTCACGACGGCGGCGCCGAAGATGGCGAGCTCGTCGAGTTGGTAGATGAGCATGTAGAGCAGGAGGAGCAGCACGAAGGTCGTGACGCTCACTTCATGAGCCGAGAGGATACCCGTCCACATCACGGGGAAACCGGCCGTGCAGGCCAGTTCCACCACCGAGACGCCCGCGGCGAGCACCACGGTGCCCCCGATCATGGCGGGCATGGAGTCCTGCTTGGCCAGGACGCCACGGATGCCCCTGTAGATGCCCGGCTTCTTGCCCTCGGGAATCGTGAACGAGATGCCCTCCTGGAACCAGAAGTAGTCCTTGATGTTCACGAAGGCGAAAACGAACGCCACCAGCGCAACGAGGATCCTCACCCACAATGACATGCTGACCACCGTGAAGATCGTGAATATCCCGGCGATGAAAAGCGCATACACGAATGCGGTCACGACGATGAACACGAGTCCGATGATGACGATGTTCCGCCGAGAGCCCGCCCGTAGCGCGAGGGCCAGCAAGACGGACAACACCCAGAGCGAGCACGGATTGAAACCGTCCACGAACCCGATTAGGGCCGTCGTCAGCGCCAGGGACTGGTTTGCCGTGTCCACCTCGCCCACGATGGGGAGCGTGATGATGCCGTCCTCGTCCACCTCGGCTTCAGGCTGCCCGTCCGGCGGCACCTCCTCGCGCACGGGTATGCCCTCCGCGGCTCCGGGGACGATGCCGTAGCCCGCGTCTCGGCACCCCTCGGCCACGCATTCTTCGACGGCGGCCGTCATCGCGTTGCCGACGACCTCCGCGTTGAACCCGACCCAATACTCATCGCCGAGGAAGAAGGTCGGAACGCCACTTGGTTCGAACCCGTGGGCGTTCGCCATCTCGATGAACAACCGCTGGTTGTCCTGACTGCCCCAGACCTCGTAGTCGGCCACGACGAGGCTCGGATGGTCCCGCGCAAGGTCCTCCAAATAGGGCTTGGCGGCAGCGCAGTGGCCGCATCCATCGCCCCAGAAGAAGTACAGGGTGACAGGGAGGCCCTCGTCCTGCGCGTTCGCGGCCACTGCCGTCGCGGGACCGGGCAGGGAGCCGGGACCGGACACCGGGCCAAGTCCGAGCATGGATGCCATGCCGAACAGCAGGAGCAGGGTCGCGAAACCAACGGTCCGCAACACCTTCATGCCGGGCTCCTCACCGGGCGGCCCGCCTCCCGCCCACTACTCCCCGACGATAGCGAGCCGTTTGGCGCGGGAGCACAGCATTAGGTCCCAATTGGGCACGGCATCAGCGTCGCCTGGCGTCGGCGGTGTCGGGCGCGAGTTCCGCCGCGCTCCTAGTCGCGCGGCTCGGCCACCACCCCCTGTTCCGCTGCGATCCGGCTGATCTCGCGTGCGAGGTCGATGTCGCGGACGGTGATGCCCCCGACGTCGTGGCTCCGGGTGGTGATGTCCACATGCGGATAGGTCAGAGTGACGTCCGGGTGGTGGTTCGCTTTGTCGGCCGCTTCCGCGACCGCTGCCACCAACGCAGCACCTTTGGCGTAGTCACCGGTGGCGAACCTTGCGTGCAGCGCTTGTGAGAGCTGGCGCCAGTCGGAGAGACCGGCGTCGAGCAACTGCTGGGCAGTCAGCTTCCGGCTGCTCTGTGTCTCGTCGGCGGTGTTCATCCTTCCACTGTCGCACTGCCCCGTACGCCTCGCCACTGGGACCTGCGGCAACGGTCGATCGTCGTCGGCCCACCGCGCGCTTCAGCCGGCGACCCATGCGGCGAGGTGTTCGCCCGTCAGCGTGGACGCGTCAGCCACGAGGTCCGCGGGCGTGCCCTCGAAGACGACGTGCCCGCCGTCGTATCCGGCGCCCGGGCCGAGATCGATGATCCAGTCGGCGTGCGCCATGACCGCCAGGTTGTGCTCGACCACGATCACCGACTTCCCGGAGTCCACCAGTCGGTCCAGCAGCCCGAGCAGCTGTTCGACGTCGGCCATGTGCAAACCCGTGGTGGGCTCATCCAGGACGTAGATCTCGCCCTTGCCCGCGATCTCGCTCGCCAGCTTGAGTCGCTGCCGTTCGCCTCCCGAGAGCGACGTCAGCTGCTGCCCGAGCCCGACATATCCGAGTCCGACGTCGGACAGTCTCGCCAGGATCTTCACGGCGGCGGGAATCCGCGACTCGCCGGTTTCGAAGTACCGCAGAGCCTCGTCCACCGGCATCTCGAAGACTTCGGCGATGTCACGGCCGCCCAGCTTGTACTCCAGCACCGCCGATTGGAACCGCCTGCCCTCGCATTCCTCACACACCGTCACGACGGTCTCCATGAACCCGAGGTCCGTGTAGATCATGCCGTTTCCGTTGCAGACCTGACAGGCGCCCTCGGAGTTCGGGCTGAAGAGCGATGGCTTCACACCGTTCGCCTTCGCGAACGCCTTCCGGATCGGGTCCAGCAGGCCGGTGTAGGTCGCCGGATTGGAACGCCGCGAGCCTCTGATCGGCGTCTGGTCGATCGCGACAACGCCCGCGTCGTCGGGGATCGAACCGTGGACGAGCGAGCTCTTGCCCGAACCTGCCACGCCCGTCACCACCACGAGCACGCCAAGTGGAATGTCCACGTCGACATCCTGCAGGTTGTTGGTCCCCGCACCGCGGATCTCCAACGCGCCAGTTGGCTGCCGCGTTTCCGTCTTGACACGGGTCCGGTCGCCCAGGTGACGGCCCGTGAGGGTGTCACTCCCTCTCAGACCTTCGATGTCACCCTCGAAACAGATCCCGCCACCGGCGGAGCCTGCACCGGGACCGAGTTCGACGATGTGATCCGCGATCGCGATCGTCTCGAGCTCGTGCTCCACCACGAGAACGGTGTTGCCCTTGTCCCGGAGCCGCAGCAGCACCTCGTTCATGCGCCGCACGTCGTGGGGGTGGAGGCCCGCAGTCGGCTCGTCGAACACGTACGTGACATCCGTGAGGGAGGAATTGAGGTGCCGGATCATCTTGGTTCGCTGCGCCTCACCGCCGGACAGGGTCCCGCTCGGGCGCTCGAGGGAAAGGTATCCGAGCCCGATTTCGACGAACGAGTCCAGCGTGCGCCCCAGATTCGCCAGCAACGGCGCCACGGACGGCTCCCTGAGCGCTCCCACCCACGCGGCGAGATCGGTCAGCTGCATGCGGCACGCGTCGGCGATCGAGACACCGTTGATCGTGGAGTGCCTCGCCCCTTCGGCGAGACGGGTACCGTCGCACTCGGGACAGCGCTGGAACGTGATGGCACGGTCGACGAAGGCCCTGATGTGGGGCTGCATCGCCTCCGGGTCCTTCGAGAGCATCGACTTCTGGATCCTCGGGATCAGGCCCTCGTACGTGATGTTGGTCGACTCCACCTTCACCTTGGTCGGCTCCCTGTAGAGCAGATCGTGGAGCTCTCGCTTGTTGTACTTGACGATCGGTTTGTCGGGATCGAGGAAGCCGGACGCGGAGTAGATCTTCACGTACCAGCCGTCCGGAACGTAGCCCGGGACCAGGATCGCGCCCTCGCGCAGCGACTTCGTCTCGTCGTACAGTGCCGTGAGATCGAAGTCCGAGACGCTCCCGGTACCCTCGCACCTCGGGCACATCCCGCCGACGACGCTGAACGTCACCTTCTCCGCCATCGTCTTGCCCTCGCCCCTGTCCACCGTGACCGCACCCGCTCCCGACGACGAAGGCACGTTGAACGAGTACGCCTGCGGCGAGCCGATGTGCGGTTCGCCCAGCCGACTGAACAGCACGCGCAGAAGCGCGTTCGCGTCGGTGACCGTGCCGACCGTTGAGCGGACGTTGGCTCCGAGGCGTTCCTGATCGACGATGATCGCCGTGGTGAGACCGTCGAGCGAGTCCACGTCGGGGCGAGCAAGGGTCGGCATGAACCCCTGGACGAACGCGGGGTAGGTCTCGTTGATCATCCGCTGGGACTCTGCGGCGATCGTGTCGAAGACGAGCGAACTCTTGCCGGATCCGGAGACACCGGTGAAAACGGTCAGGCGGCGCTTCGGGATGGCGAGGCTGACGTCCTTGAGGTTGTTCTCCCGTGCACCCTCCACAAGGATGACGTCATGGGTGTCGGCAGCGAACGCGGTGCTCATCGTCCGGCCAGGGTAACTGAGCCCCCGGCCCGACGGCATCCTGGGAAGACGGCGGGCGGCGGATCAGGCGCCCAGCCGTGCCTGCTTCCTCTTGTACGCGTCAAGGATCATCTCGATGGCGCCCTGATGCCCGAACGCCGAGGTGTTGATTACGAGGTCGTACCGATCGGTGGTCCGGGGGTCCCAGCCCCACAGCTCGATCGACATGTTCGCCCGCGCCTCGTCCTCGCGGCGTTGGCGAAGTTCCGCCTGCCGGCCCGAAATGTTTGCGGACCTGGCGGCGTAGATGAGGCGGTCCTCGCGAGGCGCCACGAGCTTCACGTGCAGAGCGCCGGGCTCATCCGCGAGAATGACGGTCGCGTTCCGGCCGAGGATGACTCCGCCGTCCTTGCTGAGCTCCCGCACCGAGGAGACGTTTCCACGGATGACTGACGATTCGGGGCTCTCGATCAGGTCGATGCTGCCGATGTCGACAAAGCCGAGGGTCCGGAAGAACTTCTTGACATCGACACGACCGGTTCCACGGGGATCCGCGGCGTCCAGTTCCTCAGAACTGACGGACTGACCGACCCACGGGACGCCGAGCGCTTCTGCAACGGCAGGTCCCACGACATCCGCACCAGATCCGTACGCCTCGAAGAGAGTGACCAGCGGCCGCGTGCCGTTTGTGCCCATGAGTAGCCTCGCTTCTGGGGACGATGATTCCCCTAAGGCTATTCCGGAGCCACTGTCCGCGTGGCCGGTTGCACTGGAATCCGGGCAATTCTCCCAATCCTCGGTTGCACGGTATCTCTCCGGACTACGGTGAAACGCGAAGCAAAGCTGCCTCACCACGCCCCCAGGCCCGCCAATCAGAAGGTGTCGATCAATGGCTGACGTACCGGTCACCAAGCAGAAGACCTCCCGGCACTGGATCGTGGCGATCGGTGCCCTGATCATCATGATCGGCGGCTCCGTCCCGCTGTCCGGGTTGTCGTTCTACAATCCGTATCTCTTCTCGGTCATGCCGGACTCGCCGCAGGCGTCGATCCTGCTGTACTTCACCCTCCTCATGCTGTCCATCGTGGTGTCGATGATCTTCATCGGCGGACCGGCGCTGTCGAAGGTGAACCCCCGGGTGCTGATGATCACGGGCTCGATCATCGTCGCGGCCGCCCTGTTGATCTTCATGAACGCTCCCTCCCCGTTCATGCTCTACGTCGCGGGCGTGGTGCTCGGTCTCGGTTACGGTTTCAGCTTCCAGCTCATCCCGATCCTCTGGGTCAACAACTGGTTCGTGAAGAGGAAGGGCCTCGTCGTCGGACTGGTCACCGCAGGCACGGGCTTCGGTGGCATCGCATGGTCGTTCATGGTTCCCGCGCTGGGCGGCACGCCCGGTATCGGCATCAACGGAGACCCGGAATCGTTCCGCCGCGGTTACCTGATCATGGCAATCGTCGTGCTCGTGGTCGTGATCCTGCCCGTGCTGTTCATGATTCAGAACAAGCCCCAGGACGTAGGGCTGCAGCCCTACGGTGCCGAGGAAGCTCGCGCCGATGCCGTAGCCGCCACTCAGCTTGACAAGCCGATCCCCGGATTCACCTACACGCAGGCGCTCCGCACCAAGTGGCTCTGGCTTATCTGTGCGATGTCGATCATTCTCGGTGTCGTCCACTCCTCGGCCCAGATCGTCGCGCCGTACCTGACCATGCGTGTCGTCACGGAACCCCCGGACGGCATGGGTGGCCCGCTCGGCTACTACTCCCTGCTCATGATGACCTGGACGCTCGGTCTCATCATCATCAAGCCAACGCTTGGCGTCATGAACGACAAGCTCGGCATCTTGTGGGCGATGGGCATCACGCTCTCGCTGCAGGCCGTCTTCTTCGCGATCTTCCTCCCGAACATCCACCAGATGGGTACCTTCATTCCGTTCATCGGAATGATCTTCATGAGCGCCGGTATGTCGAACGGCACCGTGCAGCCACCGCTCATCACCGCGACCGCCATGGGCAACAAGCAGTTCGGGAAGATCTGGTCGGTGGCCGGCGCCTTCTATACGCTCGGCCAGGCAGTCGGAGCGCCGATCTGGGGCGCGTTCTACGATCCGGCCACCGGCTCCTACACTCTGGGCTTCATGCTCGCGCCCGTTGCTCTCGCCATTTACGTCATCGGTTCCGGCATCGGAATGAGGGGCGGCAAGAAGCAGCACATGGACCTCTACGAACAGGAGCTTGCCGAGTGGGAGGCCAAGCAGGCCGTACCGGTCCCGGCTTCGTAACGTGATTCCCGTTCCTGCCACCCGGTCCGTCTGAGGGTTCCTCTCAGCCGGGCCGGGTGAACGCTCTTCACCGTCGCAAGCCTCAACCTGGCCGATTGAGCGCGGCGACCGCTCGGGTGAACGCGGCGGCGCCGTCGACGTACATCTCCCCCGCCAGTCCCCCCGCGAGCGCACTGGCGATCGCCCAGTCTTCCGCGGCCCGCGTGACGGCATCGTCTCCCGCTTCGTCAGGCACCGCTCTTCTGACGACGACGGCGGATGCCTGACGCAGCAGTTCCGGGTTGGCCTCCCGGACGATCTCCCTCATGTACGGCCAGCGCCGATACCCCTCGAAGAGATTCGTGGCCTGCTCGGCGATCGTCCCGGGCTCATCGAACGTCCAGCGGAGGAAGGACTCGCAAATGGCGTCCACGAGGTCGGCCCGGTTCTCGACGTGGTTGTACAGCGCCATCGGGCTGACCCCGAGTTCCCGGGCGACGCGACGCATCGAGAGCGCCGCGGCGCCCTCCGAGCTCAGTACCGCCATCGCTCCCCTGACCACTTCGTCACGTGTCAACGTCATACGATCACGGTAATATACGGCGTACGTGTCCAGCGTCAGGCATGCCGGGCGTGGAGCGTGTTGCCCGGCAAGATCCTGAGGCGCCCGCACGTCCCGGTGGCGCGTCCGCGAATCATACGCGCAAACATGGAACAAATCTGAGTTGCGGAGCGTTGGACAAGGTGCTGACGAGGATGATCGAAAGGGGTAGGTGCAAATGGCTGAACGCGCGCTGCGAGGAATGACTATCGGGGCCAAGTCCATGGAGTCCGAGGAGAACATCGAGTACGCACCTCGATTCCTGGTGGACTACGACTGCCCGAACGGCCACGTCGTCACACTTCCCTTCTCTGTCGACGCCGAGATCCCGGCGATCTGGGGGTGCGACCAGTGCGGCGAGGAAGCGGTGCGCCGCAACCACGAGAAGCCGGAACCCGAGAAGCCGGTCAAGAAGCCGCGCACCCACTGGGACATGCTTCTTGAGCGCCGCACGATCGAGGATCTGGAAGAGCTGCTGAACGAGAGACTCGAACTGCTGCGGAGCGGTCGACTTCACGCCGACCGGATGCGTCGCCGCAGCGCCTGACACCGGATGCGAAAGGCGGCCGGGAGTATCACCTCCCGGCCGCTTTCGGCTGTTTCAGCGCCGGATACCCAGCTTTCGCAGCAACCGCTCGAGCCCGAGCCGGGTGGTGCGCCCGAGCGATTCGGTGAACACGGCCTGATCCATCTTCGAGTCCCCGAGTTCCCGTTCCACGAATGTCACAGGCACCTCGGCGATCGCGCCACCGAGTTCCGCGACACGGCGAGTCATCTCGGTCTGGAAGTAGTAGCCGGTCGCGTCGACGGTATCCAGGCCGATCGCCTCCAGGATCTCGCGACGGTAGACGCGATAGCCGGCCGTGGCGTCATTGACCGGAAGGCCGAGCATCACGCGAATGTAGAGGTTGCCGCCGCGCGAAAGCAACTGCCGGGTGAGTGGCCAGTTCACGGTGCTGCCGCCGCGAACGTAGCGGGAGCCGATGACGAGGTCCGGCCGGTCTTCCTCCGAGGCACGATTCAGGAGCCGCCCCAGCTGCTCGGGCCGATGAGAACCGTCGGCGTCCATCTCGACGAGGTGGGTGTAGTCCCTCTCGAGACCCCACTCGAACGCCGCGAGATAAGCCTTGCCCAGACCCTCCTTGCCGACCCGGTGCATCACTTGAACGCGCGGATCCGCAGCCGCCAGTTCCTCCGCGAGCTGACCGGTGCCGTCCGGTGAATTGTCGTCGGCGATCAGCACGTCGACGTCGTTCCTCCGGGCGCGCCCCACGATGTGGGCGACGTTCTCGGCCTCGTTGTAGGTGGGGATGATCACCAGTGGTTTCATCGCTTTTCCTTTCGCCTCTCAGAAGGTGCTCGTCTCGGTTCAAGTGGGGGTCTTGCCAGTGCCGCCAGAAGCCAGAGGCCGGCGATCACCCAGAGGACGATTCGTGGCCAGTCTCCCATCACCTCGGTCGCCGTGGCGGAGGACCGCAACGGGATGGACACCTCGCCGGTCCACTGGACGTAGAGCTTGTCCGGGGATCCACCGAGCCACTCGCCGCTCGGCGAGTACACGGCGGAGACGCCGGTGGTGGCCACCTGAATCGCAGCACGCCCGTACTCGACGGCCCTGAATCGCGTCATGTCGCGCTGCTGGAAGGCTTCCTGCGTGTAGCCGAACGAGGCGTTGTTCGTCGGAATGACGAGGAATTCCGCGCCGAGGTCGACGTTCTCCCGGATGAGGGCGTCGTACGCGACCTCGAAGCAGATGCCTACCCCCACACGCACGGCACGTCCGAGTGACACCACATACACGTCGAGGACTCCGGGCTCCGTTCCGGCCGCCATGTCCGTCGATATGCGGTCCACGGCCGGCGAGAGGCGCCGGAAGAAATCGCGGAAGGGCATGTACTCGCCGAATGGGACCGGGTGCTGTTTCGCGTAGCTTCCCGCCTCACCCGCCTCGGTCCACACGAGGTACTCGTTCAGGCGCGTGCCGTCGCCGGGAAACCTCTGCGTTCCGAACAGGATCGGAACGCCGACGGTGGCCTGAGCGGCGACGACGTCGGCCTCGACCCCGGGATGGCTACGCGGATCGAGGTCGGCGGCGGATTCGGGCCAGAGCACCATGTCGGCACTGCCGTCCACGGCCCAGGCTTCCGTCAGCGCGCGGTACTCGGAGGTGATTTCCGCACCCTGCGACTGCCAGGCGGCGCCGCGCTCGGGTACGGATGCCTGAACCAGCGCCACGTCCAGCGTGCCAGTCTCGGGAGACGAGGAGGGCAGCGGTACGAGACTCGCTCCGGCGACGATGGCCGCCGCCACGGCCACCGTGACAATCGAGGCGACCGGCCGGGCCGTGTTGATCGCCACTCCCGCCAGGGCCGCCGCAGCGAACGCCACGACCAGCCCGACGACCACGGTCCCGCCCCACGGCGCCAGGTGCAGCAGCGGGCCACTCACCTGCGAGTGCGGCAGCGCTCCCCACGGGAAACCGCCGAACGGGACCACCATGCGCAACTGCTCGATCGCGACCCAGAGGAACGCTCCTGCGATCGGCTCCCTGCCCGCCCCGATCTTCCTGCGCACGATGAAGGCGTAGATCATCCCGAACACGGCGATGAATGCCGCTTGGGACAGGCTGAGCGCGAACCAGGGCAGCCAGTGGCCCGTAACCGAGACGAGTGACCACGACAGTAGCGGCGCGAAGAAGGCGAATCCCCAGATGAGTCCGATGAGGAATCCGCGGGGGGGCCTCGCGCCGTGGAGCGCGAGCAACAGCAGGGCAAGACCCACGATCGCCGCCCACCACCACGAGAGGTACGGGAACGCGGCATTCGTCAGGATTCCGCCGATACCTGCCACGAGAAACGCGACGGGCAGGGGAAGCGGCTGCATGTGGAGGATTCTACGGTGCGGCCGACTAGACCGAACTCAGCGCGACGATGCCGCGGTCGACGAGGACCCGCGCCTGGCGCGCGTTCTCACGGACGGCCGCGTCCGCCGTCGGGATGGATGAGATCTGGTCGAGCACGTCGATCACTTGGCGGGCCCAACGCACGAAATCGCCGGGGAGGAGTTCCTCCTCGGCGAGGACGGCCACGAGTCTCTCGCCCGAGGCCCAGCCGTACATCGCACCCACGAGACCCTCATCGACCTCGGGCGTCGGCGCGATGCCGTGTTCCCTCTCGCGTTCGTTGAGGCGGCCCCACAGGCCGAGTGTGCGTGAGACCGCGCGCCGGAGAGCCGGGGTGGTGCCACCTGAGCCGTGGCGTACGCCGTCCATCCGAGATTCGTAGACCACCAGGGTCACTGCCGCGGCGAGTTCGGAAGGGTCGAGGTGGTCCCAGATGCCGCGGTTCAGGACCTCGGCGAGGACCAGGTCGCGCTCCGAATAGATGCGGCGCAGCAGCTCGCCGCGCGCGGTCACGGAGTCGCCCTCGCCGAGGTAGCCGAGCTCGAGAAGGAGGGCACGGATCCTGTCGAAGCCGGCCGCGATCGTGCCCGTCCGGCCCTCGATTCTCTCGATCAGCCGGTCGCGCTCGGCTTGCGCCCTGTTGTGGTCGCGCACCCCGTGCATGTGTTCCTCGAGGTCCGGGCAGCTGTGGACCGGGTGGGCCCGGAGTTCGGCACGCAACGACTCGAGCCGGGCGCGATTCTTGCCGTCGTCGGCGGGGCCGTGGGCGCGTCGTGGTTTGGTGCGTGACTCGCCCGCGGCGAAGGACCGCACCCGTGCCGCGAGGTCCTGCCGTCCGCGTGGGGTGCGCGGGTTGGTGCGGGAGCCGATCCGGAGTTCCCCGACGATGCTCACTCCGCCCATGAGGTCCTCGACGCCGAGCCGACGGGACCGTGCGTCGTCGGTGACGACGTCGATGATCACGCCGACCCGGGGGGATTCGGTGAGCGCGTGGACGACGGCGTGCTGCCGACGCCGGCCACGGGAGAAGAGGATGATGTTCCCGGGTCGCACTTCGTCGAGCGTCTCCTCGACGCCGGAGCGGACGGCCCTTGACTTGGCCGCCGAGAACTCGCGCTCGGCGTCCTTGATCAGCGTGCGGAGTCGCGCGTATTCGCGCAGGTCGCCGCGATCACAGACGAGTCCTCCGGTGGTGTCCTCGAGCGCTGCCTCGGCGCGGCGGACGTCGCGGGCGAGCCCGACCACGCCCCGGTCCGCCTGGAACTGCGCGAACGAAGTCTGCAGCACCTCGCGCGCCTGCTCGTGACTCATCCGCGCAAGCAGGTTGACAGACATGTTGTAGGTGGCGCGGAACGCGCTGCGCAGCGGGTAGGTGCGTTTGGAAGCGAGGCCCGCGACCGATTCGACATCCACCTCCGGGGAGTGCAGCACCACGGCGTGCCCCTCGACGTCGATGCCACGCCGGCCTGCGCGTCCCGTGAGCTGGGTGTACTCCCCCGGCGTGAGCCGGGCGTGCTGTGCGCCGTCCCACTTTGTCAGCTTCTCCAGCACGACGGACCGGGCCGGCATGTTGATGCCGAGAGCCAGAGTCTCCGTGGCGTAGACGACCTTGAGGAGTCCGGCCGTGAACAGTTCCTCCACGATCTCCTTGAAGAGCGGGATGAGCCCGGCATGATGGGCTGCCACGCCGCGTTCGAGCGCGAAGCACCAGCGAAGGAAACCCAGCGCGCCGAGGTCCTCCCCCGGGATGCCGGCGACCCGGTGTTCCACGACCGTCCGTATCCGCTTCGCCTCCTGCTCCGTGGTGAGGTCGATGCCGGAGTGCAGCACCTGCTCCACTGCGGCCTCGCAGCCGGCCCGGGAGAAGATGAAGACGATCGCCGGGAGGAGTGCGCCGCCGTCGAGGGCGCGGACCACGGCGGCGCGGTTCACGCGGCGGGAGGGCGGCCGGCCGGAGCGCGGCGCGGAGGACCGCCGAGCCGCCGCGGCAAGTTCCGGGTTGATGCGGAGTTCGTCGGTGCGGGTGGGCGTGTACAGGTCGTAGATGGTCTTACCCACCATGACGTGCTGCCACAGCGGCACGGGCCGGTGCTCCCACACCACCACCTCGGTTGGGCCGCGTACCTCGGTGAGCCAGTCGCCGAACTCCTCGGCGTTGGAGACGGTGGCGGACAGGGAGATTACCTGCACACGTTCCGGCAGGTGGATGATGACCTCTTCCCAGACGGGCCCGCGAAACCGGTCGGCGAGGTAGTGGACCTCGTCCATGACGACGACGTCGAGTCCTTCGAGGGCGGAACTGCGATTGTAGATCATGTTCCGCAGCACCTCGGTGGTCATGACGATGACCGGCGCGCCGGGGTTGATCGAGATGTCGCCGGTGAGAAGCCCGACCCCGCCCTCACCGTGGATCGCC
Source organism: Actinomycetaceae bacterium (assembly GCA_035647855.1). Taxonomy (GTDB): domain Bacteria; phylum Actinomycetota; class Actinomycetes; order Actinomycetales; family Actinomycetaceae; genus JAAZBW01. Next base: position 66,701 of record DASRMP010000039.1, on the reverse strand, counting down.
TTGAGTTCGAGGTACTTCTGGTTCGAGAGCGCCTTGATGGGAGTGGTGTACATCGCACGGCGGCCGCGGGCGAGGGCGAGGTGCACGCCGAACAGCCCGACCACGGTTTTCCCGGACCCGGTCGGCGCGGCCACGAGGACGCCCCTGCCCTCCTCGAGAGCCTCGCAGGCGTCCTCCTGGAAGGGGTCGAGTTCGAACGGGAGGGTGGCGCGGAACTTCGCGAGTTCGCTCTTCGCGCGCGCCGCACGCGCCCGTGAGGCGGCGTACCGCTCGGCGGGACTGGTCACGGGCGAGTCTCCTCGGCGGCCCGCGCCCGCTCCGAGCGCGTCGGAGGAGTCGGGGGCCGGTAGACGTTGACGGCGTTCGGCACCGCTTCGCACGATAGTGGAAGATCTCCGATGTACTCGCCGTCCGCGTACACGATTTGCGGCCGGTCCGCCTCGAGTTCCAGCTTTCGCGCCTGCATGCTGAACACTGCCGGGTGGCGCACGTGCGAACCGTTGAAAACCCGGGGGAATACCGTGAGGATCTCGCGGGTGCCGAGGCCCCCCTTGGCGATGATCAGGTCGAGAAGTCCGTCGTCGGGACGGGCCTCGGGCGCGATGTGCATGCCTCCACCGATATATCCGATGTTCGAGATGCACACGAGCAGAGCCTCGCCCTCCCACTCACGGTCGTCGGCGCGGACGCGATAGGTGGCCGCCTTGTACCTCGGCACCACCTCGAGCACCGCGCGCACGTACCGGAACCCGTTCCTCGGGTGCTTCAGGTTGTTGGCCCTTTCGTTGACGACGGCGTCGATCGAGCAACTGAGGGTGGCCATGGCCCACTGGGTCCCACGAGACGTCGTGACGGAGATGGCGTCCGTGGGGACGCCGGCGGGAGCCTCTGCCATCTGGCGGAGTACGAGCCGCAAGGCCTCGCGCGGGTCGCGTGAGAGGCCGAGCCCGGTCGCGTTGTCATTGCCGGTTCCCACGGGCACGATCCCGAGCGGGATCGCCGTGCCCGCAACCACGTTCAACGCCAGCTGCACGGCGCCGTCGCCGCCCATGACGATCAGTGCGTCCATCTCGCCCAGGTGAGCCCGGGCGTTGACGCGGGCGCTTTGTGCATCGGGACCCGTGAGGTCAACCACCAGGTGGCCCGCCTTGCGCAGCACACCGGCGATACCGGCGTGGTACCGGGCCGCGCGGGTGCGGCCCGCGGACGGGTTCACCAGTAGTCCGATCCTCATTCGCGCCCCTCGCTTCCGGCCAGAAGCATCGCCTGCTTCCTGGCGATCCTACGGTCGTGCAACGCGCATATCCCAACGGCCGCGAAGTACAGCGCAACCATGATCCCGCCAAGGGCGATCATCGACCAGGGATCGGGCAGCGGGTTCGCGATCGCCGCGAACGTGAACACGATGACGACCGCCCACCGCCACCCCTTCAGATAGGTCTTCGCCCGGACTGCGCCCAGCAGGTTCAGCACGACCATCACAACCGGGAACAGGAACGCGACCCCGAACGCGCTGACTATGCGCATCGTGAACGTGAAGTAGGTGTTCGCGTCGATGATGTTGGCGCCGGATACCGGCGTCACGGAAAGGAAGATCCCCACTGCGTGCGGCAGGAGGAGCCAGCCAAGAGCGGCACCCGCGATGAAGAGCGGGATTGCGGCGGCGAGGAAGCCGACCACGTACCTTTTCTCCGTCTTCTTCAGCCCCGGCGCGATGAACGCCCACAACTGGTAGAGCCACCACGGGCTCGTGATGAATCCCGAGATGAAGAGCGCGACACGCATCCGCATGTCGAACGCGGCCGCCACGGTGGTGAAGTTCAGCTCCGCGAGCCGGCCCGCCTCCTGCAGTTCGACGATGGGGCGCGCGAGGGCCTCGAACACCGGGTCGAAGAGGAACCAGCCGGCCACCGCGCCGATTGCGAGCCCGATCACCACGAGAAGGGTGCGCTTCCGGAACTCGGCGAAGTGCTCGAGGAGCTTCATCCGCGCCTCGGGATTCTGTTTCCTCTTCCTGGGCATGGCTGTGCGCGTCAGAGGGCGGGCCGCCGGCTGCCGCCGCTACGCGGAGCGCCGCGGATCGTTCGGATCGAGACCGGGACCGTCAGGGCGAGTGTCCCGCGCCTCCGGCGTTGTGGGCGGGAGGTCGGCACTGCGCGCGGCAGGAGAGCCCTCCTCATCGCGGAGTTCCTGGACCTCGCGCTTGAAGATCTTGAGCGACTGCCCGAGTGACTGGGCGATCTGCGGCAGACGAGCCGAACCGAAGACCACGAGGATCACCAGGATCAGTACGACCGCGTGCCAGACCTGAAACCTCATGGCGCTCCTTGTCTCTCGGGGTTGCCGGCCATGCTACTCGCAGTAGCTCTCGCTCTCCCGTCAGGGCTCCCCGTACGCCTCGAGCGCGGCAACGGCGCGCAGCCGCAGTTCGTCACGCAGTTCGCGGGGTGACACCGCGACGACGGCGTCGCCGAGCCCGAGGAGACGCCTGACCAGCCATTCCCACCCCTCGAGTTCGATCCGCACCTCGAGAAGCGGCTCGGGCTTCGCCACCTCCCGCAGCTTCGCGCCCGGGATCTCCTCCGCGAGCCAACGCGCCTCGGTGCGCAGCAGGAGAATCACGGTTTCGGGCGCTGAATGCTCCTCAGCCCCTGCGCGCTCGTCCACGAGGGCTGCGGCCCTCTCCTCGAACACGCCCTCGGGCAGTTCTGAGCGCTCTGCGGCGAGAATCCTGTCCATCCGGAATGTGCGCCGGTCCCGCGCCCGTGTGCACCACGCCTCGAGATACCAGTGTCTGCCGTCAGTGGTGAGCGTGTCCGGGACGACCACCCGCTCGGTCACGTGATCGACGGCTGAGACGTAGCGGATCCGCAGCGCGCCCTGTTCCTCCGCAACCTGGAGGACGGTCTCGCGCAGTCCCAGGTCGACCGGTGCAGTGACGACGACATCGGCGGGCGTGAATCCGCGCAGTTTCTGGCTGACCGAGTCGAGTGCCTCGGCCGTGACGCCCTCCGCCGTGCCCAGCGCCCGGAGCCACTCGACCGCCGCAGCGAGCGCAAGGGCCTCCCGGGGCGCGAACGGAAGGCGACGGGACAACCCCTGCCCTTCACGCAGCGAGACAGTGGTCTCTGCGTCGTCGAAGGAGAAGTCGATGAGGTCGTCCGGGTAGTAGCCGGGAAGCCCGGTGACCCAGAGCAGGTTGAGGTCGGTCATGACCTGCGCTGCGCTGACCCCGAAGTGGTCCGCCAACTCGGTGATCGGCACCTCGTCACGCCCGGCGAGGTAGCTCATCATGGCGAGCATCCGGGTGACACGATCCCCCGTGGGCTCAGCCGGCATGCCGCACCTCCCCCACCGCTCGCAGCCTTGTCAGGACATCGGCGCGGAGCCGGGGCGGCCCCAGTACCACCGCATCCGCTCCGTAGCCGGCGAGTTCTTCCGCGAACGCGGGTTCGTCAGGCGCCTCGAGGACGACGACGTCGCGCGGCTCTGTCTCCGCGTGCAACGTGATCTGGCCGTCGCCCCGGCCGCGGCTGCGGAGCAGGGCTGCCCGGTCGGGCGCGAGGGCCACGCGAGCCGTGACGACCGGGGCGGCCGCGGACCCGAGGATCGCGTCCGCATCGATCGTGGCAGGAATCTCGAATGCCCCGGGATCACCGATCTCCTGCACGGCTCCATGAATCCTGGACAGCCGGAATGCGCGGGGAGCCTCACGGTCGGCGTCCCAGCCCAGCAGGTACCAGGCGCTCCACCGCGTGATCACGTGCCAGGGCTGCACGGTTCGCCGCGCACGCGGAGTCGAACGTCCGGCGTAGATGAAGGTGATGATCCGGCGGGACTCGATCGCGTCGAGGATCGCGTCGAACGCCTTCTCGGGCGATCGGAGTGAGAGCCGTAGCGGCGGCGCGGTTTCACCCGTCGCCGGACCGAGGGCGCGCGCCTTGGTGACGCCGCGTCCGGCCTGGGACCGCCAGACCGCCTCGCCGTGGACGGAGGAGGCGAGAGCCAGGACACCGAGTTCCTGGGGCGTGAACTCGGTATCCGGGACACGGTAGGAATCGACGTCGATGCGGTAGCCGACATCGTCCTCATGGACGGCGTCCCGCACGGTGACAAGAGGTATGCCGAGCGAGCGGAGCAGGTCCTTGTCGCGTTCGAATGTACGTTCGAACGCCGCCTGGCCGCCGTGCTGGTAACCGTTGACCTTCGCGCGGATCTGGGACTTGGTCATGCGTGCCGGCGCGTTTATGAGCGCAATCATCAGATCGAGAACGCGCTCGGACGCCGACACCTTCTCAGCCACGTGTCCACGCTACCTTCAATCGCGGCCCTCGCGGGAGGCGACCAGCGCCGCCAGGCGGCGGGCCTCGCGGACCCCGTACTCGCCGTCGGCGCTCTGGATTCCCATGACCGCGAGTGTGGAGCCGTCGGACAGGTCGAGGTCCGCCCACGGGCGGCCGCGGGTGAGTGAAACGTGGACGATCTCCTCCCACGTCACGCGCCTTGTGTGAATGAAGTTGCGTACGGTGAGGCCGGTCTCGTCCGGGGTCGCCTGGACGAGTGCCAGCCGCGCCATGATCCACACCCCGACGCCGAAGAAGATGACGGTGAGGACCTGGTCGGCCAGGTGCCAGGCCGGGAGGTATCCGACGATGGCGAGCGCGAACAGAACGCCCACCACCACCACGACGATCGCCACCAAACCCCATGCGACCGCTCGCGCCCACCTGGGGCGGAACGGCCGCAGCGAGTCCATGGTCAGATTCTGCAGGCGTGAATGGATGTCACGAGGATCGCGCGCGCACCGATTGCGTAGAGCCGGTCCATGATCGAGTTCGTGGCGTCGCGTTCAACCATGACACGCACGGCCATCCACCCGTCGCCGTGCAGGGGGGAGACCGTTGGCGATTCGAAACCCGGTGCGATGGCGACTGCGGCGTCGAGGCGCTCGGCGCGGATGTCGTAGTCCATGAGGACGTAGCGACGCGCCACCATGACACCGTTGATGCGCCGTTCCAGCACGTCGATGGCGGGATCCTCGGGCCGCTCGGACGGGACGATGAGGACCGCCTCCGACTCGAGGATCGGCTCGCCGAACACCTCCAGACCCGCGGCCCGGAGGGTCGAACCAGTCTCGACGACGTCCGCGACCACGTCGGCCACACCCAACTCGACCGACGACTCGACCGCGCCGTCCAGGTGAACCACGGCCGCGTCCACGCCGCGCCGGGCGAGGTGGTCCGCGACGAGGATGTCGTAGGAGGTGGCGACCCGTTTCCCGACGATGTCGGCCTCCGTGGATGCGGTACCTGCCGGCGCCGCGAAGCGGAAGGTGGAGTGCCCGAAGCCGAGCGCGAGGCGTTCACGGGCCGTGGTCCCCGAGTCAACGAGGAGGTCACGGCCCGTGATGCCGGCGTCGACGGTCCCTTGGCCCACGTACACCGCGATGTCCCGGGGCCGGAGGTAGAAGAAGTCGATCTCGTTCTCCGGGTCCCGCACGACGAGTTCGCGCCCGCCGTCGCGGCGAGTGCGGTAACCGGACTCCTGCAGCATGGTGATCGCCGGATCAGAGAGTGAGCCCTTGTTGGGCAGCGCGACTCGCAGCATTCAGAGCCTCCGGTAGACGTCGTCGAGAGTGATTCCGCGGGCGAGCATCATCACCTGCGCGTGGTACAGCAGTTGGCTGATCTCCTCTGCCACTGCGGAATCGGACTCGTGCTCGGCGGCCATCCACACCTCGGCGGCCTCCTCGACGATCTTCTTGCCGATCTCGTGGATGCCCCTATTCAGGAGCCGGACCGTCCCGGACTCGGGATCCTGGCTGGCGGCCTTCGCCGTCAGTTCCGCGTACAGGTCATCGAACGATTTCACGGCGCAAGCCTAACCGGTCTCAGTTGGGCGGCCGGCTTCCGGTAGTCAGTTCGGAGGTCACCGCGAGGGCTGGGTCCAGTCCCGGCTCCGCCAGTCCTGCGTCCACCATGAACTCGTACATCGGCGGCCACCGGTCCGCGTCGACGGAGAGCGAACCGTCGCCGTAGAGCGGGATCGTCGCGTTGAGGATGGTGAGGGCCGCGTCACGGTCGCCCGAGACGGCGAGTTCGTCAACGCTCTCGAACGCCGTCGCGACGGCGCCCTCCGGATCGGCCTTGATGTCCTGGATCGCGGCACTGACCGCGCGGTTGAAGGCGGCGAGATCGTCGGAGCGCTGTGCGATCGTCTCGTCCGTGGCCCCTTGGCCGATGCCGACCAGCGGGAGGTCACCCGTCTCGATGGCGCGCACCGGGATTCCTGCGAATCCGAAAGTGACGAGGTCGTTGTTCGAAAATCCGACCACCGCGTCCACGTCTCCCCCGACCATGCTCGCCTGCTGCGTGTACCCGATGTACTCGATGGTGAGGTGGTCCTCGGTGAGGCCCTCGTTCTGCATGAGTGCCAGCAGCGCGAACCAGTTCTCGCCGAACGGCCCGGGCAGGCCCACGCGGGTGCCCTCGAGGTCCGCGATCGAGTGGATGCCGGAGTCCTCGTTCACGATCACGACGACCGGGTATTCCTGGTAGACGACGCCGAACGTGACCAGCGGCGTGCCGGCCGCGCGGGCCTGCAGCATCTCGTCGGAACCGGCGATGATGACGTCCTCGTCCCCGGCCTCGATGGCCCCGAACAGCGTCTCGGACGAGCCGTGGTGCTGGAGACGGACGTCCAGACCCTCGCGCTCGAAGTGGCCGTTCGCCTCGGCGATGTACCAGGGGGCGAACTGGATGTCCGGGATGTAGGTGAGTCCCACCACCAGTTCATCACCGCTTGTACCGCTGCCGCCGCAGCCGGTGAGTGCGGCAGCCGTGAGCGCCGCCGCCAGGGCTGCCAGTCCGATTCGTTTCCTCATAGTTGAGCCTCAACCCTTCTCTCGATCAGTCTCATAAGGCCGTAGGTTCCCATCGCGAACGTCGCCAGGAGGACGAGGGTCGCGAAGAGTGCAGTGGTGTCCCCGTTGCGACGGTGCATGTCGAGCGCCATGCCGAGGCCGCGCCCGCCCATGGTGAACTCGCCGACGATGGCTCCCGTGAACGCGAGCGTCAGCCCGTTCCGCATGCCGGTGAGCAGGCTCGGGAGGGCGAGCGGGAACTCGATATGGCGGAGCAGTTGGCGGGATCCGGCGCCGTCGAGGCGCGCGGCGTCCGTGTAGTCCTGCGGGATCAGCCGTAGACCGAGCGTGGTTCCGAGCATCATGGGGAAGAACACCATGAGCGCACACAGCACGACGATGGGCATGAAGCCACGGCCGATCCAGAGCACCAGCAGTGGTGCGATTGCGATGGCGGGGATTGCCTGTGACGCGGCCGCGTAGGGCTCGATGATGCGGGCGGCGGTGCGCGACTTCGCCACGAAGTAGCCGAGCGGCAGGGCGACGACGATTGCGAGAGCCGCACCTCCGACGGCCTCGAGAACCGTGGTGGCGAGGAATCTCGGCAGCGGCGTCGTGAGGAGATCGTTGACGAGGCGCGCCATGATCGCGCTCGGGGCGGGCAGGAAGAACGGGTCGATGCGGCCGGTGCGGCACGCCAACTCCCAGACCACCAGGAGCGCGATGCCGGCCGCCAAAGGCAGCAGCACGCGTCGCGAGGACGGTTCCGAGGGGGCTTCGCCGGTGGGGCGCGGCGCAGGCACTGCGCGGCGGCTGAGCGCGCGCAGGTCGGGGAAGCTGGTCGCCACGTTCACCTCCGGCCGCTCCGGGGTGCACAGGTGGCCCGCGTCCGCTCGCGCGAACGCAGTCTTGCCTCCTCCCATCCGGACTTTGACCGTCGGCCCTGGAATTCCACCAAGTCAGCCGCACGTTGGTGCGGGTCGCGGGCTTTCACCGCCGGTTCGGAGTTTCACCGACCCCGGAGACTGCTCACCAGTATAGGCCAGCCGGCGTGGCGCCCCTAGTGCGCGGGGTGCGCCTGGGCGAGCTCGCGGAGCTTCGTGATCTCGGCCGCGGCGTCCTCGGCGTTGAAGACGGCGGACCCCGCCACGAAGTTGTTGGCGCCGGCCTCGGCAGCCATCTCGATGGTCTTCTGCGAAACACCACCGTCCACCTGAATCCACATGTCGAGCCCGGCCCGGCTGATCGCTTCACGGGTTCGGCGGACCTTGGGCATCATCGAATCGAGGAAGGACTGGCCGCCGAATCCCGGCTCGACCGTCATCACGAGGATCATGTCGAACTCGGGGAGCAGGTCGATGTAGGGCGTGATGTCCGTGGCCGGCCGCAGGCCGAGCGCCACGCGGGATCCGAGCGCACGGATCTCGCGCGCGAGGCGGACCGGCGCGGTCGCGGCCTCGACGTGAAACGTCACCGATGCGCAGCCGGCGTCCGCGTAACCGGGAGCCCAGCGGTCCGGGTCAGCGATCATGAGGTGTGCATCGACAGGGAGGATGTTGCGCTCCACGATGCGCTGCACCACCGGCAGGCCCCACGTGAGGTTCGGGACGAAGTGGTTGTCCATCACGTCCACGTGCGCGTAGTCCGCGTTGTTGATCTTCTCGAGCTCCCCCTTGAGGTCGGAGACATCGGCGGTCAGAATCGAAGGAGAAATGAGGGTGTCCACGCCGTCGAGCCTAGCGGTCAGGAGTCTTTTCGGAGCAGTGCTCCGAACATCGCATCTGTGCCATGTTCGTGCGGCCACAGCTGTGCGGTCTGAGGGAGCGGGTGGGCGGCCCGGCCACGGCGCGGCACTCCGAATCGAGCCAGCACCTCCGGAGCGTCCAGAAGGGAAACTCCCCGGCGCAGCACTGCGGAAACCTGGGAGACGGTCTCGGCGAGATGAGGGGAACACGTCACGTAGGCGAGCACGCCGCCCGGGCGGAGCGCGTCGATCGACGAGTCGAGAAGTTGGCGCTGCAGGAGGGTGAGGTCGTGGAGATCGCCCTCGGTCCGGCGCCACCGTGATTCCGGGCGGCGCCGCAGCGAACCGAGGCCGGTACACGGCGCATCGAGGAGAATGCGGTCGAATCGTCCGGGGGCCGCGCGGCCGATGTCGCGCCCGTCCCCGGTGACGACCTCGACCGTGTTCCCGAGCGGCCGCACGGCCCGCCGTACCAGCTCCGTTCGGTGTTCCTGCAGTTCGTTTGCGAGGAGATGCGCGCCCCGCTGCCGGGCCAGCGCTCCGAGCAGCGCCGCCTTGCCGCCTGGCCCCGCCGTCATATCGAGCCAGCGCGCATCGCTGCCGTCGAGGGGAGCGTCCGCGAGCAGGTAGGCCATGAGCTGTGAGCCTTCGTCCTGGACGCCCGCATGACCGGAGCGAACGGCCGGGATGTCGCCGGGCGCGCCGCCGCGCAGCCACAGACCGACCGGAGAGTACGGCGTACGTTCGGCCTCGGGGATGTCTCGGAGGAGTTCGCCGGGGTCGATCAGGCCAGGGCGTGCGACGAGTGTGACGGGACCGGCGGTGTTGTTCCTCTGGAGGAGTTCACGGAGTTCATCCCGGCGCCCCTCGAGTGTGAGAGCCTGCCGGAACGCCGAGACGACCCAGTCCGGGTGCGACTCCCACGCGGCCATCCCGTCCTGGCCCTCGATGATCTCGTGCCATTCGTCGAAGCTCCGTGCCGCGGTCTTGCGCAGCACGGCGTTGGCGAGCGCGACAGGCGCATGCCCGGCGACGACCTTCACCATGTTGACGGTCTCGTAGACCGCGGCCCTCTCCGGGATCCGCATCGCGTGCAACTGGTGCGCCCCCATGCGCAGCGCGATTCGCAACGCCGGCTGGAGCGAGCCGACGCTTCGCCCCTCCAGGCCACGCCGGATCATGGCGTCGTAGCGGCGCTGGAACCGCAGGGTGCCGTAGACGATTTCCGTCACGAAGGCGCTGTCGCGCCCGTGCAGCCCCGCGTCTGCGAGGGCGTGCGGCAGCGCGAGGTTCGCGTAGGCGCCGTCGGTCTCGACGGCGGAGAGCACCTTGTGCGCGGTCAGCCGCGGCAGGTCCGCAATTGGCCGGCGGTGCCGGTCTCGGCCGCGGCGTTCTCCGCCACTCCGCTCGTTCACTGCCCTCTCCCATCGATCTCGAACGAGAATTCCCCGCGCAGCCCGCGACTCCATGCGGCGGCGTCCATCCAGTTCTTCCCGGCGGGCGCGACATCACCGAGTCTGACCGTTCCCGAACCGGTACCGACAAGTACCCGGTTCTTCTCCACCAGCATCTCGCCCGGCGGCGGCCCCGGGCTCTCGCCGGGGAACAGTGGCCCGATCTTGACTCGTGTGCCGTCCGTGAGCCGCGTCCAGCTCCCGGGTTCCGGCGTGAATGCCCGTACGCGCCGGTCGATCTCAGTGGACGGAGCGGCCCAGTCCACGCGCGCCTCCGCGACCTCGACCTTCGGGGCCAGGGTGACACCGTCGTCGGATTGGGGTTCGGGGCGCGCGGAACCGTCCGCGAGCAAGTCCATCGCGGCCACCAGGAGCGAGGCGCCCCGGACGGAGAGATCGCCGAGGACATCGCCGGCGGTCTCGCGGTCCCCGATGGGACGCGTCATGCGCGCGAGTACCGGCCCGGTGTCGAGCCCCTCCTCGAGGAGGAACGCGCACGCACCGGTCTCGACGTCGCCGGCCGCGATCGCGCGCTGGACCGGTGCGGCGCCACGCCAGCGCGGAAGCAGCGAGAAGTGCAGGTTCACCCACGGAAACGCCTCCAACAGCGCCGGCGGGATCAGGTTGCCGTACGCGACGACGGCTGCGGCGTCGGCTCCGAGGGCGGTGATCTCCGCGTGGGCGGCCGGGTCGCGAAGCGTGCGCGGCGTGAGCACGGGGATGCCGGCGTGATCCGCCGCCTCCCCGACTTCGGAACGATGGAGGCTGCGGCCGCGCCCTTTGCGGGCGTCGGGCCGGGTGATGACGCCGACCACCTCGTGTCCGCTCGCCAGAAGTGCCTCAAGCGACGGGACGGCGGGTTCCGGTGTTCCGGCGAAGAGCAGGCGCATGGGCACCGATCCTAGTCCCGGGCCGGATCGGTGGCCGCGACGGGCAGCCCGAGACGGGCCATGTGCGTCCGCAGCTCTCCGGCGCCGCCGGGCGTGTCGAAGGTGTGCGTCAGGAATCCGAGTTCGCCGGCGACAGCGGTGTTCTCATCCCGGTCGTCGATGAAGAGTGTGCGGGACGGATCGAGTCCGAAGCGCTCGATCAGGACGCCGAAGATCTCGCGGCCAGGCTTGACGTGCCCGACCAGCCCCGAGACCACCGCGCCCTGCAGCCGCCGTGCACCCGGAACGAGCTCCCGGATACCCGGTGCGATGGCCGCGCCCCAGTTGGTGAGCCCGTATTGCGGGACTCCCGCATCGGCAAGCTCATCGACCAGTTCGGCTGTTCCCGCGATGTCCCGGAACAGGGACGCGGGTACGTTCGCCACGTAGTGGCGCCACATCTCGGCGGCCTCGGGATCGCGTGCGTGCAGTTCCTCAACGAGTTCCTCGTTCGGCAGCCCGCTGTCCATACGATCGTTCAACAGCACGAAGTTGGCGCGGGCAGCAAGGTCCGCAAACTCGGTGCGGCTCCAGCGGTCGGCAACCGCCTCCGCCGGGTCCCAGCGCACGAGAACGTTGCCGAAGTCCCACACCACGACCTCCGCGTGACCGGGAGGTCTTTCACAGGTCGCCGGGGTCGATGTGGACACGTGTGGGTTCCTCCTTGTGTGCGCTGCGTTCCGCCTGGACGTCGCGAAGGGCTTCCGTGAGTTGACGGCCGCGCCCGCGTTGCACCCGCAGTATCAGGGTATCGCCGCTCGGTCCCAGTGCCTCGGCCTCGATCCGTTCCGCAAGATCCCGGCCGACGTCACGGAGCGCCGCCGCGCTTCCCTGAACGCGCGCGACTCTCCAGGCCGGCGGGAAGTGCAGTTCCTCCCTCTCGGCGAGTTCACGCCGCGCCCACGAGGCCGGGTCCCACCGGACGCACGCCTGCGAGACGCCGGGATCCGGTTCTCCGAGGATCATGGCCACGCCACCGTCCGGTGCCGGACGCACCAGGGAGAGCGCGGCGAGCCACCGATCGAGGGCTTCGGCGGAGGCGGACAGTTCGGGTCGCGCAGTCGCCACCGCGGCGTCGAGCACGAGCGCCGCCGCGTACCCGCCCTCCGCCACGGGCTCGGCTCCTGGTGTCGCGATTACGAGCCGTGCCTCGCTCCCGATGGCATGGGTGACTCCCACGCGCGCGTTCGACAGCGTCACCGGCACGCCCGGGAATGCCCGCCCGAGTTCATCGGTGGTCCGCTCGGAGCCCACCGCGTAGGCAGCGAGACGAGTGGAGCCGCACTCGGGGCATGAGACCTGCTGCGTGCGACCGCACCAGTGGCAGGCCGCACCGCCGCGTGGAGTGAGCCCGAGCGGACCGGCGCAGTGCCGGCACCGTACCCGGGCGCCGCAGGCCGCGCATCGCACCGAGCGCAGGTAGCCGGCGCGAGGCACGTGCACGAGAACCGGTCCCCGCTCGAGAGCTTTCCGCACGAGGTTGAAGGCCGCTGACGGAATCCGGCGTGTGTCGCCGTGTACGTCGGCCGGTTCTGGCGCGTGGATCCGGGGCGCCCGCTCCCTCACCACGTCCCGCGGCGCCGCGATCGGGACCGCCCATCCGTCCTCGACCAGTTGCTGTGCCGCCACCGGCCGCGAAAGCGATCCCACGAGGAGCGCGCAGCCCCGCCGCAGCGCCGAGACGCCGAACGCCGTCGGGTAGGGCGCATGCCGCTCAGCGAGCGAGTCGTCGTCGGGATCCCACACGACGACGAGGCCCAGTTCCGGCACGGGGGCGAACGCGGCGGAGCGCGTGCCCACCGTGATCGGTGCCATGCCGCCGAGGATCTTCAGAAACGCACGATAGCGTGGCGCGGCGTCGAGATCGGCGAGGTAGGAAGTCACGGGAGCGAGTTCGGCGAGTGTCTCTGCGACCGACTCGACCTCCCGCGCCGTCGGCACGATGACGAGCACGCGACGCCCACCGCGGAGGGTGGCAGCCACCGGCGCACGCAGGTCCTCGGCCCAGCGGCGGGTGCTGCCGGTGACTCCCGGCAGTGCCGTCCAAACCGCGCGAACCGGCGCACCGTTCTCCAAGTGGCGGAGGAACGCGGGGCCGCCCGTGTAGCGCGCCCAGTCGTCCTCGACGGCGGGACTCGGGACCTCGGCTTCGGCGAGTTCTGCGGAGCGCTCCACCGTGGCGTGCCGGGGCGGGACGGCCAGGCGCAACACGTCGGAGACGGTGCCGGCGTAGGCGTGGGCGACGTCGCGCGCGAGAGCGAGGATCTCCGGCGTGAGGACCGCCAGTGTCGAGACGAGCCGCTGGATCGGCCGCAACTCGCCGGGGTGGTCGGAGGACGGAAGGACATCGGTGACGAACGCCGTCGTGACGCGGCCCGCGAGGCGGACCTGCACACGCACGCCCGGGCGGACGTCCATGCCCTCGGGGATGAGGTAGTCGAAGGGCTGGGAAAGATGCGGCACCGGGGTGTCCAGCAGCACCCGGGCCACGGGCCCCCGCGGCCGGGCCTTCCGCTGGGCTCGCCCGTCCTCGCCGGCATCGGAGAGTCCCGGGAGGGCGGGCTGATCGCTCATCTAGACTCCGGCGGCCGCCGCGAGATCGGCGGCGCGGTCCGTGCGCTCCCATGTGAACTCGGGCAGTTCGCGGCCGAAGTGACCGTAGTTGGTCGTCAGAGTGTAGATGGGCCGCAACAGGCCGAGATCTCGGATGATCGCGGCGGGCCGCAGGTCGAAGACCTCGTGGATGGCGGCCTCGATCCTTGCGTCGTCGACGCGGCCGGTGCCGAACGTGTCAACGTAGAGGCCCACCGGGCGCGCGATGCCGATGCCGTAGGCCACCTGCAGTTCGCACCGGTCGGCCAGCCCGGCCGCGACCACGTTCTTGGCGACCCAACGCATCGCGTAGGCGCCGGACCTGTCGACCTTGGACGGGTCCTTGCCCGAGAAGGCGCCGCCTCCGTGACGACCCTGCCCTCCGTAGGTGTCCGCGATGATCTTGCGTCCCGTGAGACCGGCGTCACCCATCGGACCGCCGGTGACGAAGGGTCCGGCAGGATTGACGAACAGTCTGACGGCGTTCGCGTCGAGGCTCGGGGCGTGCTCGGCGAGCACCGGGCGGATCACCAGTTCCGCCATGGCCTCCGAGAGAGTCCCGAGGTCCACCTGCGGCTCGTGCTGCGTGGAGAGCACCACGGTGTCCACGGAGACGGGCGTCGCGCCGTCGTAGCCGATCGTGACCTGGGTCTTTCCGTCGGGCCGCAGGCCGGCAAACTCACCGGAACGGCGCACGCCGGTGAGCCTCTCGGCAAGCCGGTGAGCCAGCAGTGCCGGCAGCGGCATCATCACCGGCGTCTCGCGCGTCGCGTAGCCGAACATCGTGCCCTGGTCCCCGGCTCCCTGGGCGTCGAGCGGATCGTAGACGTCTCCGTGCCGGGCCTCCCAGGACTTGTCCACTCCCCCGGCAATGTCCGGCGACTGCCCTCCGAGGGACACCACCACGCCGCACGAGTCCCCGTCGAACCCGATGTCCGACGAGGTGTAACCGATCGCCTTCACGCGACTGCGCACAATCTGGGCGATCTCGGCGTACCCCGTGGTAGTCACCTCGCCGGTCACGTGCACCAACCCGGTCGTCACCATCGTTTCGACGGCGACGCGCGCGTTCTGGTCCTGCTTCAGGAGCGCATCGAGGATTGCATCCGAAATGAGATCGCACACCTTGTCCGGGTGACCCTCGGTCACGGATTCCGCAGTGTACAGGCGAAGGGAAGTCACCGCAGCAGTCTAGTGCGTGCCCTCCGGCGCCGAACTCACCTCTCCACAACGCCGCGCGATCTCCGCGACGACGGCGGTTCCCACCTCGTCCTTCGTCCCGGCGGCGGCAGACACGTCGGTGCCGTCCGAATCCAGAATGACCACGGCGTTCGGAACCGCACCGAACCCTGCAGTAGCCGAGACCTCGTTGAACACGAGCAGGTCGGCCTGCTTGCGGCGGGCCTTGGCCCGCGCGTGCTCGATGGCGGCCGTCTGCTCGTCCCCCGTCTCGGCAGCAAATCCGACTATCACCTGCCCGGACCGCCTGTTCGCCACGAGACCGGCGAGGATGTCCGGTGTCTGCTCCAGCCGGAGCACCATCCCCTCATCGCCGTTCTTCTTCAGCTTGTGCTCTCCCGCGGCTGCGGGCCGGTAGTCCGCGACGGCTGCGGCCATCACCAGCACGTCGGCGCTGCCTGCGTGAACGTTCATGGCCGTTTCCAGTTCCGCCGCTGTGCTGACGTTCTCGATGTCGACACCCCGAAGGCCGGCAAGGAGCGCGTCCTCCACGTTGGCGGCCACAAGTGTCACGTGAGCGCCCGCCGCGGCGGCGGCGCGGGCGATCGCGATCCCCTGCCGGCCTGAGGACCGGTTGCCGAGGAACCGTACCGGATCGATGGCCTCGCGGGTTCCGCCTGCGCTGACCACGAACTGGGCTCCGCGGAGCGGGCCGGGGCGTGGTTCGGCGTCCGCGTTGAGGTGCGGCTTGAGTGCCGCGAAGATCGCCTCGGGCTCCGGGAGGCGGCCCGGTCCCGTATCGTCGCCGGCGAGTGCACCGGAATCCGGCTCGATGATGTGGACGCCACGTTCGCGCAGGACGCTCACGTTCTCACGGGTGGCGGGGTGCTGCCACATCTCGGTGTGCATTGCCGGCGCGAACACCACCGGACAGGTGGCCACGAGCAGGGTGGCAGTCAGCAGATCGTCCGCACGGCCCGAACGCGCCCGCGCGAGCAGGTCGGCCGTCGCGGGTGCGACGACGACGAGGTCCGCGGTCTGGCCCAGTCGCACGTGCTCGGCCGTGGTGACGTCGTCGAAGACCGACGTGTGCACGGGATTCCGGGACAGCGCCTGAAACGTGGGCGCGCCGACCATCCTGAGTGCCGACTGGGTCGGGACGACCCTCACGTCATGCCCGGCCTTCGTGAGCAGCCGCAGCAGCGTCACGGACTTGAAGGCCGCGATTCCTCCGGTGACCCCGAGGACGACCCGTGCCATCGGTTCAGTTGCCCGCGCGTGGGGTCATCTGGAGAAGGCCCTCGTCGATCTCGCGCATCGCGATCGACAGCGCCTTGTCCTCCTGAGCGGCGGGAACGAGGGGACCGACGAACTCGAGCAGGCCCTCCTGCAACTGGGCGTTGTAGGAGTTGATCTGGCGCGCGCGCTTGGCGGCGTAGATGACCAGCGCGTACTTCGAGTCGACCTTCTCGAGGAGATCATCGATCGGCGGGCTGGTGATCCCAGTGGGGTTTGCGACGGTACCTGACACGTGTGTGCCTTCCGATAGCGGGCGTATTTTGGCAGAGACTGTGGTCCAGTCTAACCGCTATCGCCTTTCGAGCCCTATCACGGCGGCGAGCTGGTGTGCGGCGTCACTCACGTTCTCGTTCACGATGATGTGGTCGAACTCGTCCATCGCGGCCATCTCGGTGTGCGCCGTCACGAGACGTGCCGCACGTGCCTCCGGCGTCTCAGTACCGCGTCCCACGAGCCGGTTCTCAAGTTCGTCAAACGATGGTGGCGCGATGAACACTTGGAGGCCGTCCGGTTCCGAGAGACGCACCTGCCGCGCTCCGGCAAGGTCCACCTCGAGGATGACGTCCCGGCCGGCGCCGAGGCGCTCCTCCACCGGGGCCCTGGGCGTGCCGTAGCGATTCATGCCGAAGACCTCGGCCCATTCGAGCATGCCGCCATCCCCTACGATCCGGTCGAACTCAGCGTCCGTCACGAAGTAGTAATGGACGCCGTCGATCTCGCCGGGCCTGGGCGCACGCGTGGTCGCGGAGACGCTCAGCCATACGTCAGGATGACGAGACATCAACTCCCGGATGACGGTGCCTTTGCCGACACCTGAGGGACCCGCGACGACGGCGAGAACTGGACGGCGTGTCATGCCGCCATTGTTCCACCTGGTCCGTTTATCAGCCGAAACGCTCCAGCAGGGCGGCCCTCTGGTTGGGTCCGAGACCGCGCACGCGGCGGGCCTCGGAGATCCCGACATCCTGGAGGATCCGGCGTGCGGTGGCACTGCCGACTCCCGGCATCGACTCGAGCATCGAGATCACCTTCATCTTTGCGAGGGCGTCATCGTCCGCGGCGAGCGCGAGCAACTCGGAGAGCTTCACTTCTCCGCTCTTGAGCCGGACTTTCATCTCCGCCCGGGTTGCACGCGCAGCGGCGGCCTTCTCCAGGGCTGCCTGCCTCTGTTCCGCGGTAAGGGTCGGGAGTGCCACGACGATCTCCTCCAAAGTCGAAGTGCATGGGCTGTGATCAGCCATTAGGTCCTATCGTGGACCCGATTCCGACCCATCCGTTGCGAATCGCAACCAAGTTGCATTATTTGCCGCCGATTTTCCGAGATTGCCCGGGCCTGCGGCCAATATGCCCCGCGATACCGAGCCCAGCACGTATGGCGCCGCCGCCCCGAACACGCGACGGACGTCCTCAGGTCCGGCACCTTGGGCGCCCAGCCCGGGCGCCAGCAGGATCCCCCGGGCGGCCGCCAGGTCGATTCCGAGCCGTCGCGGCGCGTCGCCCACAGTCGCGCCGACCACCAGTCCCACCGGCCCTACCGGATCGAACGCCGCATTGTGTTCCGCTGCCCATTCGACGATCTGCCCCGCTACGCTCGGTCCGGCCATTGTGGAGGCATGCTGCACGGCCGTCCCTTCCGGATTGGACGTCAACGTGAGGGCGAAGACTCCCTTGCCGTGCCCGACGGCGAGGGCCACCGCCGGATCGAGAGAGCCGGGACCGAGATAGGGCGAGAGCGTGATGGAGTCCGCCTCGAGAGGTGCGCCCGGCCGAAGGTAGGCGTCCGCGTACCCGGCCATCGTGGAGCCGATGTCGCCACGCTTGACATCCAGGATGGTGATCGTGCCGCGCGCCCGGGCCGCTCCGAGTACCTCCTCGAGCACCGCGATGCCGGCGGAACCGTGACGTTCGAAGAAGGCCGACTGTGGCTTGAGCGCGGCGACTCGCCCCGAGAGTGCGTCGACCACCCGCAGTGAGAACTCGCGCAGTCCTCGTGGGGTGTCGTCAAGATTCCACGCCTGCAGCAGGGACACGTGCGGGTCGATGCCGACGCAGAGAGGGCCGTGCTCCTCCATCGCGTGGAGGAGCCGCACCCCGAAACCGCCCGTCACCGCTGTATCCTCTGGAATTCCTGGAGGGACGTGACCGTGAACTCCTTGGCCATGGACTCGATGCCGAGCACGGCGGCGGAGAGCTGCGCCGTCGTCGTGACGATGGGACGGTCCGCGGCGGTGGTCGCGGTGCGGATCTCGTAGCCGTCCGCGCGTGCGCCGCGGCCGGAGGGCGTGTTGAAGACGATGTCGATGTCACCCCGTGTGATCATGTCCACGATTGTCGGCTCGCCGTCCGGGCCCCGGCCCTCGGACGCCTTCCGGACCACCCGCGCGTCGATGCCGTTGCGCCGGAGCACGAGGGCCGTTCCCTCGGTCGCGACGATGCCGAAGCCGAGCTTCACCAGTTCCGCGACCGGGAAGATGATCTGCCGCTTGTGGCGGTCGGCCACGGAGATGAACGCGGTCCCCGAGGTGGGCAACCCGCCGAAGGCGCCGCTCTGGGACTTGGCGAACGCCCTCGGGAAGTCCGTGTCGAGTCCCATGACCTCGCCCGTGGAGCGCATCTCGGGGCCAAGGATCGTGTCGACGACGCGCCCCTGCGGGTCGAGGAAACGCTTGAACGGCAGCACCGCCTCCTTGACCGCGATCGGGGCCCCGGGATCCACGCGCGTGAAGTCACGCACGGGCAGGAGGCCCTCCTCCCGCAGTTCTGCGATACTCTCACCCGTCATGATCCGGGCCGCCGCCTTGGCGAGGGCAACGCCGGTGGCCTTCGACACGAACGGCACCGTCCGGGAGGCGCGCGGGTTCGCCTCGATGACGTAGAGCACCTCGCCCACCAGCGCGAACTGGATGTTCACCAGGCCCTGCACGCCGACGCCCCGGGCGATGGCCTCAGTTGCGTCACGGATCCGGTCGAGCACGCTCTGAGAGAGGTGGACCGCGGGCAGGACGCAGGCGGAGTCGCCTGAATGGATGCCGGCCTCCTCGATGTGCTCCATGATGCCGCCCAGGAACAGTTCGGTCCCGTCGTAGAGGGCGTCGACATCGACCTCGATGGCGTCGTCGAGAAAACGGTCGATGAGCAGCGGGCCGGTCGATGCCTGCATGTCGGCTGCGGACCGGTCGAGGTAGTCGTGCAATTGATCGTCGTCGAAGACGATTTCCATGCCGCGTCCCCCCAGGACGTAGCTCGGCCTCACCAGCACCGGGTAGCCGACCCGGGTCGCGACATTGACTGCCTCGCCGGGTGTGTGTGCCGTCCCCCACGCGGGCGCGCGCAGGCCCGCCCGCTCAAGGACTCCGCCGAACACGCCGCGGTCCTCGGCATGATCTATCGCTTCGGGTGACGTGCCGAGGATGGGGACGCCGGCCTGGGCGAGCCGGTTCGCGAGGCTCAGCGGTGTCTGGCCGCCGAGTTGCACGATCACGCCCGCCACCGGACCCGCGGCGATCTCGGCCTCGTACACCTCCATGACATCCTCGAACGTGAGTGGCTCGAAGTAGAGCCGGTCGGCGGTGTCGTAGTCCGTGGAAACCGTCTCGGGGTTGCAGTTCACCATGACGGTCTCGTAGCGGCCGGCGAGCGCCATCGTGGCGTGCACGCACGAGTAGTCGAACTCGATTCCTTGCCCGATACGATTCGGTCCCGAGCCCAGGATGATGACCGCTTCGCGCTCTCGCGGCTCGACCTCGGACTCCAGGTCGTAGCTCGAGTACAGGTATGGGGTACTGGCCGGGAACTCCGCCGCGCACGTGTCCACGGTCTTGTAGACGGGGTGGATGCCGTATGCACGCCGGATCTCACGGACGGCGTCCTCGGACAGGCCGCGGATCTCGGCGATCTGGGCGTCGGAGAGCCCGTGGCGCTTGGCCCCCTGCAGCACCTCCGGGGTGAGTGCGTGGGCGGCGGCGACGTCGTCGGCGACCTCGTTGACGAGGGCAACCTGATCGAGGAACCAGGGGTCGATCGCGGTCGTCTCGTGCAGCGTCTCGATGGCGGCGCCCGCGCGGAGCGCCTGCTGGACGTCCACGAGCCGTCCCTCGGTGGGGATGCGGGTGGAGTCGACGAGCCGACGGAGTTCCTCCCCCTCGGGCGGATCGCCGCGCCAGTGGAACTCGGCGCCGCGCCGGTCAATGGAGCGCATGGCCTTGCCGAGCGCCTCAGTGAAGTTGCGGCCGAGCGCCATCGCCTCGCCAACGGACTTCATGGTCGTGGTGAGCCGCGGGTCCGCCGCACGGAACTTCTCGAACGCGAACCGCGGCACCTTGGCCACCACGTAGTCGAGCGCCGGCTCGAACGAGGCGGGAGTGGTGCGCGTGATGTCGTTCGGGATCTCGTCCAGGGTGTACCCGATAGCGAGGCGTGCGGCGATCTTCGCGATCGGGAAGCCGGACGCCTTGGAGGCGAGCGCCGAGGACCGCGAAACCCGTGGGTTCATCTCGACCACGATCACCCGCCCGTCCTCCGGGTGGATGGCGAACTGGATGTTGCACCCGCCGGTGTCCACGCCCACCTCGCGGATCACGGCGATGCCGATGTTGCGGAGGTTCTGGAACTCACGGTCCGTGAGCGTGAGCGTGGGCGCGACCGTGACCGAATCCCCCGTGTGCACGCCCATCGGGTCCACGTTCTCGATCCCGCACACCACGACGACGTTGTCCGCGCGGTCGCGCATGAGTTCGAGCTCAACTTCCTTCCACCCGAGGATCGACTCCTCGAGGAGGACCTCGGTAGTGGGCGAGAAGTGGAGGCCCGCGCCGGCGATCCGCTCGAGGTCCGTCGGGTTCCATGCCAGACCGGAGCCGAGACCGCCCATCGTGAAGGAGGGCCGCACCACGAGCGGATACCCGAGTTCGGCGGCTCCCTCGTGGCACTCCTCCATGGTGTGGCAGATGACAGAGCGAGCGGAGGCCGCGCCGCACCGCTCCACAACCTTCTTGAACTCGTCACGGTCCTCGCCGGCCTTGATGGCGTCCACGCGCGCGCCGATCAGTTCGACGCCGTACTGCTCCAACACGCCGGAGTCCGCGAGCGCGACAGCCGTGTTGAGGGCGGTCTGGCCGCCGAGGGTCGGGAGCAGCGCGTCCGGGCGCTCCTTGGCGATGATCGCCGTCACCACTTCGGGCGTGATGGGCTCCACGTAGGTCGCGTCCGCGATGTCAGGGTCCGTCATGATCGTGGCCGGGTTCGAGTTGACGAGGATGACCCGGAGGCCCTCCTGCCGCAGCACGCGGCACGCCTGGGTGCCCGAGTAGTCGAACTCGGCCGCCTGGCCGATCACGATGGGGCCGGAGCCGATCACCAGGACCGATCCGATGTCGGTGCGCTTGGGCATCAGTCGTTCTCCTTCGCGGCGTTCTTCTTCTCCCGCCGGGCGATCATGAGGTTCACGAAGCGTTCGAAGAGATGCTCGCCGCCGTGGGGGCCGGCTGCCGCCTCGGGGTGGTATTGGACGGAGAACGCGGGGATGTCGAGGCACCGCAGGCCCTCGACCACCCCGTCATTGAGGGAGACGTGGCTGACCTCGACTCGGCCGAACCGCCCGCTGTCGAACGGCGACCGCGACGGGCCATCCAGAGGTGCGTCGACGGCGAACCCGTGGTTGTGCGTGGTGATCTGCACGGAGTCCTGGCCGACCTCACGGACGGGCTGGTTGACGCCCCGGTGGCCGAACGGCAGCTTGTACGTGCCGTAGCCGAGCGCGCGCCCGAGTAGCTGGTTCCCGAGGCAGATCCCGAAGAAGGGCAGCCCTTCCGCCAGCACGCCGCGCAGCAACTCCACCTCCCCGTCCGCCGCCGCGGGGTCGCCCGGTCCGTTGGAGAAGAAAACGCCGTCCGGCTCCAGTGCGAGGATCTCGGCGAGGGTCACCGCATGTGGCACGACGTGAACCCTGCACCCGCGTGCAGCGAGAAGCTCGGGAGTCCGCGACTTGATCCCGAGGTCCACCGCCACCACGGTGGCCATCGAGCCGGCGCCGCCGGGTGGCTCGACCACGTAGCTCTCTGGCGTGGTCACCTCGCCTGCCAGATGCGCGCCGGCCATGGAAGGTGTCTCGCGGACCATGCCGGCGAGCACCTCGATCGCCTGTGGGGAGCCCGCCGCCGCGCCCGCGGGCAGCGCGGAACCGGAAAAGATACCCGCGCGCATGACACCTCGCTCGCGGAGGTGCCGCGTGATGGCGCGCGTGTCAACCTCGCAGATACCCACGACGTCACCGCTCACGAGGGCTTCCTCGAGTTCACCGGTGCTCCGCCAGTTCGATGCGCGCCGAGCAGGGTCGCGCACCACCAGACCCCGCACCCAGATGCGACCGGACTCGCTGTCCTCGTCATTGACGCCGGTGTTACCGATGTGCGGCGCCGTCAACACCACGATCTGGCGGTGGTAGGAAGGGTCGGTGAGCATCTCCTGGTAGCCGGTCATCCCGGTCGCAAAGACGATCTCCCCGGTGGTGCGCCCCTCGGCGCCGTACTGCGATCCGACCTGGAAGTACCCGTCCTCGAGGACGAGGACGGCGGCATCTCTCACGCGCTGGCCTCCTGGAGTTCGCCGTCAAGAACAGTGGCTCGGCCGCGGAAGAACGTGGCGATAACGCGGCCGGGCAGCTCCATCCCCGCGTAGGGCGTGTTGCTGGATCGCGAGGCGAGCTTCGCCGGATCGATGGTACGACTCGCCGACGGATCGAGCAGCACGAGGTTCGCCGGTTCACCGACCGCGAGCGGGCGGCCCTGGTCCGCCACTCCCCCGATCCGGGCGGGAGTCTCGGACATCACGCGGGCGACGTCACGCCATGTGAGCAGCCCGCTGTCCACGAGTGACTGCTGGACCACGGAGAGTGCGGTCTCGAGTCCGAGCATGCCGTTCGCGCCGGCGGCCCATTCGCAGTCCTTGTCCTCACCCGTGTGCGGCGCGTGGTCGGTGCCGATGACGTCGATGGTGCCGTCGGCGATTGCCGCGCGTATGGAGTCCACGTCCCGCTGGGTGCGCAGCGGAGGGTTCACCTTGAAGATCGGGTCGTAGGTTCGCACCATCTCGTCGGTCAGCAGGATGTGGTGCGGAGTCGCTTCTGCGGTGACGGCGATACCCCTGGCCTTCGCCCACCTCACGATGTCGACGCTGCCCGCAGTGGACAGGTGCAGCACGTGGAGACGGCTGCCCACGTGCCCGGCGAGGAGCACGTCGCGCGCGATGATCGATTCCTCGGCAACCGCAGGCCATCCCGTGAGGCCGAGTTCGGCCGAGACGTCGCCCTCGTGCATCTGGGCGTCCTCCGTCAGGCGGGGGTCCTGTGCGTGCTGGGCGATGACCCCGCCGAAGGCCTTCACGTATTCGAGGGCGCGCCGCATCAATACGGGGTCGTGGACGCACATGCCGTCGTCGGAGAACATGCGTACCTGCGCGGCGGATGAGGCCATGGCTCCGAGTTCGGCGAGACGCTCGCCCTGGAGACCGACGCTGACCGCTCCCACGGGTCGGACGTCCACCCAGCCCGCCTTCTCACCCAGGTGCGCCACCTGCTCGACGACGCCGGCCGTGTCCGCCACCGGCAGTGTGTTCGCCATGGCGTGGACACACGTGTAGCCGCCGAGTGCAGCGGCACGCGTTCCGGTGTCGACGGTCTCGGCGTCCTCGCGGCCTGGTTCGCGCAGGTGGGTGTGCGGGTCCACCAGGCCGGGCAGTGCCACCAGGCCCTCGCCGCGGACGGTGACGAGGTCGTCGCGCGCCGCGGCGGCGGCGGCTGCCTCGTTCCCGACGGCGGCGATCACCCCGTCGGCGAGCAGCAGATCGGCGGGGTCTTCGCCGTAGAGATGGGCATTGGTGATCAGGTAGGCGGTCACGCGTCCAGACCTTCCTGTGAGGCGAGCAAGAGATAAAGGACTGCCATTCGAACGTACACGCCGTTGGCGACTTGTTCGAGGATGACGGCGGTGCCGGAGTCGGCGGCGGCGGAGGAGATCTCGAGCCCACGGTTCATCGGGCCGGGGTGCATCACGACGCTGTGCTCGGGGAGTCGCGCGACCCGCGCGCGATCGAGCCCGAAGTTGCGCGTGTACTCCTGCGGGGAGGGGAAGAACCCGCCACGGCCCATTCGCTCGAGCTGGACCCTCAGCATCATGATGGCGTCGGGGCCTTCGTCGATGACGCCGTCCAGGTCGTACGAGACTTGTGCGTTCCAGTTCTCCACGCCGACCGGCATCAGGGTCGGCGGCCCCACGATGGTCACCTTCGCTCCGAGAGTCGTGAGGAGGTCTATGTTCGAGCGGACCACCCGGGAGTGCAGGATGTCTCCGACGATGGCGACATGGGCACCGTCGAGAGTGGTCCCCTCCGCAGCGGGTCCGCCGTCGACGCCGTCGAGGTGGCGGCGGAGCGTGAAGGCGTCCAGCAGCGCCTGGGTGGGGTGCTGGTGGGTGCCATCGCCGGCATTGATGATCGGGACATCGATCCAGTCGGTCATCGCGAGCCGGTACGGGGCTCCCGAGGCCTTGTGACGGATGACGACGGCGTCGATGCCCATGGCATCGAGCGTCTGGGCGGTGTCCTTGAGCGATTCACCCTTCGAAAGGGAGGAGCCCTTCGGGGAGAAGTTGATGACGTCGGCGGAGAGCCGCTTCGCGGCCGTCTCGAACGAGATGCGCGTGCGGGTCGAGTCTTCGAAGAAGAGATTCACGACCGTCTTGCCGCGCAGGGTGGGCAGCTTCTTCATCTGCCGCGACTGGGTCTCGGCCATCGCCTCGGCCGTGTCGAGGATGGCGAGCGCCTCGGCCCGCGAGAGTTCCGAGGTGGCGAGCAGGTGGTGCATGCTCAGGCCTCCTCGCCGGCCGCAGGACCTTCGATGATCACTGCGTCCTCGCCGTCGATTTCGGCGACGAGCACCGTGACTCGTTCGCTGCGCGAGGTGGGCAGGTTCTTGCCCACGAAGTCCGGGCGGATCGGCAATTCGCGGTGGCCGCGGTCGACCAGGACCGCGAGTTGGATACGCGCCGGCCGGCCGTGATCGCCGATGGCGTCCAGGGCGGCACGGATCGTGCGGCCGGAGAACAGCACGTCGTCGATGAGCACCACAACCCTGCCGTCGATACCGCCCTTGGGGATCTCGGTGCGCCCCAGGGTCCGCAGCGGGCGGGCGTGCAGGTCGTCACGGTAGGCGGTGATGTCGAGGGATCCGACCGGGACGAATCCCTCGGTGGCTGCGATCTTGCGGCCGATTCGCTCGGCGAGCGGCACTCCCCTGGTGGGGATGCCGAGAAGGACCAGGTCCCCGGAGCCGTCGTTGCGCTCGAGGATCTCGTGCGCGATGCGGGTGAGCGAGCGATCGATCTCGCTTTCGGTCAGCACTGTGCGAGCCATATTTCTCTTCCTTCTCCGCCTCGCGGGACGGTGTTAAAGGATGTTGCCGGTGGAAATACTAGGCCCCCGGGAGGCCCCGCTGGGTCAGCTGAGACCCCCGCCGCGTGTGTTCTCCGACTCAGCCTCCTCGGCCTCGATCTCCGCGACCAGGACCGGCGCCAGCATTCGCAGCCGGTCGAGCACCGCGTTGATGAACGCCGGCGAATCATCGGTTGAGAGGTCCTGGGCGAGATTCACGGCTTCGGTGATGACCACGGGGTCGTCGACGTCGTCGTTGAAGAGCAACTCCCAGGTGGTGGCCCGCAGAATCGCCCGATCGACGGCCGGGAGACGGTTCAGCGTCCAGCCCTGGAGGTAGGTGGCGATCGTGCGGTCGATGCCGGCGAGATGGCCGGCCACGCCCGCGACGATGTCCGCCGAGTACTGCGGCAGCACGGTCTGCGCGGCAGTGACCGTCAGCCGCTCGCGCAGCAGTTCACGCAGTCGGTCACTCGTGTACCGCCCGCGCTGGTCGGCCTCGAAGAGAACGTCCACCGCGCGGCGGCGCGCCTTCGAGCGCGCGGTGGTACGGAATGGAGCCCGGGCAGCGGTCTCCGGAGCGCCGCCCGTCTCCTCGGATGGTGACGAGTTCATTCAGTTCGCGCGGCCCAGGTACTCGCCGCTGCGCGTGTCCACGCGCACCTTCGTGCCCTGCTCGAGGAAGAGAGGGACCTGGATGTCGAAGCCGGTCTCGAGGGTCGCGGGCTTGGTGCCCGCCGAGGAGCGGTCGCCCTGCAGGCCGGGCTCGGTGTAGGTGATCTCCAGGATCACCGACGCCGCCAACTCGACGAACAGCACCTGGCCCTCGTGCGTGGCGAGCACCGCCTGGTTACCCTCGACGAGGAAGTGCGCGGCGTCGCCAACAACGGACTCGGGCACCATCAGCTGGTCGTAGGTGTCCGTGTCCATGAACACGAAGTCCGAGCCATCGCGGTAGAGGAACTGGTAGTCGCGACGGTCGACCGTGGTGGTCTCGATCCTGACGCCGGCGTTGAACGTGCGGTCAACGGTCTTGCCCGAAAGGACGTTCTTGATCTTGGTGCGCACGAATGCAGGGCCCTTGCCGGGTTTGACGTGCAGGAACTCGACCACCTGCCAGAGCTGGCCATCGATCACCAGCACCATGCCGTTCTTGAGGTCGTTCGTGGTCGCCACGTGGTCCGTCCTTTGCGTCGTCGAGCGGATTCCGCGGCCCAGCCTAGTACAGCGCGCCTACTCGGCTTCGGCGGGACGGCGGGGCCGCCGCGTGAACCGCGCCACGCGGCCCTACCCGTGAAGCGCCGACTCCACGGCGTCCGCCACGCCGGCGATGTCGAGTTCGCCCACATCCACGACGGCGGTCGCGAGTCGCCGGTATCCCGGATCGCGGGCGTCGAGGAGTTCCTTCCACCGCGCGCGGGCGCCGAACATCGAGGGCGGCTGAGGCGCGTTCATCCCGGACCGTCCGAACGTGTGCGCGAGGTCCGAGGCGAGATACACGACGTCTGCCCCCACGAGCACCGCGTACGCTGCCTCTCCCCCGGTCACGAGCGAGCTCACCGCGACGACACCGCCGACGGAAAGCTCGTCCCGCAGCACGTCCAGCGTTCGTTCCGCGAGGAGGGCGGCGCCGTTATCGAGCACGAACTCGTCGAGGTCTCCGTGCCGTGCGGCGACGGACTCGTCGAGGTCCGCGAACCGCACACCCCGCCGCTCTGCCACGAGCCTGCCCACTGCCGTCTTTCCTGCACCGGGCGGCCCGATCAGCGCGAGGGCTCTCATTGATTCGCTCCGCCTCCGCCTGGATCGATCGCGGGCGCGAGATGCTCGTCCACGGCCGCGAGATAGGCGAGCAGGTTGCGCCGCGCCTCCGCGACGGAATCGCCCCCGGTCTTCTCCAGCAGCGCCGCAGCGAGTTCTATCGCCACCATCGCCTGCGCGACGACGGCAGCCGGGGCGACCGCGCACGTGTCCGAGCGCTGGTTTATCGCAGTGGCCGGCTCGCCTGTCCGGGAGTCCACGGTCCGCAGCGCACGCGGGATCGAGGAGATCGGTTTCAGGGCGGCCCGCACGACTACAGGCAGTCCGTTCGACATTCCACCCTCGATGCCGCCGGCACGGTTGGTCGCGCGCCCGCCGGGCAGGATCTCGTCGTGCGCGGCGGAGCCACGCCTCGTGGCAGTTGTGAAGCCGTCGCCGATCTCGACGCCTTTCACCGCCTGGATCGACATGACCGCACCGGCCAGCCGGGCGTCCAGACGGTCCTGTGCGCGCGTGTAGGTTCCGAGCCCCACCGGGACGCCATACGCGATCACTTCGACAACGCCGCCGAGAGTGTCCGCGTCACCGCGCGCCGCGTCGATCTCGGCGACGAACGCGGCGTCGGTCTCGGGATCGATGCAGCGGACATGGGACGCGTCGAGAGCATCGGTGTCACCGGGGCCGGGGCGGGCGGCGTCGTCGGGGAGTCCGACCGATCCGACGGCGACGACGTGGGACACGAGGCGCACGCCGGCCACCTGGTGGAGGATCGCCTCCGCGAGCGTTCCGATGACGACACGCGCCGCCGTCTCCCGGGCGGAAGCGCGCTCGAGGACCGGGCGGACGTCGTCGTGCCCGAACTTGACCATGCCTGCGAGGTCGGCGTGGCCGGGCCGCGGGCGCGTGAGCGGTGCGCCGCGGCCGGAGGCGGTCGGCTCCCAGCCCTCCACGGGGTCCGGTGACATCACGTCCTCCCAGCGGGGCCATTCGGAGTTGCCGATCGTGACCGCGACCGGCGCGCCGATGGTCCGTCCGTGCCGGACGCCGCCAATGATCACGATCTCGTCCTGTTCGAACTTCATCCGGGCGCCCCGCCCGTGGCCCAGGCGGCGCCGGGCAAGAGCGTTGCGGAGATCGCCGGAACTGATCGCGACGCCTGCGGGCACGCCGTCCGCCAGCGCGACCAGCGCCCGGCCATGTGACTCCCCAGCCGTGTGCCATGTGAACATGACGTCGATTCTGCCCTATGACCCGAGACAGGGAGTGCGAAGCTCCCCGGCGACCAGGGACCGGCCGTCAGTGGACCTGTTGCGCATTCCTGGGAAGCCGCTTTCTTCGGTGTTTCGTTTCTGGTCCGAAAACAGCCATTTCCAGCCCAGAACGGGTCTCCCGAGATAGGAAAACATAGACTTCTGTAGGAGTTTCGGCAGCGCGTGCTGGTTTCCTACGGTCCGGGGGCGCTTTTCAACCTGTTCAACCGGTAGCGGAGCCTCTTGAGCCGGCGGTTCAGCACCTAGTGTTGGCGTTTGGCTTCTAGTGTAAGCGTTTAACGCGTGTCTAACGCCTACAGTAGAAGCCAACCACCTACAGTAGTCGAATTGGCCGGTCCGGAGGGGCCGCGAACAGGCCAGAAGAGGGCCAAATCTGCCCCTTGATGGGGTGGGAGCCGGTCCACAGGGTAGAAACTCCGACAGTAGTGGCCGAAAGCCGCGGCAACAGGGCCCGCAGGCTTCGTCGAACCGCCCGAACCCCGCACGAGAGTGCCCGAACCCACTTGGAGCTGACGGTGCGAAGCGGCAGCCCTGCGCGGCGGACGTGAGCCAAGTCGGGTTTGACGGCAAACGCCTCAGAGGACGCCCAGCCAGGTCGCGATGGCGGCGCCGATGATGAGGAACGGACCGAACGCGATGCGCGAGTGACGGTCAGCGCGCTTCGTGGCCATGAGGAACAGCGCCCAGAGACCTCCCACCAAGAACGCTGCGGCCACGAACACGATCGGGCCGTTTGTGGACAGCCATCCGGTCCAGAGGCCGAGAATGGCGCCCAGTTTGACGTCTCCCATGCCCAGGCCGCCCTCCACTGCGACGGCCAGGATCAGAAACACGATTCCGACGCCGACCGCGCCCGCGAGGGCCGACCAGAAGTTGTGCACGCCGAACAACCGTGCGATCAGGATGTACGCCGTAAGCGCCACAAATGCCGGGTACTGGACACGGTTGGGCAGCGTGTGGCTCACGGCATCCGTCACTGCCAGGTGGCCGAGGACGCCGCCGAGGAGAGCGCCGGCGACGGCGTGCCACCAACTGAACCCGATTCCCGCGCCGGCAAAACCGCCCCCTGCGCCGAAAACGAGCGCACCGAGCGCCGCGACGGCCCGATCACGTGCCATCACGCGTCAGGGCTCCTCGGCCGGAGCCATTCCGGGGGTCTCGGCGGTGCCGGGGTGCGCGTCCGGATTTGCCGCGAGCCAGTCCCGCCACTCCTGGACGTAGGTCTGGAACTCCACATACGTGGCCGCAAACTTGGTCTCGCCGGTATCGAGGTTGACGGTGACGAAGTAGTTCCAGGGGCCTTCCGGCGGATCGACGGTCGCCGCGATCGCCTCCACGGAGGGTGTGCAGATGGGGGTCGGCGGCAGGCCGGGATGCATGAACGTGTTGAAAGGCGTGTCGATCGCCTTCTGCTCGTTCGTGAGGAGCACTCCGTCGGCCCCAAGTCCGTAGATGACCGTGGAGTCCATGCCGAGCATTCCGACCGTCTCCGGATTGGACGGATCCGCCCTGTTCATGATGACACGCACCACCATGCCGAAGTCCTCGGGCTGTCCCTCCCTCTGTGCGATCGATGCCTTGATCAGGGAGTCCTGCCACTCTTCGTTCGGGATGTTCAGGCTCTCGAGGGTTCCGATCGTCTCTTGCACCATCGCGCTGAGGATGACCCTGGCATCCGCCGTTGGCGGAAGGATGTACGTCTGAGCTCCCAGCCAGCCCTCGACGTTCCCCCCGGCTTCTTCCGGAAGTCCGAAGGAGGCGGTGTCACCGGCAGCCGCCTGGACATCCTCCACCGGGATGCCGGTAGCCGCCGAGATGCGCTCGTAGACACTCGCGGCACGCGTACCTTCTGGCACGGTGATGGACACCTCCGCGCGGTTCTCCCGGTCATGGAGGGCAGCCATGGCCTCGGCGGCAGGCATCTGCAACTGCAGGTTGTAGAACCCCGCCTGGATCGAGGTGGCGTTGGGGTCCTCATTGAAGGCGTTGACGAACGCCTTTTCGGAGGCGACGACGTCGGCCTCGTAAAGCAGTGCCGCGATGGCCGCGCCGCTCGATCCTGCCGGTACCTCGATCATCACGGAGCCTGCCCCCGGGCCGGCGTAGTCCGGAGGCGGCGGGCCGCCGGAGAACATGTCCCGGATGGCCGGCAGAGCGAGGTACGCGGCGCCCCCGATCAGCACCAACGACACCAGAACGGAGATCACGGTGCGGCTGCGCCGTACGCGCCGCCGGTTCGTGCGCTCCTGTTCCTCCTTGCGGTCCCTGCGCGTGCGGGGCGCGGAGCGCGCGTCGCCGTGGGGAGGGCCGACGTCGAAGAGGTCAGTCATCCGTTCTCCTTCGCCACAAGTTCGCCGGGTGGTTCGCCCGTGCGTCGCTCCTGTTCGAGTGCCTGCTCGAGAATAACGGTCGCCGCTACCTGGTCGACGACGGGCCGGTGGCGCCGCTCGGAGCGCCCCGAATCGCGCAGCAACTGGTGCGCGCTCACCGAACTCAGCCGCTCGTCGACGAGTCGTACCGGAACACCCGCCTCTCGGGCAATCGCCTCAGCATATCGCCGCGCGGCCAGGGCGGACGCTCCCTCCCGCCCTGACATGCCGAGCGGCAGTCCGACGATCACCTCGATGGCGTCGTATTCCCGGACCATTCGGGCGATCCGCGCCACATCTTCTCCCCCTGCCCGGCGCGTCAGCGTCGCGACAGGCAGGACGAGGACTCCTCCGGTATCTGACCGGGCGACACCCACCCGGGTGCCTCCGACGTCGACGGCGATCCGCGCGCCTTCCCGGAAAGTCACCCTCGCGAGGCCTCACGCAGTTCTGCGGTGAGCGCTTCGAGCGCCGCGGGAATTGCCTCGATATCGATGCCACCGCCCTGTGCGACGTCGTCCTTCCCGCCACCGCCGCCGCCGAGTGCACGCGCTGCCGAGCGGACGAGCCGGCCCGCACTGACTCCCTCGGTGCGTGCTCCGGGCGATGCCGCGACAGCGACGATCGGGCGGCCGTTCATCACACCGATCAGCGCCACGACGCCGGACTCGCCGAGCCGGCCACGGATGTCCAGCGCCAGGCTTCTGAGATCATCGGCCGAAGCGGCCTCCCCGACGTTCTCGACGACGGTCCTGAGGCTGCCGAGACTCTCGGCCGTGTTCGCAAGATCGCCGGCACGGCCCAAGAGGGTCGCGGACCGCTGGGCGGCCAGTTCCTTCTCGACCTGCTTGAGCCGTTCCATGAGCGAGCTGATTCGCCCTGGCAGTTCGTCCGGCCGCGCGCCCAGCATCTGCGACACCTGGGAGACGATTGCGGACTCCTTCGCCTGGTGGGCGTAAGCGCCCGAACCGACGAGCGCCTCGATGCGCCGCACGCCCGATCCGATCGAGGATTCCCCGAGCACGTCGACACGCCCTATGTTGCCGGTCATGGGCACGTGCGTGCCACCACAGAGTTCGCGTGACC
Source organism: Actinomycetaceae bacterium (assembly GCA_035647855.1). Taxonomy (GTDB): domain Bacteria; phylum Actinomycetota; class Actinomycetes; order Actinomycetales; family Actinomycetaceae; genus JAAZBW01. The sequence continues at coordinate 34,732 of DASRMP010000039.1, read as the reverse complement.
AGCCCTCCCCGATATCGACCACGCGGACAATTTTCCCGTACTTCTCGCCGAACAGCGCCTGGACGCCGGCCGCGCGAGCTTCCTCGAGCTTCATCTGGTAGTCGGTGACGGCGAGATTCTGCGCGAGCCGCTGGTTGGTCTCTCCCTCGATGTCCTGCATCTGGCCGCGAGAGAGCCCCGAGCCGTGGCGGAAGTCGAATCGCATGCGGGACGGCGAGTTCTCGCTGCCGGCCTGCGACGCGCCGCGTCCGAGCGTCTCGAGAAGAACCTGGTGGACCATGTGGGTCGCGGTGTGGGCCTGGGCGATCTGACGGCGCCGGCTGACATCGATCTCCGCGACGCCCATCTCGTCGAGCACCAGTGTGCCCTCGGTGACCGTGCCGCGGTGAACGGGGACACCCTTGACGGGTGCCTGCGTGTCGATGACGTCCACGATCGCGCCACCTGTGAATCGCATGGTGCCCTGGTCGCCGAGTTGACCGCCCGACTCCGCATAGAACGGGGTGCGGTCGAGCACGATCTCGACGTCCGCTGGAGCCGTCGCAGCAGGAACCGGCTTGCCGTCCACCAGAATGCCGATGACCTTGCCCTCGGACGCCGCATCGGTGTAGCCGACGAACTGCGAGTCGCCACCCATCTTGCTGCGGAATTCCGTGAAGGCCGCCGAGTCGACGTGGCCCTTCTTCTTGGCGAGCGCGTCCGCGCGGGCGCGTTCCTTCTGCTCCGACATCAGCTCGCGGAAGCCCTCGGCGTCGACCTCGACGCCCTGTTCGGCCGCGATCTCGAGAGTGAGGTCGATGGGGAAGCCGTAGGTGTCGTGCAGCCGGAAGGCCTCGGCACCGCTGACGGATTCGCCGGCCCCGCGGGCACGGACGATCGCCGAGTCGAGCATGGTCGTGCCGGCGGTGAGGGTCCTCCGGAAGGAGTCCTCCTCCGCGTACGCGACTGTGCCGATTCGTTCGAACCCCTCCTTGACCTCCGGGTAGGAGGCGCTCATTGCCTCCATCGAGAGGGGCAACAGTTCCGGCAGCACGGGCTGGTCCACCCCGAGGAGACGCATCGAGCGAATGGCGCGGCGGATGATACGCCGCAGGACATAGCCGCGGCCATCGTTGCCCGGCCGCACGCCGTCGCCGATCAGCATGAGCGCGCTGCGGACGTGGTCGCCGACCACGCGAAGCCGCACGTCATCGTCGCCGCCCGCGCCGTACGTGATGCCCGCCAATTCGGCGGCCCTTGCGATGACGGGGAAGACCTCGTCGATCTCGTAGACGTTCTCCTTGCCCTGGAGGAGGTAGGCGATGCGCTCCACTCCGAGGCCCGTGTCCACCGTCTTCTGCTCGAGTTCCCCGAGCAGTTCATAGTTCGCGCCGGAGCCCGGTCCCCGCATGAACTCGTCGAAGACGAGGTTCCAGATCTCGAGGTAGCGGTCCCCCTGCTTGTCGGCCACGGGCCCACCCGCCGGCCCGTACTCGGGCCCACGATCGTAGTGGATCTCGCAGCACGAACCCGCGGGACCTGGCTGCCCGGTGGACCACTCGATCTCCTCGTACGGGAGCATCTGGACGCGCTCCGGGTCGACCCCGATCGTGTTGACCCAGTAGTCGTGGCTGACGTGGTCCTGCTCCCAGATGGTCATCCAGAGGCGCTCGCCGTCAAGTCCGTACCCTCCCTCGTCCATGGGCAGGGTCAGCAGATCCCAGGCGAGCTGGATCGCCCTCTCCTTGAAGTAGTCACCGAAGGAGAAGTTACCCGCCATCTGGAAGAACGTGCCGTGACGCGTGGTCTTGCCGACCTCGTCGATGTCGTTCGTGCGAATGCACTTCTGGACCGACGCGACCCGCGGCCAGGGCGCCTTCTCCGTCCCGATGATGTACGGAATGAAGGGAACCATGCCGGCGATCGTGAAGAGGATCGACGGGTCCGGGGAAACAAGCGAGACGGAGGGGGCCACGTGGTGGTCCCGTTCGCCGAAGAACTTCAGCCAGCGCTCGCGGATTTCACTCGTCTTCATTCTGTTCCTCAATGTCTCGCGCGTCTCGGTTCGCGAGTGGGTCGGTGTTCCAAGGATAACCGCGGCCCCGGATCCACCAGAATCCGGGGCCGTCAGCGCTTTCGAGGTCAGCGCGAGTAGTGCTCGACGACCAGCTGTTCGTTGACGATCACGGGAATCTCCTCGCGGCGCGGGCGGCGCACGAGTTCGGCCCGGAGCTTCTCGAGCGAGACGTCGAGGTACGGGGGCAGGTCACCGAGGACGTCCCGGTGGGCGCCGGCAGCGGCAACCTGGAACGGAACCGTCACCTGCGAGGCGGGCTTCACCTGGAGAACCTGGCCCGGCTTCACGCGGAAGGAGGGCCGGTCGACTATCTTGCCGTCCACGAGGATGTGGCGGTGGACCACGAACTGGCGGGCCTGCGCGATCGTGCGGGCGAAGCCGGAGCGCAGCACGAGGGCGTCCAGGCGCATCTCGAGCAGTTCGACCAGGTTCTCACCGGTCACTCCGAGGCCCTTCTTGGCGTCGGCGAAGACGCGGCGCATCTGGGCCTCGCGGAGGCCGTACTGCGCGCGGAGCCGCTGCTTCTCCTTGAGCCGGACCGCGTAGTCGGACTCGGAGCGGCGGCGGGCACGCCCGTGCTCGCCGGGGCCGTACGGGCGCTTCTCAAAGTACTTGACGGCCTTCGGCGTGAGCGGAATGCCGAGGGCGCGGGACTGGCGAACCTGATTGCGAGAACGTCTGTTGGACATGAGTCTGTTGCTGCTTCTTCCTGTTGTTCGTGGCACATCGCGCCGCCCGGACGGCGATACGATGTGGGGCCGGCCAGGGTGTCCGGCGGATCAGATCCGCGTCGGGCTGAGGCCCCAGGAGCCGCGCGAGTGCGCGCGGTCAACCCGGGAAGTCTACCCCAGCGGTTGATTGGTCCCGCCGGCCGGCAGCCGGGATACGGCTCCGCGACCCTGTGAGTTTGCCCTCACGGCTATTCCTCGGCGCCGTCGTCGTGGTCAGGGCCACGGAGGATCCCACGGATCCGCGCCAGTCTCTCCGTGATGTTGCGCTCGAAACCGCGGTCCGTGGGGTGGTAGTACGCGGTCCCTGAGAGCTCTTCCGGGAGGTACTCCTGCTCGACGACGCCGCGCGGATCGCTGTGCGCGTACTTGTACTCGGTGCCGTGACCGAGTCTCTCCGCTCCCGAGTAGTGGGCGTCCCTCAGGTGCGCGGGAACCAGCCCCGTCTTCCCCGCACGGACGTCCGCCATCGCGGCGTCGATCGCCGTGTACGCGGCGTTCGACTTCGGTGCCGTCGCAATGTGAACCACGGCCTGAGCAAGGATGATCCGCGCTTCCGGCATCCCGACCAGCGCCACCGCCTGCGCCGCCGCCGTCGCCGTCTGAAGGGCGGACGGGTCCGCCATGCCGACGTCCTCGGCGGCGGCGATCATGATGCGGCGGGCGACGAAACGCGGGTCCTCACCTGCCACCAGCATGCGTGCGAGGTAATGAAGCGCGGCGTCCACGTCGCTCCCCCGCATCGACTTGATGAACGCGGAAATCACGTCATAGTGCTGATCGCCGGCACGGTCATAGCGCACGGCGGCGACGTCGACCGCTCCCTCGACGGTCTCGAGCGTGACGGCAGGCGTCTCGCCCTCTGCGCCGTTGGCTGTGTCACTGGCCGCTTCGGCCGCTGCCTCCAGGATTGTGAGAGCCTTCCGCGCGTCCGACCCGGAGAGCCTGACGATATGTTCGGCGGCGGCGTCCTCAACCTCCACGGCACCGCCCAGGCCGCGTTCGTCCGCCACCGCCCGCTCGACCACCGCGCGAAGCGCGTGCCCTTCGAGCGGTTTCAGGGTGAGCAGCAGCGAGCGCGAGAGCAGCGGCGAGATGACCGAGAAGTGCGGGTTCTCTGTGGTCGCCGCGACCAGGATGACGACACGGTTCTCCACGGCGGGCAGCAGCACGTCCTGCTGCGCCTTCGAGAAGCGGTGCACCTCATCGATGAACAAGACCGTCTGTGCGCCCGTGAGTACCAGTTGCCGCTTGGCCTGGGCGATCAGTTCGCGGACCTCCTTCACTCCCGCCGAGACCGCCGAGACCTCGACGAACGTGCGGCCACTCGTCCGGGCCACCAGGTACGCGATCGTCGTCTTGCCCGTCCCGGGCGGCCCCCACAGAATCACCGACGACGGCGGAGAGGAGTCCTCCACCAGCCTTCGCAGCGGCGAGCCCGGAGAGAGCAGATGGTCCTGACCGACGAGTTCGTCGAGCGTGCGCGGCCGCATCCGCACCGCAAGCGGAGCACCTGGAAGCTCGGGGATCCCATGCCCGGAGGTGGCGGCGGCGTCGAACAGGGTCACTCGGCCATCCTAGGTTGACCGCGCGACCCGGCTCCGCTCGCGCCGTCAGCGCGCCCGCGGGTGTGCCATCGCATAGGTCTCACGGAGCGAGTCGATCGTGACGTGGGTGTAGATCTGCGTGGTCGTGACGGACGCGTGTCCGAGCAGTTCCTGCACCACGCGGACGTCCGCACCACCTTGCAGCAGATGGGTCGCGAAAGAGTGCCGCAACGTGTGTGGCGAGATCTCCTGCTCGATCCCCGCCTTCACGGCCGCCTTCCGCAGGATCGCCCACGCGCTCTGCCGCGAGAGGGGCCGCCCGAGCGAGTTCAAGAAGAGTACCGGCGTCCCGCGGCCCTTCGCTGCGAACGCAGGCCGGGCGCGTACGGTGTACGCGTCCAGGGCCTCGATTGCGAGACTCCCGATCGGGACCACACGCACCTTCGAGCCTTTGCCGAAGAGACGTACGGAGCGCGTCTCGGCTTCGATGTCATCGGCAGCGAGGCCGACCGCCTCCGAGATGCGCGCGCCCGTGCCGTACAGCAACTCGAGGAGCGCGCGATCGCGGAGGTCCCCCGGCTCCTCGCCGGAGACGGCTCCGAGCAGGTCCTCGACCTGCGAGATCGACAGGACCTGCGGGAGCGATTTCCTGGCGGCCGGGGGCGTGACGGCGGCGGCGACGTCGGAATCCACCGAGCCCTCGGCCAGCGCGAACTTGTGCAGTCCCCTGATTGACGCGACCATCCTGCCGGCGGACGATGCCGCGAGTGGCCGTCCGCCGTCGTCGCCGCTTCGCGCCGCCAACAGGCACTCGCGGACGTCGGCCTCCCCGACGGCGCCGAGGCGTGTCAGGCCGCGCGCGGCGAGGAACTCGCCGTAGCGGGCCAGATCGCGCCGGTACGCCGCCACCGTGTTCGACGATGCTCCACGCTCGATCGCGAGGTGGGCGAGGTAGTCGGCGGTCAGGCGTTCGATTGTCACAGCAGGAACTGGGGCCCGAACGGGTCGATGCCAACCGCGAGGAACACGATCGACAGGTAGTAGATGGATCCGTGGAAGACCTTCATCGCGGCGAGCGGGCCCTTCTCCGGGTGGCGTGCCCGCATGTATAGCCGCACCACGAGACCGAGGAACCATGCCCCTGCCACTACCGCTGCGGCGGAGTAGATCCAGCCCATCGGAGCGACCGGGATGAGGATCAGTGTGCTGGCCACCATGGCTGCGGAGTGGACGATCATGTGCCACGCGACCGTCGTGTTCTCCTGCACCACTGGAGCCATCGGGACTCCCGCCCTCGCGTAGTCCTTCTTGAACTTGATGGACAGCGGCCAGTAGTGCGGCGGAGTCCAGAAGAACACGACCAGGAAGAGGAGAAGTGGCGGCCAGTCGAGCGAGCCCGTGACCGCCGACCATCCGATGAGCACTGGCATGCAGCCGGCGATCCCGCCCCAGACGATGTTCTGAGGAGTCCGCCGTTTCAGGATCATCGTGTAGCCGACGACATAAATGAGCATCGCCAGCAGCGCGAACAGGGCGGTCATCCAGTTGATGAGCAGCCCGAACCAGAGGAGTGAGCCCACGGTCAGGAACGAACTGAATACGATCGCGCCCCGCACCGAGACGACTCCGGTGACGAGTGGCCGGTTCTTCGTGCGGTTCATGACGGCGTCGATATCGCGATCGCAGATCATGTTCCACGCGTTCGCGGCGCCTGCGGCGAGCGTCCCGCCCACCAGGGTCGACGCAACGAGGCCCCAGCCGGGCCAGCCACGTTCGGCGAGGACCATCGTCGGCACTGTCGTGATCAGCAGCAACTCGATGATGCGCAGCTTCATCAACTCGACATAGCCACGGGCCTTTTCCCTCGCGGTGCGAGCCGCCGCGGGCCGTGCCGTGGTCAGGGAATTCGGCGCGACGGGCGAGCTACGGACTGTCCAGCGGGTAATGGGACCCTCCTCCCGTGAGAAGCCCTCCCATTCTACGTATCCCTGACATAAAATCCTCTTGAGGCGCAGCACCCGGAGGATCGACCCTGGGGCTGGCAACAGGTGGCGATCGGGTCCCGAGCGAGGGAAGGATCACACTAGTCTCGACTTGAACCGCCGCACGTAGCGGAACGGCATCGAAGCCAATGAGTGGAAGGTTTGCGGCATGAGCCAGCAGTTCGAATGGAACGATCTCGACCAGCGTGCGGTGGACACCACCCGCGCGCTCGCAGCGGACGCAGTCCAGAAGGTCGGAAATGGCCACCCGGGCACGGCGATCTCGCTTGCGCCGGTTGCGTACACCCTGTTCCAGAAGGTCATGCAACATGACCCTGCCGATCCGGACTGGCTGGGCCGCGACCGGTTCGTGCTTTCGCTCGGACACTCCTCTCTCACCCTGTACAACCAGCTGTATCTGGCGGGCTACGGCCTCGAACTGGACGATCTGAAGCAGCTGCGCACGTTCCACTCGAAGACGCCGGGCCACCCGGAGTACCGCGAGACCGAAGGCGTTGAGATGACGACCGGCCCGCTGGGCCAGGGTCTTGCCTCCGCCGTGGGTATGGCGATGGCGGCTCGCCGCGAGCGCGGGCTTTTCGACCCGGACGCCGCTGAGGGCGAGTCCGCCTTCGACCACTTCATCTACGTCGTCGCCGGAGAGGGATGCATTGAGGAGGGCGTGACCTCGGAGGCCTCGTCACTCGCGGGAACGCAGCGGCTGGGCAACCTGATCCTGATCTTCGATGACAACCGCATCTCGATCGAGGACGATACGGTCATCGCCTTCAGCGAGGACGTGGAGAAGCGCTACGAGGCCTACGGCTGGCACACTCAGCACGTCGACTGGACCAACGGCTTCACCGGCTATGAGGAAGACCCCAAGGCTCTCTATGACGCGATCCTCGCCGCGCAGGCAGTCACCGACAAACCCTCGATCATCCGCCTGACCACCATCATGGCGTGGCCGTCCCCGACCAAGCAGGACACGGGCGCCGCGCACGGATCGGCACTCGGTGTCGAAGAGATCCGCGGGCTCAAGGAGATCCTCGGTCTCGACCCTGATCAGAACTTCCAGATGGCGGACGAGGTCATCGAGTACACGCGGAAGGGCTCGGCAGACCGCGCCGCCGCCGCCAAGGAGGTCTTCGACGCCAAGATGGCCAAGTGGCGCGAGACCAATGGCGAGCGTGCCGAACTGCTCGACCGCATCCAGGCCGGGAAGCTGCCCGAGGGCTTCAACGACGCCCTGCCGGTGTTCTCCCCGGAGAAGGCAATCGCGACCCGCGCCGCGTCGGGCTCCGTGCTCAACGCACTCGCCGGTGTCATGCCCGAACTGTGGGGCGGCTCCGCCGATCTCGCCGGCTCGAACAACACGACCATGAAGGGCGAGCCGTCGTTCCTGCCCGAGGACCGTCAGTCCGAGATGTTCAGGGGACACAAGTACGGCCGCACGCTGCACTTCGGTATCCGTGAGCACGGCATGGGCGCGATCGTCAACGGCATCGTGCTGCACGGCCTCACCCGCCCGTACGGCGCCACGTTCTTCGTGTTCGCGGACTACATGCGCGGCGCCGTTCGCCTCGCCGCCGTCATGGGCATCCCCTCGATCTACGTGTGGACCCACGACTCGGTGGGCGTCGGCGAGGACGGCCCCACACACCAGCCGATCGAGCACCTGTGGTCCTACCGCGCGATCCCGAACCTTGCGATCGTGCGCCCCGGGGACGCGAACGAGACCTCGTACGCGTGGCGGGGCCTCCTCGAGCGCTCCGGCGGGCCCGCCGGCCTCATTCTGTCCCGCCAGAACCTGCCGGTCTTTGACCGCGAGGGTGAGGGACTGGGCGCGGCCGATGGCGTGCTCCGCGGCGCATACGTGCTCGCGGACACCGACGGCACGCCGGACGTGATCCTCATCGGCACGGGCTCCGAGGTCCAGCTGGCCGTGGCTGCCCGCGACCTGCTCGCCGCTGACGGCGTGAAGGCCCGCGTGGTCTCGGCTCCGTGCCTCGAGTGGTTCGCCGAGCAGGACGACGAGTACCGTGAGTCCGTGCTCCCGTCCGCTGTCAAGGCGCGCGTGTCCGTCGAGGCCGGTGCGACCTTCGGGTGGGCCGGAATCGTCGGCAGTGCCGGCCGTTCGGTCGGCATCGACCACTTCGGAGCCTCCGCCGATGGCGCGTTCCTCATGGAGAAGTACGGCGTGACCGCGGAAGCAGTCGCGGCGGCGGCCAAGGAGTCCCTCTCGGACGCCGGCCTCGAAGCAGCACGTTCCTGACCGACAACTATCAACACTGACCAGGAGTAAAGAAAAGTGTCCGAAAACCTGAAGCAACTCTCCGACGCCGGCGTATCGATCTGGCTTGATGACCTCTCGCGTGGCGCGATCGCGTCCGGCAAGCTCGCCGAGGACATCGCGAACCGTTCGGTTGTGGGCGTCACCACCAACCCGACGATCTTCGCGAACGCCCTCTCGAAGGGCGCCGACTACGCCGAACAGATGGGTGAACTTGCCGCCAAGAACACCTCCCTCGACGACGCGGTCGTCGCGGCCACCACTGACGACGTCCGGAACGCGTGCGACATCCTCCGCCCGATCTACGACGCGACCGGCCAGGACGGCCGGGTGTCCATCGAGGTCGACCCCCGTCTCGCCCGCGAGACCGAGGTGACGATCGAGCAGGCGCGCATGCTGTGGGAGACCGTCAACCGCCCGAACTGCCTCATCAAGATTCCCGCGACCGTTGAAGGCCTGCCGGCCATCACCACCGTGGTCTCCGAGGGCATCAGCGTGAACGTCACGCTGATCTTCTCGATCGACCGCTACCGCGCTGTGGCGGATGCGTACATCGACGGCCTGGAGAAGGCGCACGCCAACGGCATCGACATCTCCGGCATCCACTCCGTGGCGTCGTTCTTCATCTCCCGCATCGACACCGAGGTTGACAAGCGCCTCGAGGCGATCGGGACCCCCGAGGCGCTCGCGCTCAGGGGCAAGGCAGCGGTGGCCAACGGCCGCCTCGCCTATGAGGCCTACGAAGAGATCTTCTCGTCCGAGCGCTTCAACGCTCTCCCGGGCGCGAACAAGCAGCGCGTGCTTTGGGCCTCCACCGGCGTGAAGAACCCGGACTACCCGGACACCATGTATGTCGCGGACCTCGTGACCGAGAACGTCGTCAACACCATGCCGGAGGCCACTCTGCTGGCATCCGCAGACCACCTCGAGGTCAAGGGTGACACCGTCTCCACGATGTACGAGGACGCCCACAAGGTCATGGACGACCTCGCCGCCGTTGGCGTCGACTTCGCCGATGTCGCCCAACTGCTCGAGGACGAGGGCGTCGTCAAGTTCGAGCAGAGCTGGGAAGAACTGCTCGAGAGCGTGACAACAGCGCTGAACGGCTGACCTTCCTGTCCCCCAGGGGATGAGACGGCGGCCCGGAGTCCGGTGGGGACTCCGGGCCGCTTCCTCGTTCAGTGAGACCGGCGGAGGTCCGGCCGCTGCTGCGAAGAGCGCGGCCTGGCGGACGGCTTCCGGCCCTGAAAACGGTCCATGGTGGCGTTGATGCCGAACAGTTCCGTCAGCGCATCGACGACGGGAACCGGGAGGCCCTTGATGTGCAGGATTACCTGCGCGAAAGGGGGAATGACCAGGCGCTGGCGCCTCGACTCGATCGAGTCGAGCGTCCGCTCGGCGACGTCCTGCGGCCGCATTATCGGCAGCAACACCGGTACGCGGGTGGCGACGCCCTCGAACATGCCCGTTCCGATGAAGTACGGACACACGAGCAACGTCCCCACGTTCGACCCCCGGCGGCGAAGCTCCACTCGCATCGACTCCGCGAAGCCGACCGCCGCGAATTTCGACCCGCAGTAGTCGGTCATCCGCGGCACACCGACGAGTCCGCCCGCAGACGAGACCGTCACGATGAGGCCCCGGTCCCGTTCCAGCATGGCAGGCAGGAATGCCCGCACCGTGCGGTAGTGCGCGAGCACGTTGACCTCGAAGGTCCGCTCGATCTCGTCCTCGCTCAGCTCGAGGAGGTACTTGCCGGAGACGACGCCGGCGTTGTTGATCAGCACATCGAGCGAGCCGAACTCCTCGATGACTCTCGCCGCCGCGCCGGTGACCATCTCCGGGTCCCGCACGTCCACGGGCATCGGCACCGCCTGCACGCCCAACGCCGCCACCCGGTCCGCCACCCTGCCCATCGCTGCTTCGTCGATGTCCCACAGGATCACGGCGCGCGCGCCACGGCGGGCAGCGCCTACCGCCATCAGTTCCCCGATGCCCGAGCCGCTGCCGGTGATCAGCACGACGGCGCCACGCAACTCCGTCCGCTCCCTCCACGTCTTCCTCATGCCCTCACAACCCCAATCTGCGCCGTGCCACGATGTAACCCTGCATCGCTTTCGCCCACATCTGTTCCGAGACTCCCGGAGGTGCGGCGATACTCAGCAGTCGTTGCACCACGATCGCCTGGGGTTCCGTGTATTTCGTCAGGCCCTCGACGCCGTGCCGGCGGCCGACCCCGGACGATTTCATACCGCCCATCGGAGCTGCGGTGGACGCCCATGCGGCCGTGTACGCCTCGTTCACGCTGACGGTGCCGCACTGGATTCTCTCCGCTATTGCACGCCCTCGGGCGACATTCTGGGACCACACTGCGCCATTCAGTCCATAGTCGGAGTCGTTCGCGCGCCGGACGGCCTCATCGTCGTCGTCGACCCGGTACAGCGACACGACAGGACCGAATGTCTCCTGGGCATACACGGCAGCCTCGGGCGGAACGTCCGTCAGCACGGTCGGCGCATACGCCGTCGGGGACACGTCAGGCAGGGTTCGCCCGCCCGTCACAATGCGCGCGCCGCGAGCGACGGCGTCGTCGACATGGCTCTGCACGGTCTCGAGCTGGGAAAGGCTCGCAAGCGGACCCATATCGGCGTTCCAATCCAGTGACGCCGCCACCCTCATCTTCTCGACGGCGGATACGAACGCCGGCACAAACTCCTCCCAGATGTCGGTGTGCACGTAAATGCGTTCGAAGGAGATGCAGAGCTGGCCGGAGTTCGAGAAGCAGCCGTTCATGGCCGAACGGACGGCGCGCGGGAGGTTCGCATCGTCGCAGACGATCAGCGGGTTCTTTCCCCCGAGTTCGGCCGAGAACCCGATGAGACTCTCCCCCGCCTGCGACGCAACAATTCGGCCCGTCGCCGTTGATCCGGTGAACATGAGGTAGTCGGAACCGGCGATCAGCGGCCCGCCGAGTTCGGCGCCTGAGCCGGTCACCACCTGGAAGACATCTCGCGGCACCCCCGCCTCCCAGAACAGTTCGGCCACAGCGAGGGCAGTCACCGGCGTGAGCCTGTCCGGCTTCAGTACGACCGCGTTACCCGCGACGAGGGCCGCAAGGGCATCGGATGCCGCGAGCGTGAAGGGATAGTTCCAGGGGGAGATGACCGCCACGATGCCCTTGGCGATGCGACGCTCCGTCACGCTCGTCAGGACGGGAATCGCACCGGCGTGGCGTCTCGTCCGCAGCATCCGCTCCGCGTTCCGGGCATAGAAGCTTGCCGTCAGGGCAACGTCGGAGACCTCCTCGAACGCGTCCGAGCGGGTCTTCCCGTTCTCCCACTGGATGAGGTCGAGAAGGGAGTTCTGGAATCGCCACACGAGATCATGAAGGCGGAGGAGCACCTCCGTGCGGTATCTGACTCCGGCCGCCTCCCAGGCCGCCTGAGCGGAGCGGGCGCGCTCCAAGGCGGATCCTACGTCGTCGGGAGTGCACACCGGCACGGGAACGCCCTTGGTCCCAGTGAGCGGGGACGTGACGGAGTCCATTCTGCGCTGTGCTCCAGGCGAGACTGTCACTCGGCGTTCAGGAGCGAGGGCGGCGACGGCGGAACGGTACCGCCGGTCGATGTCGCTCGCGGTCGTTGTGGTCACAGACGCCTCCTTGCGTTCGGATTCCACGTTTGATGGTAGTCCGTGAACCGCCGCTGCGGGTGGTCGACTGTTGGCAAGGCGCGGCGTTCCGGCGCGGCGAGCTGTGACTCGCACCATAATGGACGTTGTGACCAATCCTCTGCGCGTGCCCGAGGATCGCCGCCTGCCCCGGATCGCTCCCCCCGCTGGGGTCGTGCTCTTCGGCGTGACCGGCGATCTCTCCAAGCGGAAACTGCTTCCGGCCATGTACGACCTCGCGAATCGTGGCCTTCTGCCCACGGAGTTCGCCCTGACCGGGTTCGCCCGGCGGAACTGGACGTTGGACGAGTTCCAGGACTTCGTCCGCAAGGCGGTGATCGCCGGTGCCCGAACTCCGTTCGACGAGCGAACGTGGAGTCACCTCTGCAATCGGCTGCAGTTCGTCCAGGGAGAGTTCGGTGATCCGGAAGCGTTCGACCGGCTCGCCGGTACCGTGTCCGCCCTCGATGACGAGCGAGGGACGCTCGGAAACCACGTCTTCTATCTGTCTATTCCGCCAAGTTCGTTCCCCGAGGTACTTGCCCAGCTCGAACGTTCCGGCCTCTCGCGTTCGGCTGAGGGCGCCTTCCGGCGTGTGGTCATCGAGAAGCCTTTCGGTCATGACCTCGCCTCGGCGCAGGAACTGGACGAACTCGTCTCGCGAGTGTTCCCACCGGAGTCCGTGTTCCGTATCGACCACTACCTGGGCAAGGAAACGGTCCAGAACCTCTTGGTGCTGCGTTTCGCGAACCAGATGTTCGAGCCTGTCTGGAACGCCCACTACGTCGACCACGTACAGATCACGATGGCCGAGGACATCGGAATCGGCTCCCGTGCCGGTTACTACGACGGAATCGGCGCCGCGCGCGACGTCATCCAGAACCACCTTCTCCAATTGCTCGCTCTCACGGCCATGGAAGAGCCGTTCAGCTTCGACGCCGCCTCGCTGCGGACCGAGAAGGTGAAGGTCCTCTCCGCCGTGAGGATCCCGGAAGACCTGGACCTCCACACCGCACGTGGCCAGTACGGCTCAGGCTGGCAGGGTGGCGAACACGTGAGTGGATACCTCGAAGAGGACGGCGTCCCGCAGGAGTCCGTCACCGAGACCTACGCCGCCATGCGGCTCGACATCGATTCGCGGCGCTGGGCCAACGTGCCGTTCTATCTCCGCGCAGGCAAGCGCCTCGGCCGCCGCGTCACGGAGATCGCGGTGGTCTTCAAGCGCGCGCCGCACCTGCCCTTCGAGTCATCGCAGACGGCCGAACTCGGCCAGAACGCGCTCGTGATCCGCGTGCAGCCGGACGAGGGCGTCACGATCCGGTTCGGAGCCAAGATCCCCGGCACCTCCATGGAGGTGCGCGACGTCACGATGGACTTCGGCTACGGCCACGCGTTCACCGAGAACTCGCCCGAGGCGTACGAGCGGCTCATCCTCGACGTGCTGCTCGGCGATCCCCCGCTTTTCCCGCTGCAGCGTGAGGTGGAACTCTCCTGGCAGATCCTCGATCCGATCCTCGACCACTGGAAGAAGCAGCCGATCGAGACCTACCGCCCTGGCACCTGGGGCCCCGAATCCGCCGATCGCATGCTCGCCGCCGACGGGCGCGAGTGGCGCCGTCCCTGAAGGAACACCAATGCGCATCGAACTGAAAGCCACCACCACCCAGTTCCTCATGAGCGAGTTGCTTCGGGTGCGGGAAGAGGGCGGAGTTGTCGCCCTGGGCCGGGTCGTCACTCTCATCGTGCTCGCACACGGTCCGGAATTCGTGGAGCGTGCCATCGCCGCGACCAACGAGGCCTCTCGGGAACACCCGGCACGCGTCGTCGTCATCGATACCGCAGCCGGAGACTCTCCGGGTGACGGTGACCCCGACTCGCTCGACGCCGAGATCCGCGTCGGTGCCGACGCAGGGGCGTCCGAGGTGATCGTCCTGCGCCCGCACGGCGCCACGGCACGGGAACTCGACACGCTTGTCACTCCGTTGCTGCTCCCCGACACCCCGATCGTCGCGATGTGGCTCGGGAGCTACCCCGAGAACCCGTCCCGGGAGGGCATCGGCGCGATGGCGGGCAGGCGGATCACCCACATCACGAACTCCGACGACTCCAAGTCAGCACTTCGAGCTCTTGCAGCCAACTACAAGCCGGGCGACACGGACCTGGCCTGGGCGAGGATCACGCTGTGGCGGGCACTTCTGGCCTCGGCGCTGGACGGCATGACGGACAAGGTTCGCAGCATTGCCGTGGAGGGCGACCTCGGGAGACCGTCCACCGCCCTCATGGCCGGCTGGTTGCGCCAGTCGCTGGGCGTCCCCGTCACCACGGTTCACTCCGATTCGGGCCACATGGAGGCCGTACGAACGGTTCTCGACGACGGTGAGGTGGTGCTCGATCGGCCCAAGGGCTCCATGGTGGTGACCATCTCCCGCACGGGTAAGCGCGATCAGCACAGCAATCTGCCGATCCGGACGTTCGCAGACTGCCTCATGGAAGACCTGCGGCGTCTCGACGCGGACGAGGTGTACGCGAAGGCCTTGAAAGCAGCCCTGATCGATGATTGAGAGGTTCCCACTGTGGATCGTGTGATTATCCATCCAAGCTTCGAACTGACAGCCCGCTCGGCCGGGTACCGGCTTCTGCTCTCGATCATCGAACGCCAGGCGCTCGACGTGCCCATCAACGTGGCGCTCACGGGCGGTTCGATGGGCATCCAGATGCTCCGCGAGATCCGGGGAGAGCCGCTCGTGGACGCCGTCGACTGGTCCCAGGTGCATCTGTGGTGGGGCGACGAGCGTTTCGCCGCCGACTCCGACCGCAACGCGTCCCAAGCCCGGCTCGCACTGATCAACCATCTCCCGATTCCCGAGGAGAACGTCCACGAGGTCGCACGGCCGGGAGATGTCGAAGACGTGACCGCGGCGGCGGCCGCGTACGCGGCTCAGGTCGCGGACGTCCATTTCGCGATCGTCATACTCGGTGTCGGGCCGGACGGGCATCTCGCCTCGCTCTTCCCGGGCCGCGACGAGATCGAGATCACCGGAGTCGCCGCTGTCCCCGTCAGCGACTCCCCGAAGCCACCGCCGGAGCGGGTATCTCTTACCCGGGAGAAGCTGGAGGACACCGACGAGCTCTGGTACGTCAGCGCGGGCCCGGACAAGGCCGGCGCCCTCGCGGCCGCGCTGGCCGGCGGGGACTCACCGGACAAGCTCCCCGTCGCGCGCGTTCGCGGCGCCAACACGCTTTGGCTGCTCGACGCCACCGTCGCCGGAGTCAGTACCGAATAGAAGGATGCGCGCGGCGGGACAGCGTACACGCGTGACCGATAGGCGTACGGCGTACGCCAAGGACTACTGCCGCGGGACGACCTCAGGACGCGGGCGTTCCGCGGCGCTCCCGCAGTGCGGCGAGGGCTTCATCGAGCAATGCCGCGCCATCCTCGTCCGTCCGGCGCTCCTTCACGTACGCAAGGTGTGTCTTGTAGGGCTCGTTCCTGGGCGGCTCGGGCGGGTTGTCCTTGTCCGGCCCGGCAGGCAATCCGCAACGCGGGCAGTCCCAAATCTCCGGAATCTCGGACGCCGCTTCCATCGAGAACGACGGGCGGGTCTCGTGCCCCTGCGCGCACCAGAATGAGATCGTGACGCGGGGAGCGAGCTCGCCGCGTACCTCCTCGCCCATCGGCCCCGCACCGACTCGGGTTCCTCGAATTGCGTTACCGCTGGCCACTTCTACTTCTCCCTGAGATGGGTGACGACGCCGTCACTTACTGGAATCTTTGGATGAGCCCGAGCAGGACGATCGCTGTGGCCCAGAACAAGGCCACGACAACCGTGATGCGGTTCAGGTTTCGTTCTGCGACACCGGATGAGCCGGCGATGGTGGAGATGCCTCCGCCGAACATGTCTGAGAGTCCGCCTCCCTTTCCCTTGTGCATCAGCACGGTGAGGATGAGGAAGATCGACGTCAGGACCAAGATGATGTCGAGAATGATCTTGAGTACGCCGATCATGGAATCCAATCCTTCGCGAGGGGCTTGCTGCTCAAGGATAACCGATGGCGGCGCACCTTTCGGCACGCCGCCATCGTTTGTGACACCCGTCAGGCGCCGTGCGACTGGTAGCGCACGATCGCGGCGAAGTCATTCGCCGTGAGCGCCGCACCGCCGACGAGGGCACCGTCAACGTCTTCTTCCGCCATGATCGCCGCCACGTTCGAGGGCTTGACGGAGCCGCCGTACAGGATCCGCATGTTGTTCGCGATGTCCTGGCTGTACAACTCGGCAACCCGCCCCCGAATCGCGGAGCAGACCTCCTGCGCGTCTTCCGGCGTTGCGACCTCGCCCGTACCAATGGCCCAGACGGGCTCGTAGGCAAGAATCATTCTGGAGACCTGCTCGGGGGTCGACGTGTCCAGCACGCCGGTCACCTGGTGGAGCACACGCTCGACTTGGCGACCTTCCTTGCGGATCGCGAGGTTCTCCCCCACGCATGCAATCGGAGTGATGCCGTGCTTGATCGCGGCGCGGGCTTTCTCGCCCGTCACCCAGTCGTTCTCACTGTGATAGCTCCGACGCTCCGAGTGCCCGCAGATCGCGTACGAGCAGCCGAGCTTCGCGAGCATCCTCGGGGCGATCTCGCCCGTGTAGGCACCCGACTCATGAACGGACACGTCCTGTGCGCCGTACTTGATCATGAGCTGGTCACCGTCCACCAGGGTCTGGACGGACCGTATGTTGGTGAAGGGCGGGAGTACCGCGACCTCCACCTCGTTGTAGTCGTGATGGGCGTCCTTCAGAATCCACGCAAGCTTCTGCACCAGGGCGATGGCCTCGAGGTGATCGAGGTGCATCTTCCAGTTGCCCGCCATCAGCGGGATACGGTTCGCCACGACTCAGCTCTCCAATACGTCGATACCGGGAAGGACCTTACCCTCGAGGAATTCGAGCGACGCGCCGCCTCCCGTGGAAATGTGCGAGAACTTGGACTCATCGAATCCGAGTTGCCGCACGGCCGCGGCCGAGTCACCGCCGCCGACCACAGTGTACGCATCCGTGGCCTCCATCGCTGCAGCGATCGCGCGAGTCCCGGCAGCGAACTGCGGGTCCTCGAACACGCCCATCGGTCCGTTCCACACCACGGTCTTGGCGCTCGCGATCCTGTCCGCGAAGGTCCTCTGCGTCTCGGGGCCGATGTCGAGGCCCTGGTAGCCGGCGGGAATCTCGTTGGACGGCACCACGTGGATATCTTCGCCCTCGAAGGTCTTCGAGACCAGGGTGTCGACGGGGAGCAGCAGTTCGACCCCCTTCTCCTTCGCCTTCTCCAGGTAGCCCTTGACGGTCTCGACGTTGCTCTCATCGAGCAGCGATTCGCCGACCTCGTATCCCAATGACTTCAGGAAGGTGAAGGCCATGCCGCCGCCGATGAGCAGGACGTCGGCCTTCTCCAGGAGATTCTCGATGACTCCGAGCTTGTCCGCGACCTTCGCGCCGCCGAGGACGACGACGTAGGGACGCTCGGGGTTGTCGGTCGCCTTCTGCAGCGAATCGACCTCCTTGAACACCAGTTCGCCCGCAGCGTGCGGCAGTCGCTGTGCAACGTCGTAGACAGACGTCTGCTTGCGGTGGACAACCCCGAAGCCGTCAGAGACGTAGGCGTCCGCCAGGGAGGCCAGCTCATCGGCCAGAGTGGCGCGCTCGGCCTCGTCCTTCGAGGTCTCACGCGGGTCGAAGCGGACGTTCTCGAGGATGACGACGTCGCCGTCGGACATGGCAGCAACAGTCGACTTCGCGGAGTCCCCCACGAGGTCCTCGGCGAGCTTCACGTCCTGACCGAGCAGCTCGGAAAGGCGAGCGGCGACCGGTGCGAGCGAATACCTTGCCTCAGGCGCACCCTTTGGACGGCCGAGGTGCGCGGTCAGGATGACCTTCGCCTCCGCGTCCACAAGACGCTTGATGGTCGGGAGAGCGGCGCGGATGCGCCCGTCGTCGGTGATAGTTGTGCCGTCGAGCGGAACGTTGAAGTCCGCGCGGACCAGAACGCGTTTGCCGCCAAGGTCACCGAGCGAGTCGATTGTCTTCATAAGGGGATCCTTTCGTTCATGAGCGTGGGGCGTCCGCGCTTGCACACGGACGCCCCACGAATGCTGTCAATTCCTAGAGCTTCTCACCCACGAGGACCGTGAGGTCGATGAGACGGCACGAGTAACCCCACTCGTTGTCGTACCAGGCGATGATCTTGGCCTGGTCACCGATGACCTTGGTGAGGCCGGCGTCGAAGATCGCCGAGTGCGAGTCGGTCACGATGTCAGCGGACACGATCGGGTCCTCGGTGTACTTGAGGATGCCCTTGAGCGGACCTTCGGCAGCCTTCTTGATCGCGGCGTTGATTGCCTCGACGGAGATCTCCTTCTCGGCGATGAACGTGAGGTCGGTCGCGGAGCCGGTCGGGATCGGAACGCGCAGAGCGAAGCCATCGAACTTGCCCTTGAGGTCGGGGATCACGAGTGCGACGGCCTTCGCGGCACCGGTCTTGGTAGGAACGATGTTGAGGGCGGCGGCGCGGGCGCGGCGCAGGTCACGGTGCGGGCCGTCCTGCAGGTTCTGGTCTGCCGTGTAGGCGTGGATCGTGGTCATGAGGCCACGCACGATGCCGAATTCGTCGTTCAGCACCTTCGCCACGGGGGCGAGGCAGTTCGTGGTGCAGGAAGCGTTCGAGATGATGTGGTGCTTCTCGGGGTCGTAGTCGCCCTCGTTCACACCCATGACGAGGGTCGCGTCCTCGTTCTTGCCCGGAGCCGAGATGAGAACCTTCTTGGCGCCCGCCTCGAGGTGAACCTTCGCAACGTTGGCGTCAGTGAAGCGGCCGGTGGACTCGATGACGATGTCCACGCCGAGCTCGCCCCAGGGCAGATTCGCCGGGTCGCGCTCCTCGAAAGCCTTCATCGACTTGTCACCGACAGTGATGGTGTCCTCGGTGTAGGACACGTCTTCCTGGAGCACGCCCAGGATCGAGTCGTACTTGAGGAGGTGGGCAAGGGTCTGGTTGTCAGTCAGGTCGTTGACGGCAACGATGTCGATGTCAGCGCCCGACTCGAGCACGCCACGGGTGAAGTTCCGGCCGATGCGGCCGAAGCCGTTGATGCCGACGCGAATGGTCACGTTAGTCCTCCAGATGTGCGCCTCGTCGGCGCGACGAAAGGTATCAGTGAGCGCGCAGTTACGCGCCCCCGGTTCTGAGCGGCCTGCCTCGCGGCGGCGGGATCCTTGGGGGTTCCGTGTCCGAACCGGCACACTCACGCTATCATCCGCGAGCACCCCACAAAGGGGGCCGATTGGCCCAATCGGGGACCTTGGCTGACAGCGAAAAGTCCCTCAGTCGTCGAGCATTTCCTCGGTGAGTGCCGAAGACGTGTCGGGGATTCCGAGTTCGCGGGCCCGCTTGTCCGCCATCGCGAGCAGGCGGCGGATTCGCCCGGCGACCGCGTCCTTGGTGAGCGCCGGATCCGAGAGTTGCCCGAGTTCCTCAAGAGAGGACTGCTTGTGTTCGAGTCGCAGTCGGCCTGCCTGCAACAGGTGCTCCGGGATCTGGTCCTCTCCGAGGATCTCGAAGGCCCGGTTGACCCGCGCACCGGCAGCCACCGCAGCCCGGGCCGAGCGGCGGAGGTTGGCATCGTCGAAGTTGGCCAGACGGTTGGCCGTGCCGCGGACCTCTCGGCGGACCCGCCGTTCCTCCCATTCGAGGACCGCGTCGTGCGCTCCCATGCGCGTGAGAAGGGTGGCGATCGCGTCGCCGTCGCGGACGACGACCCGGTCCACTCCGCGCACCTCTCGCGCCTTCGCGGTCGCTCCCAGCCTCCGCGCGGCCCCCACCAGGGCCAGCGCCGCCTCGGGACCGGGGCAGGTGATCTCGAGCGCCCCGGAGCGTCCGGGCTCGGTGAGCGAGCCGTGTGCGAGGAAGGCCCCGCGCCACGCCGCCGCCGCCTCCTGGAGTGACGCCGACACGACTGCGGGCGGCAGTCCGTGCACGGGCCGGCCGCGCCCGTCGATGAGCCCGGTCTTTCGGGCGAGCACCACGCCGTCCTGAACCACGCGCACCACGTACCGATTCCCTCGCTTCAGGCCACCCCCGGAGACGACGATGAGTTCACTGCGGTGACCGAAAACCTCGACGATCTCCTGTCGGAGGCGCCGCGCGGCGACGCCGGTATCGAGCTCTGCCTCGATGACGACGTGTCCCGAGATGATGTGCAGTCCTCCGGCAAAACGCAGCGTGGCGGCGATTTCCGCCTTCCTGGCGGGGAGCCGGTCAACCTTGATCCGGGCGAGTTCGTCCTTCACCTCAGCAGTCAGCGACATACCAGCGGCCTCTCCCCTCACACAATGGACAACGACCGGTCGAGAGCGTCCCGATAAGCCGCGGCAAGCCGCAGCGGATCATGGGTTCCCGGGACTTTCGTCGACCGCACTTGGCGGAGCATGAGGTGTGCACCGACCGAGGCGGCCGCCTCGTCGACGGCGTCCACGTCGTCGACGGCGACCGGATCGGCGATCACCGTATCAAATCGGAGGCCGGACGCGTACTCTTCCAGGACCTTCAAGTGATCCGCGGTACTCAGTCCCTCGGTCTCGCCACTCTGCGTGACGAGGTTCATGGTGAGGATGCGCAGCGCCTTGGTCTTGTGAATCGCGTCACTCAGCTCGGGAACGAGAAGGTGAGGCAGCACCGACGTGTACCACGATCCCGGCCCGAGAACGATGGCGTCCGCGTCCATGACCGCCTCCACGGCCTGTGGGCACGCCGGCGGATCCGCAGGATCGATCCACACGTGCTCGAGGCGCCCCGGAGTCGTTGCCACCTCGTACTGCCCGTGGACCTCCCTGCTCTCCTCTCCGTCCCTGACGATCGCGGCGATCTCGAGGGGGACCATCGCCATCGGCAGCACCGTGCCGCGCGCGTCCAGCAGCTTTCCCACGAGGGCCAGGCCCTCGACGGGATCACCGAGTTGGTCCCAGATCGAGACGATCAGCAGATTGCCGACCGAGTGATAGTCAAGGGGGCCGTCGCTGCGGAATCGGTACTGGAGAATGTCGCGCCAAGTGTGACCCCACTCGGTGTCGTCGCAGAGGGCGGCGAGGGCCATGCGCAGGTCACCCGGGGGAAGGCAGTCCAGTTCCTTGCGCAGCCGACCGGACGAACCTCCGTTGTCGGCCACGGTCACGACGGCGGTCAGCTCGCGTGTGAGGTGCCGCAGCGCTCCCAGAGTCGCGGACAGTCCGTGGCCGCCGCCGAGGGCGACCACCTTGGGCGGCGCCATCATTCCCTCCCTACGTCACGGTGAACCACGCGGACGAGGTGGCCCGACGACTGCAGCAGCCTTGCCATCTCTTCGGCGATGGCGACCGACCTGTGCCGGCCGCCCGTGCATCCGACGGCGATGGTCACGTAGGGCTTGAGTTCCTGCACATACCCGTCGAGCACCGGTTCCATCGCGCTCACGTAGCCCTCAATGAAGTCCCGGGCGCCGGGGAGATCCAGCACGTAGTCACTGACGTCCCGGTCCAATCCGGTCAGGTGCCGCAGTTCGTTCACCCAGTAGGGATTCGAGAGGAAGCGCACGTCAACCACGTTGTCGGCGTCTGACGGCAGGCCGTGCTTGAAACCGAACGACATCACGGTCAGGCGCAACTGGTTGTCCGCAGGTTCGGACACCAAGTCCCGGATTCGCCGGGACAGGTCATGCACCGAGGTCTCGGTCGTGTCGATGACGACGTCGGCGCGATCTCGCAGGGGCTTCAGAAGCGCGCGCTCACGTTTGATGCCGTCCAGGAGCCGGCCGCCCTGCTGGAGCGGGTGGGGACGGCGATTCGACTCGTACCGGCGCACCAGTACTTCGTCACGCGCGTCCAGGAAGAAGATCCGGTACGGCATCCCCAGCCCGCGAATGTGCGCAATGACCGAGTCCATCTCCCGGAAGTACTCGCGCGACCGGACGTCGATGACGGCCGCGAGGCGTGGAGCCGCATCGCCGGAGCGCATCATGCTCGCGAACGTCACCAGGAGCCGTGGTGGCAGATTGTCCACTACATACCAGCTGAGATCCTCCAGAGCGGAAGCCGCGCGTGTCTTGCCGGCTCCGGACATTCCCGTGATGACCAGCAATTCCGGTCGCTCGGCGGGTACCGGCTTCGTGATCTCGTCACGCACCGGAACGCCGTCCGGGACTGTCGGAGGGCCGCTGTCCGGGATGTCTTTCATGGCTCCAGCATGCCACGCGGCAGGGCTCGCGGGGCCCCGCCCGGTTGCCGCCAGCGGCTGCACTCCAGTGATTGCGGCCTGCTCCGTCACCGTGGTTGCGTGCCATTCGCCGACGGCGAGGATTCCCCGTTGGGCTCCGCCCCGCTCTTCGCGGCCTCACCGCCACCGAGCGAGGCAAGGATGCGCTCGGCCAGCCCGGGGCCGATGCCGCGGATTTCCGCGACTTCCTCCGGGCTCGCCGCACGCAGTCGCTTCAGCGAACCGAAGCGCCGCAACAGGGCTTTCGCGCGTGCCGGCCCGACGCCCGGGATCTCGTCCAATGCCGAGGCGGTCATCGCCTTCGTCCTGCGCGCGCGGTGCCGCGAGATCGCGAAGCGGTGGGCCTCGTCCCGGACGCGCTGCAGCAGGAAAAGCCCCTCCGAGCCTCGCGGCAGGATCATGGGGAAGGCTTCGCCCGGGAACCAGACCTCCTCGAGGCGTTTCGCGAGACCGATGACCGGAACATTCTCACCCAACTCCGCCAAGACCGCAGCCGCTGCATCAACTTGTGGCGCTCCGCCGTCGATGACGAGGAGACCCGGTTCGTAGGCGAACGGGCGCGTCTCCGTCGCGTCTGCGGCGACTTCGCCGGACACGGACGTCTCGGGCGCTGCCGCCGTGACCGGCACACGCGCGAAGCGGCGGCGCAGGACCTCGGCGATGGCGGCCGTATCGTCGCGGGCGCCCTCGCCGTCGCTGCCGCGAATGTTGAAAGTGCGGTAGTCGCGCTTGCGGGGGATGGCGTCCTCGAACACCACCATCGATCCCACCTGATGGGTGCCCTGGGTATGCGAGATGTCGTAGCACTCGATCCGGAGGGGTGGTTCGGCGAGGCCGAGGTCGCGCTGCAATTCCTCGATGGCCCGCGAACGTGATGCGAGATCGCTCCCCCGCCGGAGCTTCTCGGCGGCGAGCGCCTCCTCGGCGTTGCGGGTAACGGTCTCCATGAGGACACGCTTGTCGCCGCGACGGGGAACCCGGAGGTCGACATTGCTGCCTCGGATGGCGCGCAGCCATTCGCAAATGGCAGCGAAATCGGCGGGGAGTTCCGGGACGAGCACCTCCCGTGGCACACCCAGTTCGGTGTCCGTGCCCTCTGCGGCGGGCCCATATGCCTGGGAGAGCAGCCGCTCGGCAAGTTCGGGTAACGATGAGTCGTCGGTTCGGTCGGTTATCCAGCCCCGTTGGCCGCGCACGCGTCCGTCGCGAACGAAGAAGACCTGCACGGAGGCCTGGAGCTCGTCCGTGGCCAGCCCGAAGACATCCGCATCAGTCCCGGCGGGCAGGACGACCGCGTTACGCTGCAGAACGCGATTCATGGCCGCGAGGTCGTCGCGGCGGCGCGCCGCCGTCTCGAAATCGTGGGAAGCAGCAGCCTCCCGCATCTCGCGCTCGAGACGTGTCAGCACGGGCGCAGAGTCTCCGGTCATGAAGTCGCAGAGTTGTTCTGCAAGCCTGCGGTGTTCCTCGGGCGAGACGCGGCACACGCACGGCGCAGAGCACTTGTCGATGTACCCGAGCAGACACGGCCGCCCCGCGTTGGCGGCGCGCCGGTACACGCCTGCGGTGCACGAACGTACCGGGAATACGCGTAGCAGGAGATCGAGGGTCTCTCGGAGCGCACCGACGTTCGTGTAGGGCCCGAAATACCGATTTCCCCGTGTGTGCGTCCCGCGCGTCACGAACACGCGGGGAACCTCCTCGGAGAGGGTGACGGCGAGATACGGGTAGGACTTGTCGTCACGGAAGACGATGTTGTAGCGAGGCGTGAACTCCTTGATCCACGTGTACTCGAGGGTCAGTGCCTCCGCCTCGTTGGCGACCGTGGTCCACTGGACGGAACTCGCCGCCTCGACCATCGAACGGGTCCGCGGGTGGAGTCGCTCGGGCGGCTGGAAGTAGTTGGAGAGACGCGCGCGGAGGTTCCTGGCCTTGCCGACGTACAGCACCCGGCCTTCGGGGTCGCGGAACCGGTAGACGCCGGGCCCGGTCGGAACATTGCGCGGCCGGTAGCTCGCGGGGTCAGCCATAGGCAACGCTCTCGTCGGCACCCAGCACCGGGGCCAGATAGCGCCCGGTGTAGGAACCAGGGACACGCGCGACGTCCTCGGGTGTGCCTTCCGCGACGATATGCCCGCCGCCGTCGCCGCCCTCGGGGCCGAGGTCGATGACCCAATCAGCGTTCTTGATGACGTCGAGGTTGTGCTCGATGACAATTACGGTGTTGCCCTTGTCCACCAGGCCTTGGAGAACCCCCAGCAGCTTTCGGATGTCCTCGAAGTGGAGCCCCGTGGTGGGTTCGTCGAGGACATAGACGGTGCGGCCGGTCGCTCGCCGCTTCAATTCGGTCGCCAGCTTGACGCGTTGGGCCTCGCCGCCGGACAACGTGGTCGCGCTCTGCCCGAGGCGCACATATCCGAGGCCCACGGACACCAGCGTGTCCAGGTGACGCGCGATCCGCTGGACAGGGGCGAAGAATTCCGCCGCCTCCGAAATAGGCATCCCGAGTACGTCGGCGACGTTCTTGCCCTTGTAGTGGACCTCGAGCGTCTCCCGGTTGTAACGCGCACCATGACAGACCTCGCAGGGTACGTACACATCGGGGAGGAAGTTCATCTCGATCTTGAGAGTCCCATCCCCCTTGCAGGCCTCGCAGCGTCCGCCCTTGACGTTGAAGGAGAATCGGCCGGGGCCGTATCCGCGGACCTTCGCCTCTTGGGTCTCCGAGAAGAGGGAGCGGATGTGGTCCCACACGCCGGTGTAGGTGGCCGGGTTCGAGCGCGGCGTGCGTCCAATTGGCGACTGGTCCACGTGCACCACTTTGTCGAGGTGCTCAAGGCCCCGCACGGTGCTGTGGCGACCCGCGACCGCCCGCGACCGGTTGAGGTCCCGTGACAGCACCTTGAAAAGGACACCGTTGACAAGGCTCGACTTCCCGGAACCGGACACTCCGGTGACCGCGGTGAAGAGACCCAACGGGAAACTCACCGTGATGCCCTTCAGGTTGTTCTCGCGGGCACCGATGACGGTCACTTGTTTCTCCGGGTCGCTCGGCCGCCGGAGCGCTGGGATCGCGATTTCGCGCCGCCCGGCCAGGTAGTCCCCCGTGAGCGACCCCGGCGCCTCGACAAGCCCCTCGTACCGCCCCTGGTAGACGATCTCGCCGCCGGACTCGCCCGCGAGGGGGCCGATGTCCACGATCCAATCCGCGGACCTCATGGTCTCCTCGTCGTGCTCGACGACGATCAGGGTGTTACCGAGATCACGAAGCCTCAGAAGCGCGTCGATGAGGCGCCTGTTGTCACGCTGGTGGAGGCCGATCGAAGGCTCGTCGAGCACGTAGAGGACGCCGACCAGGCCGGTACCGACCTGCGTGGCGAGACGGATCCGCTGGGCCTCACCGCCGGAGAGCGTACCAGCGGCCCGCGAAAGCGTCAGGTACTCGAGTCCGACGTCGTTCAGGAAACCGAGCCGGATAAGGATCTCGCGCAGTACTTGATCCGCGATGACCGACTCACGCGGTGGGAGTTCGAGATTCTCGAGGAACTCCCTGGCGGCGGTCACTGAGAGGTCGGACAGTTCGGCGATCGACAGCCCACCGACCTTGACCGCAAGCACTTCCTCGCGCAACCGCGCACCGTGGCACCTGGGGCACGGCACCTCTCGCATGTAGGACTGGTACCGTTCGCGCGATGAATCGGATTCCGTCTCCGCATACTTCCGGTTGATGTACGCGATCGCGCCCTCGAAGCCCGTGCTGTAGTTCCGTTGCCTGCCCCACCGGTTGCGGTAGGAGACGTGCACTTTGTGGTCCCGCCCGTAGAGGAGTGCCTCCTTCGCGCGTTCGGGCAGGGCCCGCCACGGCACCTCGGTGCTGAACTTCAGGTCCTCGGCCAGGGCCCCGATAAGCCGGTAGTAGTACTGCGACGCCTCACCCGGCCACACCGTGACCGCGCCCTGGGCGAGCGTCCTTTCCTCGTCTGGCACGACCAGTTCCGGGTCCACCTCGAGACGTGTGCCAAGACCCGTGCACTCGGGGCAGGCGCCATAGGGGGCGTTGAAGGAAAACGTGCGCGGCTCGATCTCCGCCAGGGTGAGCTGGTGCCCGTTGGGGCACGACCGTTGCTCCGAGAACCGTTGGATGCGCCCGGGATCGCCCTCGTCCAAGTCGACGAGTTCGATATCGATCTGTCCATCGGCGAGGCGGAGCGCAGTCTCGACCGAGTCCGTGAGGCGCTGCCTGATCCCGTCCCGGACGACCAGCCGATCCACGACCACATCGATCGAGTGCTTGAGCTTCTTGTCCAGTGTGGGCGGCGAGGAGAGTTGGATCAGCTCGCCGTCGACACGAGCGCGGGCAAATCCCGAGGTCTGCAACTCGTTGAAGAGGTCCTTGTACTCGCCCTTCCGGCCGCGAACCACGGGAGCGAGCACCTGGAAGCGTGTACCCGCCTCGAGTTCGAGGAGCTGGTCCACGATCTGTTGCGGGGTCTGTGCCTGGACCACGGCCCCACAGGTGGGGCAGGTCTGTGTCCCAGCGCGGCCGTAGAGCAGGCGCAGGTAGTCGTAGACCTCGGTGATCGTGCCGACGGTCGAGCGCGGGTTGCGGTTGGACGCCTTCTGGTCGATCGCGACGGCGGGTGAGAGGCCCTCGATGAAGTCCACGTGGGGCTTGTCCATCTGCCCGAGGAACTGCCGAGCGTACGAGGACAGCGATTCCACGTAGCGGCGCTGCCCCTCGGCAAAGATGGTGTCGAACGCGAGCGAGGACTTTCCGGAGCCGGACAGGCCCGTGAACACGATCATCTTTTCGCGCGGCAGGTCGAGGGAGACATTCTTGAGGTTGTGCTCTCGTGCACCACGGACAATCAGACGATCACTCACCGTGGCATACTAACCATTTCCGAACGAATCGTACACCTGTTCGAAGGTGCTATTGGTCGCATCCGGACTCCGCAGGCGGCCGCAGCGTGCCCTGACATGCGATTGCCTGGCCCACCCACGAAGGACAGACCAGGCAAACGATCGGAAAGGTAATCCGGGCCTACTTCACGCCGGCGGTGACTTCCTCCGGAGGCGCCGGAAGCTCGGCGGCTTCCGCTTCCTTGGCTTCGGCGCGCGACTTCCCAACGGTCAACGAGAGGACGGTCGTGAGGACCAGAGTGACGACGATGACGAGCAGGGACTGGATCGACGTAATCGACGGTCCCCATTCGATCGGCTGGCCGTTGTTGATGAACGGGAGGTTGTTCTCGTGCATCGCGTGGAGGATGAGCTTCACCCCGATGAAGCCGAGGATGAACGAAAGCCCGTACGGCAGGTAGACCAGGCGGTCCAGCAGTCCACCGAGGAGGAAGTAGAGCTGCCTCAGGCCCATGAGGGCGAACAGGTTGGTCGCGAAGACGATGAACGGGTCCTGCGTGATACCGAAGATCGCGGGGATCGAGTCGAGCGCGAACATGAGGTCCGCACCACCAAGCGCGATGACCACCAGGATCATCGGGGTCCAGATGCTCTTGCCGCTCTCGTCAACAGTGCGCCACTTGCCCTCGTCCCACTCGGTGCCCACGTTGAGACGCTTGCGGGCGAAGCTGATGAACTTGCCCTCTTCGTATTCGTCGCCAGTGTCCTTCTCGGGCAGGACGAGCTTGATCGCGGTGTAGATCAGGAAGGCGCCGAAGATGTAGAACACCCAGGCGAACTCGTTGATGAGGGCGGCGCCGAGGATGATCATGATCGCGCGCAGGATCAGTGCGATCAGGATGCCGAGCATGAGAACCTTCTGCTGGTTCTTCGGTGGCACCCGGAAGTTCGCCAGCACGATGATGAAGATGAACAGGTTGTCGATCGACAACGAGTATTCCGTCAACCATCCGGCGTAGAACTCGACCATCACGTCCTGCTGGTGGGCGGGGTCCGCGACCAAGAAGAGGATCACGCCGAAGATCAGCGCCAGCGAGACGTAGAGACCGACCCAGAAGATGCACTCCTTGAACGAAGGCACGTGCGGCCGACGCAGGACCATCAAGAGGTCGAATGTGATAATGCCGACCATCACGATGAGTGCGACGATCTCGAAGTTCACGGGTAAATAGCCGTGGCCTAGCATGTTCCTCCGCCTTGTAATCGCACTCGTAGGGGGGTCCTGCGAGCGATCTGACCTCGCCGTTCATCCGTCCATGGATGATCTGGCGACTGAAGGGATACTACCTTTCCGCAATAGATTAGCGGCGCACTTCCCCTTGACTTGCCACGTTTCGCATGAAAGTTGTCTGCATCACCCTTCCTACAGGGTCGCTTGCATCTGACGAAGCTCCTTTTTCAGGTCCGCGATCTCATCCCGCAGCCTCGCGGCGAGCTCGAACCGCAGTTCCTCGGCCGCGCCGCGCATCTGCACCGAGAGTTCCTCGATCAGCTGCGCCAGTTCCCGCGCCGCCACGTGGGTGAACCTGCTGCTGAGTGTGATCACCTCCGCGAGTTGCTCTTCAGCTGGTTGCCGATAGCCTCCCTCCAGCAGTTCACGCGTGTCGATCTCCTCGCGCGCGAGCATGTCGGTCACGTCGGCGATTCTCTTGCGCAGCGGCGTCGGGTCAATCCCGTGCTCCTTGTTATGAGCGAGTTGCTTCTCGCGCCGGCGGTCCGTCTCGTCGATGGCTTGACGCATGGCCGGGGTGACCGAGTCCGCGTACATGTGAACCTCACCCGAGACGTTGCGGGCGGCGCGTCCGATGGTCTGTATGAGCGACGTGGCCGAGCGGAGGAAGCCCTGCTTGTCCGCGTCCAGGATCGCGACCAGCGAGACTTCCGGGAGGTCGAGGCCTTCGCGCAGGAGGTTGATGCCGACCAGCACGTCGCTCTGCCCAAGGCGTAGCTCGCGCAGGAGTTCCACCCGCCGGAGCGTATCGACGTCCGAGTGGAGGTACTGCACCTTGATGCCGCGTTCCAGCAGGTAGTCCGTGAGATCCTCTGCCATCTTCTTGGTGAGCGTGGTGACGAGAACGCGCTCGTTGCGTTCCGTACGTGCGCGGATCTCCTCGAGCAGATCATCGATCTGGCCTTTGGTCGGTTTCACCACCACCTTCGGGTCCACGAGACCAGTGGGTCGGATGATCTGCTCAACCACGCCGTCCGACTGGGAGAGCTCGTACGGCCCGGGCGTGGCCGAGAGGTACACGGTCTGACCGATCCGCTGCAGGAACTCGTCCCACATGAGCGGCCGGTTGTCGAGCGCCGAGGGAAGCCGGAACCCGTAGTCCACCAGGGTGCGCTTCCGGGACATGTCTCCCTCGTACATGGCGCCGATCTGCGGCACGGTCACGTGCGACTCGTCGATGACGAGCAGGAAGTCCTCCGGGAAATAGTCGAGCAGCGTGTGGGGCGGAGTGCCGGGCCCGCGCCCATCGATGTGGCGCGAGTAGTTCTCGATCCCGGAGCATGTGCCGATCTGCTGCAACATCTCCAGGTCGTACGTTGTACGCATCCGCAACCGCTGCTTCTCGAGGAGCTTGTTCTGGCGGTCCAATTGCGCGAGCCGCTCATCCAGTTCCTCCTCAATCGACCTGATGGCCCGCTGCATGCGCTCGGCGCCGGCCACGTAGTGCGAGGCCGGGAACAAGTAGAGGTGTTCCACCGATCGCACCGGTTTGCCGGTCAGAGGATGCAGGTGCGAGAGCGCCTCGATCTCGTCACCGAACATCTCGATCCGGATCGCGAGTTCCTCGTAGACAGGAATGATCTCGATCGTGTCCCCGCGCACGCGGAACGTGCCGCGGGTGAAGGCCAAATCGTTGCGGACGTACTGCATCTCGACGAACCTGCGCAGCAACTGGTCCCGCCCGATCTCCATCCCGACCTCGAGCGGCACCATCCGATCGACATACTCCTGCGGCGTGCCGAGGCCGTAGATGCACGACACCGACGCGACGACCACCACGTCCCGCCGCGTCAGCAGCGAGTTGGTGGCCGAGTGCCGCAGCCGCTCCACCTCGTCATTGATGGACGAGTCCTTCTCGATGTACGTGTCCGTCTGCGGGACGTACGCCTCCGGCTGGTAGTAGTCGTAGTAGGAGACGAAATACTCCACCGCGTTGTTCGGCATCAACTCGCGGAACTCACTCGCCAGCTGTGCCGCGAGGGTCTTGTTCGGCGCTATCACGAGCGTGGGACGCTGAATCCTCTCGATCAGCCAGGCAGTGGTTGCGGACTTGCCCGTGCCGGTGGCGCCGAGGAGAACGATGTCCTTCTCCCCCGCCTTCAACCGGTCCGCGAGTTCCTGGATCGCCTCCGGCTGATCGCCCGAAGGCCGGAACGACGAGACGACCTCGAAAGGCTTCACGCTGCGGCGCACCGATTGCTGAGTCATGCGTCCAGACTAGATCGGCGCACTGATGTTCACGTCTCCAGGCAGGTTCCGCTCCCGGTCAGCCGTTCGTCGGCCCATCCGCCGGAAGCCTTGCGAGCCGCCGCCACACCTCGTCCACGGCGCGCTCCAAGTCCGCCGCACTCCCCTCGTTCTCGATCCAGTAGTCGGCCATCTCACGCCGTTGCGCGTCGCTGGCCTGGTTCGCCAGCCGGGCGGTGACGTCGTCGTCGGTCATGCCGCGCGTCTCCCTCAGCCGTTTCCGCCGCACATCCTCACCCGCGCCCACGGCGACCACGGCGTCGTACACCCCCTCGCGTCCCTTCTCTACGAGCAAGGGCACCTCCACGACGACGACGTTCCCAGCCCCGGCCGCAGCGGTGAGTTCGCTGATCCGGGCGTCGATCAGGGGGTGCGTGATCGCCTCGAGCCTGCCGAGAGCCGCCGGGTTCGTGAATACCAGCGCGGCGAGGGCTGCGCGGTCGAGCACGCCGTCGACGACGACGCCCGGGAACTCCCGGTCGACGGCGGCGAGGCCATCGGTCCCCGGCGCGACCACTTCGCGAGCGATCCTGTCGGCGTCGACGACGATGGCTCCACGCTCCGCCAGCATGCGTGCGACCGTGGACTTCCCGGAGCCGATCCCGCCCGTGAGGCCAACAGTGACGCTCATGCAAGGTCACCTCCCGGCGGCACGAGATCGCGCGGTCTCGCAGCGACTCGGACGGCAGCGACGAGCGACTCGGGGATGCCGGGGAATGGGCCGAACCCGGTGAGGAGCACTCGCATGCTGCCATGGTAGGCCTGGAAAATGGGCGAGGCCCGTCCCACACGGGACGGGCCTCACTGTTGGCTACTGGGAGACGATCAGGTCGATCAGTGGCCTGTGAGCTTCTCACGAAGGGCGGCAAGGGCCTCGTCGGAGGCCAGGGTGCCCTCGGCGTCACCGCCGGTGGAACTGTAGGCGGACGGGCTGTGCTCTTCGCCGACGTCCGCGTAGTCGGCCTCCACCGCACGGGCAACCTGTGCCTTGTGGGCCATCCAGCGCTCCTGGGCCTGCGCGTACTGCGCCTCCCAGGCCTCACGCTGCGCCTCGAAGCCTTCGAT
Source organism: Actinomycetaceae bacterium (assembly GCA_035647855.1). Taxonomy (GTDB): domain Bacteria; phylum Actinomycetota; class Actinomycetes; order Actinomycetales; family Actinomycetaceae; genus JAAZBW01. The sequence goes on along the minus strand of DASRMP010000039.1, from coordinate 2,702 downwards.
CCACTCGTTGGTCTCCGGGTCGAAGCCCTCGGGGTACTTGTAGTTGCCGTTCTCGTCGTACTCCGCGGCCATGCCGTAGAGCGACGGGTCGAAGTCGTCCGAGTTCGGGTCGACGCCCTCGTTGGCCTGCTTGATGGACAGCGAGATGCGGCGACGCTCGAGGTCGATGTCGATGACCTTCACGAAAACGTGGTCGTTGACCTTGACGATCTGCTCCGGCACCTCCACGTGGCGCAGCGCCAGTTCGGAGATGTGAACGAGGCCTTCGATGCCGTCCTCGACACGCACGAACGCGCCGAACGGGACCAGCTTGGTAACGACGCCGGGGACGACCTGGCCGATCGCGTGGGTGCGTGCGAACGCCTGCCACGGGTCTTCCTGGGTCGCCTTGAGGGACAGCGAGACGCGCTCACGGTCCATGTCGACGTCGAGCACCTCGACGGTGACCTCCTGACCGACCTCGACCACCTCTGAGGGGTGATCGATGTGCTTCCAGGAGAGCTCCGAGACGTGCACGAGGCCGTCCACGCCGCCGAGGTCGACAAATGCGCCGAAGTTGACGATCGAGGAGACGATACCGGTGCGGACCTGGCCCTTCTGGAGGGTGTTCAGGAAGGTGGACCTGACCTCGGACTGGGTCTGCTCAAGCCATGCGCGGCGCGAGAGGACCACGTTGTTGCGGTTCTTGTCGAGTTCGATGATCTTCGCCTCGAGCTGCCTGCCGATGTACGGCTGCAGGTCGCGGACGCGGCGCATCTCCACCAAGGAGGCGGGAAGGAAGCCGCGCAGGCCGATGTCGAGAATGAGGCCGCCCTTGACGACCTCGATGACGGTGCCGGTGACGACCCCGTCCTCTTCCTTGACCTTCTCGATGGTGCCCCAGGCGCGTTCGTACTGAGCGCGCTTCTTGGACAGGAGGAGGCGGCCTTCCTTGTCCTCCTTCTGGAGGACGAGTGCCTCGATGCGGTCACCGACGGCTACGACATCGTCGGGATCCACATCGTGCTTGATCGACAGTTCGCGAGAGAGTATGACACCCTCTGTCTTGTAGCCGATGTCGAGGAGAACCTCGTCACGATCGACTTTGACGACGGTTCCCTCGACGATGTCCCCGTCATTGAAGTATTTGATCGTCTCGTCGACCGCTGCGAGGATCTCCTCGTCGCTGCCGATGTCATTGACGGTGACCTGGGGGACGTTCGCCTGGTCGGGCGTTGTGATGGTCATTGAATAGGGGCTCCGATACGGACAGAAACTAGTGGATGGACAAGGGTCAGCGACGGCAGGCGTCGCCAAACGGTGAGCCTACTACCAGGGACAAGCTGTAGCAAAGCGGGTTGTCCGAGAGACTTGCGCCATGACACCTGATTACCGCGACGAGTTCGCGCGCGCCAACGCCGGTTTCTGGTCGGGCTACGCGGACGAGTACCTGACGGAGCACGGCAAGATGCTCGGAGACGTGCGGCTGCTGTGGTGTCCCGAGGGCGTGGACGAAGATGCCGCAGGTCTGCTCGGTGACGTGGCCGGGCGTGACGTTCTTGAAGTCGGCTGCGGCGCGGCGCAGGGTTCGCGTTGGGTCGCCTCCCGCGGAGGCCGCGCGACCGGTCTCGATCTCTCTCCGGGGATGCTCGAACGGGCGCGGCAACTGAACGAGGACCATCGGCTCGCCGTCGAACTCGTCCAGGGCGATGCCAGGGAGCTCCCGTGCGCGAGTGAATCCTTCGATGTCGTGTTCACCGCGTTCGGTGCGATCCCCTTCGTGCCCGACCCTGAGCGGATCTTCGACGACGTCGCGCGAGTCCTCCGGCCCGGCGGGCTGTGGGTCTTCTCGACCTCGCATCCCATGAGGTGGGGCTTCGCGGATGATCCGGACCCTGAGCACCTACGGGTGGTTCGTCCCTATTTCGATTCGGTACCGTATCTCGAAGCCGAGGGCACCGAGCTTCGGTACGCCGAGTTCCAGCACACGTTCGAGGACCTGGTCTCCGGGTTGACCGGTGCCGGATTCGTCATCGACCGCATGCTGGAGCCGCAGTGGATCCAGGGGAACCACCACGTCTGGGGTTCGTGGAGCGCGGCACGTGCACCGTACGTCCCTGGCACGCTGATCGTCTCGAGCCACCTGCCGTAGAACCGCCAGCCGCAGCCGTCGCCATCGTCTGGCGATCCTTGGTCTTCGGGAGCCTGCTGAGTATTCGGCGTGGGTTTCGCGTGGTGCTGTCAGGTAGTGCTGTCAGGTAGTTGGTCTGCGGGTTTGTGACGGTGTGCGCGTCATCCGGGCGCTTGGCGAGGCCTGTCCTTCCGTTCTGCTGTCCTCCAGTGCCGATCTTCGGTCCGATTCGCATGCGGCCGGTCCGGCACCGGTGTTTCTCGACGACGTCGCCTGGTCGCTCTCACCGATTGGAGCTTGTGCGCGTCCGTCCCGGCGAGTTCCTCCAGGGCGCACGATCGTCACATCCGCTTCCCGGCCCTGCAACGGGGGCGCACGATCGTCACACCGGGGCGCACGATCGTCACACCCGCTTCCCGGCCCTGCAACGGGGGCGCACGATCGTCACACCGGGGCGCATGATCGTCACACGCACAATGCTGAGGGCGCACGATCGTCACGATGGCGCAGTGACGTCACTGCGCCATCGTGACGGACGCCAGCCATCGTGTGACGAACGTGCGCCCCGGTTTCGCCGATGTGACGTTCGTGC